>NZ_JBHSMZ010000025.1:0-5140 GCF_042656905.1 Massilia aerilata
GTTTAATTCGTTGATTCTATTAAACTTTTCGTGCGCTGCAGAAGCAGGAGGCGAACTATAGCAAACAGCCGAGCTCATGCGCAAGGGCCACGCGTCGCTTTTTTTTGCACACAGGCCGTCGGCAAGATTGCCGGCTTTATTTGCGCAACTGCTCGAGGATGGCGTGGGCCGCCTGAATCCGCGCCGGAATCGGATAATTTTTATTCGCCAGCATGACGATGCCGACCCGCTCGTCCGGCACAAAGAGCACATAGGCGCCAAAGCCGCCGGTGGCGCCGGTCTTGTTGAACAGCGTGCCGCGCGAGGGCGCCTGCGGCGGCTGCAAGTGGGTGGCTGGATTCAGGCCGCGGCTCATCTTCTCGGAATTCCCGGCCTGGAGCTGCGCCAGGCTGACCGGCGCGCGGTATTGCTCCCAGCCGAGTCCCTGCACCATACCGCCGATCTGGAAATAGCCGGTATGCGTGCACTGCACCGCCTCGCGCATCGGTTCCGCTAGCTGGCCTGGGTCGATGTTCGCCTGTACGAAGCGGATCATGTCGGCAGCGCTCGACTTGACGCCATACGCCTCGGCATCGAAGACGCCGGGATTAACCCGCACCGCCTTGTTCGCGCTGTTGTAGCCCCAAGCGTAGTCGGACATCGCCGCGGCCGGTACGCGGATATGGCTGTGCTTCAGGCCGAGCGCAGGAAACAGCCGGCCCTCCATCGCATCGCTAAAATTGGATTGCAGCGCGAGCGCCGCCAGGTGCCCGAACAGGCCGATGCTCGGGTTCGAATAGCGGCGCTGCATACCCGGTGGCGCGTCCGGGGTCCAGTTGCGAAAGTATGCCGGCATCTTCGCATCGTCCTCGGCCTCATCAGGGAATTGCAGCGGCAGGCCACCGGCGGTGTAGGTCCCGAGCTCCAGCAGGCTGGCGCGGTCGATCGCGCTGCCCTTCAGCTGTGGCATGTATTTACTCGGGTGATCGTCGAAGGACAGCTTGCCCTGCCCTTTCGCGTAGCAGCCCAGCGTGGCGGTGAAGGTCTTGCTGACCGAGCCCAGTTCGAAAAGCGTGGTCTCGCTGACGGGAATCTGCTTTTCTTTCGACGCCAGGCCGTAATTGAAAAAGCTGACATGGCCGTCGACGGTGACGGCGACCGCCAGGCCGGGCACGTCGTGCTGCGCCATCATGGGCTTGATCGCCTTGTCGACGGCGTCGCGGATTGCGGCTTTGTCGGGTGCGGCTTTGCCGCTCAAGGGCAGAACGCAGAGACTGGCAAGGACAAAGGCGTGCAGGTGCATGATGGATGAAAGTTTTGGTTGACGATGAACCAGTATAGACAGCACGCCGCCGGCGCAGCCAGTGCGGCCGTCCCGGCGCCCCAGCTTTTCGTCACATCCCAGACTTCAGCGCGCCCAGATAGCGTTCGCTGACGGCCACCGCGGCGCCGCAACGCAGCGTCAGCCTGTAGCTGCCATCGCCGACGGTCTCCAGGCGCGCGATCTGGCTGCGCCTGACGATCGCGCTGCGGTGCACGCGCAGGAAGTCGCCCGGTGCGAGCAGCGCTTCCAGGCGGTTCAAGGTGATGCGATGCAGGACCGCGCGGCCCTCCAGATGCAGCTCGACGTAGTTGCCGGCCGATTCGACCCACAGGATGTCGTCCACGCGGATCTGCTCGATGCGCCCGACCGAGCGCACATTGATGCGCGCCGGCCGCTCGACAGCCTGGCCGGCGTCCACGTAGTCGCGCAGCGCGGCGCCATACGCTTCGCGCTGACGCTGCCCCAGCATGGCGCCGATGCGCTCGACGGTCTGGGCCAGGCGCGCATCGCTCAGGGGCTTGAGCAGGTAGTCGAGCGCATGCACCTCGAAGGCGTCGACCGCGTGTTCGCTGTAGGCGGTGGCAAAGACGATCAATGGCGGCACGCGCAGGCGGCTGATCTCGCGCGCGAGGACCAGGCCCGATTCGGACGGCATCTGGATGTCGAGGAAGATCACGTCGACCTCGTGCTCCGCCAGCGCCCTGCGCGCGGCGGCCGTGCTGTCGCATTCCGCCAGCAGCCGCCATTCCGGATGCGCAGCCAGGGCCAGGCGCAGGTTGGCGCGGCTCGGTGCTTCATCGTCGACGATCAGGTAGCGCACGCTCATCCCTTACTCCTGATCCAGCGGCAGGCGGACTTCGGCGACGAAGCGGCCGTCCTGCTGGTTGGTCGACAGCGAGGCTGTCGGATGCATCAGCTTCAGGCGCTCGCGCGTGTTTGCCAGCCCGAGCCCCGCACCGGGATTCGGCGAGGCTTGCGCGCTGACGGGGTTATCGACGCGGATCGCCAGCACCTCCCCCTCCCTGGCGAAGCCGAGACGGATGTCGCTCGGGCCCTCGCGGCAATCGAGGTCATGGCGCAGCGCGTTCTCGATCAGCGGCTGCAGCAGCAGCGGCGGACATGCCACCTCGTGCAGCAGCCGCCCATCGCCGTCGATCTGCACCTGCAGGCGTTCGCCATAGCGCAGGCGCTGCAGGTCAAGGTAGTCGCGCACGAACTGCAGCTCGGCGGCGACGGTGACGGTATTGCGCACGCTCGCCGACAGCGCGTAGCGCAGCAGGTCGCTCAGGCGGCCGATGCCGCCGAGTGCCAGGCCGCGGTCGCCGTCGCGCACCAATGCGCTGATCGCATTCAGGGCGTTGAACAGGAAGTGCGGCTCGAACTGCGCGCGCAAGGCCAGCATGCGCTGCTGTTCCAGGGCCAGGCGCAGGTTGAGCATGTCGTTCTGGCTGCGCTGCCAGGCCAGCTCGCGCTCCCTGGCCTGGCGCCAGTAGTGAATCGCGAGGATGGCGGCGAAGGTGCCGGTGGTCGAGAACCAGCCGACCAGCAGCATCTTCATCAGCAGCAGGCGCGCGTCTTCGAGGCTGGCGATGTGCAGATAGCCGCGCAGCCAGGCCATGTAGGTCCACTGCGCAGGCTGGAACACCAGCACGAGGCCGACGAACAGCGCGAACACGTTACGCGGCCGCGCGATCAGGGCCGGCCAGCGCGCCAGGACCAGGCTCAGGCCCGCGCTCAGGACGATCAGCGGCACGGCGTATTCGATGAACCAGGTGACCAGCAAGGCGGGATAGTGGCTGTCGACGCCGATGCGCAGGTTGTCGCTGTAGGTCTGCAGGGCGCCGAGGGCGCTGATCGCCGCCCATACCAGCACGACGGTGGCAATGGTCCTGGGCGCGGGAGGCGTGTTGGTCGAAGAGGCTGGCGTCATCGGAAAAGTATAGCAGCGGGGCTCTTATGCCGGACCGCCTTGGCCATCGGCTTCATCACGCCGATGCGGAGTTTCGTCACCGGCTTGCTGCCGGCATGCCGAGGCAGTTGCAGAATCGTTCTGCTCTTTTCTCAACTCTGATTCTTCACCCATGAAAACAACCATCTGCCTTGCCTTGAGCCTCGCCCTGGGCGCCTGCACCATCGATGCCGGCGCCGCCGACTGGAACGCGCCGCAGGATCCCTTCCCCCTGTACGGCAACACCTATTATGTCGGCACCGGCGGCATCAGCGCCGTGCTGATCACCTCGCCGGCCGGCCATATCCTCATCGACGGCGGACCGCCCGGCGCATCGAACCAGATCGCCGAGCATGTCCGCAAACTGGGCTTCAAGGTCGAGGACATCCGCTACATCCTGAACGGCCACGAGCACTTCGACCACGCCGGCGGCATCGCAGCCTTGCAGAAGATGAGCGGCGCGACCGTGCTCGCCAGCCCGGCATCGGCAGCGGTGCTGCGCAGCGGGCAGCCGGACGAGCGCGACGCGCAGTATCCCGGCCTGCAGGCAATGACGCCGATCGCGAAGACGCGCGCGGTGCGCGACGGCGAGGTGGTGAAACTGGGACCGCTGGCCGTCACGGCCCGCTTCACCCCAGGCCATACGCCGGGCGCCACGACTTGGACCTGGCGGGCCAGCGAGGGCGGCAAGACCATGAACATCGTGTATGGCGACAGCGTGAACGCGCTTGCCGCCGACGGCCGCAGCTTCAGCAGGAATCCGCTGTATCCGAACGCGCGCGCGGACGTCGAGCGTTCGATCGCCACCGTCGAGACGCTGGACTGCGACGTGCTGGTGAGCGCGCATCCGGAACTGAGCGACTTGTGGGAGAAGAAGGCCCGGCAGGCGACACTAGGGAATGCGGCCTTCGTCGACCGCGACGGCTGCCGCAAATATGCGGCGAAAGCGCGGGCTTACCTGGCGAAGACCATGGCGGCCGAATCCGATACCGCGCCGTCGGCCTACCTGCTCGACGACACCGAAGTGCGCGACGTCCACTCGCAAGCCTTGAACCGCGACTACCAGGTCTTTGTCGCCCTGCCGGAATCCTACCGGTCGTCGGCGCGGCGCTATCCAGTGCTGTTCGTCACCGACGCCGCTTACGGATTCCCGGTAGCGCGCAGCATCGCCCAGCGCCTGTCCAAGCATGCGGGCCTGGAGGAAGCGATCGTCGTCGGCCTGTCCTATGCGAAGGGCGATAGCGCCGTGTACAGCCGGCGCCGCGACTATACGCCGTCGATACCGCGCACGCAGAGCTATGCGTCCGACACGCCGGGCCGCGCGGTGGCTTTCGGCGAGGCGCAGACATATGGCGCTTTCATCGCCGACGAGGTGGTGCCGCTGATCGGGTCGCACTACCGCGCCGACATGCGGCGCAAGATCTTCGTCGGGCACTCCTATGGCAGCCTGCTGGGTTTGCAGATACTGCTGACGCGGCCGGCGAGCTTCGAACATTACATCCTCGGTAGTCCTTCGCTGTGGTTCGACCGCGGTGTGATGTTCGACCGTGAAAAAGCATATGCGCAGGCGCACAAGGACATGACGGCATCGGTGTTCTTCGGTATCGGCGGACTGGAAACGCTGGCGGCCGGGAAAAAACGCTCACGTAGCGAAGAGGATGCCGATATGGTCGCCGACCTGCGCGAATTCGATGCGGCATTGAAGTCGCACCGTTATCCAGGACTGGCGACGCGACTGGAAGTGTTTGCGGACGAGGATCACGCGAGCGTGTTCCCGCTGGTACTGACGCACGGACTGCGGACGTATCTGAAGAAGGCACGCTGAAAAGCAAAAAGCCCGCCCAGAATTAACTGGACGGGCTCTGCATAATAATTAGCCTGACGATAAC
>NZ_JBHSMZ010000026.1:0-531175 GCF_042656905.1 Massilia aerilata
TCTGCGAATCGTTGTGTTCGTCAGCAGCAGAGAAGTGAGATTATGCAGTGTTTCGCTTAACTCGTCAAATCCTTTTTTGTGTCGTATCGTTCAGACACAGCTCGATGAAACTGCCCTAACTGCTTGAATCGGCAATCGTTTTCAACGAGGGAGCGAATCATATCAAAGCCACCGGCAGCCCGCAAGGCCTGCACGCGCAAATGAAGCCCAACGCGTACAATGCACCCTTTGCCGTCCAGCCGATCCGCACCGCCATGACCATCCTGCTCTCCACCCTCAACGCCCGCTATGCCCACGCTTCGCTGGGCCTGCGCTACCTGCTGGCCAATATGGGCGAGTTGCAGGCGCAAACGGCGCTGATGGAATTCGTCATCGGTGCGAAGACGACCGAGGTCGTGGAGCGCCTGCTGGCAAGGCAGCCTCGCATCGTCGGTTTTGGTGTCTATATATGGAACGTCGAAGAGACGGCCAAAGTCGTCGCCATGCTCAAGCGCGTCGCGCCCGAGGTGACGGTGGTGCTGGGCGGTCCCGAAGTCTCGTACGAGACCGACAAGCAGGAGATCGTCCGCCTGGCCGACTACACCGTCACCGGCTGGGGCGACGTCAGCTTCCCCAAACTGTGCGGCGAGATCCTGCACGGTCCCAAGCCGCTCATGAAAGTGCATGCCGGCGTCCAGCCGCCCATGGCCGACATCGCCCTGCCCTACTCTCTATATAGTAACGAGGACATCGCCCACCGCACACTGTATGTGGAAGCCTCGCGCGGCTGCCCCTTCAAGTGCGAGTTCTGCCTGTCCTCGCTGGACAAGACCGCCTGGCCCTTCGACCTCGACACCTTCCTGGCCGAGATGGAAGGCTTGTACCAGCGCGGCGCCCGCCTGTTCAAGTTTGTCGACCGCACCTTCAACCTGAACGTCAAGACCAGCCAGCGCATCATGCAGTTCTTCCTCGATAAGCTGGCGGCGCATCCGGACGACCCTGTGTATGCCCACTTCGAGCTGGTCCCCGACCACCTGCCGGAAGGGCTGAAGGCGACCATCGCCCAGTTCCCGCCGGGCGCGCTGCAGTTCGAGATCGGCATCCAGAGCTTCAACCCGGAGGTGCAGTCCCTGGTCAGCCGGCGCCAGGACAATGTCAAGGCCGCGGACAACATCCGCTGGCTGCACGAATACTCGCACGCCCACCTGCACGTCGATCTGATCGCCGGCCTGCCGGGCGAAGACGTGGCCAGCTTCGCGCGCGGCTTCGATAAGCTGGTGGAGCTGGGCCCGCACGAGATCCAGTTCGGCATCCTGAAACGCCTGCGCGGCACCCCGATCATCCGCCACACCGAGCCTTTCGGGATGGTGTTCGATCCCTATCCGCCTTATACCGTACTGGCCACCGACCGCATCGACTTCGCCACCATGCAGCGCCTGGTGCGCTTTGCCCGCTACTGGGACCTGGTCGCCAACTCGGGCCGCTTCGCCCACACCGTCAATACGCTGCTGGGCGACGCGCCCTTCGCGAACTTCATGGCCTTCTCCGACTGGATGTACACCCGCCTTGACGCCACCCACCGCATCGCCCTCGATCGCCTGGCGAAACTGGTGCAGGAGTGGCTGCAGCTGCAGGGCATGGGCGAGGACGCGGCGAAGGCCCTGCTGGCCAGCGACTATGCAGGCAAGGTCGACAAATCGACCGACAAGCAGAAGCCAGGCGCCGCAGCCCCCGAGCGCCAGGTCCGCCATCTGGCCGCGTAATAGTGCGCGCCGCGGCACGCCACTGCCGCGCGTGTGGCAGCCGCTGCAAATCTCTTTTACACTGCCGTAATGCGGATTGAAAATGCGCCAACATTAACTATCGAACATCCCAACGCCGGCGAGTCGGTGGTGGCGCGCGGCGTATGGCAGGTTCATGCGCTGGCAAAGCGCGGTGCGATCAAGAGCATCAACAAGACCCTGACCGGACTGGCCGACAAATCCTCCTTGGCCTGGGACCTGTCGGCAGTCGAGAGCCTCGACCACATCGGCGCCCAGATGTTCTGGAGCGCCTGGGGCAAGAAGCGTCCCGGCCAGCTGACCCTCGATCTGAAGCAGGAAGAACTGTTCGCGCGCCTCGAACAGGCCAGCGACATCGAGCTGCCGCGCGTGCGCACCAGTCCCTTCAACTGGATCATCCGGCTCGGTTTGGGCGTGCTGTCCTTCTTCGAGCACATGAAGGCGGTCGTGATCCTGATCGGCCAGGTGGTCCAGGACGTCGGCCGCTTCATCCGCCATCCGATGGCGGGTCCGTGGCGCGAGATCTCCGCCAACATCTATCACTCCGGCTTCCAGGCGCTGGGCATCACCGCCCTGGTCGGCTTCCTGATCGGGATCGTGCTGTCCTACCTGTCGGCGCAGCAGCTGCGCATGTTCGGCGGCGACATCTACCTGGTCAACATCCTCGGCATGGCCGTCATCCGCGAACTGGGGCCGCTGCTGGCGGCGATCCTGGTGGCGGGCCGCTCCGGCTCCTCGATTACCGCGCAGCTGGGAGTGATGCGGGTGACCGAGGAACTCGATGCGATGCTCGTGATGGGCATTTCGCACGGCTTCCGCCTGATCATGCCGAAGGTGCTGGCGCTGGCGATCGCGATGCCCTTGCTGGTGATCTGGACCGACGCCATGGCCCTGCTGGGCGGGATGATCGCGGCCAAGGTCGAGCTGCACCTGTCGCTGCGCTACTTCATCCAGAAGCTGCCGTCGGCGGTGCCGATCGTGAACTACATGATCGGCCTGGGCAAGGGCATCGTGTTCGGCATGCTGATCGCCTTGACGGCCTGCCATTTCGGCCTGCGCATCAAGCCCAACACGGAAAGCCTGGGCCGCCTGACGACGACCTCGGTGGTCACCGCGATCACCGTCGTCATCATGGCCAACGCCGTGTTCGCGATCGTCTTTTCCAGCGTGGGGTTCAACTGATGATGAACCTGAAACCGGACGAAAAAGTCGGGCCGCCGGTGGTCCAGATCCGCAACCTGTGGACCCGCTTCGGCCGCACCGTGGTGCACCAGGACCTGAACCTCGACATCTACGCCGGCGAGATCCTGTCCATCGTCGGCGGTTCCGGCACCGGCAAGACCGTGCTGCTGCGCCAGATGCTGGGCCTTGAGCATCCGTCGAGCGGCTCGGTGACGGTGTTCGGCGAAGACGTCAGCAACGCCAGCCCGGAACAGCTGCAGCGCATGCGCAACCACTGGGGCATGCTGTTCCAGCAGGGCGCCCTGTACTCGGCGCTGACGGTGTTCGACAACATCGCCCTGCCGCTGCGCGAGCTGCGCGCCCTGCCCGAGGATGTGATCCGCGACGCCGTGCTGCTGAAGATGAACATGGTGGGCCTGGGCCCGGGCGACGCCAACAAGATGCCGTCCGACCTGTCGGGCGGGATGGTCAAGCGCGCCGCGCTGGCGCGCGCCCTTGCGCTCGAACCCCAGCTATTGTTCCTGGATGAGCCCACCGCCGGCCTGGACCCCGACCTGTCGGATACTTTCGTCGAGTTGATCCAGACCCTGCACAACGAGCTGCACCTGACCGTGGTGATGGTCACGCACGACCTGGACACGCTGTTCGCGCTGTCCTCGCGCATCGCGGTGCTGGCCGAGAAGCACGTGCTGGCGGTCGGCCCCGCGTGCGACGTGCTGCGCGTGGAGCACCCATTCATCAAACAATTTTTCCTCGGCCCGCGCGGCCAGCGCGCGCTGGAAGTGCTGGAAGAACGCTACGCAGGAAAGGAATCGGAAGACTGACATGGAAAACAGATCGTATGCCCTGATGACGGGCTTTTTCACGGTCGCGCTGCTGGTGGCGGCCGTCCTGATCGGCCTCTGGCTCAATCGCGACAGCACCAAGATGCGTCCGTACGAGATCGTCACCACCCAGACCATCCCCGGCCTGAACCCGCAAGCCGCGGTGCGCTACCGCGGCCTGGAGGTCGGGCGCATCGACGACATCGTGTTCGACCCGCGCGTGACGGGCCAGATCCTGATCAGGCTGTCGATCGCGGAAGGCGCCCCGGTCACCACCACCACCTTCGCCTCGCTCGGCTACCAGGGCGTGACCGGCATCGCCTTCATCCAGCTCGACGACGACCGCACCGGCTCGCCGCTGCTGGCCAGCGACAAGGGCCACGTGGCGCGCATCCCGCTGCGCCCCGGCCTGCTGGACCAGCTGGAAAAGCGCGGCCTGTCCATCCTCGAGAAGACCGAGCAGATCACGAATAGCCTCAACAAGATCGTCAGCGAGGAAAACGCCGAGAAGATCACGAGCGCGGTCGACAACATCAGCAAGGCGGCCCAGGCCTATGGCGAGATCCCGAAACAGCTGCAGCCCACCCTGGCGCGCATGCCGGAGCTGACCGCCAAGCTGGATCGCACCATGACCTCGGTGAACGAGCTGTCCACCAGCGCCACCGGCGCGGTGCGTAATTACGACCGCCTGGCCACCAGCCTGCAGGCGCCGGGCGGGCCGATCGACCGCGCCGCCGGCGCCATCGCTTCGCTCGAAGGCGTGACCTCCGACCTCGAGATGCGCACCCTGCCGCACCTGACCGACATGACCGACGAGGCCCGCATCTCGCTGCGCGCCGTGCGCCGCACCGTGACCAATATCGGCGACCGCCCGCAGAGCATCCTGTTCGGCGCGGCCAAGGCCCAACCCGGCCCCGGCGAGCCCGGCTTCGTACCTCCGACCAAATGAATGAGGAAACCGTGACCCTGCTCAGTGCAAACCTACCTAGGCACCGCCTCATCGCCGTCCTTGCCGCAGGCGCCCTGCTGCTCACCGGCTGCGCCTCGCAAAAGGGCGAACCCACCACCCAGTTCGACTTCGGTCCGGCCATGCCCGTACAGGCAGCCGTGCAGAGCGCGCAAGCGGCGCCGGTCGGCGCGATCGTCGTCACCGACCTCACCGGCTCCAGCGCCCTCGACAGCGAGCGCATGTTCTACCGCCTGAGCTATGCCGACGCCCTGCAGGCGCGCACCTATGCCAACAGCCGCTGGACCGCGAACCCGCTGCAGATGATGACGCAGCGCCTCAAAACCCGGATCTCCCAGTCCGGCGCCAAGGTACTGTCGGAAACCGATGCCTCGAACGGCATCCCGATCCTGCGCGTCGACGTCGACGAATTCGTCCACAACTTCACCGGCGTGGCGCAGAGCGAAGGCCAGGTCGCGCTGCGCGCCTCGGTGTTCCAGGGCCATACGCTGGTCGACCAGCGCAGCTTTGCCCGGACCACCGCGGCCGGCAGCGCCGACGCGGCGGGCGGCGCGCGTGCGCTGGCGGCGAGCACCGACGCCATCGCCGCCGACATCGTGGCCTGGCTGGGCACCCTGAACATCAGTCGCCGATGACCCTGACGGAAGACGAGGCGAGGCCGCGCGCATCCCCGGTGGCGCGCGCCGCCCTGCTGGCCTACCTGCTGCTGATCGTGTATGCGAGCTGGTTCCCGTTCTCGGGCTGGCGCAGCAGCGGGCTGTCGCCCTTCGCCTTCCTGAACCTGCAGCCGCAGCGCTACTGGACCGGCTTCGACGTGATGGTCAACATCGTCGGCTACATGCCGCTCGGCGTGCTGTTCGTGCTGGCCCTGCACCCGCTGGTGCGCGGCATGTGGGCGGTACTGGTGGCGGCCGTGTGCGGCGTGCTGGTGTCGGGCACCATGGAAGTGGTGCAGAACTTCCTGCCGACGCGCGTGCCCTCGAATCTCGACCTGGTGACGAATGCCGGCGGCTGCCTGGCCGGCGCGGTGCTCGGGCTCCTGTTTGCGCCGCTGCTGCTGAACCAGAGCCGCCTGCAGCGCCTGCGCCAGCGCTGGTTTGCCGCGCATGCGAGCCAGGGCCTGGTGCTGGTGGCGCTGTGGCCGCTGGCCCAGGTCTATCCGCAGGGTTACCTGTTCGGCAATGGCCAGATCCTGCCGCTGCTGTCGGAATGGCTGTCCGAATGGCTCGACACCGACATCGACCTGGTCGCCCTGATCCGCGGCAGCGCCGGCATGACGGTCGAGCAGTACTGGCTGTCCGAGATCGTGATCACGGCCTGCGGCATGACCGGCGCCGCCCTGACCCTGCTGTGCCTGGCCCGCCGCACCGCGCCGCGCCTGGGGCTGATGCTGGCCCTGGTGTTCGCGGGCGTGCTGGTGAAGATCCTGGCAAGCTCGCTGTTCTTCTCGCCGGATAACGCCCTCACCTGGGTCACGCCCGGCGCCCAGGGCGGCTTCCTGATCGGCCTGATCATGCTGGCCGGCCTGGCCTTCGCGCCCCAGGTCGCGCAGCGCCGCCTGGCGGTGGTGACGCTGGTGCTGGCCCTGATTGTCGTGAACACGATCCCGGCGAATCCGTATTTCGTCGCCACCCTGCAGGCCTGGCAGCAGGGTAAATTCCTGAACTTCAATGGCGCCGCCCAGTTCATGGGCATGGCCTGGCCCTTCTTTGCCCTCTGGTTCCTGCTGCTGCCCTCGCACCGCCTGAACCGCCAGTGATAAGGGCGTATCATAGCGGGCAGGTGCACACACTATCGAGACCGACATGAGCGACGAAAAACCTTTTTACGAACACCACGTGTTCTTCTGCATGAACGTGCGCGAAGGCGAAGGCTGCCGCCCGAGCTGCGGCAAGCACGGCGCCGAGACCGCCCAGAAGCACGCCAAGAAGCGCATCAAGGAACTCGGCCTGAACGGCCAGGGCAAGGTGCGCATCAACCAGTCCGGCTGCCTGGACCGCTGCGAGGAGGGCCCGGTGGTCGTGGTCTACCCGCAGGGCACCTGGTACACCTACGTGGACACCTCGGACATCGACGAGATCATCGACCGCCACCTGCTCAAGGGCGAAGTGGTCGAGCGTTTGAAAATCTGATCTTCTTTAGTACGCAATGAACAAGCATTCACAAAAGTTTTACCTGACCGGCCACGCCGGCAAGATGGAGTGCATGCTGGACGAGCCGGAAGGTCCGCCGCGCGGCATCGCCCTGGTCGCCCACCCGCACCCGCTGTATGGCGGCACCATGGAGAACAAGGTCGCGCAGACGCTGGCGCGCGCCTTCGTCGGCCTGGGCTACGTGACAGCCCGCTTCAACTTCCGCGGCGTCGGCGAATCCGAGGGCGCGTATGACGATGGCCGCGGCGAGGTCGACGACATGCAGGTCATGTATGCGCATATGGTCGAACAGTATCCCGGCCTGCCGGTCGCGCTGACCGGCTTCTCCTTCGGCACCTTCGTCCAGGCCCAGCTGCAGCAGCGCCTGGAAGCCCAGGGCCACCCGGCCGAGCGGCTGGTGCTGGTGGGGACGGCGGCCGGCAAATGGCCGATGCCGGCGGTCCCCGCGGACACCATCCTGATCCACGGCGAGCTTGACGATACGATCACATTGCAGCAGGTGTTCGACTGGGCGCGCCCGCTCGACATCCCGGTGACGGTGATCCCGGGCGCCGACCATTTCTTCCACCGCAGGCTGGTTCACATTAAAAATCTTGTCGCGCAAATGTGGCGGCGTGACATTTGAAGCGGTCACTGGCCTATAATGGTCCGTCTTTGTTTTAGGCAATGCTCACGGGCATTGCCTTTGCGTCATCGTCCCTCTGATTTCCTCTTGCCTCCCATGAAAAAGCTAATCGCCGCGCTGGCCGCCAGTGCACTCCTGATGTCGGCCGCCCATGCGCAACAAGTGCCGCCCCCGCAAATCGCCGCCCGTTCCTGGACCCTGCTGGATGTGACCAGCGGCCAGATCATCGCCTCGCAGGATGCGGACACCCGCATCGAGCCGGCTTCGCTCACCAAGGTCATGACCGCCTACGTGGTCTTCGGCGCCCTCCGCGACAAGAAGATCTCGCTGGACCAGAAGGTCAACGTGTCGGTGCGCGCCTGGAAGGTCGACGGCAGCAGCTCGAAGATGTTCATCGACCCGGCCACCCCGGTTTCGATCAACGACCTGCTGTACGGCCTGATGGTCCAGTCGGGTAACGACGCCGCGGTGGCGCTGGCCGAAGCCGTGGCCGGCGACGAAGGCACCTTCGCCCACCTGATGAACGAACAGGCCCAGCGCATGGGCATGAAGAACACCAAGTTCGCCAATCCGCACGGCCTGCCCAGCCCGGACAACTACTCGACCGCGCGCGACCTGTCGATCCTGGCCTCGCACGTGATCAAGGACTTCCCCGAGTTCTACAAGATCGACTCGGTCAAGGAATTCACCTATAACAAGATCAAGCAGCAGAACCGCAACCGCCTGCTGTGGCTCGATCCGACCGTCGACGGCATGAAGACCGGCCACACCGAAGCCTCGGGCTATTCGATGATCGCCTCGGCCCACCGCCCGAACGGCACGTCCGGCGAGCGCCGCCTGGTCTCGGTGCTGTCCGGCGCGAATTCGGACGGGGCCCGTACCGCCGAAAGCCAGAAGCTGCTGAACTGGGGCTTCCAGAACTTCGACACCGTCAAGCTGTACGCGAAGGGGCAGGCGATCGCCACCCCGGAAGTGTGGAAGGGCTCGAAGTCGACCGTGAAGATCGGCTTCCCCAACGACGTGCTGGTGACCGTGCCGAAGGGCGTGGCGCAGAAGATGAAGCCGGTCCTCGAACGCAAGGACCCGCTGGTCGCCCCGCTGGCCCTGAACGGCCGCGTCGGCACCCTGAAGATGATGGTCGACGGGAAGCCGCTGCTGGCGCTGCCGGTGGTGTCGCTGGAAGAGGTGTCGGAAGCGTCGATCATCGGGCGTGCCTGGGATTCGATGCGTTTGTGGATGAAGTAATTCCGGCGGCGCCGGAATTACTGTAGGGTGGGCACCCCGTGCCCACGCGTGAAGCTGGCATCATGTTGGCCGCTCCGCGTGGGCACAGGGTGCCCACCCTACGTCGTTTACGGGACAGCTATAATCTGGCGAACCGATCAAAGGAATATCACCATGACCCACGCCCTCCCCCGCGACCTGCACTGCCCCCGCATCGCCACCCGCGCGAACGGACTCGAACTGTCCCGCATCGTCGCCGGCATGTGGCGCATGGTCGAGTGGAACATGACGGTCGGGCAGCGCATCGCCCTGATCGAGCAGTGCATCGCGATGGGCGTGAGCTCCTTCGACCATGCCGACATCTACGGCAACTACGGCGTCGAAGGCCAGTTCGGCGAAGCCCTGCGCGCCCAGCCTGCGCTGCGCGACCGGATCCAGTTGATCAGCAAGTGCGGCATCAAGCTGCTGTCGAATAAACGCCCCGAACACGCGATCCAGCACTACGACACCACCGCCGCGCACATCGTCGCATCCGCGGAGGAATCGCTGCGCCAGCTGCATACCGACCGCCTCGACCTGCTGCTGATCCACCGCCCCGATCCGCTGATGGACTTCGACGAGATCGCCGAGGCCTTCACGCGCCTGAAACAGGCCGGCAAGGTGCTGCACGTGGGCGTGTCGAACTTCAGCCGCCACCAGTTCGAGGCGCTGAACCGCCGCGTCGAGCTGGCCACCAACCAGGTCGAATTCTCGCCGCTGCACGTGGCGCCGATGTTCGACGAGACCTTCGACGGCCTGCAGGATCTGAAAGTGGCGCCGATGATCTGGTCGCCGCTGGCCGGCGGCCACCTGTTCACCTCGAACGAGGCCAATGCCGAGAACCTGCGCCTGGTGGTCAAGGAGATCGCCGACCGCCTGCACCAGCCTTTCGCCAGCGTGATCTTCGCCTGGATCATGCAGCTGCCCTCGAACCCGGTCCCGCTGACCGGCAGCGGCCGCATCGAGGCCATCGCGGTGGCGGTGGCCGGCACGACCTTCAAGCTGTCGCGCACCGACTGGTTCGCGATCCTGCGCGCGGCGCGCGGCCACGAAGTCGCATGACGGTCGCTATCGTCGAGGGCCGCGCCCTCAGCGGACAGCAGAAGAAGGATTTGCTGAACCGCCTGGCGCGGGTGGAGGGCCAGCTGCGCGGCATCCAGAAGCTGGTGGCGCTGGCCGACGCGCCGGCCGACTGCGATGCCGTCGCCCAGCAGATGGCGGCGGCGAGAAAGGCGCTCGACCGGTCTTTCGTGCAGCTGCTGACGGCCAGTATCGTCAACCAGACCGGGAATGCGGCGGATCTGGATGCAGCAAAAGAAAGCGCCGCTCATCTGGCGGCGCTGTTGGACAAGTTTGCCTGAACGGCGCGCGTGGGCTCGGGGAGCCCACCCTACATTCCTCGGTAGGGTGGGCGCCCCGTGCCCACGCATGCGCAAACATCAATCCTCATAAACCTTCGGCGGCTCCACGCCGCGCCACCCGCCCTGCCACGCCAAATTCAGCAGCAGCGTCGCGCTGATATACAGCACGAAGAACAGCGCGAAAAAGCGCGTGCGCAGCAGCACCAGCAGCAGCACGCACACGCCCAGCGCCACGAACACCGCTTTCGATTTCGGCTGCTTCGAGCTGGGGAAGCGGATCGTCGAGACCATCAGCGCGCCCACCGCCACCATCAGCAGCATCACCAGGAAAGCACGGCCCATCTCGGTGGCGGCCACCGGGTCGGGCCAGGCCACCACCACCGCGGCCACGCAGGCCGCGCCGGCGGTGATGGGCATGCCGACGAAGTAGCGCGGGTCGGTCCGGCCCACCATCACATTGAAGCGCGCCAGGCGCAGGGCGCCGCAGGCCACGAACACGAAGCAGGCCAGGCCGCCCATGCGCACCAGGGTCGGATGGTCGGCGCCCATCTGCGCGAAGCCGTAGCAGTACAGCAGCAGGCCGGGGGCGCAGCCGAAGTTCATCACGTCGGCGATCGAATCGAGCTGCACGCCGAAGTCCGACTGGGTGTTGGTGGCGCGCGCGACAAAGCCGTCGAGCGCGTCGAAGACGCCGGCCAGCACCAGCAGGATGGCTGCCAGGCGGTAGTCGTCCGGATTACCCACCGGGGCGTTGTCGACCGAAATGACGATGCTGCCGAAGCCGCAGGCGATCGACAGCAGGGTCACGAAACTGGGCAGGGCGAACTTGGCGCGCGCGAGGCGCTGCTGGCGGCTAGGCTTCAAATTGACGACTCGACAAAAGGAAAGAATGGCTTATTTTACATGGACTTAGGGCTGCGCATGGATCGCGGAATTAGCCTAGAATGGGAGCTCTTTGACCCCGGTATTGACGGAAGTTGGGAGTATTACATGATGAGCAAAACGCAACCTGCGAAGAGCCTGATCGCCGCCTTCATCGCCGCCCTGGCGCTGGCAGCCTGCGGCGGCGGCTCGGACAGCGGCAGCGCGAATGGCGCGAATGGCGCCACCGGCTCCACGGGCGGGTCCACCGGATTCTCGGGGCTGGACGCCTCGGCGCCGGTCCTGACCAATAACGTCGCCACCGACGGTTTCAACTGGATCAACTACCGCCGCAGCCAGGCCGGCGTCGGCGCGCTGGCGCGCAACAGCCAGCTCGACCGTTCGTCGCAGGCCCACTCGGACTACCAGCGCCTGAACAACCTGGTCACCCACGACGAGCAATCCAACCGGGCCGGCTACACCGGCGCCACGGTGGAAGCCCGCGTGCAGGCCGCCGGCTACACGCTGGTGCCGAACTACGCTTCGGGCGAGATCATCGCCGCCACCACCAACAACACCGGCTTCTACATGGCCGAGGAACTGGTCACGGCGATCTACCACCGCTTCGTGATGTTCGAGCCGCTGTTCAAGGACATGGGCACCGGCTCGGCCACCGCCGCCGCCAGCTACATCTACTTCACCACGAACCTGGGCGCCACCCGCGGCTACAGTCCGGGCCTGCCCAGCCACGCCATCGTGTCCTGGCCCTTCAACGGCCAGACCGGGGTGCAGCGCAACTTCTTCAGCGATTTCGAGGAGCCGGATCCGGTCCCGGACACCAACGAGGTCGGCTACCCGATCAGCGTGCACGCGAACCTGACCGAGCCGGTCGCCGTGACGAGCTTCACGGTGCGCGTGCGCGGCGCCGCCAACAGCCTGGCGACGCGCCTGCTGGTGAAGGGCCAGGATCCCAACACGACCATGGCCTCGGTGGCGGCGATCGTTCCGCTGGCCCCGCTGGCGGCCAACACCACCTACGACGTGAGCTTCAACGGTACCGTGGGAGGCGCGGCAGTCAGCAAGACCTGGTCGTTCACGACCAGATGAGCGAGTCCGCCGGCCAGCAAGCGGCTTCCGCTCCCTCTCTGCCCGCCATCAACCGCGCGGACGGCATCGCCCGCCTGATGGGCGACGCCGCCCTGTTCGCGCGCGTGCTGGCGCGCTTCCGCAAGGACTACCGGCACGCGGCCGTGCGCATCCGCGAGACCCTGGCCGCCGGCGACATCGAGGTGGCGCAGCGCCAGGCGCATACGCTCAAGGGCGCGGCCGGGATGATCGAGGCGGTGCCGCTACGCGAGGCGGCGCAGGCGCTGGAACAGGCGCTGCGCCGCGGCGACGGCCATCTGGCGCCGCGCCTGGCGCGGCTGGAGCATGCGCTCGAACGGGTGCTGCTCGAACTGGATGCGGACGAAGGCATCGCGCCGGCGGCGGCGCCCGTGCAGCAGATCGACGGCCGCGGCGCGGCCACGGCGCAGTTGCGCGCCCTGCTCGAGGACGGCAACGGCGACGCGGTCGACCTGGTGCAGGACGCCGCGCCGAGCTTGACGAGGGAATTGGGAGAAGAACGCTACCGCAGGATCGCGGCAGCGATCGAGGTCTTCGACTTCGAAGGCGCGCTGGCCTGGCTCAGCGCGTGAATTCGGCTTCTTCGTCGAAGGCGTCGGAACAGGATTTGCCGCAGAACCGGCGCACGCTGTCCAAGGGTTTGTCGCAGTACCAACACGCGCCTTTCGGCGGGAGGCTGAGACGCGTTGGTACCGGCGTGGCGCCGGTATTGATCGTCGCGGCGACGAGCGGCTCGACGGCCAGCCCCTTCTCCGGAAAACTTTCCTGTATCGTTTCCAAGATCACCCCCTTACCGGCTGCGCTTCAGTAACGCAAAGATTACTTTAGTGGAACACCATGTGCATGAGAAAGCGCAAGCGCGGCTTGTCCATTGCATGCTGATGCGCACCGAAGTCGACGCAAGTTTGCGCCGATTGCGTTACCTCCGCAATGGCGAGCCTGCGACAGTCTTGGTGGCGCAACAGTGACGGCACTCCACGATGCATCGAAGCGAACGATGCCGGACTTCCAGCTGCGAGAAATAATAGCAGTATTAACAACAGCTGCTTGGGGCCGTTCAATCGTGCGCGTGGCGCGCAGGCGTCAGCGCTGGGGTTCGACGGTCACGACCAGCGCGCCGGGGATGGTATCGAGGCGGGTCGGCACGAACTGCGCGCCCGCATAGCGCAGGTCTTCGGTGCGGAAGCTGTAGATCGCGACGTCGCGCACCAGCTGGTTCATGAGGACATCCGCCGCGCGTCCGAGGTCCCTGGCGCGGGCGCCCTCCATGCCCTGGATATCGAAGCGGTCGACGTGGGCGTCGGCCATGAACACGCCGCTGCGCGCGGCATCCACGTACAGGTGGCCGGACAGGGTCATGACGCCGGCCCAGGACTGGCGCAGGAAGGGCGGCGACACCGACACGTCCATCGTCAGCGCCACGCGGTCGCTGTCGGGCAGGATCGCCAGCTGCGGGCGGGTGAGCTGGACGTCGAACAGTTCGAGCAGGCGATTCCGAAGCGGGAAGCGGCGCTCCAGGCCCGCCTGCAGCCTGGATTGCGGGATCTCGACGCGGCGCGGGCCGCTGAGGCTTGCGCAGGAAGCCAGCATGGCGCTTGCGGCTACCGCCATGCAGCCCGCCATCGTCAAGCCGAAACGCCGCCGCGTGATCCCCTTTTCCATGCCCGCCTCGTTCGTGAACTGTTCAGTAAATTATAAGCCCATTCCACCCGAGGCTTCGATACGCTGCCCGGTGATCCACGCGCTGCCCTCGGCCAGCAGGCTGGCGGCCGCGCCGCCGATATCGTCCGCCAGGCCGGCGCGTCCCAGCGCCGTCTGCGATACGACCCAGGCGTTGATGGCGGCATCGTCGCGCACGCGGCCGCCGCCGAAATCGGTGGCGATGGCGCCCGGCGCCAGCGTGTTCACCGAGATCCGGCGGTCCGCCAGTTCGCGCGCCAGGTAGCGGGTCAGCACCTCGACACCGCCCTTGGCCGCGGCATAGGCGCCGGCGCCGGCCAGCGTGAAGCGGGTCAGGCCGCTGGAGATGTTCAGGATGCGTCCGCCGTCATTGAGGCGCGGCGCCAGCGCCTGGGTCAGGAACAGGGCCGATTTCAAATGGATCGCGATCATGCTGTCGAACTGCGCTTCGCTCAGCTCCATCAGCGGCACGTGCAGGCCGCTGCCGGCGTTATTGACCAGGATGTCGAAGCGTTCGCGGCCCCATGCGGCCAGGGTGGCGTCGACCTGTTTGGCGAAGCCGACAAACGCGCCGCTGTCGGCCACGTCCAGCTGGAAGGCGGCGGCACGGCATCCCAGCGCCTTGACTTCCGCCACGGTGTCCAGCGCCGCCGCTTCGTTCTGCTGGTAAGTCAGGATGATGTCGACGCCGTCGCGCGCCAGGTGCAGGGCCATGCTGCGGCCCAGGCCGCGGCTGCCGCCGGTGATGATCGCAATACGCTTGTTCATGGAAGCCTCCTTTTGTAAGAAGAGTCCAGTGTATTCTTCCACTGGGCTGCAATAAAGCCGCCAAAATCGAATTGACTTTGCAGGATTTACGAAGAATCATGGCTGCATGAACGAACTCGATACGATCCAGGTGTTCCTGAAAGTGGCCGAACTCGAAAGCTTCAGCGGCGCCGCCCGCCAGCTCGGCCTGCCGAATGCGACGGTGTCCGCGGCCGTGCGCCAGCTCGAGCAGCAGCTGGGCACGCGCCTGCTGCAGCGGACCACGCGGCGGGTGCAGATGACGCAGGAGGGCGAGGCCTTCCATGCGCGCAGCCGCGAAGTGCTGGATGAAGTCGAGGCTTTGCGCGGCATGTTCCGCGGCGGCGAAGATGTGCTGAGCGGCCGGCTGCGGGTCGACATGTCGGTGGCGCTGGCCAGCGAACTGGTGCTGCCGCGCCTGGGCGAGTTCATGGCCAGGCACCCGCAGCTGGCGATCGACCTCGGCACCGCCGACCGCCGCGTGGACCTGATCCGCGAGGCTTATGACTGCGTGCTGCGCGCCGGCGTGCTGCTTGATTCGTCGCTGGTCGCGCGGCCGCTGGGCAGCTACAAGCTGGTCAACTGCGCCAGCCCGGCCTACCTGGCGCAGCACGGCACGCCGCTTCGATTGGAAGACCTCGTCGGGCACCGCTTGATTCACTACGACGCTCAACTGGGCGGCAGCGCCGCGGCCTGGGAATGGTTCGACGGCGAGCACACCCATTACGCGCCGGTGGGCAGCATGCTGACCGTGAACGGCACTGCGTCCTATAAAGCCGCCTGCCTGGCCGGCCTGGGCATCATCCAGGTGCCGGGCGCCGGCCTGCGCGAGCTGATCGAGGCCGGCAAGCTGGTCGAGGTGCTGCCGGATTACCGGCCGGCGCCGATGCCGGTGGCCTTCGTCTACCCGACGCGGCGCCATGTGCCGGCGCGCGCGGTGGCCTTCATGGACTGGGTGGCGGGCTTGCTGAAGCCTTACCTTGACGAAGGCGAATAGAAATACGGCGTCTGCGCCGCCCATTCCGAGCCCGGATAGCGTTTATGCAGCAGCGTAAAGGCTTTCTTCGACAGGCTGGCGGCGTCCGCATCGAGGCAGCCGCCGCGCGTGGACTGCACGACCACGTACAGCAGCCATGGCAGCTCGGGATCCTTCGGGTGGCTGCCCAGCCATTGCAGCACATCGTCGCCGACCACGCCGGTGGCGGTCTTCATGGGCGCCAGGCGGGCCAGTTCCGCGCGCGCCTCGGCATCGCCGGTGGCGGGCATGGCGGGAAAGCGCCAGGCAAGGCGCTCGTCCGCGGCCTGCTCGAACTCCTTGCCGTCGAACTTGCACCAGCCGGAAGCGGTGACCTCGTCGCCGCCGCGGCTTACTACCGGCTGCGGCGCCATGTCCAGCTGCGCGGACAGGCCGAAGCGCAGCGCCGCCACCAGCGCGATGTGGCGGCGTTCCTCGCCCGACGCGGCACGGCGGTAACGCTGCACAGGCGCCGCCAGTTCAGGCGCCAGCTGCGCCAGCAAATCCGCGGCCGCGGCGCCCTGCTCCGGCATGTCGAGCAGGGACGCGCGGATCCACGCGGCGCCGGCGGCACGCGCGCGCAGCGGCTTGGGCAGGCTCTCGACGCGCGCCAGCTCGACCATGCCGGCCACCGGCAGGCCGGTCTTGAACCACAGCAGGCCGTCGTCGTTGATCATGTCTTCCTTCTGCGTGGGATCGCCCTTGAGGTAATCGACGTTGGTGCGCAGCAGCCAGGCGGCGGCATCCTTCACCGACGACGCCACCGCGAAGCGCTCCTCGCGGAACAGGTTGCGCGTGCCCGGCGACAGCTTGCGCTTCAGGGCCGCCTCGCCGATGGCGCGGGCCTCCTGCTGGCGGCCCGCCAGGCGGTACAGGCGCGCCAGGTGATAGTGGACCGTCAGCCAGGACGGGTCGTCGGCGCCGATGGCCAGCGCCGCGCGCTCCAGTTCCGGCGGCATGGCCTGGGACAGCATCATCGCCGCCGTCAGCCAGGTGCGGGCGCCGGTCTTCTTCCAGCGCGCCAGCGCATGCGCGGCCTGGGCGGCGCAGGTCGGGTTCGAGCGCAGGTCGCAGGCGCGCAGGGTGTCGATCCAGTCGATGAAGTCGTATTGCTTCACCGTCTGCAGTTTGGCGTCGTCGATCACGATCGCCCAGTCGCCCAGCCGGTCTTGCGCGAATGGGTCGGCGGCCGGGTTGTCCAGGTAGCGGTTCAGCTCTTCCAGGCGGATCTCGGGCGTCAGGTTCGCGCGCATCGACCGCAGCAGCGCCCGGGCCGGCTCGTGCATGGGCGCGAGCGAGGCGTCGGCCAGGATCGCGGCGCCGCGCTGCTCCAGCCAGCGGGCATCCTTGTCGCGCGCGGCCAGACTCGTCTCCTTCAGCGCCAGCGCGCGCCGGATGTCCGAGCGCAGCGCCAGGTACTGGCCCAGTCCCTGCATCGGGTGCCCTTTGGTGGCGCCGATGCGCTCGAACTGCGCCGTGCTCTGCGCATAATGCTGCAGGTAGAAGTGCCAGGCGGCGCGCTGGTAGTCGCGCAGCTGGCGCCAGAACAGCGGCTCGGATTCGGGCAGCGGCGCCGGCTCGGCCAACTGCGGCGCCTTGTCCTTCTCGGCGCCGTAGCGGTAGCGCGCGGCCTCGGCTTCCTGGCAGGCCTGGCCGACCTGGAACTGGGCGCGCACCCAGGCGGCGATGCGCTCCTTGCCGGCGTCGGGCCGCGCGCCCAGCATCCGGTAAGTGCGCCCGGCCTGCTCGTTGGCGGCTTCCGGGCAGGCGTAATAGGCGTTGAGGGCCGGGTCGTCCTCGCGCAGCTGCAGGATCGCCGGAATCGCCGGCGGGCGCGAAGATGCCGGGTCCGGCGCGACGGCGGCCTGCTGCCAGCCGTTGCCGAAGGCCGAACCATCGGCGCGCGCCAGGCCGCCAGGGGTGCCCGGTGACGCCGCCACCTTGGGCCCGAGCGAGATCGCGCGCCAGGCCGTGTACAGGTAGACGCGCCGCATGCCCGGCTGCAGGATGCCGAGCTCCCCCGCCTGGAAGCGCTCGAGCGGGATGTCCGGCGCGGTGTAGGCCTTGAACAGGGTGTAGCTGGGACCGTAGTCGCCGCTGGCGCCGGCGTCCAGCGCCATCGAGACCGCGGCGGCGAGCATGGCAAGTGCGAGAATGCGCTTCATTCGGGGTGTCTCCATCCTTTTTCATCGAACCAGTAAGTGCGCCGGTAGCGCGCCGCGACCTTTGGCGCGAACGGCTCCTGCCGCGAAAAGCCGGCGCTGCCGCTGCGGCACAGCGGGTGCAGCTGCTGCGGGCGGGACGCGACGATATCGCGCAGCGCCGCATTGTCGCGTCCCATCCGGAAGAACATCGGCACCACCTCGTCGGCGGCCAGCCCGTCCAGCCAGTTCGGTGAGCGGCACCACCAGCCCAGCGCCGTGACGCTCAGGCGGATTTCGCGCGGCAGCGTGCTGCGGATCTCCTGCACCAGGGCGCGGTAATCGGCGCGCTGCGAAGGCCGCGCCTCCAGGTCCAGCTGGACCCAGCCGGAGGTGCTCGCGCGCGCCGCCTTGCGCATGGCGTCCAGCACGGCCGCGCGCGCCGGCTGCAGGCTGGCGGGCGGGCGCAGCACATCGATCTCCACGTGCACGACCGGGATCACGCGGGCGCTTGGGGGCAGTTGCCGTGGACGGGCGCCGGGGCGCACCAGCACCTTGCTACCGGCCAGCCAGACATGGCGGTCGACCACTGCCACCACCGCCTGCGACCAGGCCGGCACCGGCGCGTCGCGCCACAGCCAGGCGACGGCATCCGGTCCGGGTGCGCTCATTTGCCGATACAGAAGCGGCTGAAAATCACCCCCAGCAGATCGTCCGGCGTGAACTGCCCGGTGATGCTGGACAGCTGGTCCTGCGCCAGCCGCAGCTCTTCCGCGAACAGGTCGAGCGACTGGTCGTCCTGCGCCGCGTGCCGGCCGGCCATGTCGAGGTGCTCGCGCGCCGCGCGCAGGGCGATCAGGTGGCGTTCGCGCGCCAGGTACAGAGATTCACCGGTCTGCTGCCAGCCGGCGATGCGCAGCAGTTCCGCGCGCAGCAGCTCGATGCCGATCTTCTCGTGCGCCGACAGGTAGATATGGATCGCGTCCGCGCTCACGTCCACCGAAGGCTTATGGCCCGACAGGTCGATCTTGTTCCAGATGCGGACCACCGGCACGCCGGCCGGGAAGGCGGCGACGATGTCCTCGTCGGCCCTGGCCGGACCCAGGTTGGCGTCCAGCAGGTGCAGGATCACGTCGGCCTTGCCGACTTCGCCCCAGGTGCGCTCGATGCCGATCCGCTCGACCACGTCGATACCTTCGTCCAGCGCGCGGATGCCGGCGGTGTCGATGATGTTCAGCGGGATGCCCTCGACCTGGATGGTCTCGCTGACCTTGTCGCGGGTGGTGCCGGCGATCGGCGTGACGATGGCGACGTCGGCGCCGGCCAGTGCGTTCAGCAGCGAGGACTTGCCGACGTTCGGCTGGCCGACCAGCACCACGTTCAGGCCTTCGCGCAGCAGCGCGCCTTGCGCCGCCTGGCGGAACACGTGGTCGAGCGCCTCGACGATGCCGGCCAGCTGGCCGCGCGCATTCGATTTCTCGAGGAAGTCGATCTCCTCTTCCGGGAAGTCGAGCGTGGCCTCCACCAGCATGCGCAGGTTGATGGTTTTATCCACCAGCGCATGCACCACCTTCGAGAAGGCGCCCGACAGCGAGCTTGACGCCGATTTGGCGGCGGCTTCGGTCGAGGCGTCGATCAGGTCGGCCACGGCCTCGGCCTGGGCCAGGTCCAGCTTGTCGTTCAGGAAGGCGCGGCGGGTGAATTCGCCCGGCTCGGCCAGGCGCAGGCCGAAATCCGTTCCCGCTTCCAGCACGCGCGCCAGCAGCATGCGCAGCACCACCGGGCCGCCGTGGCCCTGCAGTTCCAGCACGTCTTCGCCGGTGTATGAGTGCGGCCCCTTGAACCAGAGGGCCAGGCCTTCGTCGATGACGGCGCCCTCGGCGTCCTTGAACGGGAGGTAGGTGGCGTGGCGCGGGGCCAGCTTCTGGTTCGGGAACAGCGCGTCGATCAGCGGCGCCAGCGACTTGCCGGACGCGCGCACGACGCCGATGCCGCCGCGGCCGGGAGCGGTGGCGATGGCGGCGATGGGGGAGGTGTCTAGTTTCATAGGAGAGGATTGTACCAACGTCATGCTGCGTACCGCCGTCATTCCCGCCGAGGCGGGAATCCGAGTTTTTGTGGTCCGCCACGAACTTGGGTCCCCGCCTGCGCGGGGACGACGGTCTTGGGGCTAACGAATAAAAAAAGCCCGCGCAACGCACGGGCTTTCCGATCAAACCATCGCAGGCTTACTTCGCCGGCGCGTACTTCTTGGTGATCACATACTGCTGCGCCATCGAGATCAGGTTGTTGACCACCCAGTACAGCACCAGGCCGGACGGGAAGAACACGAAGATGACCGAGAATGCCAGCGGCATGAACATCATCATCTTGGCCTGCATCGGATCGGCCGGCTGCGGGTTCAGGCGGGTGGTCACGAACATCGAGATCGCGTAGATGATCGGCAGGACGTAGAACGGGTCCGGCGCGGTCAGGTCGTGAATCCACAGGATCCACGGGGCGCCGCGCATTTCGACCGCGGCCTGCAGGGTCCAGTACAGCGCCAGGAACACCGGCATCTGGATCAGGATCGGCAGGCAGCCGCCCAGCGGGTTGATCTTCTCGGTCTTGTACAGCTCCATGGTGGCCTGCTGCATCTTGACCGGGTCGGCTTTATAACGCTCGCGGATCGCCTGCATCTTCGGCGTCACGGTCTTCATCTTGGCCATGCTGCGGTAGCCGGCGGCGGACAGCGGGAAGAACAGCAGCTTGATCAGGATGGTGAAGGCGACGATGGTCCAGCCCCAGTTACCGATCATCTGGTGCAGCTGGTCCATGGTCCAGAAAATCGGCTTGGCGATGATGGTCGCCCAGCCGTAGTCGCGCACCAGTTCCAGGCCCGGGGTGACCTTCTCCAGCATCTTTTCTTCCTGCGGACCCGAATACAGGCGGGCTTCGTTCGACACGGTGGCGCCCGGCGCCACCGTCCCCAGCGGCATTACGGTGCCGATGGCGAACAGGTTGTTACCCAGGCTCTTGGTGTAGATGTCGCGCTGCATCTTGTCGGTCGGGATGAAAGCCGAGACGAAGAAGTGCTGCGAGATCGCGACCCAGCCGTCGGTGGCCTTGTTCGTGTGCTCGGCGCTGCCCTTGGCGATCTTGTCGAAGGTCAGCTTCTGGTACTTGTCCTGCGAGGTGTACAGGGTCGGACCGGTGTAGCTGCTGTTGAAGTAGGTGTCGCCTTCCGGCTTGCTGCCGTCGTGCTGCAGCTGCAGGTACAGCGAAGGCGCCACCGGCACGGCGCCGATGTTGGTCACGTCGTGGCGTACGCCGATCACGTAGTCGCCCTGGTGGAAGGTGAAGGTCTTGGTCAGGCGCACGCCGCCCTGCTCCGCTTCGAGCACGAGCTGGGTCTGGTTACCGTTGGTCACCAGCGGCTTCGCCACGAACGGGGTGTTGTGGTTCGGCAGGGCGCCGGTCGCGGCCGGGGTCAGACCGGTCTGCGCCAGGTAGAGGCGGCCCTTGGCGGCATCGGTGTGGAACAGCAGCTGGTTCTTGGTGTTGTCGACCTTGTCGCGGTACTTCAGCAGTTCCAGGCGGCGGATCACACCGCCGGCGGTGTCGATGTCGGCCTTGTAGACGTCGGTCGTGATGGTGATGATCCGGGTCTGGATCGGCGCCGGTGCTGCGGCAGCGCCATCGGCGGGCGCGGCGCCCGGCACGGAGGCTGGCGTGGCCGCCGGGGCCGGCATGTCGTTCACCTTCGGCTGCGCAGCCGGGGCGGTTGCGACCTTGCCAGGCGCCTGCGGCGAGAACATCGACTGTTTTCCGTTTGCCACCATCCAGTCGTTCCAGAGGACGACCAGCGAGACGGCGAACACGATCCACAGGATGGTACGTTTATTGATTTCCATTGGGTCTTATTCAGGAATGGTTGCAACCGCAAGCGGTTGTTGGGGGTGGCACAGGGTCGTTGCCGCCGGCGTTCCACGGATGGCAGCGGCAGACGCGGCGCAAGGCCAGCCAGCCGCCGCGGGCGCCGCCATGCAGCCGCACCGCTTCGATCGCGTAGTTGGAACAGCTCGGATAAAAACGGCAGCTCGGCCCGAACATCGGGGACACCAGCAACTGGTAAGCGCGCAGCAGCCAGACGAGCAGCCTGTTCATGATGGCTGTTGTCCGGTGCTGTCCGGCGAACCGGAAGCCGCATCGGGTGGCGCGGCGACAGGCGCCGGCTTGCGCGGCCTGGGCGCCTGCGACGCGAACAGGCGCGCCAGCTCGGCGTGCAGCAGCGTCTTCAGGGCCTTGTTCGTGGCTGGTCCGCTCTTGGTATTCACCGGACGAGACAAACGCACGATGCAATCGAGCGCCGGCATCGCCGTGGTGCGGAACAGTTCGCGCGTGATGCGCTTGATGGTATTGCGCGTGACCGCGCGCGGCGCGAAACGCTTGGCCGCGACGACGCCCAGCCGCGCATGCGGCAGGGTAGTCGGTCGGGTATAGAGCACGAAATGCGCGGTTTTTTGTGCAGGGCGCAAACGAAAAACGGATGAAAACTCATCCGTTTTTACGATGCGCCGAACGCGCGCGAAGTCGTGCGAACCTTCGCCTGACATTGCTTAGGCGCGGTCGAAAGGCCTGTCGTGGCTTAGACAGCCAGACGCTTGCGGCCCTTGGCGCGGCGTGCGTTCAGGACTTGACGGCCACCACGGGTAGCCATGCGTGCGCGGAAGCCGTGCGTGCGCTTGCGACGGACGACGGAAGGTTGGTAAGTACGTTTCATGGTGGTCTCGCTTAAAGCAAAAAGAATGCAAAAAATTGGAGCCGGCTTCTCATGAGCCGGCCATACGCCAATGACATTTCGCAGTTGTTAAGCCAGCGTCACGCCTCAGCAAAGCTAGTCGCCCATCTGTTGCGTGCCGGAGTTGGCAATGCGTGTGGGCGGGGAACCCTGAATTAGACAGCATTTTCGGTCGAGCTGTCAAGAAAGCTGTTGCGCCGCAGCGCCGCGCGGCGCCGGCCCGGCATGGTTGCTCATGTGCATCACGCTGTTGAGATTCGGTGGAAAAAACCCGCTCCGCCTGTGGATAACTTCCGAGAAGACAGTTAAAATAGAGTGTTACGCTTTAACTTGGTCGATGTATGGAAAACTTTTGGCAAGCCTGTTCCACGCAACTGGAACTCGAGCTGACGCCGCAGCAATATACCGCGTGGATCAAACCACTGGTCGCCCTCGACTATGAGGACGGCAAGCTGCGCATCGCGGCGCCCAACCGCTTCAAGCTCGACTGGGTAAAGTCGCAGTTCGCAAACCGCATCACCGCCCTCGCCTCCGATTTCTGGGAGCGTCCGGTGGACGTGCTGTTCGTGCTCGACCCCAAGACCTCGCCCAAGAAGCCGGACGCGGTGAGCAATCGCCAGCCGACCACCTCGACCGCCGAAATGGCGGCGGGCGCGATGGGCATCAATGCCGCCGCCGACAATACCGTGCCGGCCACGCCGGTGGTCACGCCGGACAACGTCATCGCCAACAACCCGCGCCGTGAGCAGAGCCGCGTCAATCCCGAACTCACCTTCGAGAACTTCGTGACCGGTAAGGCCAACCAGTTGGCGCGCGCGGCCGCGATCCAGGTCGCGAACAATCCGGGCGTCTCGTACAACCCGCTGTTCTTCTACGGTGGCGTCGGCCTCGGTAAGACCCACTTGATCCATGCGATCGGCAACCAGGTCATGAAGGACCAGCCGGGCGCGCGCATCCGCTACATCCACGCCGAGCAGTACGTGCGCGACGTGGTGACCGCGTATCAGCGCAAGGGTTTCGACGACTTCAAGCATTACTACCACTCGCTGGACATGCTGCTGATCGACGATATTCAATTCTTCGGCGGCAAGAGCCGCACGCAGGAAGAGTTCTTTTATGCCTTCGAAGCCCTGATCGCGGCCAAGAAACAGATCATCATCACCTCGGATACCTATCCGAAAGAGATCACCGGCATGGACGACCGCCTGATCTCGCGCTTCGATTCCGGCCTGACGGTGGCGATCGAGCCGCCCGAGCTGGAAATGCGCGTGGCGATCCTGATGAAGAAGGCCGAATCGGAAGGCGTGGTGCTGAACGACGACGTCGCCTTCTTCGTGGCCAAGCACCTGCGCTCCAACGTGCGCGAGCTGGAAGGCGCACTGCGCAAGATCCTGGCCTACTCCCGCTTCCACGGCAAGGAGATCACCATCGATGTGGTGAAGGAAGCACTGAAGGACCTGCTGTCGGTGCAGAACCGCCAGATTTCGGTGGAAAACATCCAGAAGACGGTGGCCGACTTCTTCAACATCAAGGTCGCGGACATGTATTCGAAACGCCGTCCGGCCAACATCGCCCGTCCGCGCCAGATCGCGATGTACCTGGCGAAAGAGCTGACGCAGAAGAGTCTGCCGGAAATCGGCGAACTGTTCGGCGGCCGCGACCACACGACGGTGCTGCATGCGGTGCGCAAGATCGCGGCGGACCGGCAGAAAAACGCCGAGTGCAACCATGAGCTGCACGTCTTGGAACAGACGCTGAAAGGCTAAGGTTTTTGTAGTGATTTCTGGCAAAATATTGCACAGACAACATTTTTACCTGATAAAAAACTGAGGGATATTTATGCAACTGGTCAAAACCACCCGAGACACGCTTCTCCGGCCACTGCAAATCGTGAGTGGTATTGTCGAGCGTCGGCACACCATGCCGATTCTGGCCAATATCCTCATCCGCAAGAACGGCGAGAGCGTTTCTTTCCTGTCGACCGACACCGAGGTGCAGATCACGACCCTGGCCAATATCGGCTCGGGTCCTGAAGAAACCGGCACCACCGTGGCGGCCCGCAAGCTGCTCGACATCCTGCGCGCCCTGCCGGAATCGGGCGACGTCACCATGACCCTGCTGAACAAGCGCCTGACCGTCCAGAGCGGCAAGTCGCGCTTCGCGCTGCAGACCCTGGCGGCCGAGGAATTCCCGACCGTGTCGGTGGCGGACAGCTACAACGCCTCCGTCACCCTGCCGCAAAAGACGCTGAAGCACCTGTTCAACATGGTCCACTTCGCGATGGCCCAGCAGGACATCCGCTACTACCTGAACGGCCTGCTGCTGGTGCTGGACGGTAACAAGGTGATCGCGGTCGCGACCGACGGTCACCGCCTGGCCTTCGCGCAAGTCGAAGCCGAGCAGTCCTTCGAGCGCCAGGAAGTCATCATCCCGCGCAAGACCATCATCGAACTGCAGCGCCTGCTGGAAGAAAGCGACGAGACCGTCCGCCTGGACATCGCCGCCTCGCAGGTGAAACTGACCTTCGCCGACATCGAACTGGTGTCGAAGCTGGTCGAGGGCAAGTTCCCTGATTACACCCGCGTGATCCCGAAGGGTTACAAGAACGACTTCACGATCGGCCGCGACGAACTGCTGCGCTCGCTGCAGCGCGCCGCGATCATGACCAGCGACAAGTTCAAGGGCGTGCGCTGCCTGATCGCCCCGGGCTCGATGAAGATCAGCTCGACCAACGCCGACCAGGAAGAGGCGGTGGAAGAACTGGAAATCGACTACGGCGGCGATGCGATCGACATCGGTTTCAACGTCACTTATCTGCTGGACGTGCTGAACAACCTGAAATGCGACCAGGTGAATATCTCGCTGGGCGATTCGAATTCGTCGGCGCTGATTTCGATTCCTGAAAATGGCGACTTCAAGTATGTCGTCATGCCGATGCGTATTTAAAAAGCGCTGAATCGCCCATATATGTTCTTGTTGGGCGAAACCGCGGATTCCGTGTCCGCGGTCTGATTTACCCGTTATTTGAGAAAGCAGTCATGTCCGAGAACACTCAAGCAATTTTGGAATCCTCTTCTGCCAAGGCGGACGAGTACGGCGCCTCGTCGATTCAGATCCTCGAAGGCCTGGAGGCCGTGCGAAAGCGTCCGGGCATGTATATCGGCGACACCTCGGACGGCACCGGCCTGCACCACCTGGTGTTCGAGGTGCTGGACAACTCGATCGATGAGGCGCTGGCCGGTTACTGCACCGAAATCCACGTCACGATCCACTCCGACAACTCGATCTCGATCACCGACAACGGCCGCGGCATCCCGACCGGCGTCAAGATGGACGACAAGCACGAGCCGAAGCGCTCGGCCACCGAGATCGCCCTGACGGAACTCCACGCCGGCGGCAAGTTCAACCAGAACTCGTACAAAGTGTCCGGCGGCCTGCACGGCGTGGGCGTGTCCTGCGTGAACGCACTGTCGAAGCTGCTGCGCGTGACCGTCCGCCAAAAAGGCAAGGTGCACCAGCTGGAATTCGTGCGCGGCGTGCCGGTGGACCGCATCATCGAAGTCGTCGACGGCGTGGAAGTCTCGCCGATGAAAATCCTCGGCGACACCGACAAGCGCGGCACCGAAGTCCACTTCTGGGCCGACGAGGACATCTTCACCCACGTCGAGTTCCACTACGAAATCCTGAGCAAGCGCATCCGCGAACTCTCCTTCCTGAACAACGGCGTCAACATCAAGCTGAGCGACCAGCGCAACGGCAAGGAAGAAATCTTCGCCTTCGAAGGCGGCACCCGCGGCTTCGTGGAGTACATCAACAAGGCCAAGAGCGTCCTGCACCCGACCGTGTTCCAGGCCACCGGCGACCGCCAGTCGGACCAGGGCACGAATATCTCGGTGGACGTGTCGATGCAGTGGAACGATTCGTACAACGAGCAGGTGCTGTGCTTCACCAACAACATCCCGCAACGCGACGGCGGCACCCACCTGACCGGCCTGCGCGCGGCGATGACGCGCGTGATCAACAAGTACATCGACGAAAACGACTTTGCCAAGAAGGCGAAAGTTGAAATCTCGGGCGACGACATGCGCGAGGGCCTGACCTGCGTGCTGTCCGTCAAAGTGCCTGAGCCGAAGTTCTCGTCGCAGACCAAGGACAAGCTCGTGTCGTCGGAAGTGCGCGGCCCGGTCGAAGAGATCGTGGCGAAAACGCTCACCGACTTCCTGAACGAAAAGCCGAACGACGCCAAGATCATCTGCGGCAAGATCGTCGAAGCAGCACGTGCCCGTGAAGCGGCCCGTAAAGCGCGCGACCTGACCCGCCGCAAGGGTGTGATGGACGGGCTGGGCCTGTCGTCGAAACTGGCCGACTGCCAGGAACGTGACCCGGCGCTGGCCGAACTGTACATCGTCGAGGGTGACTCCGCGGGCGGTTCCGCCAAGCAGGGCCGCGACCGCAAGTTCCAGGCCATCCTGCCGCTGCGCGGCAAGGTGCTGAACGTGGAAAAGGCGCGCTTCGAGAAGATGCTGTCGTCGGAACAGATCACGACCCTGATCGCGACCCTCGGCACTTCGATCGGCCCGGACGAGTTCAACGTCGACAAGCTGCGCTACCACCGCATCATCATCATGACCGATGCGGACGTCGACGGCGCCCACATCCGCACCCTGCTGCTAACGCTGTTCTACCGCCAGATGCCGCAGCTGGTCGAGCGTGGCCACATCTACATCGCCCAGCCGCCGCTGTACAAGGTCAAGGCCGGCCGCGACGAGCGCTACCTGAAGGACGACGTCGAGGAAGCCAGCTACATGATGCGCTTTGCGCTGAATGGCGCCGCCCTGCTGCCGAAGGAAGGCGCGGAACCGATCGTGGATGGCGAACTCGGCGACCTGGTGGAGAAGTACAACAAGGCCAATGCCATCATGATGCGCCTGACGCGCGTGATCGACCGTGCCGCCCTGTCCGCCATCATGACCGGCGTGACGCTCGACCTGAGCAGCCAGGAAGCCGCCGAGAAATCGGCCCAGGCCATGATGGATGCCATCAAGGATCCGAGCGTGAAGGTGGGCGTGCGTTCCGACGACCTGTCGGACAAGCACGCGCTGCGCATCGAGCGCATCCACCATGGCAACGTGCAGGTGACCTCGATCGACGCCGACTTCGTCGCCAGCGCCGACTACGCCACCCTGGCCAACTCGGCCGCCACCTTCCGGGGCCTGATGGGCGAAGGCGCCATCATCCGCCGCGGCGAAGGCGAGAAGATGAAGGAAAGCGCCGTGCGCGACTTCCAGCAGGCCATGGAATGGCTGCGCGATGAAGCGGAGCGCGGCGTGTCCAAGCAGCGTTATAAGGGTCTGGGCGAGATGAATCCAGAGCAGCTGTGGGAAACCACGATGGATCCGACCGTGCGCCGTTTGCTGAAGGTGCAGATCGAGGATGCGATTGCTGCGGACCAGATCTTTACGACCTTGATGGGTGATGAGGTCGAGCCGCGTCGTCACTTCATTGAGAGTAATGCGCTGCAGGCGGGGAATATTGACGTTTGATCGTTGATTGAGCCTTGTCTGGCGAGAAGCCAGCCTTTCGGGGCTGGCTTTTTTATTTGGCGGCTTTCTTTTTCATGCTTGGCGCTTCGGCGATCTCAATACCCGCCTCGAATTGATTCAGGATTTGCATGATCGTCGAGTTTCGTGCGTACTTCCGCTTCAGCTGCACGAGTTCCTTGTCCGTGCCCACGCATAGCTTAAGCAGTCTTTCTCTGGCGTCGGGGGCAACCCTGCGAAGCTGGTCGCAGTCTTCGCGACGATTCATGAACCCGTGCACATCGCGTGGCAAATAATCCTGTGCCAGCACGGTTAGAGACGGCAACAACAAAGCAAGGCTTATCAGGAATTGCTTCATATCTCAGGCTCCGCTTTGACCAATTCGGTTCATCGCCGTAAGCATGACGACAAGTGACGACCTCAGGTTTGACGCTGACTAAGTTATGTCGCTCGTAAAACACTGAACTGACTGAAAGCAGCCGCCGGTAACGGTACCCCAAGCTTCCAGATGATGTTCATCGGACGCGCTCCATGGCTTTCCTGGAACGTAGCAGGACCGCAGGCCAGATAGGGGCTATCTTGATCGATCCGAACAAACAACTGGAACTGCCATCCGTTCGCTTGCTCGCCTACGCTACGAATGTATTGCTGCCCAATACCCGTCGTTGGTGCCGTACTATTTTGAGACTGCCAATGGAAGAGCTCATGGCTTATTGCATAGTCGTGATAGGCAATGGTCTCATGAAAGCCACTACGCTTATCCAAGGTTACGAACATCAGTTCAAGCTTGCGGGCTTGCAGGCGCAACACGCCAGTATTAAACAAGGGCCGGTGGTCCGCGGTCAAAAAGCCCACAGCAGTCAGGATTTCATTGAGGCGGTAATGGCCGTGCAGGCAGAGCGTTGACCATTCCAGCCCAGGTACCAGGAATGGATGCGGCAAGGCGTTTGCTTCAAGAACCCGAGCAATTTCACCGATCTCGGCAGCACTATTGGGGTTGGCTTGCAGACGCTGGGCAAAAGACCTGCCGCTTCCCACACGTGAGGCCGTACCATCGACCTGGTAGGCCAGCATTTGTAGTCGCAGCGCTCCGCTAGTTTCGCAATCGAGCTCTTCCAACGGTGCCGCGCCGATGTTCGCCATCAAGGCAAGTTGCGCAGGGTCGTTGGTATGAAGCAGTGCCGTGAACCGGCGACTGAAATATTCTTCCTCCGGCCCAGTGTCGTGAACTGCCAGTCCTGCAGCGCGGCGCAAGGCCGACCACCCACTATTTCCAGTCGTTCGATAAATATCGCTAATATTCAAAGTCTGGTCATGGAGGAATCCTGCAAGGGTCACACCCTGGGTGCCCTTCAGACTGGCATAAGCCTGCAACTCAACGGTCATACGCCGCCAATTTTGCAGGGTCAGCTTGCGAAGATTGGCAAGGATCTGCTCGCGGCTACGCGGTTGAAGCTGAATATAGCAACCGGTCGGCAACTGGCTGAAGCCGTTCTCGACGCCATCCGTGAGCTGCCGCCGATTCAAGCCCGTGATTTGTCCCAGCAAATGATCGAAACGAAAATCTACTGAATGCTGTCCCACGAAATCAAGGATCAAGCAGGTTTCCTTGCCCGGTGAAAGACGTAAGCCACGGCCAATTTGTTGTTGAAATAAAACCGGGCTTTGCGTGGGCCGCAACAAGAGGAGCGTATCTACGACAGGAATGTCGACGCCTTCATTAAACAGATCTACTGTCACGAGAACACAGACTTCCCCTTTGGCCAGCGCCAACGGAGCGGCTTCCCGTTCAGCCTGTGTAGACTGTCCCGTCAAGCACAAAGCCAGCAACCCCGCCTTGTTGAATTGGGCAGTCATGAACTCCGCGTGCGCCACACTGACGCAAAAGGCAATCGCCTTGCTCGTTCTAGGGGAAGAGCACAATCGTCGCCATTCGTTGATGATCAGTAGAGCCCGAGCATGATCCCCTGTCAGGACCTTGTCGAGATAGGCACTTTCTCCAGGCTGACGCCACGGAATGTCGCGCAGATTGGTATTGTCATCGCATGCAAAATATTCAAATGGGGCCAGTAATTGCAGGTCCAGCGCCTGCCATAGTCTGAGCTCGACGGCCGGACAGCCGTCTGGACGCATGTCGAAGTAGGGAGAAATCGGCCTGCCGTCACTTCGTTCCGGGGTTGCCGTGAGCCCTAGCATAATGGACGGTTTGACCCGCGTGGCAACGGCATCAAAGCTGGCAGCGGCGATGCGATGGCATTCATCGAACACAACCGTATGCCAGTAGCTCTCGCCAAAGCGCGTCAGCAAATCATTGCTATGCAGGCTTTCGATTGTCGTGAACAGGTGATCCAGATTTTCGAGGCGGTTATTACCGCTCAACACTTGGCCAAAACCAGCATCACGCAACACTTCACGATAGGTCCGCAGCGCCTGCTTCAGAATCTCGACGCGGTGAGCGATGAACAGCAATCGTGGCCGGCCGCCGAGCTGTGTGCAGAGCCGTCGATAGTCGAATGCTGCTACGACCGTTTTACCTGTACCCGTCGCAGCGACGACCAAGTTGCGTACCCGCTTGTGATCACGCTCGGCCTGCAATTGCTCCAGCATCTCAAGCTGGTAGTTCTTTGGGGTGATATCGAAAAAGCTGATGACATTTTCAGGCTGCGCGGAATACCCGCCACCCTTTTCCTTCGCAATCGCTTCCTGCAAAGCGGTACGGTGTTCGGTTTGCTCAGGATCGTAAGGCACGAACTCCGTGTCATGCCAAAGGGTTTCAAAATGTGCCTGAGCTTGTTGGAACATGGCACCCTGGCCACGTTCTGCAAATTTTACTGTCCACTCGAGCCCCCCCGCCAGAGCCGCCTGCGTCAGGTTGGCACTGCCAACATAAGCGGTGCCGAATCCGCTATCGCGCTCGAATATCCACGCTTTTGCGTGAAGGCGGGTACGACGCCCGTCCAGCGAGATCCGGACCTCGCAGTTAGGCAGGCGCGCCAATTCATCCACTGCCTGTGCCTCGGTCGCACCGATATAAGTGGTTGTCAGAATGCGCAGCTTAGCGCGTGCCTTACCGGTTCCATCCAGTGCGGTAATGCTTTGCAAGATATCGCGAATCTTGCGCACCCCTGATACCGTAATAAAACTCATCAGGATATTGATCCGATCGCTACTGGCGAGTTCTTGGCGCAGTTCACTCAACAGTGCTGGCGAAGCCTTCGCAGCAGTGAATAACCATGGGGCCGTAACGCCGGTGTCAGGCGCTGTAAGGACCGGACGTTGGCGGTGTACCGCGGTCAAGCTCTTTGGCGGCGCAGCGAGCAGTCGAATAGCTGCCCCATGATCTTGACTTGGATACTGGCTCACAAGGCGCTTTCGAAGATCGACGAGAACAGCGTTGACGAATTCAAGCTGGGCTTGGAGACGGGAAGTTTTAGTGTCCGGCTCGGCATCACTGCTGGCGTGAGGCGCAATGTCTTGTAAAACCTTGGAAAGCTGCTCGGCAAGTGCTTCAGCCAATTGCCGTGGCCCGCTTCCAGCGTCGAGATCCTTAAGCGTGTAGTGATCGCTATGGAAAGTCCGGCTTAAATCGGTAATGACATCATCAGTCAGAAGTTGGTCATAAAGGCCATCTGGCAGCGCTTGCGGCATCGGAGATCGGATTGGCAAAAATATCAGTATATCCCGCGAATAATATTTTTTACCGAGGTAGAAAGGGCTGTTGCATACCCGCACAGTGGAAATGGAATGCTCCTTGCCGCTCTCAAGACCACCCTGGCGCGAAAAACCACGCTTTCTTTGTTTTGTATCAATAGGCACATCCTGCTGTGATAGGCTTCTCTCATGTTTCCGACAGCCAGCAGCGGGCGCCTTCAGGGCCTATTTATCCAGACCGATCAACGGCGCATGAGCACCGCCTTGCTGGTCGCCGTGCTGCTGCACGTCGTATTGCTCAGCGTCACCTTCGGCGGCCAGACCTTCGGCTTGCCCGGCTTCAAGCTGCCTTGGAAACAAAAACGGCTCGGCGCCGATGAGCTCCAGGTCATGCTCGCGCCCTTGCCGACGCCGCCAGCCATCGAAGCGAATCCCGTGCTCGCCTCCGAGGACGTCGCCACAATCGGCAGCACGGTCTCATCCACGTCGGTTTCCCCGATTTCGACCCCGGCGCCCATGCCCAAGCCGGCAGCGGCCGCGGCGCCGGCATCCGCCGTCGAGCCCGTCGTGACCGCGAGCAGGCAAGCTGTCGCATCGCTGCCGATCGCCCCCGTGGCGCAACGGTCCCCGCCCCACCTCGATGACACGCCCACCCCAAGCACGGCGCGCGATGTCGCCCAGCCCGCGCTTGAACAGGCGACCAATGACCGCGTGGCGCTCGACCAGGCCGGCATCGAGCGAGAAAGGCAACTCGCGGAAAACCTGAAGCGGGCCGAGTTGATGGCCGCCGCACAGCGTGAAGCGGCACGCCAGGAGCTGCTCCGCGCCGAGACTGCCCGCGCCGAGCAGGCCGCAAAGGACGAGGCCGAGAGATTGGCCGCCGCCCGGCAAGAACAGGAAAAAGCCGAGCTCCTGCGACAGGAAGCTGCGCGCAACGAGGCCATCCAGCGGGAGCAGGCAAAGCAGGCGCAGTTGGCACTGCAGCGCCAGGAACGCATCCGCCAGGAAGCCGCGCGCGAGGAACAGGCCAAACAGGCGCAACTGGAAGCACAACGCCAGGAAGCAGCGCGCCAGGAGCAGGCAAGGCAGGCCGAGAAGGCACGCCAGGCGGCAGAAAAGCAGGAGCAGGAGCGCGCCGCCGACGCTGCGCGGCAGGAAGCGGCAAGACTGGAGCAGGCCAAGAAGGATCAAGTCCTGCGCGAAAAAGCCAAATACGAAGCCGAGCGCGAGGAGCGTCTCAAGGCCATCGGCAGGCAGCTGAATCTGGAAGCGGCGCAACGCGATGCGGCATCCCGCTCGCCACTCCCCGCGGCAAGCGCCCTGCGCCGCGGCTGGCTGTTCGGGCGCGCCGATCCGAATGGCGATCTGGTTCTTTATGCGGAGTCGATGAGCCGGAAGATCGAAAAGAACATGACGTTCGAGATGATCCGCGATGTCATCAAGCAGCCGCACAATCGCCCGACGGTGACGATCGCCGTCCGCGCCGACGGCACCGTCGAAAAAGTCAGCTTCGTGACCTCGAGCGGCGTTCCCGCCATCGATGAAGCGATCCGAAAAATCATCGCCAGCCAGGCGCCCTTTGGCGCGTTTCCCCCTTCATTGGCGCGCCAGTACGACGTGATTGAAGTCCGCCGCACCTGGATATTCGACGTTGCGGTCCGGCTGGAATAAAGCATCCGCGCGGATTAGCGATAGGCTCTCAGCTTGGCAACCTCCCGGCTTTGCATTGCCGGCTGGCTGAGCGTCAAACCCGTCAGCATCCGTCCCAGCGGCATTTCCACCCAACGGTAAAAGGCCGCCCCGGCCGCCAGGCTGGCAAGCCAGGCAATCGCCATCCCGAAGGCCTGCTCGTGCGCTTGCTCCGACACGAAGCGGCTAAAGGCGGCATTCACGACCAGGCAAACCGGAAAGTGGACGAGAAATACCGAAAACGAGATCGCCGCCAGGCGGTTCACGAGTGTCCAGGCCTGGCTGCGGTAGTCCGCGAGCTTGATACGACCGAACAGGAATAATACGCAAGCCACGACCAGCGCCACCGCGATCCGGCTACGGAATTCAAGGTTCAGCGCAATCAGGGTCGGCAGCACCGTCATCGCCAGCAGCAGCGCGGCTTCACCGGGCTTGCGCGCCGGATCGCTCGCCCACCAGGCCAGCATGCCGAGTCCATAACTGCCGAAGAAATACGGCGCCCATACGTCCCAGGCGGCGTCGCGATTGAAGTAGAACAGCGACATGCCGACGCACAGCGCGACCAGCACCGGCACTCGCCAGGACTGGCGCCGCGCTCCCGCAAAACGTCCCGCGCCCCATAGCAGCAGGGTCGTCAGCGCATACAGCTGGAAATCGATCGCCACATACCAGGCGCCGGCCGACAAGGCTTCGTAACCCAGTACGTCGTGCATCAGCAGGAAATGCGCGCTCAATTGCGAGAAGGTCGGCGGCGCCGAAATCGAATCGTGGGTCATCCATCCTCTCGCCAGGGCGGACGCCCCGATTGCCAGCAGGATTGCCGCCATGAAGGGCAGCGCCAGCCTGATATAGCGGCGCCAGATCGTCGCGCCGGGATGGGCAATCGTCGGATGGGCCTGCGGAGAAAGGGATTTCGCGGCAAGGAAGCCGCCGACGACGAGGAATACCTGCACGGCGATGCGGCCGTATGCGTCGAGCCAGTCGATCAGCGCCGGCATCAGGGGGCGTGCCTGGTCCGCCATCGGTCCATAGAAAGCCAGGTGATGCAGGACGATCAGCTGCGCGGCGCCGGCCTTGAGCAGATTAATCAGGCCAAATTGTGTCGTTCCCTTCTTTACCGTCATCAGCAATATCCTCAACAATGCATTGCCCGACTCTCATCGAGCAACGCATGCCGTCGATATTGCCGAACGGGCGCATGATAAAGGACGCTCCGCCTTTATGTCCGCCCGTTACATTCAGTAACTTCCGTCAATACATCTTTATTTCCAGCGAATTTCGACGTTCTCTACGGACTCATGAACAGGTACCGTAGGCGTAATACCCCGTCGATGTTCGCCGCACATCCGTATAGGCCGTGACCAGGTAATAGCCGAGATACTGGTTCGAATTCACGGCATAGACCTGCCCGTCCGCACCGATGTAGGCGCGGCCATTGGCGACGTGCGAGTAATTGCTGGCATACCAGCTGGAGCAAGTAAAAGGCGCGGCCGTATTGCCGCTGACGACCTTGTCGATCATGGTCTTGATGGCGACCATCTGCCCGCCGCTCTTGGCCGGGAAATTGACGTCCTCGTAACCCCACCAGTCCCAGCAGCCGCCTGGATTGTTCGCGGTGACGATGGTCTGCGGATACAGCACGATGATCTTGTTGGTATCGGCCCAGCGGTTATAGCCCGCATTCTGATAATAAGCGGTGCCGACCACCGAAGCGCTCTGCAGGCAGCCGTGGAAAGCCACGTGCAGCTTGCAGGCCTGTCCGGCGGAACAGGCTGCCGGCACATAGGCGTAGCCGCTGCTGGCCATGCTGTAGACGCCAGGATTATGATTGCCCCAGAACGCGGCCTGGTCGAAGTTGATGAAGCTGCCGGTCAGGGCGCCGGCGTTCCTGGCGTTCAGCGGACCGTAGAGCTGTTTCAGGATCTCGCCCGCGGTATCGAAATTGCAGTTGTCGACGTAGGGGCTGCCATTGATGGCGCAGCCGTTGCCGAAGAAATCGGTCGGCATCGAATGCTCGGCCGCGAGATTGTTCTTGTAGACGATATTCGCAGCCGGCAGGTAATTTGCGTACATCGTTTTCAGGTCGTCCATGACCGGCTGGCGCACGGTCGAATCGATGGTCCCGGAAAACAGGTAGACCTTCGATGCGGCCATATTGCTGGTCGGGTCGATATAGCCATTGCCCGACCAGGTATTCACCACCGACATCAGGTAAGGCAGGTTGCGCGAGCCGGTATTCGCCATGCACGGGCCGACCGAGATCGCGGCATTCCCCTGCGAGCAGTAGAGCGGTCCGCCGGCGACAATGCCCGCGCCCTTTTTCACCGTCTTCGAATAGGCGAAATGCATCTGCACCGCCATGTGGGCGCCGGACGAGAATCCGGAAACGGACACGTCGTTCACGCTGACGTTGTATTTGGGGAGCGCAATAACCGCCCCGAGGGCGCTTGCGCTGAGCAAGCCTATGCACGCCGCGGCGAATGCCTTCGCCGCGGCGCCGGTTCGAGCTTTCATATTCAGTCTCCGATCGTGTTTTATGTTTTCGTCAATCTCTGCGGACTGACCGGATCAGAATAGTTGAGCTCTCCAGGTATTCAAGCGATAAAGGATGTGCGTGCGTGATGTACAGACTGTGCAAAAAGGAGCAGCCAGAAGTCCTGTCTGCCGTTTCAACAGATACCGCCGGCGATACTCTTGCCAGTTTTTAAATCGAAGCCGAAGTAACACGTGTATCCATTTCCAGGGTTGAACGTACACCAGACGTTACCTTTACGACGGCTGCGTGCGCCCTTCTCTCCACTGCAAGTCTCTTTGTCGTCGGGAGGCATTGCATTGAAAATGTTTTTTGCAGCTTGTCCTTCGATGATGAATGAAAGCTTGCGGTCGTTTCCGGTAGGTGCCTGCTGATCGTCCAGATCGCCGGAATAAATGGTGTAGTCGCCTTTGAACTGCCGATATGGTGCTGGCCGCTGAACCTGTTCCGACGCATACGCCGACAGCAGTACAGTTGCGCCAATGATTACCAAAGTCTTCTTCATGTCACGCTCGCTCGGATTGCTACGTGAAAGTGATTATCGTGGTCCTTCAAAGGCAGCACCCCGGGGATGCTCAGATCATTAAAGTTCACCTTCATGACTGCCGGATGAGCTCGGAAAAGACCGATAAGCCGCGCCGTAGCTTCCTTATCATAGCCGGCCTGGAAATAATCGACCCGGACGTGGGCGCCGTCCTTCCGCAAAGGACGGACATCAACCTGAAGACCATCCTTGTGAGTGTCATGAGGCTTAAACTTTCCGCCTCCTGACAGACTAATATTCCCTATGCCAAACTTCCGCCGGTCGATCGCCTGCCATGCGCGCTCTACGAAGAATAGAACTGTCATGAGTGCAGGATGGGCGTATTGTCCAGCTCCCTGCTCAGGTGTTCCGTACACGTAGTAACCAACATCTTCGGGCGCTTGCGGCAGCATGAAGTAGCCGCGTGAATCCTTCGGTTGAACTTCGAGCATGATTAGCTCCCGGTTCACGCGCTGCGGTTAGTCGCCAGGTCCCAGCCACCGGTCGTATTTCCGCCAGCGCCGCCGCCGATCTTCTGTTGGGTGTATTTCCATTTAACCTTCGAGAACTTGAGCGAGACGGCATCCTGAAGAATGCTTCCGTCATGTACGGCTTGGTGAATACCACCGATCAGCACGTTTTCAAGTTCGACCTCGTAATACTTGACCGGCTTGCCGTCGGCGTCGGCACGCATCAACTCGAGCTTGGCCTTTGGAATCGTCTTACCCGACGAACAAAGCTGCATTAAAAGTGGCGAGGACAGGTCTGCCAGTTTGCTTATCGAGATACTGCGGTGCTCGCAGCGCTCCGCAGTATGGCCGCCAGCGGTCGACGCTGTTGCCGATTTAGGCTGTAATACGCCCCACTCTGCCGAGATGAGTTCAATCCAGCCTTGATGGGCAGAGTCCTGGGATTCGCCTTTGATACCGGCGATTTGCAGGTAAGCGTCGATTGCCATGAACGTGTCTCCGGAACGAGGGAAAACTGAAGTATTCCCCCGAACTCGTCAGGCAAGCCCTGCGCTTCATCAATGGCTATGTTCGCTTCAGGGACAACACCATCCCCCGCTTGCTCAACACCTGCACCACCAGCGCCGCCCCCGCCGCCACGCAAAACGCCAGCGCAATCGGCTGCCCGCGCAGCATCAGCGACAGCACCACACAGAAGGTCGCGAAGGCGTAGTACCCGCGCGCCATGCCGAGCAGGATGTTGACCGCATAGGCGCGCCCCGATGCCGCGTGCGAGAAGCCAACCAGGATCGTGCCCATCACCGGGAACATCGCGAAGAAGCCGCTCAGGCGCGGCCCGATGCCGGCTGCGGCCCAGGTGACCGTAAAACTCAGGAGCGCGCCGGCCAGCATCCGCAGCGGCAGGTCGTTGGCCTGCTTTTCACTCCGCGCGCCCGCATCGCGCATGCGCGGGAACAGCCGCGGCGCCAGCGCCAGCACGCCGAGCACCAGGGCGAATCCCGGCAGCAGTGGCAGTTCGATCAGCTGCAGGCCCGCCACGGCCAGGGCATACGCGGCCAGCGCCGCGCACAGGGAACCGAACACGCCAAAACGTCCCGACGCCCATGCATAGGCAATGCAGAACACCAGCACCGCGATCACGGCGATCAGGGTGTGCGCGGCGGCCGTCGCCACGAAGCCCGGTCCCTGCTCGATCGCCATCGTCAGCAGGATCGGCCCGGCGACGATGGGCAGCGCGGAAAACCAGCCGGCCGCATTCGGTCCCCAGCGGCGGCCGATCAGGGTCACGAGGTAGATCAGGGAGGGAACGAGGCACAGCTTCAGCAGGAGGACGGTGGTCAAGGCGGGGCTCGGGATCATGTATAGTCGAGCCGATAATTATCCCATGCCGCTGTGCCCATGAATTACCGACTCGCCATCTTCGACTTCGACGGCACGCTGGCCGATTCATTCCCCTTCTTCCTCAGCGTCTTCAACACCATCGCCGACCGCCATGGCTTCAGGCGCATCGACACGGCCAGGGCCGGCGAGCTGCGCCACTACGGCGTGCGGCAGATGATGGAGCACGTCGGCATGCCGGCCTGGAAGCTGCCGGCGGCATCCCGTACTTTCATGGCGATGATGAAGGAGAACGCCGGCGCCATCGCGCTCTTCGACGGCATCGCCGAGGCCCTGCGCTTCCTGCATGCGCGGGGCGTGCTGGTGACGGTGGTGTCCTCGAACTCCGAGCACAACGTGCGCACGGTGCTGGGGCCCGAGCTGGCGGCGCTGGTGGTGCAGTTCGACTGCGGGATGTCGATCTTCGGCAAGACCAGCCGCATCCGGGCAGTGCTGAAGCGCTGCGGCGTGGGGCCGCGGGATGCCATCTACATCGGCGACCAGGGGACGGATGCGGATGCCTCGCGCAAGGCGGGGGTGGACTTCGGCGCCGTGCATTGGGGGTATGCCACCATCGAGGCGCTGCGGCAGCACGGCTGCGCTGACGAATTCACCACGCCGCAAGATCTACACCGTATCGCGTAGGATGGGCTCGGAGAGCCCAGCCTACTTGAAGAAAAATACTTCGCATGCTAAACTTTCGCATTCAAAAGGTATTTACCCAAACTAAAACATGCGCCTATCGGACCAGACACTGAGCAGTCTCACCGCCGCCCTCACCCTCTCCTCGCGCCTCTACCGCGCCGCCGCCGACAAGGTTGCAGCCGACTATGGCCTGTCGCAGGCGACCGGCCTGCCGGTGCTGGTCATCAGCCGCTTCGGCGAGAACGGCGTGCGTCCGGGCGTGCTGGCCGAGACGCTCAGCCTGGAGCCGTCGTCGCTGGTGCGCGTGGTCGATCAGCTGCTCGAATCCGGCCTGCTCGAGCGCCATGAGGATCCGAACGACCGCCGCGCCAAGATCCTGCGCCTGACCGAAGAGGGCCAGAAGACGGCCGAGCTGATGGACTCGGCGCTGCGCCCATTCCGCCGCAAGCTGTTCGACGCCTTCGACCCAAGCGACGTCGAAGCCTGCCTGCGCGTGCTGGCCGGCCTGCCGGACGTGATCGCGAGCCTGGCCAGCGAATGAAGTTGGCCAGCAAGACGGAGATCCTGTTCTCCGTGAAGTCTTTCGCGGCAGCGATGCTTGCGGTGTACATCTCGATGCGCATCGGACTGCCGCGTCCCTTTTGGGCGATGATGACCGCCTATATCGTCAGCGCGCCCTTCGCCGGCCCGACCCGCTCCAAGGGGTTCTACCGCGCGGGCGGCACGCTGCTGGGCGCCGTCGCCGTCACCTTCCTGGTGCCGCGGCTGGCGAATTCGCCCGAGCTGCTGTCGCTCGCGCTGGCGCTGTGGATCGGTGGCTGCCTGTACTTCTCGCTGCTCGACCGCACCCCGCGCTCCTACCTGCTGATGCTGGCCGGGTACACGGCCGGCCTGATCGCCTTTCCCGCGGTCGGCGAGCCCGGCGCCATCTTCGACATCGCCCTCGCGCGCGTGGAGGAGATCACGCTCGGCATGACCTGCGCCACCGTGATCCACAGCCTGGTGCTGCCCCAGCCTTTCGGCCCGGTGCTGCTGGCGCGTCTCGACCATGCGGTGCAGGACGCCCAGCACTGGATCCGCGATGCGCTCAATCCGGCCGGCGACCCGCGCGCCGCGCTTGAGCGCCGCAAGCTGGCCGGCGACATCACCGAGCTGCGCGTGATGAGCACCCACCTGCCTTTCGACACCTCGCACCTGCGCTGGACCGAGAAGGCCGTCAACGCCCTGCAGGAACGCCTGGCGCAGTTCGTGCCGGTGGTGTCCGGCATCGAAGACCGCCTCACCGCCCTGCGCGAGATGGGCGCGGCCGAATCCTCGGAACGCTGGCGCACCCTGCTGCGCGACGTCACCGCGCTGGTCGATACGCCGAAGGACACCGCGCTCGATGCGCCCGGCCGCGAACTGCATGCCCGCATCGACGCGTTGATGCCCAGGGACAGCCGCGCGCTCGGCTGGAGCGGCCTGATCGAACTGAACCTGGCGGCGCGCCTGCGCCGGCTGGTCGACCTGTGCGTCGAGACCCGCACCCTGCGCCAGCACATCGACGCCGGCGTGCACGGCAAGCTGCCGGAAGCCGTGCGCCGCCTGCCGGGCGTGCCGCCCAGCGCCCTGCACCAGGACCGCGGCATGGCCCTGCTGTCGGCCTTCGCCGCCGTCGTCGCCACCCTGGCCTGCTGCGCCTTCTGGATCATGACCGGCTGGCCGTCGGGCGCCGCGGCGCCGATGATGGCGGCGGTGCTGTGCTGCTTCTTCTCGACCCAGGACGACCCGGTGCCCTTCATCAAGGGCTTTTTGGTTTATACGATTTATTCGATTCCGGTGTCGGCCCTGTACATCCTCGGCATCCTGCCGGCCATCCATAGCTTCGAGATGCTGGCGCTGGTGTGCGCGCCGACCTTCCTGCTGGTGGGCGTGTGGATCGCGCGGCCGGCGACCTTCGGGCGCGCCATGCCCTGGCTGTTCGGCCTGTGCGGTACCCTGGCCCTGCTCGACACCCACACCGTCGACATCGTGTCCTTCACCAACGGCACGCTGGCGCAGGTGCTCGGCCTGGTGGCCGCCGCGGTCACGACCGGCGTGCTGCGCCGCGTGGGCGCCGGCTGGACCGCGCGCCGCCTGCTGAAGGCCGGCTGGAGCGAACTGGCGCGCCTGGGCAGCGGGCAGCAGCCGACCTCGCTGGCCGAATTCTCGGCGCGCATGGTCGACCGCGTCGGCCTGCTGGCGCCGCGCCTGGCGCTGGCCGCATCACAGCCAAACCCGCAGCAGGACCTGCAGGCGGTCGACGCCCTGCGCGACCTGCGCATCGGCCTGAACATGACCATCCTGCAGGGCGTGCGCGGCCAGCTGGGCCGCGGCGAGGCTGCGGTCAAGCCGCTGATGGCGCAACTCTCGCGTCACTTCGCGCTGCGCCCGGGCGTCGACCAGGATTGCGAATCGCGCCTGCTCGGCACCCTCGACAACGCCCTGCGCGCGATTTGCGCCGGTGCCCGCGACGCATCCCAGCTTGAAGCGCTGGCCGCGCTCACAGGCATGCGCCGCGACCTGTTCCCGCAAGCCGCCCCTTATGAAATGGAGACCCGATGATCGGCGAAGTCAGCATCTACGGCCTCTACCTTCCTCCGCTCCTTCTGCTCACCTTGGCGGCGCTGGTGGTATCGAGGCTGCTCAACCTGGTCCTGGCACGGACCAGCTTCTACCGCCGGGTGTGGCACCCGGCGCTGTTCGATTTTTCCCTGTTCGTCATCGTGCTCGGCGCGCTGACCTACTTCACACGCAACTGGTCCTGAGATGGCTATGAAAATTTCGTTACCCGCTTCTTTATCGACCATCGGGCGTATGGGCATCACCCTGGCCTTCGCCGCCGGCGCAGTCTATGCGGGCTGGCAGATGTGGCGCCACTACGAGGTCGAGCCCTGGACCCGCGACGGCCGCGTCAAGGCCTATGTGGTGCAGGTGGCGCCGGACGTCACCGGCCAGGTCACCAGGGTCTACGTGCACGACAACCAGCACGTGGCCCTGGGCGCGCCGCTGTTCGAGATCGACCGCGCGCGCTTCGAGCTGGCCCTGCGCCAGGCCGAGGCCCAGGTGATCGCCGCGCAGGCCGCGCTGGCCCAGGCGCAGCGCGAGAACAAGCGCAACACCCAGCTCGACGACCTGGTTTCGCAGGAGACCCGCGAGCAGGGCCAGACCCGCACCGACCAGGCGCGCGCCACGCTGGCCCAGGCCGAAGTCAACCGCGACACCGCGAAGCTGAACCTGGAACGCTCGCACGTGGTGTCGGCGGTGGACGGCATCGTCACCAACCTCGACCTGCGCGAAGGCGCCTACGCCACCGCGGCCCGCCCGGTGATGGCCCTGGTCGACCGCAGCACCTTCTATGTCGAAGGCTATTTCGAAGAGACCAAGCTGCCCGCCATCCAGGTCGGCGACAAGGTCGAAGTGACCCTGATGGGCACGCGCCAGCCGATCGCCGGCCACGTCGAAAGCTTCGCCGAGGGCATCGCCGACCGCGACCGCTCTACCTCCGCCAACATGCTGCCGAACGTGAACCCGACCTTCAACTGGGTCCGCCTGGCCCAGCGCATCCCGGTGCGCATCGCCCTCGACCCGCTGCCGGCCAGCGTGCGCCTGGTGGCCGGCCAGACCGCAACCGTGAAGGTGCTGCCTGGCGCGCAGCAAGCTGCTCCTGCACCTGCCGCACCCGCTGCCAAGACAGTCGCCGCCGCGCCGAACACGAAGAAACGATCATGAACCTTACGTATAGAACCCTGACGCTGACGGTGCTGGCAAGCGCGCTGGCCGCCTGCACGACCGTCGGCCCCGACTACCACGTGCCGAAGGAGGCCGTGGTCAAGCGCGACGCCGCGAATGCGAAGTTCATGGGCGCGTCCGAGCAGCCCTACAAATCCGAGCCGCTGCCCGCCGACTGGTGGCGCCTGTACCAGGACCCGGTGCTGGACAAGTTAATCGCCAAGGCGTTCAGCGCCAACGCCGACCTGCGCGTGGCGGCCGCCAACCTGGAACGCACGCACGCGGTGCTGGAAGAAGTCGAGGAGAAGAAGCGTCCGGAAGTCGAGATGGCGGCAGCGCCGCTGTACGGCCGCATCGCCGGCGCCTCGATCGGCCTGCCCGAGCAGCTGCCGCGCACCGGCATCTACGACGGCGACATCAAGGTGGCTTACCAGCTCGACATGTTCGGCCGCATCCGCCGCGCCATCGAAGCCGCCGAGGCCGACCTGGATGCCGCGCAGGCCGCCGCCGACGTCGCCCACGTGATGGTCGCCGCCGACACCACCCGCGCCTATGCGGAAGCCTGCTCGGCCGGCTACCAGCTGAAGGTGGCCCAGCAGTCGGTGGACCTGCAGCAGAAGTTCGTCAAGCTGACCGGCGAGCGCGTGCAGCGCGGCCGCGGCATCGCCATCGACAACAGCCGCGCCCAGGCCCAGCTCGACCAGCTGCGCGCCAACCTGCCGCCGCTGATGGCGCGCCAGCGCACCGCCCTGTACCGCCTGGCGGTGCTGACCGGCGAAGTGCCGAGCGCCTTCCCGGCCGAGGTGGTAAAGTGCACGACCCCGCCGCGCGTGGCCAGCGCGATTCCGGTCGGCGACGGCGCCGCCCTGCTGCGCCGCCGCCCGGACGTGCGCCAGGCCGAGCGCCATCTGGCCGGCGCCACCGCGCGCATCGGCGTCGCCACCGCCGAGCTGTACCCGAACATCAGCCTCGGCGCCTCCTTCGGCGGCGTCGGCTTCATGGACCAGTTTGGCGATGCGAACACCTGGAAGTTCACGCTCGGCCCGCTGATCTCCTGGAACCTGCCGTCGACCAGCTCGGCGCGTGTGCACATCGCCCAGGCCAAGGCGTCTACCTCCGGCGCACTGGCGCGCTTCGATTCGGTGGTGCTGAACGCGCTGCGCGAAACGGAATCGGCGCTGACGGTGTACGCCCGTGAACTCGACCGCAATGCGATGCTGCGCGCGGCGCGCGACCAGAGCGCGCTGGCTTCCCGCCAGACCGGGAAGCTGTACCAGTTCGGGCGCACCGACTTCCTGGTGGCGCTGGATGCGGATCGTACGCTGGCGACGGCGGAGAACCTGCTGGCGGCGTCGGATGCGCAGCTGGCGGCGGATCAGGTGCAGCTTTTCCTGGCTTTAGGCGGCGGTTGGGAGAATACGCACGCGCAGCATGCTGACACGCACCGCTAACCCATGAACCGTCATCCCCGCGCAGGCGGGGATCCAAGTTCGTCGCGGACTGGCGGCGTTTGCTTTGGCTACTCAAGCAAACCTGGATTCCCGCCTTCGCGGGAATGACGAACCAAGGGAACGGGCTCGCGGCGGCTATAACACCTTATCCAGCGTCACCGGCAAATCCCTTACCCGCTTGCCCGTAGCGTGAAACACCGCGTTCGCAATCGCCGCGCCCACCCCGGTAATCCCGATCTCGCCGATACCCTTCGCCCCCAGCGGATTCACATGTGGATCGTCCTCATCGACGATCTGCACGTCGATCCCCTGCACATCCGCATTGACCGGCACGTGGTACTCGGCCAGGTTGCCGTTTACCGCGCGGCCGTTGCGCTTGTCGATGACGGTTTCCTCGAGCAGCGCCAGGCCGATGCCCCAGACGATGCCGCCCATCAGCTGGCTGTAGCCCGTCTTCTCGTTCATCAGCTTGCCCACCCCGTAGACGCCGACCACGCGCGGTACGCGGATCTCGCCCAGCTCTTCGTCCACCGTCACTTCCACGAACACGGCGCCGAAAGCGTGCATCGAATACTTCTTCTTTTCGTCCCCGGGCTCGGCCTTGGCCGTGACCTCGACCGGCGCGCCGTGGCGGGCGACGATGGCGGCCATGGCTTCGCGCCGCGCCGGCTGGTCCAGCAGATACAGCTCGCCGTTCTCGACGCCGACCTGCTCCGCCGTGGCGCCGAACAGCGGCGAACCCTCGGCGGCGGCCGCGATGCCGGTCAGCTTCAGGCGCAGCGCATGGCCGGCCGCCTGCACCGCCGGGCCGACGCTGGCCACCGTGGTCGAACCGCCCGACACCGGCGCTTCCGGCATCGTCGAGTCGCCCAGTTCGAAGCGCACCTGCTCTACCTTCAGGCCGATCGCATGCGCCGCGATCTGGGTCATCACGGTATAGGTGCCGGTGCCCAGGTCCTGGGTGGCGGAGCGGAACAGCGCCGTGCCGTCCGCGTTCAAGGTGGCCGAGCACTCGCCCGCCGAGCGGTTGGTGGGATAGGTGCAGGTTGCCATGCCCCAGCCAATTAACTTGTTCCCCTGCTTCATGGAGCGCGGCTGCGGCCTGCGGTCCTTCCAGCCGAAGCGCTCGGCGCCGATCTCGTAGCACTGGCGCAGCGACTTGCTCGACCACGGCAGGTCCTTGCCCGGGTCCTTCTCCGTGTAGTTCTTCAGGCGCAGCGCCAGCGGGTCCATGTCCAGCTGGAAGGCCAGTTCGTCCATCGCCGATTCGAGCGCGAAGGAGCCGCTGGCCTCGCCGGGCGCGCGCATGAAGGTCGGCGTGCCCAGGTTCATGCTGGCCAGCCTGTGCGTGGTCTCCTGGTTCGGGCTCTCGTACATCATGCGCGTCATGATGCCGCAGGGTTCGATCCAGCCCTCGATGGTCGAGGTGTAGGCGATGGTGTCGTGGCTTGAGGCCAGGATGCTGCCATCCTCGGTCGCGCCGATGCGGAAGCGCTGTTCCGTGTTCGGGCGCTGGCCGACCGGGCCGAACATCTGGGTGCGGTCCAGCGACAGCTTGACCGGGCGGCCGAGCATTTTCGCCGCCATCGCCGTCAGCGGGCCGTGCGACCAGATCGATCCCTTCGAGCCGAAGCCGCCGCCGGTGTAGGGGCAGATCGCGGTCACGTTTTCGGGCGGGATGCCGAAGATGGCGGCGACGATGCGCTGCACGCCCTTCATGTACTGGGTCGATTCGTGGATGGTGAGTTTATCGCCATCCCACTCTGCGATGGTGGCGTGGGTCTCGAGCGGATTGTGGTTCTCGATCGGCGTCGTATAGGTTTCGTCGATGCGCACGCTGGACGCCAGCAGGCCGTCGGCCAGGTCGCCGCGTTTCGTGTCCGTCTCTTCGGCCAGCACCTTTTCGGGCGCGTGGAGCTTCTGCCTGGCCTGCTCGAAGTCGAGCACCGCCTCCTTGCGCTCGTACTCGATCTTCAAACGTGCCGCGGCTTCGCGCGCGTGCTCGAAGGTGTCGGCCACGACCACCGCGATCGGCTGGTTGTTGTAATAGACCTCGTCTTCCTGCAGCAGCGTGAGCCGGCGGCCGATCGGCGGCTGCAGCTTGCCGTCCCTGGTGCCCTGCGGCAGGCGCATGGCGTTCTGCGGGGTCATCACCAGCAGCAGGCCGGGCACTTCGCGCGCCGCGCCGTCGTCGATGCGGACCACGCGGCCGCTGGGAATCGTGCTGGTGACCAGCACAGCATGCGCCAGGTCCTCGACCTGATGCTCGGCCGTGTAATGCGCCGCGCCGCTGACCTTGGCCCAGGCGTCGGTCCGGTTGATGGGTGCGCCGATGCCGTTCATGGCTGGCCTCCCGATTTGCGGATCACGGTTTGCAGCGCGCGCACGACCGCACGCTGCGCCAATTGAACCTTGAAGGCATTGCCCGGATAAGGCCTGGCGCCATTCACGGCCGCCTCACCCGCGCGCGCCAGCAGCTCGCTGCTGACCGCCTGGCCGCGCAGCAGCGTCTCCGCCTCGGCCGCGCGCCAGGGTTTATGGGCCACGCCGCCGAGCGCGATGCGCACGTCGCGGATGCTGCCGTGTTCGAGGTCGACGGCGGCCGCCACCGATACCAGCGCGAACGCATAGCTGGCGCGGTCGCGCACTTTCAAATAGTGCGAGTTGCGTGCGAAGGGCATGGGCGGGAGTTCGACCGCCGTGATCAGCTCTCCAGGCCGGATCACGGTGTCGATTTCCGGATGGTCTTCCGGCAGGCGGTGAAAGTCGACCAGCGGCACCTGGCGTTCGCCGTCCGGCCCCTGCAAAAGGACCACCGCATCGAGCGCGGCCAGCGCCACCGCCATGTCCGACGGATGCGTCGCGATGCAATGCTCGCTGGCGCCGAGGATGGCGTGGATGCGCTGGTGGCCGTCGAGGGCGTCGCAGCCCGAGCCGGGATCGCGCTTGTTGCAGTGGCTGAAGGCCGGGTCGGTGAAGTAATAGCAGCGGGTGCGCTGCAGCAGGTTGCCACCCACGGTCGCCATGTTGCGCAGCTGGGTGGTGGCGCCGTTCAGCAGCGCTTCGGACAGCACGCGGTAGCGCTGGCGCACCAGCGGGGAGGTAGCCACCGCGGTGTTGGTCGCCATCGCGCCGATGCGCAGGCCGCCATCCGGCAGCGCCTCGATGCGCGATAAAGCGAGACGGCTGACGTCGACCAGGCGCACCGGCTTTTCGATGCCGCTCTTGTACAGGTCCAGCAGGTTGGTGCCGCCGCCGATGAATTTGGCGCCGGGCTCGCGCGCCAGCTCGATCGCGTGGTTCACGTCGCGGGCGCGGTCGTAGAAGATCGATTGCATAAGCTCCCTTTCTCAGGCCTGGCGCAGCACGACGCTGTGGATCGCCTTGACGATGTTCGGATAGGCGCCGCAGCGGCACAGGTTGCCGCTCATGCGCTCGCGGATCTCGTCCTCGCTGAGGGATGCGGGCTCGAGCTGCTCGCCCTCGGTGACGGCGCTGGCCTGGCGCTGCTTGATCTCGTCGAGCAGGGCCACCGCCGAACACACCTGGCCCGGCGTGCAGTAGCCGCACTGGAAACCGTCGCAGTCCATGAAAGCCTGCTGCATCGGGTGCGGCTGGTCCTGCCGGCCGAGGCCCTCCACCGTGGTGATCTCGCGGCCGTCGTGCATCACCGCCAGGGTCAGGCAGGAATTGATGCGCTGGCCATCCACCAGCACGGTGCAGGCGCCGCACTGGCCGCGGTCGCAGCCCTTCTTGGTGCCGGTCAGGTGCAGCACTTCGCGCAGCGCATCGAGCAGGGTGACGCGCGCTTCGATATGCAGCTGGTGCTCGGCGCCGTTGATGCGCAGCAGGAGCGGCTGCGGCGGCGCATAGGAGGCCTGGGGCTCGGCGTTCTGCCCGCCCAGGCGCTGTTCATCTTGTGGCATGGTTTCGCTCGCTTTTCAAAATCGCCGGAACTTCCGTCGATAAATGATGGCGGAAATCGCAAAACCACGGAGCGCGAGAGGATATTATTCCGTCAAGAAATCAATTACTTAAGGATCTGTTTTATACTTCGACCATGACCACACGCGCCCTTTCGCTCCTGCTCCCGCTGCTGCTGACCGGCTGCGTCAACGAAACCGCCAGCTATGCCATCGACGGCAGCGATCACGCCCTGACCGTGATCGTCACACAGGATTATTTCTGGAGCAAGCAGGCCGGCCTGCGCCTGATCGCCTCGCGCCTGCCGGATTGCCAGCGTCAGTTCGATCTCGGCACGACTCCGGTGGCCGACCTGAACGTCGAGCTGTTCTCGACCGGCGAAGACAGTTTCCTGCTGCGCGCCGGCGACGACATGTGGCAGGTCGAGACCCGGAACTGCACCAAGCTGCCCTCGGTGTCCGAGAACGTGCAGGCCCAGCCGATCGGCGTGTTCCATCTGGACGGCTCGAAGAAACTGGTGTTCGAACGCGCGGAAGGCCCGGTCGCGTCTTCGCAATAGATTTTTACGCGCCGCTACGCCGAAGCCAGCCGAGTGCGATTCTTCAGCGTTGTCCGGTCAGCTGGCGCAGCCGCGCGATCTCGGCGCTGCGGCCGAGGCGGTCGAGAGCGCTCTCGAGCAAGGTGCGGTCGCCATCGCGCAGCATCGTCCATTGCGTGAAATATTCGTGCACGGTACGCCAGGGAGGGAATTCGGGCGGCATGCTGCGCCAGGCGCTGCCGGAGTGCAGGAAGTACAGGACCGCGCAGAAGACATCGTACAGGTCGTGCTTGCGCGGTCTCGTCTTGCGGCGCGCCGCTTCCAGCATCTCACGGACGGAATCGAACTGCTCGCGCGTTACATCGCTTGGGAAGGTTGGCCTGTTCATGTCGTTCGCCTCAAAGTCAATTGGAGACGCGTGATCCGGAACGGTTCCCGACCAGGACATGATGGCTTCGTGGTTCCGACCTCTTTTGGCCGGGTAGCGAGTTCCGTAAATACAGTGTAGCAGCGATTCGGAACACTGCCCGGTTTTTACGCGCTCTCGCGGCGGGGGACGGGCGGCGCGCGGCCGCCCGGGAGACTCAGTCGCGGGCCAGCGACAGGAACTCGGTGCGCAGCCCCAGGTTCGGCTGCAGTTCGCCCAGCATGGCCGAGGTGATGGTTTCCTCGCCCGGCGTGCGGATGCCGCGGCTTTCCATGCACATGTGGCGGCACTTGATGACCACACCGACCGCCTTCGGTTCCAGCACTTCCATCAGCGTGTTGGCGATCTGGACCGTCAAGCGTTCCTGCACTTGCAGGCGCTTGGCGAACACGTCGACCAGGCGGGTCAGCTTCGACAGGCCGACGATTTTGCCATTCGGCAAATATCCGACGGTAGCCTTGCCGAAGAAAGGCGCCAGGTGGTGTTCGCAATGGCTGTAGACAGGAATGCCGCGCACCACGATCAGCTCGTTGTACTCCTCGGCGCCATCCTCGAAGGCCTTGAGGATCTCGACCGGGTCCTGCTCGTAGCCGGAAGTCCAGTGCTTCCAGGCTTTGGCGACGCGCGCCGGGGTCTCGTGCAGGCCGGGACGGTTGGGATCTTCGCCGAGGCTGGCCAGCAGGCGACGCCAGTCGTTTTCGGTGAAGACTTCTTTGTCAGACATGGTTAACCCTAAAATTGAAGACTGGCTAGAGTATATAGAAAATGCTGCTGATCCACAGGTTGCAGGCCATTTCTTTGACTAAATCGGAGGCAGCGGTGGCGCCGTTGCGCTAGCTTGGTTGACGTCCTTTTCACTGCCAGGAGAACCGCCATGCTCGGCAGCACTGTTCTGGAAGTCGCCATCGGCCTGAGCTTCTGCTACGGCACGGTGGCCCTGATCGTCACTACCCTGCAGGAAGCGCTGGCGTCGCTGTTCCGCCTGCGCGCCAACACCCTGCTGGCCGGCATCAAGAGCATGCTCAACGACCCGCGCTTCGATGGCCTGGCGCGCGCCGTGTACGCCCATCCGCTGGTCAACCCGCACACGGACGGCACCGCGATGGACGAGCGCTCGCTGCGCTCGAAACCATCCTACATCGAACCGGCGCATTTTGCGATTGCCCTGGTGGACAGCCTGTGGAAGGTGCCGGGCGACCTGGTCCAGCTGCGCAGCGCCATCGAGGCGATTCCCGATCCGCAAGTACGGACGGCGATGCTGGGCATGCTCAGCCGCGCACGCGACCTGCAGCAGTTCCAGGGCATGCTGGCCGGCTGGTTCGACAATGCGATGGCGCGCATGTCGGGCGCCTATAAACGCAATCAGCTGCTGATCTCGCTGCTGATCGCGCTGCTGCTGGCCATCCTGTTCAATATCGACAGCATCCACCTGTTCCGCACCCTGTGGCAGCAGCCGGGCCTGGCCGCCCACATCAAAGAGGCGCCGGCCGCGCTCGACCCGGCCGTGATCGACGCCCTGATGGCCCTGCCCATCGGCTGGACCAAATTCCCGCCGGTCCTGAATGCCGACTTTGCACTGCAGGTGTCGGGCTGGTTCATCACCGCCTCCACGGCCCTGTTCGGCGCGCCCTTCTGGTTCGACCTGATGCAGCGGGTGGTGCGCATGCGCGCGACCGGCGCCAAGCCGGAAGAGGTGCCGGTGGAGGTGCGGATCGAGGGCAAGGTGGCGGCGACGCCGATGCCCTGATGGTTCGTCGGGAACGCCGAGGAGCTCAGCGTCCGGGCGGCCGGTGCGCGTCGACCAGCACACTCGACACCGAGACGTGCGGCACGCGCTCCGGCCATTCATCATCGGGGCCGAACCAGCGGGCCTCCAGGATCTCATTCGGATCGGTGCGGATCTCGCCCTCCAGATAATCCGCGGTGAAGGCGATCATCAGCGAATGCGGGAAGGGCCAGGATTGGCTGCCGAAATAGCGCAGGTTGTGCACGCGCAGGCCGACTTCCTCGAACACCTCGCGATGCACCGCCTCCTCGATCGATTCGCCGGCCTCCAGGAAACCGGCCAGCGGCACGAAGCGCTTCACCGCGCCCAGTGTATGCATGGCCAGCAGCACCGCATCTCCCTTGCGGATCAACACCATCATCGCCGGCGAGATGCGCGGATAGGCCATGTGCCCGCAATGCGTGCACTTGAAACAGCGCTCGCCGCTCATGCGCGCGGTGCCGTTGCCGCAGGCGCCGCAGAAGCGGTGCGTGCGCGCCCATTCGGCCACCTGGGCCGCGCGCCCGGCCACGCCCAGCACCGCCTCGTCGAACTCCCCGAACAGCGAACGCAGGCCGCGCCAGGCATAACCCGCAGGCAGCCGCGCTTCGTCCTCGACCCAGCCGGCCTGGCAATAGCGGCCGTCCAGCAGGCCGACCGGCTGCAGCGCCTGCGGATCGAGTTCGAGGCCGGCCACCGTTGCATGATCGGGCAGCGCCAGGTCGGCTTCGCGCACCAGCAGGCGGCCGCCGTGGAAGATGAAGGACAGTGCGTCATCCGCTTGCTGCGGGTCCTGCAGGGGCGTGAACGAGGCGGGCGTCTGGAGCATGGCGGTATCCGTTAGCGAGTAATCACCATGATACCGCGACATGCACAATTTCGATGGGCGCAGAACTAATCGCAAGCCTTCGTGCTCCAAGCCTTCGCTGGACCGAGGGGAGAAAACATGGTCCGCCGTCCACTCCTACAACGCCTGGCCGTGTCCTCGATCGTGGTCTTCCGCGCACGCCAGCCAGGCGACATGCTGTGCGCCGTGCCGGCCTTGCGCGCGCTGCGGACCGCCGCGCCGCGCGCCCACATCGCGCTTGTCGGCTTGTCCTGGGCGCAGCAGTCCGCGGAGCGCTTCAAGATCTACCCCCCTGCTGCCCGGGCAGGCAGCGCAGCGTCGGCATGTGGCCCTATTGGTGAGCACCGCCTCACTTGATGGGCAGGACATAGGGCGCATCGACGGCGCGCGCGGTGACCGTGGTCGGCAGCTCCATGTGATAGGCGCCCGAAGGCAGAATGGCGCAGCCGCCGTAGCGCGCCATCACGCGCTGCTGGGCCAGCACGTCCTCGCCGCAATGCTGTTCCGGCAGCTCGCGCCAGAAATCGTAGCCGCCGGCGGCGCGCAGGCAGGCGGCGTCGAACAGCACGCAGCCGCCGACCCACGCAACTTTATAGGTGCGGGTGGCGTCCACGCCGACGCCGAGCCGCGACTGCACGTGGAACAGGTTGGCGGCGCTGTGCAGGTGGTGCCGCGCCCAGGACCTGGCGCCGGGGCGCACGGTTTCGGGCGTCACCGGACCGTCCCAGAACTCGATGCTTTCCTGGGCCGGCCGCTCCTGCCCCAGGTAGCTGAGACCATGCAGGGCGCTGCCGACGAAGCCGCAGCCTTCGGCCTCGATCACCGCATGCAGGCGCCTGACCAAATCCGGTTCGAGGATGACGTCATCGTCGACGAACAGGCAATAGTGCGCCTGCACCTGTTCAAGGAGAAAAGCGCGCTGCTGGGCCATGCCGCGGCGCGGCAGGTTGCGCCAGGTCTCGACCTGCCGCCCGGTCGCGCGCAGGTAGCGCAGCACGGCCTGCACCTCGCGACGCGCGTAGGCGCCTTCGCCGTCGGACTGGTCGGCGATGACGATGCGCAGCGATGGCCAGGTCTGGAAGCCCAGCCCCGACAGCGTCACCGCCAGCGCCGCCGGCCGGTTGCAGGTCGGCACCAGCACATCGATTTGCTGGTGCGAGGGTGGATGCGTGGCTTCGCTCACGGCGCGGCTCCTTTTTGCGCCGACGCCTGCGTATAGGCCATTTTGAAGTCGCGGTAGACCTTGAAGAAGGCGCGCCCGGCGCGCGCCTCGAGCAGCAGGTCGTCCAGGCAGGACATCAGGTCCTGGCGCTGGGCCATCAGGCGCTCGAGCCTGCAGGCGCAGGCGTGCATGTGGTCGGCGCCCGCTTCATGGCGCTGGGCCTGGGCGCGCATGTGATGGATCTTCAGCGCCAGGATAGCCAGGCGGTCGATCATCGCGCCCGCGGTTTCGCTCGACAGGCGGGCGCCGGGTTCGGGGCTCACGCGGCCGAGTTCGCCCAGCAGGCGCTCGTCGAGGGCGTCGACGGCGTCCTTGCGCTTCTGGTTGTAGCGGTCGATCAGGCGCTTGCTGGCCGCGATTTCGGTCGGCGGTACGTCAAGCCGGCGCGCGCGGTCTTCTTCGCGCCACAGCAGGCCGTTGTAGCGATGGTTGGCGGCGATCCAGGTCCAGGCGCCGGACTGCGGATCGTCGAAGATCGGCCAGTCCGGATTGCGCACTGCCCGGTCATGGAAGGCCACGACCGCCGCCGCGTCGATTTTGCTGTGCATGAAAACTCCAGCGCTGTGGTGACAGCGTTTGGAGTGCTCATGCGGAGGGGAGTTCGTGCGACGGCAAACGGCCTTGGCGCGGCGCAAAAAGATTACTTCAGCATGCGTGCGCGGCTTGCCACGAAGGCGATCAGCGCCGCCAGGCCGCCGACGTAGGCAATGGCGATCTGCATGCCGCAGCCCTGGGCGATGGCGCCGATCACCGGCGGGCCCATCAGGCTGCCGCTGTAGGCCATGCTGGCCACACCGGCCAGTGCTGCCGGCCCCTGGCCGCCGGCGGCGCTGAACACGAAGGGGAACACCAGCGACATGCCGAGGCCGGCGACGGCGAAGCCGAACAGGGAGAAATAGGCGTCAGGCGACAGCACGGCGAAGAACAGGCCGGCGGCGCCCAGCATCGAGCCGCTGGTGACCAGGGGACGCGCGCCGTAGCGTGCCTTCAGCTTGTCGCCGACCAGGCGCGACAGCAGCATCATGACCGAGAAGCAGGACAGGGCCAGCGGCGCCAGGCCATCCGACGCGCCGAAGTGCTCTTTCAGGAACACGCCGCTCCAGTCGGCGATGCTGCCTTCTGCCATCGAGCCCAGGAAGCCCAGGGCGCCCAGTACCAGCAGCTGGCCGCGCGGCAGCGAGAACTTCTTCTTTTCGACGGCAGCCGGGGCGTCGTCGGCTTCCAGCATGGTGTAGGCGTAGTACAGGACGAAGGCCAGCGGACCGGCCAGCATCAGGAAATGGGTGACCGGCATGATGTGCAGGCTGGCCATCAGGCTGCCCAGGGTCGCGCCCACCAGGCCGCCGGCGCAGCCGAGGCCGTGCAGCTTCGACAGTTCCGACTTGCCGGTCGCCTTTTCACGGGCCGTCGCGGCCGAGTTGATGGCGACGTCGAAGGTGCTGGCGGTGATGCCCAGGCTCAGCACGGCCATCATCAGCAGCGGCACGGTCGGGGCCGCCCCGATGGCGACCAGCACGCACAGCAGGGCCATGCCCGAGGACAGCAGGGTCTTGCGCGCGCCCAGCGAGGCCATCATGCGCGAGGAGATCGGATAGGACAGGACGGCGCCCAGGCCGCCCATCAGCAGCACCATCGACAGCGCCGAGTGCGACACGTGCACGCGCTCGGCCATCGCCGGAATACGGCCGGCCCACGAACCCATGATCACGCCGAACACGGTGAACAGGACGGGCAGTGCGTATTGCTGTGCCTGTGCGAACGACAGGGTGCGTGCAATGCTGCGGGCAGTGCTGGTAGTGCGGGAAGGAGTCGGCATGTGCAGTGTTGTGTTCTTGAAGTTCAAAGCAAAACGCCAACCATAAGTAGTTGGCGTGCGGAAACTGATGGAGTCGAATTCTACGCGGATCGCCGCCGTTTTACTTTGCCATCCGGAAAAAACTTTCTTTCAGTTTGTAAGTGCCCGGCGAAGCGTTGCGCAATATAGACAGAATGAAGATATTGACAACGCAAATCTCTTCTTAAAAATAAAAATTAGAAGGTTTTAACGTAGAAATACGTGAAAAAGAGCGGTGATACCAGCCATATCCAAAATCGATAACACTGGAAATACTTGCAAATCAGTGAAGATTTTTGACTGCCAGGCACAAGTCGGGCGCCGGCCGGAAGCCTGCGGAAGAAAGTGAACAAAAGCAGTCCAGATAGGCGCGGCGTTCTCGGGCGAAACCCAGTGGCTTTGTAACTGAATGCAACATGACCGGATGGCGGCGTCACAATGTGAGCAACGCCACCCCGCTGGTGGCGACTAAAGGCGCAATGCCGCTTGCCGCAGCAGCACGTCGACGCTGTCGAAGTCCGCGGGCTTGGTGAGATGGGCGTCGAAACCGGCATCGTTCGAGCGCTGGCGGTCCTGCTCCGCGCCCCAGCCGGTCAAAGCAACCAGCATGGCGCTCTCCATCCCGGCAAGCTTGCGCATGGCCAGCGCGACCTCGAAGCCGCTGAGATCGGGCAAGCCAATGTCCAGGAAGACCACGTGCGGCAGGAACGCGCCGGCCCGCGCCAGTGCGGCGGCGCCATCGTGGGCCAGCGCCACCTCGTGGCCGCATATGTCGAGCAAGGCGCCCAGCGTCTCGGATGCGTCGATGTTGTCGTCGACCACCAGCACCCGCAGGCTGCCGGTCGCCGCCGATGCAGCCGATGCAGCCGATGCCGCGCCGGGGCCGGCAGGCGCCGCCGTTTCCGGATCGGCAAGCGTTTCCGGCAGCCAGCGCGGCAGACGCACCGTAAAGCGGCTGCCCTGGCCCGCGCCGGCGCTTTCCGCCGCCACCGCCCCGCCATGCAGCTCGACCAGGCGCTTGACCAGGTTCAAGCCGACACCGAGGCCGCCCTGCCCCATCGCCTGGCTCTCGTGCACCTGGGTGTACATGTCGAAGATCTTGGGCAGCTTGGCGGGATCGATGCCGATGCCATTGTCGATGACGGTAAGCGCGGCCTCATGCTGGCCGAGCTGGACCTCGATCACGATCCGTCCTCCCTTGGGCGTGTACTTGGCGGCGTTGTTCAGCAGGTTGCTCAGCACCTGGGCGATACGGTGCCGGTCGATATACAGGGCGATGCCGGGCTCGGGCAGGTGCATGTCCAGCCGATGTCCGCCGCCAAGGATCAGCGGCATGCTCATTTCCACGGCGTCCCGCACGACCTGGTCGAGCATGACGCTGGCCCGCTTCAGCTCGACCTTGCCCTCGGACAGGCGCGCCATGTCGAGCAGGTCGTCGACCAGGTGCACCATGTGATCGACCTGGCGCTGCATCATGCCATGCACGCTGCCGGCATCATCCGTCGTCGGGCGCCCCCGCATCAGTTCGAGGCCGGTGCGGATCGGCGCCAGCGGGTTGCGCAGCTCGTGCGCCAGCGTGAACAGGAACTCGCTTTGCATGCGGCTCTTCTCGGTCAGCGCCTGCTGCAGCATGGTGCGCTCATGCACGTCGACCACGGTGCCGACGAAGCCGTTCGGCCGGCCGTCCTGGTCGACCCGCGGCGTGCCGGTATCGATGGCCCAGCGGTAGACGCCGTCGTGGCGGCGCACGCGGTAGTCGATCGCAAACGGAATGCGGTCCCGGGTAGCGTTGTCGAAGACCGCGGCGGCATGGGCGATGTCGTCCGGATGGACGTTCTCCAGCCAGCCGAAGCCGAGGTCCTGTTCCGGCGAACGCCCGGTGTAGTCGTACCACTGCTGGCTGAGGTAGGTGCAGTATCCATTTTCGTCAGCGGTCCACAGCATGACGGGCGCGACATCGACCAGCGAACGGAAATACGATTCGCTCATTGCCACTTCCTGTTGCCGCAACTGGCGCTCGCGCGCCTGCGCGACCTGGCGCCGCACCCGCGCCAGCAGTTCGTTGGCGGCAAAGGGTTTCACCAGGTAGTCGTCGGCGCCGGCCTGCAAGCCTTCGATCTTGGCCTCCTCGCCGGCGCGGGCCGACAGCAGGATCACCGCAAGGTGGCGCAGCGTTTCGGTGGCGCGGATCCTGGCGATCAGGCCGAAACCGTCCAGCTTCGGCATCATCACGTCGCTCAGCAGCAGGTCGGGCGGGTCGCGCAGCAGCATGCCGAAGGCCGCTTCGCCATCGGCGCACACGCGGACTTCCGCATGCGGCTCGAGCAGCGACTTCAGGTAGGCGCGCATGTCGTTATTGTCATCGGCAATCAGGATGCGTGGCAGCCGGGAGGCCGGCTGCAGCAGGCTGGCGCCTGCGGCCTGCTCCGGTACGGCCGCCGCCTCCTCGTCGGGCAGCCAGCGCAGTGCTTCCTCGACGAAAGCCGCGCCCATGCGTCCGGCCTCGGCACTTGGTGCAGCGTTTTGCGGCGCCGCGATGCGTTCCTCGGGCAGATGCATGCTGCCGAAGGGAATGTCGACGTCGAAGCGGGTCCCCTCGTCCTCGACACTGTGCACGGCGATGGCGCCGCCGTGCAGGCGCACCAGTTCCTGGATCAGCGCCAGGCCGATGCCGGTGCCCTCGTAGGTGCGTCCGGGCGTCCCTTCGATACGGTGGAAGCGCTCGAACACGCGCGGCAGCTCCTGCTCGGGGATGCCGCTGCCGGTGTCGCTCACCGACAGGCGCGCCATATTGCCGTGGCGTTTCAGGCTCACGCTGACGCCGCCTTCGAGCGTGAATTTGAAAGCGTTCGACAGCAGGTTGAAGACGATCTTTTCCCACATGTCGCGGTCGACGTGGACCAGTTCGCCAAGGTCCTGCAGGTCGAGCGCATACGCCAGGCCGCCCTTCGCCATGGCCGATTCGAACACGCTGGCCAGGTCGGCGGTCAGGCGGGAGAGATCGAGCGGCACATAACTGGCCTGCACGCGGCCCGCCTCGATGCGCGAGAAATCCAGCAGCGAGTTCACCAGCTTCAGTAGGCGCAGTGCGTTGCGGTGGGTCAGGTCGATGCGCTTGCGCTGCGCCGGCGCCAGGGACTCGGCCTGGTCGCCCAGGGCGTCGTCGAGGGGTCCCAGGATCAGGGTCAGCGGTGTGCGGAATTCGTGCGACACGTTCGAAAAGAAGGCGGTCTTGGCGCGGTCGATCTGCGCCAGCTCCTCGACGCGGCGCTGTTCCTTTTCATAGGCGATGACATTGCCGACCGCCGTGTTCACGGCCACGCCCAGCCCATCGTAGAAATTCAGGTAGGCGGCATCGAGGGCGCGCGCGGCGCTCACGCCGGCCACCAAGAAGCCGAACAATTCCTGCTGGCCGGGTACCGTGATCGGCAGCACCAGCGCCGAATCCGGCGCGGCCTCGTAGGGACCGCAAGCCATGCTCCCGATACGCGCGCGCAGGCCGTCGACGCGCTGCGCCTCGCGCGCCTGCGCCGTGCGCGCAAATGGCCAGAAAGTATCGTCGAGTTCGGCAATGACGGGCGCCATGTGCGGATGGGCATCCAGGCCGGCGCCGCCGCGCAGCAGGAGGCTGTTGCTGATGGTATCGATCTGGTACACCAGCACGAAGGGCAGGTCGAGTGCGAATTGCTGGTACTGCGCCGCGATGTCGTGCGCAATGTCGCCGATCGTGCGGGCGTCGCCGATGGCCGCGCTGAGATCGCGCAGGATCTGGGTACGGCGCCCGTTCAACACCGTTTCCGTGGCTTCCGTGATCGGGTGGAAGATGCCACCGACCTCGCCCGACTCGTCGCGGATCGGCGAGAACGAGAAGGTCATGAAGGCTTCTTCCAGATAGCCGTGGCGGTCGAGGAACATGCGCTGGTCGCGAATGTACGCGCCCTCTCCCTTGTGGGCACGGTCGAAGGCATCGCCGACGACCGGCAGGGCGCTGGCCCAGATTTCCTTGAACGCCCCGCCCATCGAACGCGGATGCAGGCCACCGCAGATGGGGCGGTAGGCGTCGTTGTAGATCTGGATGTCGTCCGGTCCCCAGGCCACCAGGATCGGAAAGGTGGAGGACAGGCACAGGCTGACCGAAGTGCGCAGGCTCTGCGGCCATTGGTCCAGCGGTCCGAGCGGCGTGGCCGACCAGTCCATGCTGCGGATCAGGGCGCCCATGTCACCACCGCCCGTCAGCCAGCTCAGGTCGTCATTTTTGACCGTATCATCGCCGGCAATCGACGATGCAATAGAAAAAGACATGGATGCCGGCTTTAGATGAGGAATGTAATGATATTGTACTTTAGCAAAGGCCCTTTCAAGCAGCTTCCGGCATGCCCAGCGCATGCCGGTGTTGTTCGTCGACGAATCAGGACTTGAGGAAGTCCAGCATCAGCGCATTGAGCTGCTGGGCGTGGGTGGCGGCAAAACCATGCGGCGCCCCCTTCACCACCTCGAGCCGGCTGCCCGGGATCATGGCGTGCGAGCGCTGGCCCGACACCTCCAGTGGCACGATCTGGTCGGCGTCGCCGTGCGCGACCAGGGTCGGGACGTCGAATTTTTTCAGGTCTGCGCGGAAGTCGGTGGTGCCGAAGGCGGTAATGCATTGCTCGGTTGCCAGCGGCGATGCGGCCCAGGCCTGCCACTTGCTGAAGGCGAGCAGGTCCTGGCCCTGCTCCGCGTTCTTGTCCAGGTTGTAGAAGCCCGGGAAGAAACCCTGCAGGAAGGCGATGCGATTCTTCCTCACCCCTTCCAGCATGCCATCGAACACGGATTTATCCACGCCCTCCGGATTGTCATCCGTTTTCAACAGGAAGGGCGGCACGGCGCCCAGCAGCATGGCCTTCGACACCCGCTCCGTGCCATAACGGCCGATATAGCGGGCGACCTCGCCGCCGCCCATCGAAAAGCCGGCCAGCGCCACCTCGCGCAGGTCCAGTTGGGTGATCAACTCGTTGAGGTCGGCAGCGAAGCTGTCGTAGTCGTAGCCGCCGGTCGGTCGGCCCGACTGGCCGAAGCCGCGGCGGTCGTAGGCGATGACGCGGTAGCCGGCCTCGGCCAAAGCGGTGATCTGTGACTCCCACATGCGGTGGCTGAGCGGCCAGCCGTGGATCAGCACCACGGGTTTTCCCTGTCCCTGTTCGTAGTAATAAAGCTCGGTCGGATTGGCGCCGGACGTCTGGATAGTGGGCATGTCATGTCCTTTCAAGTGGAGGCGGCAGTGTAAGCCTTTGCGCATCGGCGAATCGCACGCTTGCCTGAGGTAAAAGTGCTGACTCCTCTCAAGGGCTTCCGGGACCTTGTCGCTTCGCCACTCGCCGTCTGAAGAGCGATTTATGATGTTTTTTATAACATGCAAAAACCTCATTCCACGCTGCCTCGCGGCAGCAATCTTGCCCAAGTTTGCCTTGCACTGGAGCCAATTCCATGAAGCACACGCTGAAGCACACGCATATCCTGACGGCCTTGTTCCTGTCCTGCGCCGGCGTCTCGGCCATCGCGGCCGCCCCCTGCTGCACCTATGGCGACGCCGGGCGCATGACCGGCGGCGGTTCGATCATCTGTACCGGGCCGGCCTACCGCTATACCTTCGGCTACGAGCTGCACTGCGCGCGAAGGCCAGCCGATTTCCGGCCCCAACAACCTCGAAGTGAATTTCAACACCGGCGATCACTTTCACCTGACCAATCTCACCCGTGGCTTTTGCACCGGTCCCGATGTCAGTACGCCGAACGCGCCGTTCAACACTTACTATAGCACCGGCACCGGCACCGGCACCCTGAACGGCCAGCCCGCCGAGATCTGGTTCAACCTCCTCGACCGTGGTGAACCCGGCGCAGGCGTCGACATCGCCGCCTTCACCATCCAGACCTCGTCCGGTAACCTCCTGCAATGCAGTAACACGCTGGAGGGCGGCAACAACCAGGCGCACAGGGCGACCGGCAACAAGCCTTGACCTTAACTGTGGATTTTTCTACTGTGCTTGAGGTCTACAACGGCACTCAAACACAGGAGAACGATCATGGCCTACTTCGGCGTCATTCCACTATCGGCTACATCAGCCCGATACAGTTTGAAAATCTAAAATGCGCCTAACGGAAGTGTCCGTGACGATGGGGGAAGGCCACGCATGATCTATGGCGGCTTCGAGATGCTGGTGGATCTGTAAAAAAGCCCGCCGGCTTTGCTGCCGGCGGGCTTTCGTTTTTACCTGGTGCTACCGAAATCTTAGAACGGTTGTACCCGCCAAAAACTGTTGGTACAACTGTTCGACGCGAGTAAGCGAGAGGGCCGCAGCTATGTCATTCTGTTGGTACGGTCCCGAACCCGTCCTTACTTCACCCGCACTCGGTTTAAAAGAGGTCCTTACGGTTGGCTAGAACGCCCCTTTCGAAATATGAGATTCCTTTTCAAGTGAAGGACCCTGATAAGAAAGTCGGAGTCACTGACTCGGTCACCGTCATGATAGCCGCAGATACGAGAAGTCCTGATGTGATAAAAAAAGCGTTTGCTCGCAACCTGCTCTCCGTTCGCGAGCCGCTTTACAGTTGTTTCGAAACCTACGATACCAAGCTGTTCCTCCGCTGCAGGCTTCAGCTTTGACACAAAGACGCCGTATGCAGAACGAAGCCTGTCGACCGGCTGGGCTTTCGCGACGGCGTCATAGCGTCGATACGACTTTGCTTTCTCGGAAGGGTATTCAGAAAAGCGGAGGAATTCATTGTTAACCAAAGTTTCTCCCGTGCGACCCCACGACATCCAGCGGTATTTGCCGTCTTTTATGTCTCCAAAGCTCAAGCCGCCAACCTGTTCGAAATAGAGAGCTTCGACATCGCCAGGTATCCCAGTGATCTTCTCTCCTGCCGTGGCACAGAGTCGCGCAAACGCCTCATCGGTTCTGTTACTTTTGGAAACGAGCGGGCCTACCGCAAAAACAGCAGGCAGGGCAAACAAGACCCCTCCGATTGCATACCGCTGTGCTCGCAATCCCGCACTGTCAATGCCGGCCCCTTCGCTTTCGCTCTTTTCCCCGAAGACGACACCCAAAGCCGCCGCCACCGCCGTGTAAGCAATACTCCCAAGCCATACATAGTATCCTGATAAAGGCTTGTACGAGGAGTTGCCCGAGCTCCCAACAGCAATGGTGTCTGCAAATAGGAATGTTCCTGCAAGCAGCAACGCGAATATTGCGGCTGTGACCGCTGGTGCGTACTTCTTCCTCCAGTACATGATCCAGGCAGCGCCTAAAACCGGATTCGCAAGCCAAGAGAAATGTCGATCGAATAGGCCCATCGGCCCTAAGAGGAACGCCATTAACCCTGGCGTATCCTCGTAGGCATGGTATGCAGGAAGCACTAAACACAACGGAAAAAGGAGCAAACCAGCAACGAGGAAGGAGGCGCGAAGTCGCCCAGCAAACGGTATAAACCAGTTGAGCCTGAAATTCACTGCGCTAGTTCCTGAGATTCAGTTAGAAGATTCCGATAACGAATAAACGCAATGGGCAAGAAGGTTGCCGTAAGTAGCAATTTCGTTCGACGATCAAGATTGGAGTGCGTTCGCACGCCTGTCCCCTCACGATGTTTCATCTTCTCGCCTCGCTCAGGGGGAAACGAAAAGTAATGCCGCTCTTCGTCAATCCCAACATCCACGTCCTCGGCTCGACGTATCTGGGCACCCACTCATCATTTTCACAAAGAAGTCGTTCATTTCCCTAGCAAGATAACCACAAAAAAATGTTTCAGTAAAGAAAAAGCCCGCATTCCCTTTCGGGAATACGGGCCTATCAACAAAAGCTGGCTAAGTAGGTTTTAGAACGGGATGTCGTCATCCATATCCGAGAAATTCGGCGCCGGTTTCGGCTGCGGACGGGCTGCCGGCGCCGGCGGGGCCTGGCGCGGTGCGGCCGGGCGGCTCGGCGGAGCGTCGTAGCTGTCGCCGCCGCCACCGTAGCTGTCGCCGCCGCTGTAGCCGCCGGCGTCGCCGCCCATGCCTTGGCGACCGCCCAGCATCTGCATGTTCTCGGCGATGATGTCGGTGGCGTAACGCTCGATGCCGTCCTTATCGGTGTACTTGCGGGTCTGCAGGCGGCCTTCGACGTAGACCGACGAGCCCTTTTTCAGGTACTGGCCGACGATCTCGGCCAGGCGGCCGAAGAAGGAGATGCGGTGCCACTCGGTCAGCTCTTTCTGCTCGCCGCTGTTGCGGTCCTTCGACTTGTACGAGGTTGCCACCGCGATGTTGGCGATCGCATCGCCGCTGGGCATGTAGCGGATTTCCGGGTCGCGGCCGAGATTGCCGACGATGATGACCTTGTTAACTGATGCCATGGTAAAACTCCTTGGTATATCCCTGGCTCTGCGTAGTGTCTAAGCGCCAGGGAACTGGTTGAAATTCATCCGTTATTATGCCTGCTTGGAAAACTTTAGAGGCAAAAATTTGTGCTCTGCTGGACGGGCCGGACAGCACATTTCCAACACAAGCTCAGACCTCCGATGTGGGGCCGAAGTGCCCCGTTTGGAAGAGATGCAGGTCAATATTCCTGAAGGCCTTGCAGGCTATAGGCGCTCAAAAATACGTCGGAAAGCGGTCCGCCAGGGTGCGCTCGAATTGCGTCACCGGCTGGAGGTTGGGGAACATCGGCGCCAGCGTGCGCGCGATCTCCCAGCTGCGCCAGGCGCGCGGCGGGTCGAAGCTGCGGAAGTAGAAGTCGCCGATGTCCTTGTAGGCGCCGGCGATGGCGGAATTGCCACGCAAGACCTCCGCGTACAGGTCGCGCGCCGCGTCGGCCTCGCCTAGCTGCATGCGGTCGTTGGCTTCGTACAGCTGGAGCAGGTAGCGGCGCGACTGCACCTGCATGCGCAGCAGCTGCAAGCTGCCCACGGCCTGGCGCAAGCCGGCGCGGTCCCTGGCGGCCAGCGCCTGGGCCAACTTGCGCAGATTCGGGTCTGCCTGGAAGGCCAGCTTCTGCTCATCCGACAGCGCCGGCATGCGCGCGCCCGACAACTGCGATTCCATCAACGTGAGGTAGGCGTCGAGCGGCGGCTGCTCGCGCATCCGGGCGGCAAGCGCGTCGCCCGATCCCAGGCTGGCCTTGCCGGCCAGCGTAGCCCGGGATGCCCAGGCGCGGTCGAGCAAGGCGTCGAGCGAGCCGCCGTCCGCTGCCGCCGCGCGCGGCGTGTAGCCGTCCAGCGTGAACCCGGGCGCCGCGCCGGTCTCGCGGACCGCATCGATCTTCAGCAAAACCGACCTGTCGCCCCAGCCCGGGTGGAAGCTGTAGCGCAGGCTGGCCGGAATCCGCTGTGCCTTCTGCAGGCCATCGAGCACCGCCGGATGCCCGGCAAACTGGTAGCGCAGGAACTGGACGAAGCGCGCGGCATCGGCAGCGCCGACCGGCCTTGCCTCCTTGCCATGACGCAGCAGCGTCACGCCGCCGCTGGCAAACACCTCCTCCTCGCCCTCGGCATGCTGGGTGACCGGGGCAGCGCCGGGGCTGGGGATGGACAGCTCGTGCGCATCTTCGAGTTCGTCAGGCAGCTTGTCCTGGAGTTGCGCGGCCGTCATCGCCTTGCGTAAACCTTCGCGGTTGCGCAGCTCCAGTTCGCGAAAGCCGACGACGTCGTACAGCGAATATTCCTCGTAGGATTTCGCGGCTTCGTCGAGCACGTAGCGGCGGCGCCGCGCGAAGTCGTAGACCGTGGTCGTGTTGCCGGTGCGGCTGCTGATGTAGCTGTCGGCCAGCACGACCTCGCTGCGGCTGGCGCTGTCCGGCGGCACGGTGGCGCCAGGCTTGGCCTTGTTCGTCGTTTCCGCCGCCACGCTCATGCGCAGGGCGGCATGGGCCGGGACGGCACCCATCGTCAGCAGCGATACAGCGACAAGCTTGCCCAGGACACGATGCAGTTTCCGCATGGCAGATCCGATATTGAAGAGGTAGCCGATGCTTACATAAAATTATCAGGCAGGCAATGTTTACGATGTTTTGCTGGCCCTGCAAAAAATTTTTCGCTTTCTGGTGAGTCTGCCATTGAATTCCCTTCTTCCTCGACCAAATAAGGAAATCGCAGCCTGATGCAAGACGATACCAGGTAGATAACGCAGCCACAGTTAATTCACGGCGCGTATACCACTGTGAATAAAAACAGGTAAACTAGTGAGTTCTCCTCGTCCGGCCCACAAACTTCGAAAGCCAGCAAAAACCTGATGGAAGAAATCCGAATCCGCGGCGCCCGCACGCACAATCTCAAGAACATCAATCTCGACCTGCCGCGCAACAAGCTGATCGTGATCACCGGCCTGTCGGGCTCCGGTAAGTCTTCGCTCGCCTTCGATACCCTGTATGCCGAAGGCCAGCGCCGCTACGTCGAATCGCTGTCGGCCTACGCGCGCCAGTTCCTGCAGCTGATGGAAAAGCCGGACGTCGACCTGATCGAGGGCCTGTCGCCGGCCATCTCGATCGAGCAGAAAGCTACCTCGCACAATCCGCGTTCGACGGTCGGCACCGTCACCGAGATCCACGACTACCTGCGCCTGCTGTACGCGCGCGTCGGCACGCCCTACTGCCCGGACCACTCGCACGAGCCGCTGACCGCGCAGACCGTCTCGCAGATGGTCGACGCCGTGCTGGCCATGAAGGAAGGCACCAAGCTGATGATCCTGGCGCCGGTGGTCGCGAACCGCAAGGGCGAGCACGGCGACCTGTTCGCCTCGATGCAGGCGCAGGGTTTTGTCCGCTTCCGCGTCCAGAGCGGCACCGGCGTGGCGAAAATCCATGACGTCGACGACCTGCCCAAGCTGAAGAAGACGGAAAAGCACACGATCGACGTGGTGATCGACCGTATCAAGGTCACGCCCGAGATCAAGCAGCGCCTGGCCGAGTCTTTTGAGACCGCGCTGCGCCTGGCCGACGGCCGCGCCGTGGCCTACGAGATGGACACCGAGAAGGAGCACATCTTCTCGAACAAGTTCGCCTGCAATGTCTGCGGCTATTCGCTGCAGGAGCTGGAGCCGCGCCTGTTCTCCTTCAATAACCCGATGGGCGCCTGCCAGGAATGCGATGGCCTGGGCCACATCGAATTCTTCGATCCGAAGCGCATCGTCGCCTTCCCCAACCTGTCGCTGGCCTCCGGCGCGGTGAAGGGCTGGGACCGCCGCAACCAGTTCTACTTCCAGATGCTGAGCAGCCTGGCGCAGCACTTCGAATTCGACCTCGACAAGCCGTTCGAACAGCTGCCGAAAGCCGCCCAGGACGTGGTCCTGTTCGGCTCCGGCAAGAACACCGTGCCCTTCGCCTACGTGAACGAGCGTGGCCGCACCGTGATCCGCGAGCACACCTTCGAGGGCGTGGTCAACAACCTGCAGCGCCGCTACCGCGAGACGGATTCGATGGCGGTGAAGGAGGAGCTGGCCAAGTTCATCAACGAGAAGGAATGCCCGACCTGCGGCGGCGCGCGCCTGCGCACCGAAGCGCGCTACGTGAAGGTCGGACATGGTGAGCAGCAGCGCGCGATCTACGAGGTCGCCCGCACCCCGCTGCGCGACTGCCTGGCCTACTTCGACAGCCTGCAGCTGACCGGCGCCAAGAAGGACATCGCCGAGCGCGTGATCAAGGAGATCGTGGCGCGCCTGAAATTCCTGAACGACGTCGGCCTCGACTACCTGTCGCTGGACCGCAGCGCCGATACCCTGTCGGGCGGCGAAGCGCAGCGCATCCGCCTGGCCTCGCAGATCGGCTCCGGCCTGACCGGCGTGATGTACGTGCTGGACGAGCCTTCGATCGGCCTGCACCAGCGCGACAACGACCGCCTGATCGCGACGCTCAAACATTTGCGCGACATCGGCAACTCCGTGCTGGTGGTCGAGCACGACGAAGACGCGATCCGCACCGCCGACTACATCGTCGACATGGGTCCGGGCGCCGGCGTGCATGGCGGCGCCGTGATCGCCGAAGGCTCGATCAAGGACATCATGAAGAACAAGGAGTCCTTGACCGCGGCTTACCTGAGCGGCCGCAAGAAGATCGAGGTGCCGAAGAAGCGCACCAAGGCGGACCCGGAGCGCATGCTGCACATCAGCGGCGCCACCGGCAACAACCTGAAGGACGTGACCCTGGAACTGCCTGTCGGGCTGATGACCTGCGTGACCGGCGTGTCCGGCTCGGGCAAATCGACGCTGATCAACGACACCCTGTTCCCGGCCCTGTCGCGCCACCTGTACGGCTCCCAGACCGAACCGGCGCCGCACACCGCGATCCACGGCCTCGAGCACTTCGACAAGGTGATCTCGGTCGACCAGGCGCCGATCGGCCGCACCCCGCGCTCGAACCCGGCCACCTACACCGGCGTGTTCACCCCGATCCGCGACCTGTTCGCGACGGTGCCGACCGCGAAGGAACGCGGTTACTCGGCCGGCCGCTTCTCGTTCAACGTCAAGGGCGGCCGCTGCGAAGCCTGCCAGGGCGACGGCGTGATCAAGGTCGAGATGCACTTCCTGCCGGACGTCTACGTGCCCTGCGACGTCTGCCACGGCAAGCGCTACAACCGCGAGACGCTGGAAGTCCAGTACAAGGGCAAGAACATCACCGAAGTGCTGGACATGACGGTCGAGGATGCGCACGAGTTCTTCAAGCCGGTGCCGGTCATCGCCCGCAAGCTGCACACGCTGCTGGACGTGGGCCTCGGCTACATCAAGCTGGGCCAGAGCGCGACCACGCTGTCGGGCGGCGAAGCGCAGCGCGTGAAACTGTCGCTGGAGCTGTCCAAGCGCGATACCGGCCGCACGCTGTACATCCTCGATGAGCCGACCACCGGCCTGCACTTCGCCGACATCGACCTGCTGCTGAAGGTGATCCACCGCCTGCGCGACCAGGGCAACACGCTCGCGATCATCGAGCACAACCTGGACGTGGTGAAGACCGCGGACTGGATCGTCGACCTCGGTCCGGAAGGCGGCGCGGGCGGCGGCATGATTGTCGCCACCGGCACGCCTGAGGATGTGGCGAAGAACAAGGCCAGCGTGACCGGCAAGTACCTGAAGCCGCTGCTGAAGCAATAAAGCGTCGTGCCGGGCATTGCCCAAACCGACTCCCCGCGCAGGCGGGGACCCAAGTTCCGGGCTTAGCTCATAACTTGGGTTCCCGCCTGCGCGGGAACGACGAGCTAACTCACCAGCTCAAACCCCTCATCCACCCACCCCGTCACCCCGCCGATCATCAATTTCACAGGCCGCCCCAGCCTGGCCAGGCGCAGCGCGCCGCGGTGCGCGCCATTGCAGTGCGGCCCGGCGCAGTAGACCACGAACAGCGTCTCGATCGGATAGTCCTTCAATTTCGCCTCGACGATCTTCCCCTGCGGCAGATGCAGGGCGCCGGGCACATGGCCCTTCGCATACAAGGCCGGCCCACGCACGTCGAGCAGCACGAAGTCCTGCTGCTTGCTGCTCATCGCCTCGTGCACGTCGGCGCAATCGGTCTCGTATTCGAAGGCGCTGCCGAAGTGGCGCGCCGCCTTGTCGCTGGGCGCCGCGGGTACGTTTGAAACTGCTGAAGCCATTGCCATCTCCCTGATGAAAAGAGCTTGCAGTGTGCCCGCCGGCCGTCAAACCTGGCAGTGGCCGCGGCGACAGAAGCTGGTAACATCCGGACATGTCCAAGCACGTCGCCATCCTCGCCTACGACCGCCTGTGCACCTTCGAATTCGGCTGCGCGGTCGAACTGTTCGCGCTGGAGCGCCCCGAGCTGGAGGTAAGCTGGTACAGCCATGCGGTGTGCGCGATCGAGCCCGGTCCGCTGCGCGCCGCCGGCGGCCTGGCGCTGCAGGCGCCGCACGGGCTGGATGCGCTCGACGCCGCCGACACCATCGTGATCCCCGGCTGGCGCGATGCGGACGAAGCACCGCCGCCCGCCCTGCTGGATGCGCTCAAGCGCGCCCATGCCCGCGGCGCGCGCCTGTGCTCGATCTGCTCCGGCGCCTTCGTGCTGGCGCATGCCGGCCTGCTCGACGGCCGCAGGGCCACCACGCACTGGCGCTACTTCGACAAGCTGGCCTCGCACTTCCCCGCCATCGCGATCGAGCAGGACGTGCTGTATGTCGAGGATGAAAACATCGTCAGCTCGGCCGGCTCGGCGGCCGGCCTCGACATGCTGCTGCACCTGGTGCGCAGCGATTTCGGCGCCGACATCGCCAACAAGGTCGCACAGCGCCTGGTCCTCCCCGCGCACCGCGACGGTGGCCAGGCGCAATTGGTGATGCGCCCACTGCCGCAGTCGCAGCTTGATCCGATCGCCCGCACCATGGACTGGGCAAGGGAAAACCTGCGCGCAGGGCACACGCTGGCCTCGATGGCGGACCAGGCGAAGATGGGCGTGCGCACCTTCCAGCGCCGCTTCAAGGACCGCACCGGCGCCAGCCCGCTGGACTGGCTGGTGCGCGAGCGCGTGATGCTGGCTGCCCGGTTGCTGGAGACGCGGCCTGGGCTGGCCATCGAGGCGGTCGCCGACCTGGCGGGCCTCGGTTCGCCCGAATCCCTGCGCCGCCACTTCCGCAGCCACGGCCTGCCGTCGCCGGCGCGCTACCGCAAGCATCGTCAACTCACGCAAGCAAGCATGCCATGATCGACTTCCTGCTGGCCTCCCTCCACCACCTGATCGTGTTCGGCATCGCCTCGGCGCTGGCCGCGGAAATCGCGCTGATGCGGCCGGCGGCCATGTCGCCGCGCACGGTACGGCTATTGGGACGCTTCGATGCGGTCTACGGCGGCCTGGCGCTGGCGATCCTGGTGGTCGGCTTCGCCCGCGTGTGGTTCGGCGCCAAGGGGCCGGATTTCTACCTGCACAACCTGGCGTTCTGGGCGAAGATAGGCGCTTTCCTGGTGATGGGGCTGGTGTCGATCCGCCCTACCCTGCGCATCCTGGCGTGGCAAAAGCTGTTGAAGGCCAATGAGGCCTTCGTGCCGCCGTCGCAGGAGATTGCCGCGCTGCGCCGCCAGCTGGTGCTCGAGATCCACGTGTTCGCGCTGATCCCGGTGCTGGCGGCCGCGATGGCGCGCAGTATCGGGTACTAAGCGGCGACTAGTCCGCCTAGTCCGCCGAGTACAGCGGCAGGTGCATCTTCACCGGCCGCACGTCCATCCGGATCCGGTAGATCGAATACGCATCCTCGCGGTTGGTGGCGTACTCCCGGGTGTCCGGCACGCGGGTAAACGTGAATTCGAAGCCGCGTTCCGGGGTCTTGCTGCCGGGGCCTTCGAAGGCGATGCCGACCGCGCGCTGCTGGTCGCTGTCGGTCAGCTTCTCGAGCAGGTTGACCACCGAGGTGTTCCCCAGGATGTCGGTGGTGAAAATCGATTCGCGGTGTTCGCGGTCGATGTTTTTCAAGGGCTCCTTGTCCGGTCCCGGCGAGTAGGCGCGGCTGACCAGGTTGAAGCGGTCGCCGCTGTCCAGGTAGCTGATGCGCGCGTTCGCCACATTGAAATTCGGCTGCGCCTTGTCGACCGTGGCGCCGGCCAGGTCGAGCACCAGCGCGCCGCGGTAGCCGATGATGGTCACGTCGCGCGTCGGCCCGACCACGGCGGCGGTGTTCTCGTCGATGCCGATGCCCAGCGTATAGCCCTTGGCCAGCATCACCGGCAGCATGCGCGCGAAGCGGCCGCGGATCAGGAAGTGCTGGTCGATGAAGACGTCCTCGCCGACGAAGCCCAGCCCCGGCGCGACGTCCTTGCCATCCGTGATGCCGTGTTTCAGCATGGGCAGCACTTCCGGCGGCGGATCGTAGAACATGGTGCTGCTCATGATGGCCGCGCCGGCGCTGGTGCCGGCGATCACGCCGCCGCGCCGGTACATCGCCCACAGCGCGTCCAGCACCGCCGTGTTGCTACCGTCCGCGCGCCGCAGCGAACCGGTGATGCGGGCCTGGTCGCCGCCGGTGAAGAAGGCGCCGCCGGCTTCGCGCACCGCCTTGGCCGTGGCCGGATCATCGGCGGCTTTCAGCGCATCGGTGCCGGCCAGGCGCGGCGCGACCGGCACCACGAAGGCCTGGGCGCCGTAGCGTTTCAAGGTGTCCGCGGTGAGCTGGGCTTCCCGCGCCGGCGTGCCGGCGGCAGTCGGGAACACGGCGATGCGCGCCCCCTTGCCGCCTGCCAGTTCGACGATCTTCTGCCAGACCTCCACGTTGTTGGCGCGCAGCCCGCCGCCGATGATGACCAGCGAGCCTTTCGGCCGGTCCGGCGCTCCGGTCTCGGCCCGCGCCGCGGAAGCACCGGCGCCCGCAAGCACCAGCGCCAGCGCCAGGCCCCATCTCTTCAGCATAAGCACCCCATCACTTGAACGAGTAATTCGCACTCACGAAGGCACTGCGGCCACGCGGGTCCGTATAGCTTGGATCATACCCGGCCAGGAAGAACCAGGCCTGGTTCGAGAACGGCGGATCCTTGTCGAGCAGGTTCAGGACGCCGGCGCGCAGCTTGAGGTTCTTGCCGATCGCCCAGCTGCCGGTCAGGTCCCACAGCGAGTAATGCTTCACGTGGTTCGGCGCCAGCAGGGTGTCGGTGAACGGATCGTAGGTCGTGTTCTGGTCGGTGTAGCTGGACGAGTACTGGTTCGCCAGCGTGAGCGAGACCGGGCCGTTGTCCCATTCGAAGTTGATGCGGTGGCGCCACTTCTGGATCACCTGGTCGTTCAGGAACACGCCGAGGTTGCTGCGATAGGGCTCGTTCGGGCCGAACTGGCGGTCGTACTTCAGGATCCAGGTGCCGGACAGGTTGATGCCGAAGCGTCCCCAGGCCCCGCGTTCGGTGCGCCAGTCGGCAGCGATGTCGATGCCCGAGGTCTTCAGGCGGCCCTGGTTTTCCTTCATCAGGAGGATGTTCTCGATGAAGCCGTCCTCGTCGCGCGTGATGTACTTGCCGTTGTAGGCGGCCGGGTTCTCGATGATGACCTGTTCACCCAGGGTGCTGATCACGTCCTTCTTCTCGATGTTCCAGTAGTCGAGCGCGAGACTGGTGCGCTTGATGGGTTCGAACACCACGCCCATGCCGAACTGGCGCGATTTTTCCGGCTTCAGGTTCGGGTTCGAGCGGCGCTCCACGCCCCACTGGTCAGTGCAGGTGTCGATGCTGCCTTCCTGCGCCACGCACTGCGGGTCGGTCAGGATGCCGGCAGTGGTGCCGAAGATGGTCGGGCGCTTCAGGTCCGAGAGTGACGGCGCGCGGAAGCCGGTGCCGGCCGAGGCGCGCAGCAGCAGGGCCGGAGACGGCTTCCAACTCAGGCCGATCTTCGGATTGGTGGTGTTGCCGACTTCGCTGTAGTGGTCGAAGCGCACCGCCAACTGCATCTCCAGCTCCTTGGTGAAGGGCGCCACCACTTCGGCGAACACCGAGGCGACCTTGCGGGTGTCGTCGGCGGTTTCGACCTCGAGCAGCTGGCCGGCCGGAATGGTGCTGTCACGGTCGCCGGCGATGTTGTTCGAATTGAGCAGGTCCGAGGGATTGAACACCTGGTGCTCGTGGCGCAGTTCGCCGCCGATGGCGAGCGCGAGATCGCCGCCGGCCAGCGCGGTCAGGCCGCGCGACATCTTGCCGTCCAGGGAGGTCGACACGCCCTTGGCCTTGCGCGCCTCGTCGTTGATCTTGATGCTGTTGATCAGGTCCGTGCCGGCCTTGGTCGAAGGCGCGAAGGGATTCACGGTGCCGTTGCGCACCGCGGCGTCGAACTGGTCGTACAGCACGTAGCCGTTCACGTACTTGTCGACCGCGCGGTTCTCGGCGCGCGACAGGGCCGCGTCGTAGTCCCAGCCATTCAGTGTGCCGGTGGCGCCCAGCACCAGGCGCTGGCCGGTACTCTTCACCTCGTTGCTGCGGTTGCCCGCTTCGGCCATGCGGTAGCGGATGCCGCTGAAGGTGGTCGGCAGGCCGGGGCCGGTGAGCGCGTTGCGGTAGGCCGTCGGCAGGATGCTGACCGGCAGGTTGCGGATGCGGACCGGGTTCGGCGACAGCACATATTTGGTGTTGGTCTCGGTCTGCACCAGTTCCGCGAACAGCTGGTTGCCCGGGTTCAGCTGGAAGGTCGCGCGGCCGATGAAGCCGACCTTGCGCGAGTCCGGATAGATCTCGGTGTCTTCCATGTAGTCGTAGCTGCAGCCGGCCACGCCGCCCGGGCCCTTGGCCGCGTACACGGTGGCGGGAGGATTGCAGCCCGGCGCACTCGGGTTGACCCGGCTGACCGTGCTGCCGGCCGGCAGCAGGCCGGCGGCGATCAGCGCATTCCTCTGCGCGCCCGAGATATCGACGTTGGCCGGGAAGGTGTTGCTCGACATCTGGGCCGGCAGCGTGGTCGCCAGCTCGCGCTCCTTGATGAAGCTGCGCTGGCCCGAGCGCAGGCGGTCGAGCTGCTGCACGTCGAGCACGCCGAACACGTTGAAGCGGTCGGACTCCAGGTTGCCGTAGCCGGCGCTGATGCTGGCGGTCTTCTTGCCGGCGCCGCCGTGCTGGGTGCCGGCCAGCGAGCCGGAGAGGTCGATACCGGTATAGTCCTTGCGGGTGATGAAGTTGATCACGCCGCCGATCGCATCGGTGCCGTAGATCGCCGAGGCACCGTCCTTCAGCACCTCGACGCGCTGGATCGCGCCGGCCGGGATGTTGTTCAGGTCGACGCTGGCGTTGTCGCCGGGAGACGCGAAGTTGGCCAGGCGCCGGCCGTTCAGCAGCACCAGCGTGGACGACGCGCCGATGCCGCGCATGTTGGCCGCGTTGAGGCCGCGCTGGCCCGAGGTGCCGTCCGTGATGCTGGGGCCGTCCGTGATGGGCGCGGTGTTGGCGCTGATGTTCTTGACCAGTTCCGCGGCGGTGGTGGCACCCATCTTCTCGATGTCCTCGCGGGTGATCATCTGCACCGGCAGGGCCGTCTCGCTGTCGATGCGCTTGATCGAGGAGCCGGTGATCTCCACGCGGTGCAGCTTCTGCCCTTCTTCCTGCGCCTGCGCCCAGGCCTGCTGCGCGATCAGTGCCAGTGCGGCGGCGACGCTCGACGCCAAAATACGTTGTTTCATGCTTTTCTCCCTTTGGGTTTTTTCTGCATGCTGCCGGTACGAATCTGGTGTTCGCCAACCAGGTAGGCGGCGATGGCCTCGGTATGGCGGGCCGCCTTGGCCACATTGGCTTTATTGGAAGTCATCAGCGACACGGCCAGCGCTTCGATCACGGCCAGGGTGCTGCTGCCGCTGCTGGGCAGCACCGGGTGCGCGCTGTGCGCATACAGGACGTGATGTCCCAGCTCGGCGAGCGGGGAGGCGGGCGAATCGGTGATGGAGACGACGGTGGCGCCGTGGTCGCGTGCAAACCGCGTGAGCGGCACCACCGCCAGCGTATAGCGCGGCAGCGAGATCGCGACCAGCACATCCTTGCTGGTGATGTTGGCGAGGTGGCTGGCCGCCACTTCGGTGCCGCCGCTGGCGGCCACTTCGACCACGTGCTGGCAGAAGGGCTGCAAATGCATGGCGAGCGTGCCGGCCAAAAATGAGGACAGGCCGAAGCCCATCACGTACACGGTGCGCGCCTTGGTGAACACCGTGCCGATGCGGTCGAGCTGGGCGCCGTCCAGCGCGCGGCTGGTGGCGGTGATGCCCGCCTCGGCATAACTCAGGCTTTCCAGTGCCGGCGATGCGGCCGCGGCCTTGCGGGCGATCGTGCTGCGCAGCTTTTCGACCGGCTGCAGCACCGACTGCAGGGTCTCCGCCACCGCGCCGCGCATCGCCGCATAATTCTTGAAGCCGAGATCGCGGGCAAAGCGGCTGATGGTGGCCGTCGATACCTCGCAGGCTTCGGCCAGTTCCCCGATGCCCAGCGCCGTCACCCGCACCTGCTTGCGCAGCAGGTAGTCGGCGATCGCGCGGTTCGAGGCCGATCCTTCCGCCAGTACCCGCAACAGGCTCTGGCCGAGCGAAGACTCGGCAAAACCAATGTCGGGCGAAGCGCTGGACGGAACGTTTGGTGTCATCGAAGCTGGATGTCAATGAATAAACATTTCAAAATGTAAACCACATGTATTCACGAACTCAACATGTTTTTGAAAATAATCCTTCATCGATTTACCTTGTGTAAAAATTCATACATAATCGGCCGGGCACGCCGAACCGGCCAGGAGACCCGCATATGCATGCATACGAACACGCGCTCGCGACCGAGCCAGGCGTCGCTTCCTACCAGCTCGCTTCCTGGCACTACGGCAGCGCCGGCAGCGGCAAGAAGGCTTATATCCAGGCCGCATTGCATGCGGACGAGGTGCCGGCGATGCTGGTGGCGCACTTCCTGCGGCGCGAACTGGAGCGGCTGGATCTTGATGGCCGCGTGCGCGGCGAGATCGTGCTGGTCCCGGCCGCGAATCCCATCGGCCTGTCGCAGGTCATGCAGGGCATGCCCTTCGGCCGCTTCGACTTCGGCAGCGGCCTGAATTTCAACCGCGCCTTCCGTCACGTGGCCGAGGAATTGAAGGCCACCCTGGCCGGGCGCCTGGGTGCGGATGCGGCGGCCAACGTCGCCATGATCCGCAGCGAGGCGCGCGCCGCCGTCGAACGCTGGGAACCGCTCGACCCGACCGCCGTTTTGAAGAAAACCCTGCTGGGCATGGCGATCGACGCCGACATCGTGCTCGACCTGCACTGCGATAACGAAGCCCTGCTGCACGTCTACACCGGCACCGCGCTGGCCGGCCAGGTGGCGCCGCTGGCGGCCTTGCTCGGCGCGCGCGCCCTGCTGCTGTCGGATGCGTCGGGCGGCGAACCCTTCGACGAAGCCTGCAGCCGCCTGTGGTGGGACCTCGCCGCCCACTTCGGCCCGCAAACGCCGATTCCGCCGGCCTGCGCCGCCATCACGGTGGAGCTGCGCGGCGAGATGGACGTGCGCTACGATGTCGCCGAGCAGGATGCGCAGGCGCTGCTGCACTACCTGGCGCGCGAGGGCCTGCTCGACATCCCGCAGGCGCCCCTGCCCGCGCCCCTGTGCGAAGCGACACCCCTGGAGGGCGTCGAGCCGCTGCACGCACCGCAGTCGGGCGTGCTGGTGTTCCTGAAGAAGCTCGGCGAGCGGGTCGCCGCCGGCGAGGCCGTCGCCGACATCGTCAACCCGGTCACCGGCGTCACCGCCACCGTGCGCGCCAGCCGCGGCGGCCTGCTGTTCGCCTCTACCTCCCACCGCCACCTGCTGCGCGGCATGCACATCTGTAAAATCGCGGGCGATACGCCCTTCCGTTCCGGTTCCCTGTTGAGTCAATAAGAAAGCAAAGAGCATGCGCCTGCGAATGCCCAATACCTTCGTGCTGCTGTTTTCGATCCTCGCGCTGATCGCGCTGGCGACCTGGTTCGTCCCCGGCGGGAAGTACGAAACCCACCTCGTCAACGGCAAGCAGCTGGTCGACCCGAACACCTTCCATTACGTGGCGAGCAGCCCGCAGGGACTGGTGGCGCTGATGAAGGCGCCGATCAAGGGCTTCGTCGAAGCGGCGCAGATCATCGCCTTCGTGCTGATCGTCGGCGGCGCCTTCGCGGTGGTGCAGAAGACCGAGGCGATCGACACCGCGATCCGCTCGATCGCGCGCGCGCACGAGCACTCGGCGCTGGTGCGCGCGACCCTCATCCCGATCTTCGTGACCCTGTTTTCGCTGGGCGGCGCCACCTTCGGCATGAACGAGGAGGCGATTCCCTTCGTCCTGATCTTCGTGCCGCTGGCGCTGGCGCTCGGCTACGACACGATCACCGGCGTGGCCATCCCCTTCCTCGGCTCGCAGGCCGGTTTCGGCGCGGCCTTCCTGAATCCCTTCAACGTCGGCATCGCCCAGGGCATCGCCGGCGTGCCGGTGTTCTCGGGGATGGGTTATCGATTGATCGTGTGGGCCGCGGCGACCCTGGTCACGGTCCTGTTCCTGATGTGGTATGCGGCGCGTGTAAAGCGCAACCCGGCGCTGAGCCCGACCTTCGTGCTGGACCAGGCCCGGCGCCAGGAGCATCCGGTGGCCATGTCGTCCACCGACCGCATGACGGGCCGCCACGGGGCGGTGCTGGCGATCTTCGCGCTGGCACTCGTCACGATGGTGATCGGCGTGGTGAAGTACGACTGGTTCATCGACGAGATCGCGGCCCTGTTCCTGACAATGGCGATCGTGGTCGGCATGGTCGGCCGCCTCGGGCCCGACAACTGGGTCGCTTCCTTCATGCAGGGCGCGAAGGACCTGGCGCCGACGGCGCTGGTGATCGCGATCGCACGCGCGACCATGATCATCGCCCGCGACGCCCATATCATCGACACCATGCTGCACGATTTGATGCCGCTGGTGCAGTCGAGCCACCCGGTGTTCGCGGCGCAGAAGATGTACCTGATCCAGTCGGTGATCAACTTCTTCATCCACTCCGGCACCGGCCAGGCCGCGCTGACCATGCCGATCATGGCGCCGCTGGCCGACCTGGTAGGCGTGACGCGCCAGACTGCGATCCTGGCTTTCCAGCTCGGCGAGCTGTCCACGCCGATGATCCCGACTTCCGGCATCACGGTGGGCGTGCTGGCGCTGGCGCGCGTGCCCTGGCTGACCTGGGCCAAGTGGATGGTGCCGCTGCAGCTGATCTATCTGGTGCTGGCCTTGCTGCTGCTGGTGCCGCCCTGCTTGATGCAGTGGAGTTGAACGGCGCACGCTTCAGATGAAAAAAGGGGACAGGCTTTCACCTGTCCCCTTTTCCGTTTTTGTGCGGCCGGTTTGCGTGAACCTGGCCGTCGTCTCCCCACTGAAAACTTCTCGTGGGCTCGGAGAGCCCACCCTACCGTAACTCGTAGGGTGGGCACCCCGTGCCCACGTCACTCCTTACGCGCCCAGGCGCTGCTCCAGCGCCTGCTTGGTCGCCACCAGTTCCTGCGGCAGGCGGTAAGCCAGCTTGTCGAACAGTTCGCTGTGCAGCTTCAGTTCTTCGCGCCAGGCGTCCTTGTCGATCGAGGTGATCTGCTGGAACTGCTGTTCGGTGAAGTCGATGCCGGTCCAGTTCAGGTCCTGGTACGAGGGCGAGGTGCCGAACATGTGCTCGACGCCGCCCTGCTGGCCCTCAGTGCGCTCCAGGATCCACTTCAGCACGCGCATGTTGTCGCCGTAGCCCGGCCATACGAACTTGCCGGCGTCATCGGTGCGGAACCAGTTGACGCAGAAGATCTTCGGCTGCGCGGCTACTTTCTTGCCGAGGTCCAGCCAGTGCTGGAAGTAGTCGCTCATGTTGTAGCCGATGAAGGGTAGCATCGCGTACGGGTCGCGGCGCACGATGCCCATCTGGCCGGCGGCGGCGGCGGTGGTTTCCGAGCCCATGGTCGCGGCCATGTAGACGCCTTCGGTCCAGTTGCGGGCTTCGGTCACCAGCGGCACGGTGGTCGAGCGGCGGCCGCCGAAGATGAAGGCCGAGATCGGCACGCCGGCCGGGTCGTCCCAGGCCGGGTCGATGACCGGGTTCTGGGTCGCGGCCACGGTGAAGCGCGCGTTCGGATGCGCCGCCTTGGTGCCCGAGGCCGGGGTCCAGTCCTTGCCCTGCCAGTCGATCAGGTGCGCCGGCGCCTCTTTCGTCATGCCTTCCCACCAGACGTCGCCGTCGTCGGTCAGCGCGACGTTGGTGAAGATGACGTTCTCGCGCAGCGAGGCCATGCAATTGGGGTTGGTCTTGTCGTTGGTGCCCGGGGCCACGCCGAAGTAGCCGGCTTCCGGGTTGATCGCGACCAGCTTGCCGTCCGAGCCGGGCTTGATCCAGGCGATGTCGTCGCCGATGGTGGTGACCTTCCAGCCTTCGAAGCCGGCGGGCGGGATCAGCATCGCGAAGTTGGTCTTGCCGCAGGCCGAGGGGAAGGCGGCGGCCACGTATTTCTTGTCGCCTTGCGGCGATTCCACGCCCAGGATCAGCATGTGCTCGGCCAGCCAGCCGGTGCCGCCGGCTTGCGCTTCCTGGTAACCCATGTTCGAGGCAATGCGCAGCGCGAAGCACTTCTTGCCCAGCAGCGCATTGCCGCCGTAGCCCGAGCCGAAGGACCAGATCTCGCGAGTTTCCGGATAGTGGACGATGTACTTGGTGGCGTTGCACGGCCAGCGCACGTCCTGCTGGCCGGCCTGCAGCGGCATGCCGACGCTGTGCACGCAAGGCACGAACTCGCCCTGCTCGCCCAGCACGTCGTACACGGCCTTGCCCATGCGGGTCATGATGCGCATGTTGACGGCCACGTAAGGCGAGTCGGACAGTTCGACGCCGATGTGAGCGATCGGCGAGCCCAGCGGGCCCATCGAGAACGGCACCACGTACATGGTGCGGCCGGCCATGCAGCCGTCGAACAGGCCGTTCAGGGTCTGGCGCATCTCTTGCGGGTCGGTCCAGTTGTTGGTCGGACCGGCCTGCTCTTTCGTTGCCGAGCAGATGAAGGTGCGGTCTTCCACGCGGGCCACGTCGCTCGGGTCCGAGCAGGCCAGGTAGGAATTCGGGCGCTTCTCGGGGTTCAGGCGCTTCATCGTGCCGGCTTCGACCATCAGCGCGCACAGGCGGTCGTACTCTTCCTGCGAGCCATCGCACCAGTAGATGGCGTCGGGCTTGGTCAGGGCCGCGATATCGGCCACCCAATGGATGAGTTTGTCGTGCTTGATGTAAGCTGGGACCTTCAGTGCGGCGACGCCGCCCATGACGGGCTGGTTCATGAGTACCTCCAATGCCAATTAAGAATTCTTTGGCCTCGAAAAGCCGGCTTCGCGTCGCAGAGCCGCGGCTGGCAACGGTTGTTCGAGGTTCCGTCCTGGTGTCACAAGTCCCGGTATCGGGCACGCGCTCAAGAATCCATTTGGCAATGGTTCGGCGCCGGCGTAACGTATTGCTGCGGTGTCAAAAGATGTCAATCAGACATCGCCCGCCTTTATTTCTGGTCGATTCTACACCTGAAAAAATGCGTTTCAAATGCTTTCACAACAAAAATGTAGGAAATTTTGTTGACTAATGTAGTAGGTTATTCCCCATCTTTTGAATCCGCGTTATTTCATTACTTACCCGTACGAAATTTACGAAAACTCTTATGAAAATAGCCATCCTTGACGATTTCCAGGACGCCGTGCGCCAGCTGGATTGCTTTCAATTGTTGGACGGCCATGAGGTCAAAGTGTTCACGAATTCGACCCGAGGACTCGGCCAACTGGCGATCCGCCTGGCCCAGTTCGACGCCCTGGTCCTGATCCGCGAGCGCACCGCCTTCCCGCGCGCCCTGCTGGCCAAGCTGCCGAACCTGAAGCTGATTTCGCAGACCGGCAAGCTGGCCGGCCACGTCGACGTCGCCGCCGCGACCGGGCACGGCGTGGCGATTGCGGAAGGCATCGGTTCGCCGGTCGCGCCGGCCGAGCTGACCTGGGCGCTGATCATGGCAGCCAGCCGCAAGATCGTCCCCTACGCCAACAACCTGAAGCAGGGCTTGTGGCAGACGGCCTCGATCAATCCTGAACTGAACGGCCTGGGCCGCACACTGAAGGGACGCAAGCTGGCGATCTGGGGCTACGGCAAGATCGGCCGCATGGTGGCCGGCTACGGCAAGGCCTTCGGGATGCAGGTGCTGGTGTGGGGCAGCGAGGCCAGCCGCGCGGCGGCGGTGGCCGACGGCTACCAGGCGGCGCCCTCGCGCGAGGCCTTCTTCGAACAGGCCGACGTGCTGAGCCTGCACTTGCGCCTGAACGATGCCACGCGCGGCATCGTCACCGCGGATGACCTGGCGCGGATGCGGCGCGACGCGCTGTTCGTGAATACCAGCCGGGCCGAGCTGGTGGCGGAAAATGCCCTGGAAGAAGCCCTGCACCGCGGGCGGCCAGGCTACGCGGCGCTGGACGTGTTCACCAGCGAGCCGCTGCCGGCGGAATCCCCGCTATTGAAGATCCCGACCGTGCTGGCGACGCCCCACCTGGGCTATGTGGAGAAGGACAGTTACGAGCTGTATTTCCGCGTCGCGTTCGAGAACGTGGTGAATTTCGCCAACGGCAAGCCGACCAACATTCTGAATCCGGAAGCGTTGACGATTTGAACGTAGGTGTCCGCGTGGGCACAGGGAGCCCACGTTCAACGCAGTTCAGGTTCGCCTGTGAAGTTGGGCTTCGCAGCCGGCATGGCATGCCGGCGCGTCCACAAGCCTGCCCAGCCCGGCGGCCATTCAATGACGGGCCCGGCATACGCGGGCAGGCCGGCGCGCACCGGCACCACGGGCACCGGCGGCATCTCGACCAGGGCGCTGCCCTTGGGCTGCGGCGCCATGTCGAAACTGTACATGTAGCCCGGCAGTAAAGCATCGCAGACGCCGGCGAACCAGGCGGTATGGTCTTCGTCGCGGCCGAGCGCGCGCGCCAGGCCTTCTGGATCGAACCTGGCCAGCGCGTGGATCAGTTCGTCCGTGCTGGCGCCGGGCGCATCGCCCCATCCCATCACCGGGTTGCCGTTGTAGTCGGCGCCCGAGCCGTACCAGCCTTCGCGCCAGGGCCGTTGCATCCAGTCGCGCTGGCCGGTGAACAGATGCCAGCGCCAGTGCAGGCCGGAAGGTTTCGGCCAGGAATGCAGGTAGAGTTTTTCGTAGCCGGCCTTGTGCAGCTCGCGCACCATCGCCATCAGGCGCGCGTGCGGCATGCGGTCCGGCGGCGAGCGGCGGAACAGGATGGCTTCGCCGTCGGCGTGCTGGACTTCGTCGGTGGAAAGGTTAAGGTCGAGGGTACGCGCTTCGTTGCCGAAGCGCGCGGAGATCCATCCAGTCAAGAGATTGACGTGGACGATGACGCCATAACCGCGATGGCGATGAAAGATGACAGTGCCTGGAGCGACGGGTTTCATGTGATCAGTGTACTCATCCGATCCGGACGATTCTAGCGCAGTCACATGTGGATACACACCCATTTAGGGCTATCATTAGCACCTTATTTTTCTGCGTTTCCAAACCATTATCATGACTTTGCGGATCATTGCCACCGGCGGCACCTTCGACAAACACTACAACGAACTCAACGGTGTTTTGGGCTTTGCGGACAGCCATTTGCCTGACGTTATCAAGCGTTCGCGCATCACCATTTCAGCCGCGCTCGAGGTCGTTTCCCTGCTCGACTCGCTCGACATGCAGGACGCCGACCGGCAGAAAGTCCTGGCCGCCTGCCAGGCCGCCAGCGAGAAGGCGATCGTGATCGTGCACGGCACCGACACCATGCGCGAAACCGCCGAGGTACTGGGCCCGGTGGTCAAGGACAAGACCATCGTCTTCACCGGCGCCATGATTCCCTACGAGATCGCCAACTCGGATGCGCTGTTCAACTTCGGCTTTGCCTGCGGCGTGGCGCAGACCCTGCCACCGGGCGTCTACGTGGCCATGAACGGCACTATTTTTACGTGGGATAACGTCACCAAGAACAAGACCGCCGGCGTGTTCCAGCATGGCGCGGTGAGTCCGGCGAGTGCGGAGAAACCGGAAGAGCCCGCCACGTCGGACGAAGTGGCAGGTAGCGGGAGCTAGCGCACCGCGAACGAACTTGGGTCCCCGCCTGCGCGGGGACGACGCTGGCTGGTGTTCAGGCCTTGGCTTCGCCGCCAAGCGCCTCGACCAGGTCCGCCATCATCTTCGACAGCTCGCCGGTCATCAGCATCATGTCGTTATCGAAACGCTCGTCATCGCTGTAGGTGATGGTTTCGTTTTCCTTGATCACGTCCAGCGGCTTGACGCCCTTGACCGCCAGCGACTCGGTCAGCACGAAGGACACACGGCTGTTCCAGGTCATGGCCAGGCGGGTGCACTGCTTGCCGGCGGCGATGTGGCGGCGGATGTCTTCCGGGTCCAGCGAGTGCTTCACGTAGCGCACCGCGGCCTTGCTCTCGCCGGTTGCGCGCAGCTCGGTGTCCTGGTCGATCGTGAAGTTGTACGGCGCCTCGTCCGATTCCAGCCAGCCGGTCATGACGGCCACCGGCGAGCTCTGCACGCGCAGTGATTCCAGCGGCAGCTTGTCGACGGCCTTCAGCAGCAGCTTGATGACGTCGTCGGCTTTCGATGGGCTGGCGGCATCGATCACCAGCCAGCCGTTGACCGGGTCGATCCAGGTCCAGACGTTGCTGCGGATCGAGAAGGCGCGCGGCAGCAGCTCGTCGGCCACGCGTTCCTTCAGTTCCTTCATGGCCTTCTTGCCCGGCGGGAAGCCCTGCTGCTCTTCCAGCTCGGCCGCGCGCGCCTTGGCGACTTGCGTAATGACCGAGCCCGGCAGCAGTTTCTTTTCCGTGCCCAGCATCATCAGCATCTGCTTGTTGACTTCGTGGACCAGCTTGCCGTTGCCGCGCGGCGAATCCCAGCCCTGGCGCAGCAGCTCATTGCTGCTGGCCGGCGTGAATGCCTGCGACTGCAGCGCCTCTTCCATTTGTTCGGCGGTAAAAGCCCACGGTGCGGGCAGACGGTAGATCTGAAGATTCTTGAACCACATACGTTGCTTTCGGTGACCTATTGTTCGGGGGAACGACATTCTACACGCTGCTGACCGGCAATTTTCAGCCAGCAGGGTAGGCTTTTTTAATGTGTTGCACGTTCGTCAAACAAGCTGAGCTGCTCAACCTGTTCCGTGTCGCCCAGCCGCACGCCGACGCCCAGCAGGCGCACCGGGCGGCCGGCGCGCAGCCAGCCATTTTCCATCAGGTGCGTGTAGATCGCCAGGTTGGGCGCGTAGCCGACGCACTCGACCGTGGTCTGCTGGAAGTCGTTGAATTTTAGTTTGACGAACAACTTGTTGATGAATTTTTCGGCATTGTTGCGCTTGATCCGGCCCTGCAGGTGTTCCATCAGTTCCGGCAGCAGCGCCAGGCAGGCGGGCAGGTCCGGCACGTCGGGCGTATAGGTTTCCTCGGTGCTGATCGACTTCCTTTCACGCACCGGATTGACTTCGCGGTCGTCGATGCCGCGGCACAGGTCGTGCAGGCGGGCGCCGAAGGAACCGAAGTGTTCCTGCAGCTTCGCCATGTTCCAGGTCCGCAGGTCGGCGCAGGTGTCCACGCCCAGGCTTTTCATCTTGGCTGCCGTGACCTTGCCGACGCCATGCAGCTTTTTGACCGGCAGCGCGGCCACGAAGGCATCGACCTCTTCCGGCCGCACCAGGAACAGGCCGTCGGGCTTGTTCCAGTCGCTGGCAATCTTGGCCACGAACTTGCTCGGCGCCACGCCCGCCGAGGCCGTGATGCCGACGGTCTCGAAGATGCGCCGCCGAATCTCCTGCGCGATCAGGGTCGCGCTGCCCTTGCAATGCGGCGAGTCCGTCACGTCCAGGTAAGCCTCGTCCAGCGACAGCGGCTCGACCAGCGCCGTGTAGTCCTGGTAGATCTCCATGATCTGGCGCGATGCGATCCGGTACTTCTCCATGTTCGGCGGGATCAGGAGCAGTTGCGGGCACAGTTTCATCGCCTGGGCGGTGGCCATGGCCGAATGGATGCCGAAGCGGCGCGCCTCGTAGTTGCAGGTGGCGATCACGCCGCGCTGGTCCGGCCGGCCTCCCACCGCCAGCGGCCGGCCGCGCAGGGACGGGTCATCCCGCATCTCGACGGAAGCGTAGAAACAGTCGCAGTCGCAGTGGATGATCTTGCGGGTCGGGGTATTCATACTGTAATTGCGTACAGTATAGATGCTAATAAAAAAGGCGCGCAACTTTCGTCACGCGCCTCTCCCTTTGGCGGCTGCCTGTTTACCAGGTGAACTTCAGCGTGTACTTGCCTGCCCCGCCCGCGTGGTAGCGCACGCGGATGTAACGCGCCTGGGTGGTGGTCGCCGTATTGGCCGTCGACACCGCATCGTTGACGCCGGCGCCGTTGGTGCTCAGCGCCAGCTGGGCGCCTGCAGCGTTGTAGGCATACAGGTCGTAATCCAGCGCGGCGGAACCCTGGGTGAGCGTGGCGGTGAGGGTCTTGCCGGCCGGTACCTGGACCACGAAATAATCGTTGTCGGTCGTGCTCGACAGGCTGCCGCTGAGCACAGTGCCCGAGGCCGTCACGGCGTTGGCGGTCGAGATGTAATTGTTCGACTCCAGCTCATTCTGGGTCGGCGCAACGACTGCCACGGTGGCCGTCACCGCGTTCACGGCCGCGGCCGCATCGACGATGCCGGCGCCGCAGCCCGAGCAAGCCGCCGGGAAGGCGCGCGCGGTGGCTTTCAGCTTGGCTTCGACTTCGTCCGGTGTCAGCGCCGGGTTCTTCGCCAGCATCAGGGCGGCCACGCCGGCCACGTGCGGGGTCGCCATCGAGGTGCCCATCATGTAGCCGTAGTTGTCGCTGGCCGGGGTGCTGGCGCCGGCATTCCAGGTCGACAGGATGCCCGCGCCGCTGTCGCCGCCCGGCGCCGCGACGTCGACATTCGCGCCGTAGTTCGAGTAGGACGCCTTGCCGCCGCTGCGGCCGACCGCCGCCACCGTGATCACGCCGGCGCAGTTGGCCGGGTTCGAGTTCGAGGCATTGACGTTCGAATTGCCGGCCGCGACCACGACCACGGCGCCGCGCGAGCGGGCGCTGTTGATCGCGTTCTGGGTCGTGTTGTCGCAGGCGCCGCTGCCGCCCAGCGACAGGTTCAGCACGCGCGCCTTGTTCGGGTTGGCCGGGGCGCCGGTGACCGCGCCGCCGGACGCCCAGATCATGGCGTCGGCGATGTCCGAGGTATAGCCGCCGCACTTGCCCAGCACGCGCACCGGCACGACCTTGGCGCCGTAGGCGACGCCGGCCACGCCGACGCCGTTGTTGGTTTTCGCGGCGATGGTGCCGGCCACGTGGGTGCCGTGCCAGCTCGAGGCATCGTCCTGGGCCGGCAGGCCGCCGCCGCACTGGCCGGCGGTGGTGCTGTCGCCCGGGTCGCTGGCGTCGCTGTCGCGGCCATTGCCGTCGGCGGCGATGGCGGCGCTGGTGATGAAGTCGTAGCCCGGCAGGATCTGGCCCGACAGGTCCGCGTGCGGACGGTAGCCGGTATCGATCACGGCCACGTTGATGCCGGCGCCGGTCGACTTGTCCCAGGCGGCGGGCAGGTTCAGGCCGCCCTTGGCGTCGAAGTAGTGCCACTGCTGGGTGTACATCGGGTCGTTCGGGGTGAACAGCGGGACCATGATGCGGTCCGGCTCGGCGTATGCGACGTCCGGATCGCGCGCCATCAGCTCGGCGGCCAGGGCGCGGGCTTCGTCCAGCGACATGGTGCGGCTCAGCTGCAGCACGTTGGCGCCGGTGGCGGTAGCGCGCAGTGCGCGCATGGTGGCGCCGAGCTGCTGGCCGGCGCGGGCCTGCAGAGCCAGGCGCGCGGCCGACATGGCGCGTTCGGGTACGGCGCCCTTGGAATTGTCGACCGCGTCCTTGTACTTGACGATCAGGCGGTCGGTCTGGGTGACGGCTTTGCTCGGTGCCGCATCCGGCGGCGCGGCATGTGCAGCCAGCGAGCCGAAGGCGACGAGGGCTGCGGCGCAGATTTTCACTTTCAACACGGATACCCCTTGTGGTGCGTAAAACCAAGGAGCCTAACGAAAAGCGGCCCGCTTGGGGCCGCTTTAGGGGTTTTCACCACAGAAAAATTTTTGATAAGTAATTGATTGTTAAAGGAATTTAGTTCCTCAAAGCATTTCCTTTATAGATCAATCAGCTTTTCTCGGCTTTCCTGTTTCCAGACAATTACCAGCTGAGTTTCAGCGTGTAGGTGCCGCTGGTCGAACCGGTGCCGCCGCTGTAGTACACCACGCGTACGTAGGCCGTCACCGCGGTGGTGCCGGTGTTCGAGGCGCTTGCCGAATCCACCGCGCCCGCACCGTTGGTGCTGGAAGTCACCTGGGTGCCGGCGCTGTTGTAGATGTACAGGTCGTAATCCGAGCTCGCGTTCGGCGTCAGGGTCGCGCTCAGGGTCTTGCCGGCCGGGACCGTGACCTTGAAGTAGTCCGTGTCGCTGCTGCTCGACATATTGCCGTTGACCGTGGTGCCGGAGGTCGAGACCACGTTGCCGGTGGAGATCGTGTTGTTCGACTCGGTTTCCGACATGGTGGTACCGGTACCGCCGCCGGTGCCGGTGGCGGCATCGACCGCTGCCGAAGCGTCGACGATGCCGGCGCCGCAACCCGAGCACGATGCCGGGAAGGCGCGTGCGCTGGACTTCAGGCGGGCTTCGACGTCGTCCGGGGTCAGGGCCGGGTTCTTCGCCAGCATCAGCGCGACCACGCCGGCCACGTGCGGGGTGGCCATCGAGGTGCCCATGTAGCCGGCGTAGCTGTCGGCGCCCGGCGCCTTGGTGCCGGCGTTCAGGGTCGACATGATTGCCGCACCGGTATCGCCGCCAGGTGCTGCGACGTCGACGATGGTGCCGTAGTTCGAGTACGACGCGCGGCCGCCCGACTTGTTGGTGGCTGCCACGGCGATCACGCCCGAGCAGTTGGCCGGGCTGCTGTTGCTCGCGTTCTGCGCTTCGTTACCGGCTGCGACCACGACCACGGTGCCGCGCGAGCGGGCGCCGTTGATGGCGGTCTGGGTCGTGGTGTCGCAGGCGCCGCCGCCGCCCAGCGACATGTTGATGACCTGTGCGCGGGCAGCGATGTTGGTCACGCCCGAGACGGTGCCGCCGGATGCCCAGACGATACCGTCGGCGATGTCGGAGGTATAGCCGCCGCACTGGCCCAGCACGCGCACAGGCACGACCTTGGCGCCGTAGGCGACGCCCGCCACGCCGATGCCGTTGTTGGTGAGCGCGGCGATGGTGCCGGCCACGTGGGTGCCGTGCCAGCTCGAGTTGGTGGCGGCCTGGCCGGTGCCGCACTGGCCCGCCGCGGTCCAGTCGCCCGGATCGCTGGCGTCGCTGTCGCGGCCATTGCCGTCGTTCGAAATCGTGGTGTCGGCGATGAAGTCATAGCCGGCCAGGATCTGGCCCTGCAGATCGACGTGCGGACGGTAGCCGGTGTCGATCACGGCCACGCGGATGCCGGTGCCGGTCGACTTGTCCCAGGCCGCCGGCAGGCGCATGCCGCCGACGGTATCGGTGTAATCCCACTGCTGGCTGAACATCGGATCGTTCGGCGTGAACATCGGCTTCATGATGCGGTCCGGCTCGGCGTACTCCACCGAAGCATCGCTGGCGGCCAGGTCTGCGGCCACTTGCGCGGCCTCGGCCACCGACACCTTGCGGTTCAGCTGGACCACGCGGGCGCCGGTACCGATCGTGTGCAGTTCCTTCATCGTCAGGCCGAGCTTGCGGCCGACGGTGTTCAGGGTCGCCAGGCGCGCTGCGATGATCGGCGAAGAGGCAGCGGCGCGGGTCAGGCCCTTGGCGTTGCTCTTGGCATCCGGTGCGGCTTCATCCTTGTACTTGACGATCAGGCGGTCGGTCTGGTCGCTGATGCTCGCACCCTGCGCGGCGGATGCGTTGACGGAGCCTGCGTGAACAGCGCTGGCGCCGAGGCCGATGACGGCCGCTGCGCACAGTTTCAAGACTGCCGGGTACATCGATTTCTGAGACTTCATGTTTCTTCCTTTTATTAGAAAAACACAAAAGTTTGATTTTCCGCAAGCACATCAAGACGACTCAGTGCCTGAGATCTAGTTGTGTCGGTGCAAATTCTGAGCACCGATTTCCCGTCTGAAAGCGGGACACGGAAGAGTAGCGCGAAGGAAGAAGGCGTGTAGAAATTTCACAATTGATTTCAGTATCTTTACAACGAAAAACCACTTCACGTAGTAAAAACCTACTTTATTTGGCCGAAATCGCGCCATGCAAAATAAGATCTTGCTAAAAAACACAGCAAAATCACCGAATCGTCATTCTTGGTCAGCCATATGATTTAACACATCGTTTTGATTTATATCAGATATAACCAAGAAAACTTCACTCACGTGCATACGCTGATGCAATAAAAAAGGCCGCGATTGCTCGCGGCCTTCCTTGTCAGACAGAACCAGGCTGGTGCTTAGAAATTGCCCTTGAACTGCACACCCCAGGTACGCGGCTCGTTGGTGAAGCCGGTCAGGTTGTTGAAGTCGATGGCGCCGGTGATGCGGCGCTGGTCGAGGATGTTGCGGCCGAAAGCGGCCACTTCATACTTGCCGCCCGCCCAGTTGTAGCCGACGCGCAGGCCGCCTTCGGTCAGCGGCTTGCCGCTGAACTCCTTCGCTTCGTACAGGAAGAAATTGATCTTCGTACGGTAGGACCAGTCGGTGTAGACGAAGAATTCGCCGTCGGCCACCGGCATGCTGTAGCGCGCGGTCGCGTTGAGGGTCCACTTCGGCGCCTGCGGCAGCGGGTTGCCGTTGATGTCGACGCGGCCGGCCGCGTTGATCGGGTCGGTGATGGTGCACTGGGCGCACTTGTTGACCGACAGGCTGGGGTCGCGGATTTCCGTGAAGTTGTAGCTGGCGCCGGCGGTCACGCGCAGCGACGGGCTGACGATGCCTTCGACGTCGAACTCGGCGCCCTGGGCCTTGGTCTTGGCCGCGTTGATCAGCTTGGTGACGTTCGAATTGCCGCCGACCACGGTCAGCTGCTGGTTCTTCACCTCGAAATCGTACAGCGAGAAGTTCAGGCGGGCGCGGCGCTCGAACAGGTCGGCCTTGATGCCGCCTTCGATCGAGGTGACGGTCTCGGCGTCGGCCACGGTCACCGGCACCGAGGCCGACGCGGCGGCGATACTCGGGGCGCGGAAGCCGGTCGCCATGCGGGCGTACAGGTTGATGTTACGGTCCAGCTTGTAGGTACCCGACAGGTCCCAGTTGACCTTGCTCTTGCTTTCGCTGATGCCGGCCGGGCCGATCAGGGTCACGTTGGTGTGTTCCAGCGTGGCGAAGTCCTTCTTGTCGTCGGTGTAGCGCAGGCCGCCGCGCAGGGTGAAGGCGTCGTTGACGGCATAGGTCACGGAACCGAAGGCGGCCCAGGCCTTGTTCTTCTGGTTCGAGATCACGCGCGAGGTTTGCGCCTGGGTCACGCTGTCGAAGTTGTCGCTGCCGCCGGTCGCGTCTTCGTCGAAGTAGTACAGGCCGGCCTGCCAGTTCAGCGGGCCGGTGTTCTTCGATTCGACACGGAATTCCTGCGAGTACTGGCTCAGGTCGGTCAGGCGGCTGGCGGTCTGCACCTGGAAGGGCACCACGCCCGGGCCGCCGATGATGCCGCCGTCGATGTCGCCGCGGCTGTTGTAGTGATCCACGCTTTCGTAGCCGGTGATCGAATACAGTTTCACAGGACCCAGGTCCCAGCTCAGGCGCAAGTTGGCGCCCTGGGTCTTGAGGTCCTGGAAGTTCTGGGCGTTGGTAACGATGCTGTTCAGGTCGTAACCGTCGGCGATGTCGTTCGTGCCCTTCTTGATCAGGTTGGCGCGGAACAGGCGGGCGCTGCCGGAGGTGGTGCGCTGGTGCACGTTGAACAGCGCGCTGAAGGTGCTGTCCGGGGTGTACAGGAACTGCACGCGTTCGGCGTGTTCGTTGTAGCCGTCCAGTTCGCCGGTCTTGTTGGTCTTGGCCAGGTCGCTGTAGTTGTTGACGAAGTCGTCGCGGTGCTGGCGCAGGGTCGAGACGCGCATCGCCCACTTGTCCGACAGCGGCACGTTGACGGCGCCTTCCAGGTTCACGGTGTTGTGGCTGCCCCAGGAGGCGTTGTAGTAGCCCTCGACCTTTTTGAGGTTCGGCTTTTCGGATTCGAGCTTGACCACGCCGGCCGGGGTGTTGCGGCCGAACAGGGTGCCCTGCGGGCCGCGCAGCACTTCGACGCCGGCGACGTCGAAGATCGGGAAGCCTTTCAGGATCGGGTTTTCCTGGACGATGTCGTCATAGATCAGCGACACCGGCTGCGAGGCGAACAGCGAGAAGTCGGTGTTGCCGTAGCCGCGGATGTAGAAGCGCGGGAAGGTGCGGCCGTTCGACGATTCGATGTTCAGGCTCGGCACTTTGCCGGCCAGCACGCGGATGTCTTCACCGCCGGAGACGATGACGTCGAGTTTTTCACCCTTCACGGCGCTGACCGAGACCGGCACCTCCTTGATATTTTCGGTGCGGCGCTGCGCCGTCACGGTGACGGTCTGCAGCTCGTTGGTCGATGTAGCTTGGGCCATGGCCGGCGCGGCGGACAAGGCTGACAGCGCCAGCATCGCGCCATGGGCGGCGATAACGCGCTTGTGCATCTTGGACATCTTGGTCATTGCGATTTCCTAGGAAGGGTAAAAATGGCGTATGTCTCCATTCGCATCGTTATCGATGTCTTCATGTTGCCAGGTTGGTAAAGGCGCAATTGTCGAACATGTGTATAAGCTTATGCAAGGAATACGCGCGCAGCATGGGCAGGCATACAACATTTTTTTTCCGTAAAGCCCTTGCGTGCGCCAGAAGGGATACGCTATGATTCGGGCCTCTTCGGACGTGGTGACAAACGTCGAAGACATCACCGAAGCGGTTTGCGGGCGCTTAGCTCAGTTGGTAGAGCGGATCCCTTACAAGGATTAGGTCGGGAGTTCGAGCCTCTCAGCGCCCACCAGATCTTCCGATGATGTCGACAGCGAAGAAAAGATCAGTAAAAACGGAGCGGTAGTTCAGTTGGTTAGAATACCGGCCTGTCACGCCGGGGGTCGCGGGTTCGAGCCCCGTCCGCTCCGCCAGATTAAAGAGAAAAGGTCCGACTTGTCGGGCCTTTTGTCTTTTCAGGTACAGGCGGGTCTTCCCTGCGGGGTACCTTCCGCAGGAAGGTACGAAAGTTTCGGGCTCGAAGGAAATCGCTTGCAAGCGATTTCCCGGCCCGCAGGACGTGGGCGAGCCCCATCCGCTCCGCCAGCATCAAGAGGAAGGGTCCGACTCGTCGGACCGTTCTCCCGCATGTCCAGCGCCAATGTCTCCAGCTTGTATCCGCAGCAGGAGCAGGTCTTGCTGCTCGGGTACCACCGCTCGGCCACGACCACCTCGGCACCGCGCCTTGGGTTTCGGCTGGCGGCAAGGGGGGATCCGGCGTATCGACGGTAATGCTGGCATACCAGCGGCTGGCCCTGCGCGACACCGTGGCCGCGACGATGTGGCCAGAAAAACGCAGCCGTTCGCGCATCTCACCCACCCCAGCTTCGGAATGTGGATGCGCTTGTCTTCGACGCGGAACTGGTCGTTGCTCAAACTAAAGCGATCGTCCTGGCCTTTCTTGCGAAACGTGGGATAACGCGCGCGGTGAGCAAAAAAATTCTTGAAGGGGTCGCCCAACTGGAGCCGGGCGTGAAACGCCTGGCGGCCATCTGCGGTGCGTTCTTCGTTACCTCGATCATCCACGAAAACCTTGTGCGCTTGATGGCCTTGAGTTGGCGCCGCGATGACAATTGCGAAGGCCGGGGTTGAGACGGATCGGCCTGGTGCGCCGCGTACTGGCGCTGCCATTCGCTCAGCGCCCAGTTATAGGCAAAGCGAGCAGTACCCGCCGCTCGCGCCAGGTAGGTCGCCTGCATGTTGTTTGGATCGAGCGTGATCTTATGGGCAATCAGCATGGACGAGTCTCGGCAGCCTGGCCGCTCCGTTCATCATTCTATGGTGATCGTAAGGCCACCCAGCGGCGAAGACCATGACTCCCTGCACATCTCTATCCGGAACTTCTGCGCACACCATGGTGGACACTTTTGCCGCACCATGATGGCGGGCGACGAGTAAGACGGCGGGCACATGATGTTCCGGCAACAAGCTGCCGCGTGTCGCCCAGACGGCGTGACCGGTTGTCTCAAGGCATGGTTAGATTTGCGCAGGTTTTGGTGCTACTGTCGGAGCCCTTTTTTCGTTCCGGCGTTCCAAACGCCGGCTCAGGCGCGTTTGAGCATCGGCTGGCCCACTTCGACGCGATTGCGCCCGCTCGTCTTGGCCGCATACAGCGCGTGGTCGGCACGCGCCAGCGCCGCCGTCAGCGCCTCGCCGGCCTCGATCGTCACCGCGCCGATGCTGACCGTCATGCGGTAACCCGGCGCGCCGCCGAATACCGGCACGTCAAGCACGGCAAGGCGCAAGCGCTCGGCTGCTTCGAGCGCGCCCTCGAGGCGTGTGGCGGGCAGGACCAGCGCGAACTCCTCGCCGCCCAGACGCCCGATCAGGTCATGCTCGCGCAGCACGCCGCGCGCCGTGTCCGCGAATACCTTCAGCGCTTCGTCGCCGCTGGCGTGGCCGTAACTGTCGTTGAGCTGCTTGAAGTGGTCGATGTCGAGCATCAGCAAGGCGATCGGCTTGCGCAGGCGCAGCGCCAGCTGGCGCGCACCATCGGCACGCTCGAAGAAGGCGCGGCGGTTCAGCATGCCGGTGAGCCCGTCGACGGTCGCCAGGCGGCGCATCAGCTTGTCGTCCTTCTGCTTGCACAGCAACAGGAAGCCGAAGCCGTTCACGATCATCAGGAGGTAGCTGGCCAGGTAGGCCAGGCCGATCACCGGCGCCGTACTGCTGCCGGGGCTGCCGCCTTCGAAGCCCAGCCAGGTCCAGATCGCCAGCGCGAACAGGATGTTGTTGACGCCGATAAGCCGCTGCAGCAGCGGCGCCTTGCGCGGACGCAGCAGCACCACGGCCGCGCCGAACACGTACAGGGCGATGATGAAGGAGATCAGTTCCGTCAGCTGCAGCCGCGAGGCGCCGGTGGCCACCGCATAGCAGACCGCCACCCAGCCGGGCAAGGTGAACAGGTACAGCGACTTGCGCCAGCGCGCAAAACCGAAGAACAGGCAATTGGCGCCCACTTCCAGCGCAACCCCGCCCAGCCAGGCGCAGGCGGACACTGCTTCGACCAGGCGCAGCTCGAACTGCGGGGCGGCCCACCAGCAGAGCTGGGCAACACCGATCGACAGCCGGCCCCACATCCAGTAGCCGAGGGCGGGACTGTTGTCCGCACCGCGCATATAGCCCGCCATCAGGAGGGCAAAGGCGATATTGCCGACGCCTAGCGCCAGCATGAAAGTTTGAATGTCGATCACTCGGATTCCCTCTGGAACAGCCGTGGCCTGATCATATATTTATCGCAACACATGTTTCCCAAGGGAATTATATTACACGCTTTTAACATTTGTGCACGTACGATTCGTGCGCCGACGTTTTGAGTGTCTGATAACGGCACAGACATCGTGCTCTTGCAGCGTGGCACAAGCTAATCGTGCATAATTGACAATAATATATTTACTGGAGTCGCCGTGATCTTTGGTTTCCTCAAGTCCCAGACCTTGTCCCCGCGCCAGCGCCGGCTGCAGAACACGTCGCTGTTCCGCACGCTCAAGCCGATCGAGGTCAAGTTCGTGGATGGCCTGATGCACGAGCGGCGCTACCAGCCGGAGGAAATCGTCTTCGACGAGAACGAGGAAGGCCAGGCGCTTTACCTGGTGATGGCGGGACGGGTCGAGATCAGCCGCATGCACGAGAGCCGCCGCCAGCTGGTGAGCGAGCTGGGACCGGGCAGCTTCTTCGGCGACCTCGCCCTGCTCGACAACTCACCGCGCAGCGCCCGCGTGCGCGCCATCGACCATTGCGAACTGGCGGTGTTCTTCCGCGACGACTTCCTGGCGCTGATGGATACCGACGCCGTCATCGGCTACAAGATTTCGCTGGCGCTGGCGCGCCACATCGGCCAGCGCCTGCGCGAGCGGCTCGACGGCCGTCCCCAGCTGGAAGCGCTATGATCGCCGCGCCCACGGTCCGCGAAGAGCGCGCCGGGCCGGTGGTCTGGACCGGGATCATCGCCGTCACCTGCCTGCTGCTGGTCCTGCTCGAGCACATGCTGTGGCTGGTCCTGCCCCTCATCTTCGGCATCGTGATGTACTACACCCTGCTGGGCCCGATGCGGCGCCTGCTGCGCCTGGGCTTTTCGCGCAGCGTCTCGTCGATGCTGGTGTGCGCCATCTTCTTCGGCCTGTCCGCGCTGGTGCTGGTGGCCGCGCTGTCCTGGAACGCGGGCCTGGAAGACAGCGGCTCCTGGAGCGATACGCTGGCGCTGTACGCGAACGGCGGCGTGGCCTTTGTCCGCAACACGATGGCGCTGCTGGAGGTGAAATTCCCGATCCTGGCGGAGATGCACCTCACCTCGCTGGCCAACAAGCGTTTCAAGGTCTTCACCGACACCTTCGCCCAGCGCTACCTGACCACCATCCTGGTCACCGCGGCCGGCTGGCTGCCTTCGCTGCTGCTGGCGCCCTTCCTCGCCTTCTTCTTCCTGCGCGACGGCCTGCGCTTCAAGAAATTCCTGGCGCGCGCGGTGCCGAACGCCTACTTCGAACGCACCCTGTTCCTGCTGCACCAGGTCGACCAGACCGCGCGCCGCTACTTCGAGGGCATGCTCAAGCTGACCGTGCTCGACACCCTCGTGCTGGGCTTCGGCCTGTGGGTGATCGGCGTGTCTTCGCCGCTGCTGCTGGGTTTTATTTCGGCGCTGCTGGCCTGGGTGCCCTTCATCGGCTCGGTGGTCGGCTGCGTGATGGTGGTGATCGTCGCCGCCACCGACGCGCCATCCAATCCGCTGGTCGCCTACGGCGCCATCGCCGTCTTCATCCTGGCGCGCCTGCTGGACGATTTCGTGTTCATGCCGATCACGCTCGGGCGCAGCCTCAAGATGCATCCCTTGATCACGGTGCTGATGATCTTCATCGGCGGCGCGCTGTCCGGCGTGGCCGGCCTGATGCTGGTGCTGCCGCTGCTGGGCGTGGTGATGGTGATCGGCGAGACGCTGGGCCGGCTGATGACCAATCCGCGGTTACGGGCAAGGCATCGGTATGCAAAGCAGCTGCGCGAGAAGCAGGCGAGCGGTGATCTGAAAGTCTGAAACAATTCGGGGTCAGCGCACTTTTTCGAACGACCGCCTCTATGACGCTTGTCCGAAAAAGTGCTCTGACCCCGAATTTTTGTGTTTTGCGGCCAGCCGAGGCCTGGCTTACTTGCGTCCCGCCGCCTTCGGCTTGGTCTTGATGGTCGACAGGATGCCAGGTTTGACTTTCGACGGCGGCGCCATGAAGGGCGCAGGCGCCGGGGCGCGATCGCCGCGGCGTTCGCTGCGCTCGTTCACGCGCGCATTGCGCTTTGGCGCCACCTCGATCACGCGGCCCTTCGGCGCGGCACTGCGCGCCTCGGCCACCAGCGGCATGTTCTTGCGCTCGCTGCGCGGCGTCATTTCCAGCTCGCTGCCCGGCGGCGGCACCAGGTGGCGCTCGCCATTGCCGATCAGGTCTCCGCGGCCCATGCGCTTGAGACCTTCGCGCAGCACCGGCCAGTTTTCCGGGTCGTAGTAGCGCAGGAAGGCCTTGTGCAGCTTGCGCGTCTTGCCGCTCTTGGCGGTAAGGACTTCTTCCGAATCTTCGGTCACCTTGGCCAGCGGATTCTTCCCGGTGTGGTACATGGTGGTCGCCATCGCCATCGGGGTCGGCGTGAAGGTCTGCACCTGGTCGAGGTGGAAGTTGTTCTTCTTCAGCCACAAGGCGAGATTCAGCATGTCCTCGTCGGTCGAACCCGGGTGAGCCGCGATGAAGTAGGGGATCAGGTACTGCTTCTTGCCCGCCTCCTTCGAGTACTTGTCGAACAGCGCCTTGAACTCGTCGTAGGCGCCGATACCCGGCTTCATCATCTTCGACAGCGTGCCCTCTTCCGTGTGCTCCGGCGCGATCTTCAGCAGCCCGCCCACGTGGTGCGTGACGAGTTCCTTCACGTACTCGGGCGAGCGCACGGCCAGGTCGTAGCGCAGGCCGGAACCGATCAGGATCTTCTTGATGCCCGGGATCGCGCGCGCCTTGCGGTACAGCGAGATCAGCTTGCTGTGGTCGGTGCCCAGGTTGGAGCAGATGGTCGGGTAGACGCAGGACAGGCGGCGGCAGGTTTCCTCGATCTTCTTCTCTTTGCAGGCCAGGCGGTACATGTTGGCCGTCGGGCCGCCCAGGTCGGTGATCGTGCCTGCAAAATTCTTGGTGGTGTCGCGAATCAGCTCGATCTCGCGCAGGATCGACGGTTCCGAACGGCTCTGGATGATGCGGCCTTCGTGCTCGGTGATCGAGCAGAAGGTGCAGCCGCCGAAGCAGCCGCGCATGATGTTCACCGAGTAGCGGATCATCTCCCAGGCCGGGATGTGCGCCTTGCCATAGCTCGGATGCGGCGCGCGCGCGTAGGCCAGGTCGTAGACGCCGTCCATCTCGTCCATGGCGAGAGGCAGCGGCGGCGCGTTCAGCCAGACGTCGCGGTCGCCGTGCTGCTGCACCAGCGCGCGCGCATTGCCCGGGTTCGACTCCAGGTGGAACACGCGCGAAGCGTGCGCGTACATCACCGGGTCTTCGCTGACGGTTTCAAAAGAAGGCAGGCGCACCACGGTCTTGCGCGCTTTTTCGCGCGCCGCGGCCTGTCGTTCTTCGCGCGTCATGATGACGATCGGTTTGACTTCAGGCGCCGGCTGCGCATTCTCGGTGGCGCAAGCCTTGGTGTCTTCCTGCGCCATCGCGTACGGGTTCGGGTGCGGATCGACGCGGCCCGGCACGTCGACGCGGGTCGAGTTATGCACCGACCACTCTTCGTCCGGCAGCCAGCCGTGCGGCACCAGGAAGGCGGTGCCGCGCAGGTCGCGGATGCTCTTGATGTTCTCGCCGGCGGCGATGCGGCGCGTGACGTCGACCAGCGCGCGCTCGGCATTGCCGAAGATGACCAGGTCGGCCTTCGATTCGAACAGCACCGAGCGGCGCACCTTGTCCGACCAGTAATCGTAGTGCGCGATACGGCGCAGCGAAGCTTCGATCGAGCCGGCGATGACCGGCACGCCCGGGAAGGCTTCGCGGGCGCGCTGGCAGTACACGGTCACCGCGCGGTCCGGGCGCTTGTTCGGCTCGGCGTTCGGGGTGTAGGCATCGTCGGAGCGGATCTTGCGGTCGGCCGTGTAGCGGTTGACCATCGAGTCCATGTTGCCGGCAGTGATGCCCCAGTACAGGTTCGGCTTGCCGAGCGCACGGAAGGGTTCCACGGAGGTCCAGTCCGGCTGGCTGATGATGCCGACCCGGTAACCCTGCGCTTCCAGCAGCCGGCCGACCAGCGCCATCCCGAAGCTCGGGTGGTCGATGTAGGCGTCGCCGGTGATCAGGATGATGTCGCACGAATCCCAGCCCAGCTTGTCCATCTCGGCGCGGGTCATGGGCAGGAAGGGCGCGGCGGGCGCGCGGCTGGAGCGCTTGGGGACGCTCGCGAAAAGATTGGCGGGGGAGTTCATTGGCCGATATTTTACAGGAAAAGCCTGCGGCCAGCTCCCTCCCCTTCAAAAATTGGCTTATTTTTCAACAACTTGGCTCATCCATTGCGGATGAATGTTGCGTCAAATACCCATATTGTTGAGGATGTTGCCAAGCTGGCGCAGCGCCGGCTCCAGGGTCGGGTGGCGGGCCGCGAAACGGGCCGTGATTTCCTGGCTGCGCGAAGCCAGGCCGTAGGTGTTCGCGTCCGGATCGTCGGCCCGGCGCTCGAGCACGTGCCGGATGTCGCCGTCGAGCTGGCGCAGCAGCATTTCCAGTTCGTCGTCGACCTCGCCCGTTTCCTCGAGGTGGCGGTGCAGGGTCTTCAGGTGCGCTTTCAGGGTGTCTTCGTTCTCGTTCAACATGTCGTCCCTCATGTGGTGAACCTGGTTTCCAGGTACAGCTTCTCGACCTGTTCGCGGGCCCAGGGCGTCTTGCGCAGGAACTTCAGGCTCGACTTGATGCTGGGGTCCTTGATGAAGCAGTTGATCGCGATGCGGCGGCCGAGCCCTTCCCAGCCGTAATGCTCGACCAGGCGGGTCAGCACCGATTCTAAGGTAATACCGTGTAATGCCTGAACACTCATTGCAGAGGAGATGCCATTGTGGGGATGTTGAGGGGAAGTTTATATCTGAAGGGGAAGCTTGGGCGCGCAAACCATACGTCGTTGCCGCGGAGGCGGGAATAGTGCCACCGGCACTATTCCCCCCAAGTTTGCTCGCGTATCGACTGCTCAAACAGAACTTGGGTCCCCGCCTGCGCGGGGACGACGGTACGAGCGGCTTACTCGCCAGTCAATCCACGGCGCTCCAACAGCGGCTCGATCTTCGCATCGCGGCCGCGGAAGTTGCGGTACATGTCCATCGCATCCATGGTGCCGCCGCGCGACAGCAGCATCTGGCGGAAGCGGTCGCCGTTCTTGCGCGTCAGGCCGCCGTTTTCCTTGAACCACTCGACGGTGTCGGCGTCCAGCTTCTCGGCCCACAGGTAGCCGTAGTAGCCGGCCGAGTAGCCGCCCGAGAACACGTGCGAGAAGTAGGTCGTGCGGTAGCGCGGCGGGACCAGCGGGAAGTCGACGCCGGCGTCATGCAGGGCCTTGGCTTCGAAGCCCAGCACGTCGGCCGGGATCTGGTCCGGGCCGAGCTGGTGCCAGCTCTGGTCCAGCATCGAAGCCGCCAGGTACTCGGTGGTGCGGTAGCCCTCGTTGAACTTGGCGGAAGCCTGCACCTTGTCGAGCAATTCCTTCGGCATCGGCGCGCCGGTCTGGTAGTGCTTCGCATAGTTGGCCAGCACTTCCGGCCAGGCCATCCACATCTCGTTGACCTGCGACGGGAACTCGACGTAGTCGCGCGGCACGCGGGTGCCCGAGAAGCGCGGGTACTTCACGTTCGAGAACATGCCGTGCAGCGCATGGCCGAACTCGTGGAACATGGTGCGCGCTTCGTCGTAGGTCAGCAGGGTCGGCTCGCCGGCGGCCGGCTTCGGGATGTTCAGGTGATTGGCGATCACCGGGTGCGTGCCCAGCAGGGTGTTCTGGCCGACATAGGCGTTCATCCAGGCGCCGCCGCGCTTGTTGGCGCGCGCGTAGGGATCGTGCAGGAAGATCGCCAGCTGCTTGCCGTCGGCATCGAAGACGTCGAACACGCGCACATCCGGGTCGTACACCGGCAGGTCCTTGCGTTCCTTGAAGGTGATGCCGTATTCCTTGGTGGCGGCGAAGAACACGCCGTCGACCAATACGCGCTTGTACTCGAAATAGGGACGCAGCTGGTTCTGGTCGAAGGCGTAGCGCTGGGCGCGCACCTTGTCGCTGTAGTAGTTCCAGTCGTAGGCGGCGGCCTGGAATTTGCCTCCCTCGGCGTCGATCGCCTTCTGCAGGTCGGCCGCTTCCTTCTTCGCGTTGTTCACGGCCGGCCTGGCGAATTCGGCCAGCAGCTTGTTGACGGCGCCGGTCGTCTTCGCGGTCTGGTCTTCCAGCATGTAGGCCGCGTGGCTCGGATAGCCCAGCAGCCTGGCGCGCTCGGCGCGCGCCCTGGCCAGCTCCAGCACCAGGTTGCGGTTGTCGAACTCGCCGCCATGGCTGCCGCGCGCCAGCGAAGTCGCCAGCAGTTTTTCGCGGGTAGCGCGATTGGTCAGCACGGACAAGGGCGCCTGCTGGGTGGTGTTCACGACCGGGATCACGAACTTGCCGTCCAGGCCGCGCTTCTTCGCTTCCGCGCTAGCGACGTCGATCGCCTTGTCCGACATGCCGGCCAGTTCCTCGCGGCTGTCGACCACCAGCGCCGAGGCGTTCGCTTCCTTCAGCACGTTCTGGCTGAACTGGGTCTGCAGGGCCGCGATCTTGCCGTTGTAGGCCTTCAGCTTGACCTTGTCGCTGCTTGAGAGCTGGGCGCCGGCGCGCACGAAGTCGGTGTGGTAGCGCTGCAGCAGGTAGGCCGACTCGGCGTCCAGGTGCAGCGTGTCGCGCTTGTCGTACAGGGTCTTGATGCGCTTGTAGAGCTTTTCGTTCAGGCGGATCTTGTCGCTGTGCGCGGCCAGCTTCGGCGCCAGCTCCTTGTCCAGCGCGTTCAGGGTGTCGTTGGTATTGGCGCCGACCAGGTTGTAGAAGGCGGTCGAGACGCGGTTCAGCAGCTGGCCCGAACGCTCCATCGCGACGATGGTGTTCTCGAATGTCGGTGCCGCCTTGCTGTTGGCGATGGCGTCGATTTCAAGCGACTGCTGGCGCATGCCTTCCTCGAAGGCCGGCGCGAAGTCTTCGTTCTTGATCTTGTCGAAGGCCGGGTACTGGAACGGCAGGGTGCTCGGCTTGGCGAAGGGATTCGAGTCCGGCAGCCGGGATGGTGCTGCGAAGGCGAAGTTGGCGACCGCCGCGGTGACGGCGAGGGCCAGGATGTGGGAACGGTTCATTCTCTCTCCGGTGTAAATCGTTCTATTGTTTATTGCGTGTTGCCCGTCAGGCCGCGGCGCTCCAGCAGCGGCTGGATCTGCGCGTCGCGCCCACGGAAATTGCGGAACAGGTCCATCGCATCGGCCGAACCGCCGCGCGACAGCAGGGTCTGGCGGAAGTGGTCGCCGTTCTTGCGCAGCAGGCCGCCGTTCTCCTTGAACCACTCGACCGTGTCCGCATCCAGCTTTTCGCTCCACAGGTAGGCGTAGTAGCCGGCCGAATAGCCGAGCGAGAAGCTGTGCGAGAAGTAGGTCGTGCGATAGCGCGGCGGCACCGGCGCGAAGTCCACGCCCGCATCCTTCAGGGCGGCCGCTTCGAAGCCCAGCACGTCGGTCGGGATCTGCTTGGGCGTCAGCTGGTGCCAGCGCTGGTCGAGCAGCGAGGCCGCCAGGTACTCGGTCGTGATGTAGCCCATGTTGAACTTCTTCGAGGCCTGCACCTTGTCCAGCAGCTCCTGCGGCATGGCCGCGCCGGTCTGGTAGTGCTTCGCGTAATTGGCGAGGACTTCCGGCCAGGTCGCCCACATCTCATTGACCTGCGACGGATATTCGACGAAGTCGCGCGGCGTGTTGGCGCCGCCGAAGGTCGGGTACTTCACGCTCGAGAACATGCCGTGCAGCGCGTGGCCGAACTCGTGGAAGGCGGTGCGCACCTCGTCATAGGTCAGCAGGGTCGGCTGGCCGGCGGGCGGCTTCGGAATGTTCAGGTGGTTCGCCACCACCGGGTGATTCCCCAGCAGCGTCGATTGCGTCACGTACTCGTTCATCCAGGCGCCGCCCTGCTTGTTCGGACGCGCGTAGTAATCCATGATGAAGATCGCCAGTTGCTTGCCGTCGGCATCGAAGACGTCGAACACGCGCACGTCCGGGTCGTACACCGGCAGGTCCTTGCGCTCCTTGAAGCTGATGCCGAACTCCTTGTTCGCGGCGAAGAACACGCCGTTCAGCACCACGTTGTTCAGTTCGAAGTAGGGCTTCAGCTGGCTCTCGTCGAAGGCGTATTTTTGCTGGCGCACCTTGTCGGTGTAGAAGGCCCAGTCCTGCGGTCCGACCTGGAAGCCGCCCTCGGATTTGCCAACTTCGGCGTCGATCACCTTCTGGATCTCGGCAGCTTCGCGCTTCGCGTTGTTCACGGCCGGCAGCGCCAGCTCGCCCAGCAGTTTATTCACGGCTTCCGGGTTCTTCGCGGTTTCGACTTCCAGCGAATAGGCGGCAAAGTTCGGGTAGCCCAGCAGGGTCGCCTTCTCGGCGCGCAGCTTGGTGAGCCGCTGCACCAGCTCGCGGCTGTCGAAGTCGCCGCCGTGGCTGCCGCGCGCCAGCGAAGCGGCCATCAGGCGTTCGCGCGTGCCGCGGTTGGTCAGCGAGGACAACGGCGCCTGGCCGGTGGTGTTGCCGAGCACGAGGACGAACTTGCCGTCCAGGCCGCGCTTCTTCGCTTCCGCGGCGGCCGAGTCGATTTCGGCATCCGAGAGACCTGCCAGTTCGGCACGGGTATCGACCACCAGGGCCGAGGCATTCGCTTCCTTCAGCACGTTCTGGGCAAAGGTCGACTGCAGGCTGGCGATCTCGCCGTTATACGCCTTCAGCTTCTCCTTGTTCGCGGCCGAGAGCTTGGCGCCGGCGCGCACGAAGTCGCGGTGGTAGCGTTCGAGCAGGTGCTTCGACTCGGCGTCGAGGCGCAAAGCGTCGCGCTTGTCGTACAGGGTCTTCACGCGCTTCCACAGCTTGTCGTTCATGAAGATCGCGTCCTGGTGCGCGGCCAGCTTCGGCGACATCTCGCGGTCGATCGCATCCAGGTTGTCGTTGGTGTTCGCGCCCTGCAGGTTCGAGAAGGTGGTCGCCACGCGCGCCAGCAACTGGCCCGCGCGCTCCATCGCGACGATGGTGTTGTCGAAGGTCGGCGCGTTGCGGTTGTTGGCGATCGCCTCGACTTCCAGCAGGTGCACGCGCATGCCGACCTCGAAGGCCGGCTTGAAGTGCTCGTCCTTGATCTTGTCGAACACCGGGTAGTGGAAGGGCAGCGTGCTCGCCCTGGCGAAGGGATTCGAAGCGTCGAGGACGTTGATGGAGGCAGGGGCGGCAGGTGCGGCAACGGCCGGGATGGCGGTGGCGGCATAGGCAAGCGCGATGCTTGCCGCGACGATGAGGCGGAGTGGCTGTTTCATGCGATCTTTCACGGACACTGTATGGACACTGCCGGAGCGGGCCCGGCAGCAAGGGCGCGGAAGATCATAGCAGGGTTATTGCCGCGTCGTCACATCGAAAATGTCGCGGGTATATCGTATGTATTGAACGCGGACGCTCATTGCTGCTCGCGTTCGGCGGCCGCCTCTTCCTCTTCGATTTCCTCGACCACCTTCTCTTCGATACGCCGGTCCGGGATCAGCCACATCACGGCCACCGCCGCGTAGACCAGGAAGCCCAGCCAGGCGGCAAACCAGGCCAGCGCCACGCCAACCAGGTAGAGCACGATCGAGATCTTGCCCTTGCGGTCGTCGCCGACGGCTTCCGCCAGGGTCGTGTTCTTGTCGTGATTGCGCACCAGGCCGCGCACCAGCAGCGAATACGCGGTCGCGCACATGAACAGCACGAAGCCATAGGCGGCGGTGGGCCCGGTCTCGAAATGATTCTCGCCCATCCAGGCCGTCACGAAGGGAATCAGTGACAGCCAGAACAGCAGGTGCAGGTTGGCCCACAGGATGCCGCCGCTGACTTCCTTCACGGCGTGGAGCATGTGGTGGTGGTTGTTCCAGTAGATGCCGACGTAGATGAAGCTGAGCACGTAGCTCATGAAGACAGGCCACAGCGGCAGCAATGCGCGGAAATCCGGGCTGTGCGGGACTTTGAGTTCCAGCACCATGATGGTGATGATGATGGCGATGACGCCGTCGCTGAAGGCTTCCAGCCTGTTCTTGCCCATTTGTTCCTCGATTAAATTCGCATGCCTATCCAGATAACCGCTTCCGTTACGGCAGAGATCACGGAACCGCTCATCCGGTCAATGACACCTGCATGACGAATATGCGTTGCGGACTGGTCATGGTGGTGCTGCTCTTCGCTCAATATAGCCGAGATGGCGGTAGTGGCATCGGGATCTGTCGTACCGATATCGAGGAGTTGCTGCCGCAAATGTCGAAGTACGACACGCTCCACTGCCACGGTTGCGATTGCGATGGATTGAGCGCCCATCAAGCCAGTCAGGAAACCAAGCACGTATCCTCCAACGCCGCACAAGCAAAAGCTGCGGCATCGTGGCAGGCTTCTTCGCTTCAGTTCCTTGGCAAAGATCGCTCGGTGCCGTTCTTCATGGGCTTTGAAGGCGGCCAACTCGGGCAGCAAGGAAGGTGCTCTTAGCCTCGCCATTGCGATCTGCCCGGCGTAGATATTCACCGCGCCATGTTCACCTGCATGGTTCACCTTGATGATCCGCCCCGGATCAATGGCTGGAGGCTGTATGCGGTGCATTGGAACAGCGAATCCCTACAATGGGCAACATCCATACTGGCGCTTGTTCCAGTAGATGCCGACATAGATGGCGATGACACCCTCACTGAAAGCTTCCAAGCGGCTTTTTTTCATCACCATCTCCCTACGATTTGAGTGAGCATGCTGGCCAGATTCTCGTCCACCGATGCTCTTCCTGTTGCATCTACGGTAACGACAACCTCCCAATCCTCGGATTCAAAATAAACATCCGGGGAGTAGGAAAAGCTTTTTTCGCGTAGATCGAACGCTATTGCAAAGTGATCTGTTCTCCCTTTAGGAATCCTCCACGAGACGGTCTTTCCCGCAGAAATCAAAGCCGCACCTTTCCGGAAGCCTGAGCTCGATATAGTGACATTCCTTAGCGCTTGGCCAGACTGATTGTTGACTGAGACGATGGTGTCGGCCGAGCATCCGATCAGGGATAACAGGATGAAGGCTGAGATACAGGTTTTGAAATTCATTCGTGTTCCCAGACATTCGCTAGCGGTGATGGGCAGTTTGCCCACTGGAGCTTGTTCCTGTAGACACCGACGTAGATGAAGCTGAGCACGTAGCTCAGGAACCTCATCAGAGCAGCAGCAGGCTCAAGGATTCTGCGCGTACTTCGCATCGATCGTCGCCTTCCAATCCTGCAGTATGGCAGCGATCTCAAGCGCGTGTTCTTTCGTCTCCCGAAGCCCTATCCGGTCTGTTGCGGCATAAACCAGGTACTCGGCAATCTTCTCATCATTCTCGGCGTCCTGCGTCTGAAGAGAAAAACCGCCGGCAGATAAGCGTCGTACTCATCGCGCGCGATTGGCACGCCGGCCACGCCGATTGGATCCCAGATGCCATGCAGCACCTCGTCGACCCGTTGCTAGAGTTCCACATCACGCGGTGACGACTTCCTGCCCATCCTGCCTCCTGACACGACGATGTTTGAACGCCACCAACACAATCGGCATCAGTGTCGCAGCCAAACCAACAGATGATGATCCAAAGTCCTTCGCCTATCGACAAATAAGTGAATACGCGCGTGGCACGCTTCCTGCACTCAAATCCTGGTATGCCCTCCGCGGCACCCAAATTTGCTACCACTTGAGGAGATTGAGATGAACAAGCTGACGATCAAAGACCTGACTATTGCCAAGGAACTCGACAAGCGCCAAATGGCCGGGCTATTTGGTGGCATGGGGCGTACACCCCAGCAGATTCTGGCATGGGAAATAACGGGCAAGCCTGCAACCTGGCAAGGCCTGGTCCTGGGAGACGACAATCGGCTGCATGTGCCGGTGATCTGAACCCGGCCAACGACGCCGCAGGATGCACTCCGGTTCGCGGCCTAGGCGGCCGCCCGCCTGCGCTCTTTCAGCCACCTGCGGAAGCCCTTGACGCGGCCAATCAGGGCTTCGTTCATCCGGTCCTGGGCGCCATGCAGGCTGAACAGCAGATCGGCCATGCCATGCCGCCGGCACAGCAGCAGCTTGCCGCGCCGCTGCAGCACGTGGGTGGAACGGAATTCCTGGTTCGGGGTGCCGTAGCCGAAATCGGCATGGATGAAATTGCCATGTGCAATCGTGTCCTGCAGAGCCAGGTGGACGACGCTGGTGCCGATCGACAGGCTCATGTATTCCTGCTTGCAGAAGATATTGTGCACGTGCCACACCTCGTTTGAGCGGGTGCCCAGTACCAGCGCCACCACCTGCTCGCCGCAGCGCAGCACGTAGGCGTGCAGCAGCCCGTGGCGGGCCAGGCTTTCGAGCTTTGCCTGGGTCACCTGGACGGCAAGTTCCGCATCGCTCAGCAGGCTGCGCATGGCGTCCGCCAGGGCCGGCACCTGGTCCGGGTGTTCGACCCGCACCAACTGGACTTCACCTGCTTCCTTGGCCAGCAGGCGCACCTGGCGCGACAGGTTGTAGCGCTTCTTGGCGCTGAGCTTTTGCAGGTAGGTGTCGACGTCCGCAGGTAGCGGCACGGTATGGCAGTCGCGCCAGCCGTGCATGATGTGGCTGGACAGCCCTTTGTGAGCGGTGCTGCCTTCCAGCTCTTCGGGCATGGCCTGCATCAGCAGGGCGCGGCAATCGGGATGGCGCTGCAGCAGGTTCTTCAGGACGAATCCTGGCAGCCCGTCCTCGCCTGCGTCGAGCAGCAACACGCTGCCGAGCACCTGATAAACCGGGACGGCGCGCTCGAACAGGGTCAGCGGGCCGAGGCGGACACCGCTCTTGTGCATCGCTTTGCGTCCCGGGATCACGCCCACGATTCTGGCATCGCTGCGGCGGCGCACGAGATGCAGTTCGCAGGCTGCCTCGCCGGGCCTGGCGGTGTCCAGCATGTACTTGAAGAAGGCCGGCAGCTGGTACAGCTTTTCCGGACTGCGGCCCGCTTCCAGCAGCTGGCGCCATGCCGCCTGGACATCGGAGCGGTCGTGGTCCTGGGTGGCGTCGAAAAATTCGAAGCGCTGCGCCGCCTCGGCGCGCCGCTGTGCAGGCAAGGTGGGCGGCATCGTCCACAAGGGCGTGTTCGATATCTTTTTAGTAGTTTGCACAGATGCTTTCACGTCGACCTCGCCGGACCAGTTGACCGTCCAAATTGACGGATCTGATTGTATTTACACCGTCTGGCGATAGTAGCGGCAGCTAGCTCTACAGTACAGGGGTTTCCTATTGAATTTGGTAACTAAAAACATTTATGGCGCATCTACTTGCCGTATATAAAACGAAATATAGGATTGAAACGCCAAATAATGCATATCGGATAATTCAGCACATAAACACTGTTGCGCGATAGCTACAAAGATTGCCTCAATAGTGAGGCGGCTTTTCGTTGACCGGTCCCTGGCCGGCATCGCGCAGGATGCGGATATGCCCGGCCAGCTTGGCAACCATGGCTTCAAGCTGGTCGATGCGGCGGCCCTGCTCATAAATGGTCTGGTTCAGCGACTCGACCAGATTTTCCTGGTGCGCCACCTTGATTTCGATATCGATGAAACGGTCTTCGTCGCTCACGGCAGTTCCTGAAATGAAAAGAGCCGCATTATGACAGCGGCTCGTATAAGGCGCCGGCCCAGGCAGGACCGGCATGTGGATCCAATAGCGCGCTCAGGCTTGGTGCCAGGGCACGAAATCGATGCCGAGCTTGAAGGTGCCGACTACGTTTGCCTGGTTTTCCAGGCTATCGCTGAAGTCGATCAACATTTGGGTGCGCACTGCGTCCTTGTCCGGGTTGCTGTTGTGCGTCAGCGTATCCATCCAGTACTGAAAGCCAGCCGCATCGGGATCGCGGTGCAGCACGTTGTTGTACAGCTTGTTGATGAAGGTCGAATCGCTGGGATTGACGCCGTACAAGGTATCGAACTCAGGCTGATTCATGAATTCGCTCGCCACTTGGGTCAACGGCGCACCGCCTTCCATGCGCCACATCCAGTAACCCATACCGGCGGGCTCTGCAGCACGCCCCAGGATGGCGGTGTACAAACGGAAAATCTGGCCCGCGGTGCCATCGATGTCGAGGGCCACCCAGGCGTCGTCGAATTGCACGCGCTCTACGTTGATCAGCGAGTCATGGCCGTTGGCGCCACTCTTGTCGGTGACACCGAAGCCCCAGGCTTCCTGGGCGACCGTGAAATTGCTGCGGGGACCCGCGTAGATAACGGTATCCAGTCCTGCGCCGCCATCTACCGCGTTGTTGGCAGCGCCAGGCTTCAGGGTGTCGTTGGCGTCGGTGCCGGTGATATTTGCCGAGCTGTTGACCGCGAAGGTCGAGCGGCTCGCGGCGCTGGCGCCATTATCTGCCTGGTCGATCGAGACGATGCTGACCGTGTAATTGCCGTTAGGAAGAGGCGAGGTTTCGATTTGCCAATTGCCATCGGGGCCGACCGTCGTGCGCGCGATCGTCTGCAGGTCACCGCTACGCACCAGTTCGATCGTGCTGCCTATTTCGCCAGTACCGCCGAATGTGGCTTGGTTCCCGCTTGCGCTCATCGTTGGCGGGAAATATGTCGGCGTCTTCGGCGCCGTAGCGTCCACCTTGAAACTCATGATATCGCTGGCTACCGATACATTGCCTGCAGCATCGGTCGCAGTAGCGAAGACCGCGTAGTTGTCGCCATTCGCAAGGGCATTCAGCTTCAGCGTGTACAGGCCGTTAGCGTCAGCCGTGGCGGTTCCCATCAACTGATTGTTGCTGGTTGCGAACACCTTGATGATCGCGCCAGCCTCGGTCTTGCCGGTCACGAGCGGCGTGCTGCCGGTCGCGTAGCCGTTCACGTTCTTGGTCACCACCATGCTTGGTTTGTCCGGCGCCGTGGTATCAACGCCGATATCGGCACGGGCGACGCTCATGTCCGTAAATTGCAGCACTTCGACCGAGCGCAGCGTATCGACGCCGTCGAAGCCGTCGAGGCTCGTCACCGTCAGGTCGCCGTTCGCGAGCGCGCTGAACGTGTAATTGCTGCGAACGCCGCGGAACACGGCGGTATCGAATCCATTTCCTCCATCAATCATATCATTGCCTCCATCGCCTTCAAGCTTGTCATTGGCGGCCGTGCCCGTAAGGATGTCTGCGCCGCTGGTGCCCGTGATATACCGGGCTCCGGTGATTGAATTGATGCCCAATGCGCCACCAAGTCCGTCGCCGCCGTAGAGCCAGTTGAGCGCGGCGATGTCGTACTGGCTGTAAACCGCGTGGGCGTTGCCCGCGTCGTTGTACGACATCAGGGTATTGTTGGTGTTGTCCTGCAACAGCGGCAAGTGAATGCTGTCGTCGAAGGGATGCTTCAGGCCGAGCGCATGGCCCAGCTCGTGCAACAGGGTTTCGTAACCGTAGGTTCCCGGCGTCAGGTTGCGGTTCTGCGCGAACCACTCCACATTGTCGAGATAGATGTAGGCATCGGCGTCGTAGCTGACCAGCTGGGTTCCCGAATAGCTGTAGCTGCTGTGCCAGCTGCACAGGCCGGTAACGTTGGAACCTTGCAGGTTGACGTTACACAGGTGAATCTGGGCGTCGGCACCGTTGACGGTTTCCGTGAACTGGATCCCGGTCAGAGTCGAAATGTAGGCGAGCGCGCTGCGCGTTGCCGCCTGCTGGGCAGACGTGAACGCTTCCTGTCCTCCTTGCCCCGCCTCGTTATCGGACGTGATCGAGAACGTGTAATACAGCGTGTTGCCCGCCGGCGTCAGGAAATTCCAGTCCGGACCGCTATCGAGCAGCGCGTCGATATGGTTCAGCCCGGAAGTCGGGGTGGTGGTGATGTCGGATACAGTTGCCATGCCATTAAATCTATGTTGATTGTGACAAAATCACTTCAGGAAAGTATTTCCTGCTCAACACTTGAAGTCAAATAAGATTTCAATCGTGCGCACCCCTTGCCACTTGTCCAAGGCTTCTACGCAACGAAAGATATTGAACGATTACTGACGCCAAAACCATATTAACGTCGAGTAAATGTTCCTATCTTGAAATCATGGCTTCGGCGTTGCCAACAAGGCCTTCAGATTGGCCAGGCGGGCTTTCGGGCTCAGCACCTCATCTTCCTTGGGCGGCGCATCGCCGACGTCGAGCGCCATTTCCTTGATGAAGCGGGATGGATCGCAATGCTGCAGCTCGCCGGCACGTTTGCGTTTCTTGCACCAGGTAATGTGCAAGGTACGTTGGGCGCGGGTAATGCCGACGTACATCAGGCGCCGTTCTTCCTGGATACGGGCGGCGATCTTTTCCACCGGATCGTCGACGTCGCCCTTGTGCGGCAGGATGCCTTCCTCGACGCCCACCAGATAAACGTGCGGATACTCCAGGCCCTTGGAAGCGTGCAGGGTCGACATGCGCACCGCGTCCTGCTCCTCGTCCTGGCCTTCCAGCATGGACATCAGCGCCACCATCTGGGTCAGCTCGAGCAGGTTCTTTTCCTCGCCGTCGCGGTCGCGCCCGCCGCGGCCGCGCTCCTTCAGCCAGTTGGTGAATTCGAGCACGTTCTGCCACCGGGCCTGGGCCGCCTTGTCGTCGAAGTTCTCGTACAGGTAGTGCTCGTAATTAATCTCTTTCATCATGTCATCGAGCAGCTCGGCGGCGGCATCGCCGCTGCCGGAGGGTCCTGGACGCGTGGCGCGGTCTTCCAGCTCGTTGATCCAGTGGCAGAATTCGCGCAGCGGGATCAGCTGGCGGTCCTGCAGCTTGGCTTCGATGCCGCCCTTGAGCGCGGCCGCGAACAGCGAGCAATTCCACTGCTTCGAGAATTCGCCGAGCGCCTCGATGGTCGCCATGCCGACCCCACGCTTGGGCGTCGTGATGGCGCGGATGAAGGCCGGATCGTCGTTCTCGTTGGCAATCAGGCGCAGGTAGGCGATGACATCCTTGATTTCGGCCTTGTCGAAGAAGCTCTGGCCACCCGAAATCGTGTACGGGATGCGTTCCTTGCGCAGCGCCTGCTCGATGATGCGGGCCTGGTGGTTGCCGCGGTACAGGATCGCGAAGTCAGCCCATTTGTTCTTGCGCTGGAAGTGCTCGGACGAGATCATGATGGCGATCTGGTCCGCCTCCATCTCCTCGTTCGGCATGCTCAGTACCTTGATCGGCTCGCCCAGACCGTGCTCGGACCACAGCGCCTTCTCGAACAGCTTCGGGTTGTTGCCGATGACCGCGTTCGCGGCCTGCAGGATGCGCGTGGTCGAGCGGTAGTTCTGCTCGAGCTTGATGACCCGCAGGTCCGGGAAATCGGTCTGCAGGGTCTTGAGGTTCTCGACCGAGGCCCCGCGCCAGGCATAGATCGCCTGGTCGTCGTCGCCCACCGCCGTGAACATCGGCTTCTTGCCGAGGCCCGTCACCAGCAGCTTCACCAGCTCGTATTGGCAGGTGTTGGTGTCCTGGTACTCATCCATCAGCAGGTAGCGCAGTCGGCGCTGCCAGCGGTCGCGGATCGGCTCGTTATTGCGGAACAATTCCACCGGCAGGCGGATCAGGTCGTCGAAGTCGACCGCCTGGTAGGCCTGCAGGGTCGCCACGTAACTGCGGTAGATGCGGCCGGCATGGGCCTCGTCTTCGTCCTGCGCGTTGCGGATCGCGTCCTCGGGGTCGACCAGGCCGTTCTTCCACAGCGAAATCGAATTCTGGATGCGGCGGATCTCTTGCTTGTCCGTGGTCACCCCCAGGTCCGACACGATCGTGTAGCAGTCGTCGCTGTCCATGATCGAGAACTTGTCCTTCAGGCCGACGCCGGCCGCCTCCTGGCGCAGGATCTTGACGCCCAGCGAGTGGAAGGTCGACACCGTCAGCTGCTTGGCCTGCTTGGGCTGCTTGAGCAGCTTGGCGATCCGCTCCTGCATCTCCAGCGCGGCTTTGTTCGTGAAGGTGAGCGCGGCGATCGTGCGCGGATCGTAGCCGCGATGCTCGATCATGTAGGCGATCTTCTGGGTGATCACGCGGGTCTTGCCCGAGCCGGCGCCAGCCAGCACCAGGCAAGGGCCGTCGAGGTAGAGCACGGCTTCGCTCTGCGGACCGTTGAGGCCGAAATTCGGGGTCGACATGGGGATGTTTCCTGCAGGACTGCCTGTGAGGTGAGCTCAACAATTGAGCTCAGCATTTTAACGAAGCTGAGGCCCGCACGCTAAAATCATTTCAGGAAAAACAGATTGTGTTGCGGCTTGTCAGCACGGCATCCGCCACCATATAACCGCTTTAGTACGCCCTGAGCGAGAGAAAGAACATGAAATTTGAACACCTGATCGAGATTAACGACCCGCTCAACCCACTGGCCGACACCATGACCCGTGAGCAACTCTGGCGCGGCCTGGTGCTGCGCGCGGAAGACCCGAAGCTGTTCGTGCCCCACCTGGACGAATGCACGATCGTCGAGCTCGAGAGCGGCAGCTTCGCACGCCGCCTGCGCTACGGCGAGCTGGTGGTCGACGACGTCGTGTACCTGACCCCGCTGCAGGAAGTGCGCTATGAGGTCCCGACCCAGGGCGAGATCGCGGCGTCGAGGCTCACCATGACCATCGAGGCGCCGAGCGAAGGCGTGATGTGGGTGCGCTTCCTGTACGACGACGGCAATCCGGTCGCCACCGACGAGATGGGCAAGATGTACGAGGATTTCAAGAAATCGGCTTACCAGGAGGCCGATGTCGATACGGTCAAGATCGTGCGGCAGATGGCTGCCGAGGGCAAGCTGGACGCGAGTTTCCTGAATTGAGTTGAATACGTGGGCTCGGTGAGCCCACCCTACCGCATTCGATGAACGCAGGGTGGGCACCCCGTGCCCACGGCCCCCGTTTTACGTACCGGGCTCGACTTCGTCCGGATCGATATCGCTGCAGCCCCTGGCGATATTCGCGGCGAGGTCGCGCAGCGCGGTGCGCACCCCCTCCTCCACCACCGGGTGGTAGAAAGGCATCTCCAGCATCTGCTCGACCGTCACGCGGCACTGCACGGCCCAGGACAGCAAATGGCCGATATGCTCGGCGCGCGGGCCGATCATCTCGGCGCCCAGGAAGCGTCCGGTGCCGTACTCGCCGTACACCCTCAGCATCCCCTTGTTCTGCAACATGACTCGGCTGCGGCCTTGGTTCTCGAACGAGACCTGGCCGATCGCGAACTTCGGCTTGCCCGGCGCGCACAGCTGCTTGTAGCTGGCGCCCAGGCTGACGATGTTCGGTTCCGTGAAGGCGATCGTCAAGGGCGCGCGCCGCAGGCCCGGGCGGATGTCCGGGTAGCGGCCGGCGTTGTCGCCGGCGATCTTGCCGTGGTCGGCCGCTTCCGGCAGCACCGGGCGCTCGTTGTTGGCGTCGCCGGCGATGAACACATGGCTGGTCCCGCACTGCATGGTGCGGCTGTCGAACAGCGGCACGCCGTTGGCGCCCAGCGCCAGGCCCAGCTGCTCGATGCCGATCCCCGCCACGTTGGGCGTGCGCCCGGCCGCCTGCAGCACGTACTGGAAGCGCATGGCGCGCTCCTCGCCGTTCTGGCGGATGGTCAAAACAACCTCGTCGCCGTCCTGCACCGCGCCGACGATCTCGGACTGGAAGTGCAGGTCCAGCTCTTCCGCCATCACGCGCGCCGCGTTGCGCAGCACCACCGGGTCGGTCAGCTGGGCCACGCTGCCGCCGCGCGCGAACACGCTCACGCGCACGCCCAGGCGCGTGAGGGCCTGGCCCAGCTCCAGTCCGATCACGCCGGTGCCGATCACGGCCACCGAGCGCGGCAGGTCCTGCCAGTAAAACACCTCGTCGCTGGTGATCACGCCGGGACCGACGTCCTGCAGCTTCGGCAGCTGGGTCGGCGCCGAGCCGGTGGCGATCACGATGCGCGCGGCCTCGACCTCCGTGTGGTCGTCCACCACCAGGGTATGCGGCCCCGTAAAGCGCGCATAGCCGCGCAGCTTGTCTTGATCCGGGATGTTGTCCACGCCTTCCAGCACGAAGCCGACGAAGCGGTCGCGCTCGCGCCGCACGCGCTCCATCACGGCCACGCCGTCGACGCGTTTTTCTCCCGCGTGCACGCCGAAGGCGGGGGCGAGATCGATCATGTGCGCGGCCTCGGCGGCCGCAATGAGCAGCTTGCTGGGCATGCAGCCCACGCGCGCGCAGGTGGTGCCGTAGGGGCCGCCCTCGATCATGACGGCGCGCGCGCCCTGGGCTTTCGCGGAACGGTAGGCCACCAGGCCGGCGGTGCCGGCGCCGATGACGGCGACATCGACCTTCAGTTTCTGCATCTTCATCTCCGGTAGTTCGCGGGCATGACGATACGCTATTTTCGCGAAACGCTCACCACCAGCGCTTCCTGTCGATGTCGAACACGAGGTCGAACGCAATGTGCCATGTTGGCGAGACGCCCGGCGGCATTTGGTAGCGCGCCCCGGCCAGGCTGATGGACCGGTTCACGGCCGCGAACATGTTTTCCTGCGCCGGACCGGTGGTCTCGCTGAGGCCTTGTGTCTTGAAATGGTGGCGGCCCGGCGTCCAGGCCACTTCGACGCGTCCCATGGCTTCGCGCGAGATGCCGGACATGGGGTAGCGGGCGTCGGCGGTCATGAAGGACATGACGCCGGCCACGTAAGCACAGAACTTCACTTCCTGCGCCGGCCATGCGCGCAAGGCTTCGACGAAGCGGTCCGGATCGTCGGCCTCCGGCAGCCTGGATGTGCAGGTCCCTGCATCGAGCCGGGCGCGCCTGGCCCACCACAGCGCGGCGGCGGCATCGGGACCGTTGGCCGGATCCGCGAAGCCGGCGGCAAGACGCAAGGCGCCTTCCCGGATGCCGCCCTCGTGCGCCTGCGTATAAAAGCCCATCGCCTTGTCCCAGTTCTTGTTGACGCAAAATCCCGCCTCGAACATCGTGCCGGCCAGCAGGGCGACTTCCGGATAACCCGTCTGCAAACCGGTGTTCAAGGCCTTGACGGCGCCGGCGCAGTCGTTGGCCCTGAGGAGCTCACCGATGCCGACGACCGTCTTCTCGCCATCCGTGCGCGCCTGCGCGGCGCCCGCCAGCATCGCCAGCGCCACCACCCATCCCCATCGGTATGCAGTTTTTTTCATGGTTCAGATATCCAAAGGATCGACCTCCAGCGACCAGCGCACCCGCGACTTCATCGCCCGCAGCGCATCGACCCACACGGTCAGGAAGGCCTGCAGCGCCGGGCGCGAATTCGATTCCACCAGCAGCTGGGCGCGATCGACATTATGCACGCGCGTCATGGTCATCGGGATCGGATCGTTGAGCACCACCGCGTCGTTCGGCACCGCATCGCGCGCCTGTTCGAGAAAAGCGATGGCGGTGGCCAGTTCCGGCGCTTCGGCGCGCAGCAAGGCCTGGTACATGTAGGGCGGCAGCGCGGCCTGGTGGCGCTCCTCGAGCAGGCTGCCGGCAAAGCGGTCGTAGTCGTGCCGCATCACCGCGTTGTACAGCGGATGCTGGCAATAGCGCGACTGGATCAGCACTTCCGACTCCAGTCCGGCGCGACCGGCGCGGCCCGCCACCTGCATCAGCTGGGCGAACAGGCGCTCGCTGGCCCGGTAGTCCTGCGAGAACAGGGCGGTATCGGGATTCAGCACGCCCACCAGGGTCAGGTTCTTGAAGTCGTGGCCCTTGGCGACCATCTGCGTGCCGATCAGGATGTCGACCTCGCCGCGGTGCACGGTGTCGAACGCGGCCTGGGCGCTGCCCTTGCGGCGCGTGGAATCGGCGTCGATGCGCAGCACGCGCGCCTCCGGGAACAGCAGCTGCAGGCCCTCCTCGACGCGCTGGGTGCCGCGGCCCAGCGGCTGCAGGTCGATGTTGCCGCAGGTCGGGCAGGAATGCGGGATGCGCAGCTCCAGCGAGCAGTGGTGGCAGCGCAGCCGGTGCTCGGGACGGTGCAGGACCATGAAGGCGGTGCAGCGGGTGCAGTTGCTGATCCAGCCGCAGGCGTCGCAGGCCAGCACCGGGGAATAGCCGCGCCGGTTCAGGAACAGCAGCGACTGTTCGCCGCGCTCCATGCGGTGGCGCAGCGCCGCGATCAGGTGCGAAGTCAAACCCTCCTTCGGCTTGTCCTTCTCCATGTCCACCAGTTTTACGCGCGGCAGCACGGCGTCGCGCACGGCGCGCTCGCGCAGCTCCAGCTTGCGGTAGCGGCCCGTCTGCGCGTGGTGCCAGCTTTCCAGCGAAGGCGTGGCCGAGCCCAGCACGATGGGAATCCGGAGCTGGTGCGCGCGCCACACGGCCAGGTCGCGCGCCGAATAGCGCAGGCCTTCCTGCTGCTTGTACGAGGGGTCGTGCTCCTCGTCGATCACGATCAGCTTTAAATTCGGCAGCGAGGACAGGATCGCCAGCCGGGTGCCGAGCACGATGCGCGCGCGGCCCTGGTGCGCGGCCAGCCAGTGCAGCATGCGCTCGCCCTCCGACAGGCTGCTGTGCAGGGTCGCCAGCATCACGCCCGGGAAGCGCGCACGGATATTGCCCTCTAACTGCGGCGTCAGGTTGATTTCCGGGACCAGGATCAGGATCTGGGCGTCATCGTCGCGCGCCAGCACCTGGGCGCAGGCCTGCAGGTAGACCTCGGTCTTGCCGCTGCCGGTCACGCCGTACAGCAGCAGCGGCGTAAAACCCCGGGCCTGGCCGATGGCGTCGGCGGCCTGCTGCTGGGCCGGATTCAGCACCGGCATCGCGGCCGGGGACGGGTCGTGCGCATCCTCGAGCTTGGCCAGCTTCTTGAGCGCGCGGTCGAGCGCCACCGTGGTCGACAGGCGCAGGTTCTTGGGCAGGCCCGGCATCGCCACCTCGCCCAGCGGGCGGTGGTAATAGTCGGCGGCGAAACGCGCCAGCGCCAGCCACTTGCTCGACAAGGGCGGCAGCTGGCTGCGCACGGCCAGCGCATCCTTGAGCTTGTCCAGCGGGACATCGGTTTCCTGCTTGACGGCGACGATCACGCCGACGGCTTCGCGCCGCCCGAAATTCACCAGCGCCAGCTGCCCGACCGCGGGTTCGCTGCCGGGCTCACAGGCCCAGCGGTAATCGAACACGCTGTCGAGCGGGGTGTCGAGCGCGATTTGTAGGATGCAATACGCCAAACCGGACCTTTACGGGGAGTGCTGTGGAAAACTTTGTGGAAAATGGAAAACTTGACCGGGACAAAGGTTTACGTTAGCTCAAAGCACTTAGCAATTCCCTAAGTTCACAAAAAATTTTCTCTTTTAAATTCAGGCACTTGCTTGCACAACCTTGCTACGCCAGAAATTCGGCATCGGTGTGCCACTTCTGTGCATAACTGTGCGTTTCCGGTGAAGAACTCAAGCGCAGTGCAGCAAAAACTTGATGCAACACTTGAAGAAATCTCGTAAACCCCGGTAAACCAAGCACTTTTCTGGATTATGCACAGAAGCTGTGCATAACTTTGTGAACAATGCGCTGTCAACTCGGGCAGGCGCCGGCCTGGTAAGCTTCCCATGCCTGAGCCCTCTCTGGCGGGACAGACATAAAACCATATAAATCAATTACTTATCGAGACCCATCCAGTACTGTACATTTCCACAGGCTGGACGGGGATCGTTCACGCTTTTGTGAATAAGTGTGATTTTGGTGCGGCGCAGGCAGCTGAGCGCTGACAAGCCCCTTGTCAGCTCAGGTGCGCTGGCGGCGGGAGAACGCGTGAACCGTTTCGACCATCGCCGTCACCGACTCCGGCGGCGTGAACTGCGAGATACCGTGACCCAGGTTGAATACGTGGCCGTGGCCGCTTGAAGGGGTGCCGTAGGCCGTCAGCGCCTTCTCGACTTCCGCGGCGACCTGCGCCGGGCCGGCCATCAGCACGGCCGGGTCCAGGTTGCCCTGCAGGGCCACGCGGTTGCCGACCAGGGCGCGGGCGCGGCCCAGGTTGACGGTCCAGTCCAGGCCGAGCGCGTCGGCGCCGATGTCGGCCATTTCGTCCAGCCACAGGCCGCCGCCCTTGGTGAAGACGATCGCCGGGATGCGTACGCCATCCTTCTCGCGCTGCAACCCTGCCAGGATCTTGCGCATGTAGGCCAGCGAGAAGGCCTGGTAGGCGCCATCGGCCAGCGCGCCGCCCCAGGAGTCGAAAATCATGACGGCCTGGGCGCCGGCGTCGATCTGGGCGTTCAGGTATTGGGTCACGGCTTGCGCGGTCACGTCCAGGATGCGGTGCATCAGGTCGGGGCGCGCGTACAGCATCTTTTTGATCGTGTGGAACTCGCGCGAGCCGCCGCCTTCGACCATGTAGCAGGCCAGGGTCCAGGGGCTGCCGGAAAAGCCGATCAGCGGCACGCGGCCGTTCAGGGCGGTGCGGATCTGGGTCACGGCGTCGAACACGTACTGCAGCGAAGCCATGTCCGGCACCTGCAGTTTGGCGACGTCTTCCTCGGTGCGCACGGTGCGCTCGAATTTCGGGCCTTCGCCATCCTCGAAATACAGGCCCAGGCCCATCGCGTCCGGCACCGTCAGAATGTCCGAGAACAGGATCGACGCGTCCAGCGGATAGCGGTCGATCGGCTGCAGGGTCACTTCGGTGGCAAAGTCAGGGTTCTTGGCCAGACCCAGGAAGGAGCCGGCGCGCGCGCGGGTGGCGCGGTATTCCGGCAGGTAGCGCCCCGCCTGGCGCATCAGCCATACCGGGGTGTAGTCGGTCGGCTGGCGCAGCAGCGCACGCAGGAAGGTGTCGTTCTGAAGCGGGGCGAATTGTGGCATGGCTGGCAACCTGACAATGAACGTGAAAACGAGGGCAAACGCGTATTATCGCATCCTTCGTGCGCCCCGGACGCGACTTATAATGCACCTCTCGCCTTCCTGGACAGATCATGACCGACTCCTCCCGCAAGCAGGCCGCCCCATGCGGCGCCTGGACTTCCCCGATCACCGCCGCCGTCGTCGCCGCGGGCTCGACGCCGCTGTCCGGCGTATTGCTGGACGGCGCCGACCTGTTCTGGCTGGCCGGCCGCGCCAGCGAAGGCGGCCGTACCACCCTGCTGCGCGAGCGCGATGGCCGCGTCGACGAACTCACGCCGGCGCCCTTCAATGCCCGCACCCGGGTGCATGAATACGGCGGCGGCGCGGTGCTGGCGGCGGACCAGCGCGTATGGTTCTCGAATTTTGCGGACAACCGTATTTACCGCGTGGATCCCGACGGCAGCGAACCAGTGGCGGTCAGCGAAGGCGGCGCCCTGCGCTGGGCCGACTTCGTGCTGGACCACGCCCATGTGCGCCTGGTCGGCGTGCGCGAAGACCACTCCGCCGGCGAGACCTACCCGGTCAACACCCTGTGCGCCCTCGGCGCCGACGGCAGCCAGATGGTGCTCGACCAAGGCTACGATTTTTACGCTTCGCCGCGCATCTCGCCGGACGGCAAACAACTCGTCTGGCTGTGCTGGAACCACCCGCGCATGCCCTGGGAAGGCACGGAACTCTGGCTGGCCGACATCGCCGCGGACGGCAGCCTGGCCAATGGCCGCCTGATCGCCGGCGGCGACAGCGAAGCCATCGTGCAGCCGGAATGGTCGCCAGGCGGCATGCTCTACTTCGTGTCGGACCGCAGCGGCTGGTGGAATCTGCACCGCTACGAACACGGCGTGGTGTACCCGGTCTGCCCGCGCGAGGCGGAGTTCGGGCTGCCGCAGTGGGTGTTCGGGCAATCGATGTACGGCTTCGCGTCCAGCGACGAGATCGTGTGCGCCTATATCGAGGGCGGCGTCAGCCAGCTCGCGCGCTTCGACACGCGCAGCGGCGCCCTGACGGCAATCGCCACGCCCTACCAGGACATCCGCGACTTGCGCGTCAGCGGCGATACCATCGCTTTCCTGGGCGGCGCCCCGACCATCGCCGCGGAAGTGGTGCGCATGGACCTCGCCAGCGGACGGCGCGAAGTGCTGGCGCGCTCGATCGAGCAGTTGCCGGACGTCGGCTATTTGTCGGTGCCGCAGACGGTCAGCTACCCGAGCGCCAACGGCCGCACCGCGCACGCCTTCTACTACCCGCCGACCAACGCGGACCATGCGCCGCTGCCTGGCGAGCTGCCGCCGATGATGGTGATCGGCCACGGCGGCCCGACCGGCATGGCCAGCAGCACCCTGAAACTGGCGACCCAGTTCTGGACCAGCCGCGGCATCGCCGTGCTGGACGTGAACTACGGCGGCAGCACCGGCTTCGGCCGCGCCTACCGCGACCTGCTGAAGGAGCAATGGGGCGTGGTCGACGTCGAGGACTGCGTGGCCGGCGCCCAGTACCTGGCGGACCAGGGCCTGGTCGACCGCGAACGCCTGCTGATCCGGGGCGGCAGCGCCGGCGGCCTGACGACTCTATGCGCCCTCGCCTTCCACGACGTGTTCAAGGCCGGCGCCAGCTATTACGGCGTGTCCGATCTCAAAGGGCTGGACGCCGATTCGCACAAGTTCGAATCGCACTACAACGAGTACCTGATCGCACCGAAGGCCAGGGCCGACGCCGTCTACGCGGAACGCTCGCCGATCAAGCACACCGATAAACTGCGCCGCCCGATGATCTTCTTCCAGGGCCTGGACGACAAGGTGGTGCCGCCGCCGCAGTCCGAGGTGATGGTCGAGGCGCTGCGCAAGCGCCAGGTGCCGGTCGCCTACCTCACGCTGGAAGGAGAAGGCCACGGCTTCCGCAAGGCGGACAGCATCGTGCGCACGCTGGAGGCGGAACTGGTTTTTTATCTGCGCGTGTTCGGCATCGCGGTGCCCTCCAATCTGCCCGGGGTCGAGATCGAGAATCTCGGCTGAATGAGTCGCCGCATGAGTGTGGAAGTGCTTGGCGCGATCTTCGACGCGTGCAGTGAAAGGCGCAAGCTGATCCTGGCCCTGCTGGCCCTGTCCGGCGAGCCCATGGGACGGCGGCGCATCCACGAGCATTTGCAGCCGCTGGGCGACAGCGCGGTCGAAGACGATATCGCCGAGGACCTGGAGGCTTTGCGCACGGATGGCCTGATCGCCGAGCTGCCTTCGCGCGGCTACGTGATCGCGCCGGACCTGGCCTGGCCGGCAATCGCCTGGGCCATCCGTGGCCGCCGCCTGCACGAGATCCGCGAGGTCTACCAGACCGTCACGCCGCTGCGCCTCGACTGGCAGGGTACGCCCATGCTGCGCAGCTACCGCCAGGGCGTGGCCCTGCTGCGCATGGCCCTGCTGGCCGGCGAAGGCCCGAAGACCATCGCGCCGCTGCTGGCGGCCTGCCTGCGCTGCCACGAGGCGGCCTACCTGCACCCGCTGGTCGACATCTGCGCCCGTCCCTTCGAGCCTGAGCTCATCGAGCGCATCAACTCTGCGTCCCGCGACGAGGTGCTGGCGGTGCTGGTCGGCCACGTCCAGCGCGAACCGGCCAGCGCGCCGGCCATCCGCGCCTATGCCGAGGAGCTGGTGGCCCAGGGCGGCGCCTCGATGGCGCTGCGCATCGCGCTGGCCGAGCACTTGATCCTGTGCGGCCGCCTGGACTCTGCCAGCGCACTGCTGCACGAGCTGGACGAATCCGCGGCCCTGTACTACCGCAGCGTGCTGCAGTTGCTGCGCGGCGACCTGGAGGAAGCCCTGGCCGGCTTCGACAAGGCCCTGAAAGCCCTGCGCAAGGAAACCGGCAAGAGAAAGGCCATCTTCGAAGGCATCGGCGGCCACCTGTACGTGACTGCCCTGCTGAAAAGCGGCGATCCGAAGCACGCCAAGGCGCTCGACAGCTATCTCGATTCGGCCACCCGCGCCGTGCAGAGCCACGACACCGCCGTCTACCAGCAACTGTCGATGCTGCGCCAGATCCGCGGCGGCACCGTCGACGCCGAAGTGCTCCCCTCGCGCAACTGGGAGACCTCGCTGCAGCCGGTGATGTTCCGCGCCCTGCTGCACTGGTGGCTGGGCATGCCGCAACTGGCCGACCGTCAAGCCTTCCTCGAACAGCAAATGGAGGCCGCCGAAGCGGCCGGCTTCGACTTCATCGCCGCGCAGATCGGTTCCGTGCTGGGCCAGCTGGGCATGGTGGGCATCGACAGGCGCGCGATCGCCCTGCGCCAGCGCCACCGTTTTACCGACATGGCGCTGTGGTTCGAGCGCGAGCAGCCCTGGGAGCGCCAGCTCAACGCCCTGATCAACCTGCAGCCGGCCGTCAACGTGGAGGTGGTGAAGGAATCGCGCCTGGCCTGGCTGCTCGGCTGGGACGAGCACCTGGGCGTGCGCGCGCTGGAGCCGCGCGAGCAGAAGCGCGACGTGCAGGGCGGCTGGACCCGCGGGCGGCCGCTGGCCTTGAAACGCCTGGCGGAGGACGCGGCCGAACTCGACTTCCTCACCGCCCAGGACGTGCAGGTGGCGGCTACCATCGGCGCCTACCGCTACTACAGCGGCACCGGCATGCGCTACGAGTTCGACCTCGACAAGGCGGTGGCGCTGCTGGCCGGCCACCCGCTGCTGTTCTGGATGGACTCGCCCGGCACGCGCATCGAACTGCTGCCCGGCGAGCCCCAGCTGATGGTGCGGGCCGGCGGCGGCAAGGTCACGATCTCGCTGAATCCGCCCATGCGCGAGCAGCAGGGCGAAGTCGTGGTGACCAAGGAAACGCCAACCCGCCTGCGCATCGTGCGCATCAAGGAAGAACACAAGCGCATCGGCGCGATCGTCGGCGATGGCCTGGTGGTGCCGCTGGAAGCGGAAAAGCGCGTGCTGCAGGCGATCAGCGCGATCTCCTCGATCGTGACGGTGCAGTCGGACATCGGCGGCAGCCCGGCCGACATCGAACAGGTGACGGCCGACCTGCGCCTGCACGTGCACCTGCTGCCCTACCAGCAGGGCCTGCGCGTGCGCGTGCTGGTGCGCCCGCTGCCCGACGCCGGTCCATTCCTGGAACCCGGCGACGGGGCCGAGAGCATCATCGCCGACGTGAATGGCGTGCGCATGGAAGCGAAACGCGACCTGAACGCCGAGCGCGAAGCGGAGCGCCGGCTGCTGGCCGATTGCAAGGCGCTGGAAAACGCCGAGCACGAGCACGGCGAATGGCTGCTCGGCCAGCCCTTCCACTGCCTGGAGCTGCTCACCGAGCTGCAGGAGATCGATGCCTCGCGGGTGGTGATCGGCTGGCCGGAGGGCGAGTCCTTCCGCATCACCAAGAAGGTCTCGTCGAAGTCGGTGCGCCTGAACATCCGCCGCGACAAGGACTGGTTCGCCGCCAACGGCGAGGTGCAGATCGACGAGAACAAGGTGATGAATTTGCGCGAGCTGCTCGGGCGCCTGCGCGAGGACCGCTTCGTGGCCCTCGGCGACAACCAGTTCCTGGCCCTCACCGACGAGCTGCACCGCAGGCTGACGGATTTGTCGGCCTACACCGATGCGGACGACGAGGCGCTGCGCTTCCACCCGCTGGCCAGCTTCGCGCTGGAAGAGATGGCGCTGGAGGCCGGCGAAGTCGACGCCGATGCCGCCTGGCGCAAGCACCTGCAGCACATGCAGGCGAATGCCGATTACCAGCCGCAGCTGCCGACCACCTTGCAGGCCGAGCTGCGCGACTACCAGGTCGAGGGCTTCGAATGGCTGTCGCGCCTGGCGCACTGGGGCGTGGGCGCCTGCCTGGCCGACGACATGGGTCTCGGCAAAACCCTGCAGGCGCTGGCCCTGATCCTGTCGCGCGCACCGGGCGGCCCGACCCTGGTGGTGGCGCCGACCTCGGTCGCCACCAACTGGATGGCGGAAGCGCAGCGCTTCGCGCCGACCCTGAACATGCAGCTGTTCGGCGCCGGCGACCGGCGCAACATGCTGCAGGAGGCCGGCGCCTTCGACGTCATCGTCGTCAGCTACGGCCTGCTGCAGCTGGAAGCGGCGCTGTTCAAGGACGTACGCTGGCATACCATCGTGCTGGACGAGGCCCAGGCGATCAAGAACGCGCACACGCGCCGCTCGCAGGCGGTCATGGCCCTGCGCGGCGATTTCCGCATGGCGGCCACCGGCACGCCGCTGGAAAACCACCTGGGCGAATTGTGGAACCTGTTCAGGTTCATCAACCCCGGCCTGCTCGGCACCAGCGACCAGTTCAATTTGCGCTTTGCCGGCCCGATCGAAAAAGCCAGCGACAAACGCGCCGAGCTGGCCGCGCGCACGCGCCTGCGCCGCCTGACCCAGCCTTTCATCTTGCGCCGCACGAAAGCGCAAGTGCTGTCCGAGCTGCCGCCGCGCACCGAGATCGTACTGCCGGTCGAGCTCAGCGCCGAGGAAACCGCGCTCTACGAATCGCTGCGCCGCGACGCCCTGGAGCGCATCGCCACGATGGAAGCGCAGGTAGGGAGTAATGCGGCGCAAAAACAGATCCAGATCCTGGCCGAGATGATGAAGCTGCGCCGCGCCGTCTGCAATCCGGTGCTGGTGGCGCCCGACAGCGGCATCCGCAGCAGCAAGCTGGAAACCTTCGCGCGCCTGGTCGACGAATTGCTCGAGAACCGGCACAAGGCGCTGGTGTTCAGCCAGTTCGTCGATCACCTGAGCTTATTACGCAAGCACCTGGACGAGCGCGGCATCCGCTACCAGTACCTGGACGGTGCTACGCCGATGCAGGAACGGAAGCGCCGCGTGGACGCCTTCCAGGCCGGCGACGGCGACCTGTTCTTGATTAGCCTGAAGGCCGGCGGGGTCGGCATCAACCTCACCGCCGCCGACTACGTGATCCACATGGACCCGTGGTGGAACCCGGCGGTGGAAGACCAGGCCTCGGACCGCGCCCACCGCATGGGCCAGCAGCGCCCGGTGACCATCTACCGCCTGGTGGCGCGGCACACGATCGAAGAAGGCATCGTCGACCTGCACCGCCACAAGCGCGACCTGGCCGACAGCCTGCTGGAAGGCAGCGACGTGTCGGCGCGGATGTCCCCGGATGACATGCTGGCCATGCTGCAGGCCGGTCTGACGGGCGTGCGCGCGCCGGCGCTGGATACGTGACGTATTGTTTCAATATCCCGCAAAGGCCGGGAATGGTGCTAATCTGGCGCCCGCCATTTTTTAATCAGGCAGACAGAACACGATGATGAAAACGAAAATCGCTCTTGCCGTCCTGCTCACCAGCTTCGTGCTGGCGCCGGCAGGCGCGCGCACCAGCAAGGCGGCCAAGCCGAAGCAGACCAGCAGCGCCAAGGCGAAGCCATCGGCCAAGGGCAAGGCGCCATCGAAATCGTCGGCGAAGGCCGATGGCAAATCGAACAAGAGCAAAGGCAAGGGCAAGGCAGCCGTCGCCGCCGCTCCCGTCGCAGCGGCAGCGCCAGTCGCAGCGGCAGCGCCGATCGCCGCCCCGACCTCGCAAAACCGCAACGACCGCTACATGGACTCGCAAGCCATGCAGTTCCTGACCGCCCTGTGGCGCGTCGATCCGGAAGGCGGCATCTACGTCGGCAAGTTCGACGCCGCCGCCAAGCTGACCATTCCGGACGCGCCCACCCGCGCCAAGGAACTGGCCTTCACCGACGAGTGGCTGGCAAAATTCCGCAAGCTGAACGCGGACAAGCTCTCGCCCAACCAGCGCACCGACCTCGCGGTCCTGATCAACAAGCTGGAGTACGACCGCTGGAAGCTGGCGGTGCTGCGCGACTTCGAGTGGAACCCGGCCCAGTACAACGTGGCCCAGCCGCTCGACCTGATCCTGAATACCGAGTACGCCGCCAAGCCGCAGCGCCTGCGCACCATCCTCAAGCGCCTGGCCGACGTACCGGCCTACTACCAGGCAGCCCAGTCCTCGATCCTGAACCCGACCCGCGAGCATACCCAGCTGGCGATCTCGCAGGCGCCGGGCACCCTGGTGGTGCTGGCCGACGTCGGCAAGGCGGCCCAGGACTCGGCCCAGCTGACGCCGCAGGAAAAGGCGATCTTCGCGCAACGCGTGGCGAACGCCGGCAGCGCGGTGCTGGCCTGGGTCGATTTCCTGAGCGATCTCGATAAATCCCAGGAGCAGATGCAGCGCGCCCGCTCGTTCCGCCTCGGGAAAGAACTGTACGAGCAAAAATTCGCGCTCGAGATCCAGTCCGCCAGCACGGCCGAGCAGACCTATCGCAAAGCCCTGGCCGCGCGCGAAGAGCTCCTGGCACGCATGGACGGCCTGGCCGACCAGCTGTGGCCGCAGACCATGGGTAGCGCGCCCAAGCCAGACGACCGTTTCCGGAAGATCGGCATGGTGATCGACAAGCTCTCGCTGCAGCACGTCGCACCCGCCGACTTCCTGCCCGAGATCCGCCGCCAGATCCCCCAGCTGCAGGATTACGTCATCAAGAACAATCTGGTGAGCATCGATCCGAGCAAGCCGCTGGTGGTGCGCGAGACCCCGCTGTACCAGCGTGGCGTGGCCGGCGCCAGCATCGACGCGCCGGGACCGTATCGGCCGAAAGACAAGACCTATTACAACGTCACGCCGCTGGATGGACTGACGCCGCAGCAGGCCGAGAGCAGCCTGCGCGAGTACAACAACTGGATGCTGCAAATCCTGAACATCCACGAGGCGATCCCCGGCCACTACACCCAGCTGATGAACGCCAACCGCTCGCCCTCGCTGGTGAAAGCCCTGTTCGGCAACGGCGCGATGGTCGAAGGCTGGGCCGTGTACGGCGAGCGCATGATGCTCGAATCCGGCTACGGCAACAACGCGCCGGAACTGTGGCTGATGTGGTGCAAGTGGAACCTGCGCAGCGTCTCCAATACCATTCTCGATTACGGCGTGCACGTGCTCGGCATGACGCGCGAGCAGGCGCTCGACCTGCTGGTGCGCCAGGCCTTCCAGACGCCGCAGGAAGCCGTGGAAAAATGGCGCCGCGTGCAGCTGTCGTCGGTGCAGCTGACCAGCTACTTCAGCGGCTACAGCGACATCATGGAACTGCGCGAGCGCCGCAAGCAGCAGCTGGGCGAACGCTTCAACCTGAAGACCTTCCACGACCAGTTCCTCGGCTACGGCAATGCGCCGGTGAAGATCATCGGGCAGTTGATGCAGTAAAGGTAAGGCGGCATGAGGCAGATCGATCATGCCGCCGCTGCTTGATTGCCCACAAGCAAGAACATCCGGCAAGCCCTTACGATGGCGCGATTTCCCCGCCACTCGCAAAGGACGCCCATGAAGCTGCCACGCCGCTCCGCCTGCCTCTTCCTTCCCCTCCTGTTGTCCCTTCCCGCCTGCGGCACCGCGCCGACCCTGGGCGCGGCCGGCGCCAAGACCGTCGCCACCGGCGCGGCCGGCGGCGCCACCTCGGTCGGCGCCAACGGCCAGCTCGAACGCTGCGACCGTTCGCTGGGCACGCTGGCCATCGTCGAGGAATCGAATCAACCCTGGGTGAGCCAGCTCACCGCGACCTACCGCACGACGAGCACGGTGCCGCTGCTGCGCATGATCATCCAGCAGTCGAACTGCTTCGTGATCGTCGAGCGCGGCCAGGGCATGCGCCAGATGCAGGGCGAGCGCCAGCTGATGCAATCGGGCGAGCTGCGCAAGACCAGTAACTTCGGCAAGGGCCAGATGGTGGCCGCCGACTACACGATGACGCCCTCGATCACCTTCAGCCAGAAGGGCACCAGCGGTGTCAACGGCCTGCTGGGCGGGCGCATCGGCGCGGTGGCCTCGCTGATCGGCGGCTCCGCGAAATCGAACGAAGCCTCGACCATGCTGCTGCTGACCGATAACCGCTCAGGCATCCAGCTGGCCGCGGCCGAAGGCAGCGCGCAAAACTGGGACATGGGCTTCATGGCCGGCTTCTTCCAGCACGGCCTGGCCGGCGCCAGCGGCTTCAGCAACACGCCGGAGGGAAAAGTGCTGGCGGCCTCCTTCATGGACTCGTACAACCAGATGGTCAAGGCAGTGCGCGCCTATAAAGCGCAGTCGGTCGAAGGCGGCTTGGGGAATGGCGGCGTCCTGAAGACCAACTGAGCCAGCTCGCGCCGGCGTGTGTTGGCCCGCTCCCGACACCGCCGGCGCAAACTGTTGTTCCGCGACCGACTTTTCCCCTTCGAAGAGCGCCTGCCAAGACGTTTATCCCCGTGTCAGTGGCTGGCACGCCTCGTGCTGTATGGAGATCCGTGGACGAAAAAAACGTCCCGCACTTTCCGAAACCAGCTACTGAAGGGGAACATCATGAACGTCCACAAACACATGGAAGCCATCTTCGTCGCCGCACTCGCCACCGTCGGCTTCGGTACGATGTTGATCGATAGCGTACCGGAAGCGGGCGCCAGCTCGCGAGCCCCGGTAATGCGCGACGTGGCGGCGCAGGGCACGAAGCAGGACGCTGCGCCGGTTGCCATGCTGTGCGCGCCCAGGGCCGCGCATCGGGCGTGACCCGCGCTGCCCCGGAAATGAAAAGCGGCGCTCCCGGGCGCCGCTTTTTACATGATCGGGTGCAGGCCCGGAATCAGGCGTGTTCTTCCGGCGCCCGCGACACGCGCACGAACACCGGCGCCAGCAGCAGGCCGAGTTCGAACAGCAGCCACATCGGCACCGCCAGGGCCAGCTGGCTGACCACGTCCGGCGGCGTGACGACCGCCGCGATCACGAAGGCGCCGACGATGATGTAGGGGCGGAAGGATTTCAGCTTCTCGACGCTGACGATGCCCATCCGGACCAGGATCACGACCACCACCGGCACCTCGAAAGTGGCGCCGAAGGCCAGGCACATCGAGATCACGAAATCGAGGTAGTTCTCGATGTCGGGCATGACCGCGATCGAAGTCGGCGCGAAGTGGGTGATGAAGTGGAATACCCGTCCGAACACGAAGAAGTAGCAGAACGCGACGCCGGCGATGAACAGCAGCGAGGACGAGATCACCAGCGGCAGCACCAGCCGCTTTTCGTGGGTGTACAGGCCGGGTGCGACGAAGGCCCAGGCCTGATAGAAGACCCAGGGCAGCGACAGGATCAGCGCCAGCACCAGGGTCACCTTCATCGGCACCAGGAAGGGCGCGCTGATGCCGGTGGCGATCATCTTGGCGCCCACCGGCAGCGAGGCCAGCATGGGTGCGGCCAGGTAGTCGTAGATCTGCGCCGGGCCCGGCCAGGCCAGCAGGGCGATACAAACGATGGCGACCCCGATCACGGCCTTGACCAGGCGGTCGCGCAATTCGACCAGGTGCGAAATGAAAGTCTCGCCTGCAGCTTCGTCAGCCATCTAAGCTCTAGAAAAAGGAAGTGTTGGACTTGGCGCCGGGGCGGAACTTGCGCACGCGCGCCGCGCCCGACAGCACGTGCTGGCGGCCGCCGTGGCGGTTCTTGTACCAGGATGGAATGCTGGAGGTCTTGACCAGCTTCTTGCGGCGGAATTCGCGCGCCTTGCGCTCGATGTCGTCCGGCGTGACCGAGGGCGAATACGAGGAAGCGCTATCGCCGCGCCAGGCCGATTCGACCTCGCCCAGGTGCGAGGACACCGTGTTCTCGACCTCGGCGCCGAAACTCTCGACCTCGGTCTTGAAGCTGTGCGCGGTTTCCTGCACCTCTTTGTGCAGGTTGCGCAGCTCTTCCATTTCGATCTCGCGCGAGACTTCCGACTTCACCTCGTGCAGGTAGCGCTGGGCGCGGCCGTACAAGGTGCCGGCCATGCGCGCCACCTTGGGCAGCCGCTCGGGACCGATCACGATCAGCGCGACCACCCCGATGACGGCAAGTTTGGAAAGCCCGAGATCGATCATGAAATCAGATTACGAGCGGTTCTTTTCGCGAGTTTCGACGTCGATCGTGGTCTGGGACTTGTCGACGACCTGCTGCGGCGGCGCCGGCGGCACGCTGGCATTCGCCTGGCGCTCTTCTTCGCTGCCCTTCACGCCGTCCTTGAAGCCCTTCACGGCCTTGCCCAGGTCGGAACCCGCGTTCTTCAGCTTGCCGGTACCGAACACCAGGACCACCACCACCAGCACGATCAGCCAGTGCCAAATACTAAACGAACCCATTGTTTTCTCCTTGTGGGCCTACGCCCGAATTCGCATGAAGCCTAAGCGCAGTATAAGCGATGATTACCCGGCATGGCTTCTTTCCTGAAGTTAAGTCCCGAGCCCGCGCCACGGACGCTTGCCGCCGTACACGTGCAGGTGCAGGTGGTAGACCTCCTGGCCGCCGTCCGGACCGCTGTTGACCAGGGTCTTGAAGCCGCCGCTGCGCTGGCCGTCGGGACCTTGCTTGACGGAGATACCATGTTCGGCAGCCAGTTTCGGCGCCAGGGCCAGCATCTTGCCGAGGACCGCCGCATGCGCATCCGTGCAGTCGGACAGCGTGGCCACGTGCTGCTTGGGGATGATCAGCAGGTGGACCGGCGCCGCCGGGTTGATGTCCTTGAACGCGAGCAGCTCGTCGTCCTCGTACACCACGCCCGCCGGAATCTGTTTTGCGGCGATCTTGCAGAAGATGCAGTTGTCCATGTTCTCTCCTTCAGCACAATATTTTATTCGGATCGGATGACAGCGCCGTGACGCCGTCCTGGCTGCTTACTCTTTGCGCGCGGCCTTTTCCTCGATCCCGGAAATGCCTTCGCGGCGCGCCAGTTCGTCCAGCACCTGCTGCGGCGTCAGGCCGAAGCGCGCCAGCAGCACGGCGGAATGGAACCACAGGTCGGCCACTTCGTACAGCAGCTTGGATGCGTCGGCGCCGGCGCGCACGTCCTTGGCCGCCATCACGGTCTCGGTGGCTTCTTCGCCGATCTTCTTGAGGATCGCGTCGTCGCCTTTGGCGAACAGTTTCGCGACATAGGAGGTGGCCGGATCGCCGCCGTTTTCCGGCTTGCGCGATTCGATCACCGCCGCCAGGCGGTTCAGGGTGGTACTCATAGGTCTTTCTTTTGATGCGTCTTCTTCGATTTGGGATTGGCGTACATCTCCGCCGGGTCCTTCAGCACGGGCTCGGCGTCATGCCAGTCGGCCCCGTCGAACTTCTGGAAGAAGCATGAATGGCGGCCGGTATGGCAGGCGATGCCGCCGGCCTGCTCGACCTTCAGCAGGACCACGTCTTCGTCGCAGTCGAGGCGGATCTCCAGCACTTTCTGCACGTTGCCGGACTCTTCGCCCTTGTGCCACAGCTTCTTGCGCGAACGGCTCCAGTACACCGCTTCGCCCAGCTCCACGGTCTTGGCCAGGGCCTCGCGGTTCATCCAGGCGAACATCAGGATATCGCCGCTGCCCGCTTCCTGGGCGATCACCGGCACCAGGCCGTGCTCGTCCCACTGGATTTTCTTCAGCCAGGGCTGGGCCGGGATCGATGGGGTCGTTGTCGGGGTAACCATGTCGTGTCCAGTTCAGTCCAGCTCAGTCTAATCTCATCGGGATGCCGCGCTCCGCCATGAAGCGCTTGGCTTCACCGACCGTGTGCTGCCCATAGTGGAAGATGCTGGCGGCCAGCACCGCATCGGCGTGGCCTTCCAGGATGCCGTCGGCCAGGTCCTGCAGGCCGCCCACGCCGCCGGAAGCGATCACGGAAATGCCGACCGCGTCCGAGACGGCGCGCGTCAAACCCAGGTCGAACCCGGACTTGGTGCCGTCGCGGTCCATGCTGGTCAGCAGCAGTTCGCCGGCGCCCAGGCTTTCCATTTTTTTCGCCCACTCGACGGCGTCGAGGCCGGTCGCATTGCGGCCGCCATGGGTAAATACCTCCCACTTGCCGGGCGCAACCTGCTTGGCGTCGATCGCCACCACGATGCATTGCGAGCCGTGCTTTTGCGAGGCCTCGAACACCAGCTGCGGGTTGGTCACCGCCGAGGTATTCATCGAGACCTTGTCCGCGCCGGCGTTCAGCAGGCGGCGCACGTCCTCGACCTTGCGCACGCCGCCGCCCACCGTCAGCGGGATGAAGACGGTCGAGGCGACCGCCTCGATGATCGGCAGGATCAGGTCGCGGCCGTCGCTCGAGGCGGTGATGTCGAGGAAGGTGATCTCGTCGGCGCCCTGGCCGTCGTAGCGGCGTGCGATTTCGACCGGGTCGCCCGCATCGCGCAGCTCGGTGAAATTGACGCCCTTGACCACGCGGCCGCCGGTGACGTCGAGACAGGGGATGATGCGTTTTGCGAGCATAAATATTTAGTTACCGTAAAAACCGTCATTCCCGCGAAGGCGGGAATCCAAGTTTGCATGCGTTTCGACTGCTCGTCCAACTTGGGTTCCCGCCGCCGCGGGAACGACGGTGGAAGCTGATTAAGCTTGCGCTCCTTCGGTCAGCTCGTCGGCGCGCTCCTGGGCGCTGGCCAGGTCGAGCGTGCCTTCATAAATCGAACGGCCGCAGATCACGCCTTCGATGCCTTCGTCCTGCACCGCGCACAGCGCTTCGACGTCGGCCAGGTTGTGCAGGCCGCCGGAAGCGATGATCGGGATCCTGACCGCTTGCGCCAGGCGCACGGTCGCTTCGATGTTCACGCCGCCCATCATGCCGTCGCGGCCGATGTCGGTGTAGATGATCGATTCGACGCCGTAGCCCTCGAACTTCTTGGCCAGGTCGATGACTTCGTGGCCGGACATCTTGCTCCAGCCGTCGGTGGCCACTTTGCCGTCCTTGGCGTCCAGGCCGACGATGATAGCCCCGGGGAAGGCGCCGCAGGCGTCGTGCAGGAAGCCCGGGTTTTTCACCGCGGCGGTGCCGACGATGATGTAGGTGATGCCGTCGTCCAGGTAGCGCTCGATGGTGTCGAGGTCGCGGATGCCGCCGCCGAGCTGGACCGGGATTTCGTCCAGGTCGTTCTCGACGGCATATTCCTGCACCACCTGAATGATCGACTTGATCGCTTCCTCGTTCTTCGGCTTGCCCGCGAAGGCGCCGTTCAGGTCGACCAGGTGCAGGCGGCGCGCGCCCTTCTTGAGCCAGTGCAGCGCCATCTCGGCGGGATCTTCGGAGAACACGGTGGCGAGTTCCATATCGCCCTGTTTCAGGCGAACGCAGTGACCGTCTTTCAGGTCGATGGCGGGGATCAGCAGCATGGTCGTAAAAAGGTTAAGGATTCCAGTGGATGAAATTGCGGTACAGGCGCAAGCCGGCGGCCGCGCTTTTCTCGGGGTGAAACTGGGTGGCGACGATGTTGTCGCGTGCGACCGCGCAGCAGTAGGCGCCGCCGTAATCGGCCTCGCCGATCGTGTCCTGCGGATTGGCCGGCTGGGCGTAATAGCTGTGCACGAAGTAAAAGTATGCACCGTCCTCGACGCCATCCCACAGCGGGTGCGCGCGCACCTGGCGCACGCGGTTCCAGCCCATCTGCGGGACCTTGAAGCGCGAGCCGTCGGCCTGCAGCTTGCCGTCGAGCTGGAAGCGCACGACCTTGCCGGGCAGCAGGCCCAGGCCCGGCGTGCCCTCGTTTTCCTCGCTGGCGTCGAACAGCATCTGCTCGCCCACGCACACGCCCATCACCGGGCGCGTCTTCATGGCGCGCAGCACGGCTTCCTCGGCGCCGGATTCGCGCAGGCTGTTCATGCAGTCGCGCATCGCGCCCTGCCCCGGCAGCACCACGCGGTCGGCCGCATCGATGACGGCGGCATCACTGGACACGATGACCTCGGCTTCAGGATCGGCGGCGCGCAGCGCCTGCGCCACCGAGCGCAGGTTGCCCAAGCCATCGACCACAACAATCTTGTTTGCCATAGTGATGTCGCTTACAGGCTGCCCTTGGTCGACGGGATCGTGCCGAGCGCGCGCTCGTCGAGCTCGGAGGCCATGCGCAGGGCGCGGCCGAAAGCCTTGAACACGGTCTCGCACTGGTGGTGGGCGTTCACGCCGCGCAGGTTGTCCACGTGCAGGGTCACGCCGGCGTGGTTGACGAAGCCGCGGAAGAACTCGATGGTGAGGTCGACGTCGAACTTGCCGATGGTGGCGCGGGTGAACGGCACATGCCAGTCCAGGCCCGGGCGGCCGGAAAAGTCGATCACGACGCGCGACAGCGCTTCGTCCAGCGGCACGTAGGCGTGGCCGTAGCGGCGGATGCCTTTCTTGTCGCCGATCGCCTTGGCGACCGCCATGCCCAGCGTGATGCCGGTGTCCTCGACGGTATGGTGGTCGTCGATATGCAGGTCGCCGACGGCCTCGACTTCGAGGTCGATCAGGCCATGGCGGGCGATCTGGTCCAGCATATGGTCGAGGAAGGGGACGCCGGTGTTCAGTTTCTGGACGCCGGTGCCGTCGAGATTGAGCGCGACGCGGATCTGCGTCTCGCTGGTATTGCGCGTGATTTCTGCGGTGCGGGTCATTACAGGGAAGCCTTCAGGGCATTCAGGAATACGGAATTCTCTTCCGGGGTGCTGACCGTCACGCGGATGCAGTTGGCCAGCAATTCGTGCATTTTACTCAAATTTTTAATCAGTACCCGTTCGGCGAACAGTTTAGCGCAGGTGCGATCGGCGTCCGCTACACGGAAGGTAATGAAATTCGCGCTCGACGGGAACACGGTCACGCCCGGCAGCTCAGCCAGCGCCGCCGCCAGTTCGCCGCGAGCCTGGTTCAGCTGCGCCGCCTGCTCGTTCAGCACGTCGATATGGTCGAGCGCAAACTCGGCCGCCACCTGGGTCAGCACGTTGACGTTGTAGGGCGCGCGCACCTTGTCGAACTGCTCCAGCAGGGCGGGCGCGGCCGCCAGGTAGCCGAGGCGGATACCGGCCAGGCCCAGCTTCGACAGCGTGCGCATCACCATCAGGTTCGGGTATTGCGGCAGGCGGTCCATGAAGCTGGTGCGGGCAAAGGGTTGATACGCCTCGTCGACCACCGCGATGCCGCTGTCGCCCAACGCCTCGATGATGGCGATCATGTCGGCTTCATCGTAGAGGTTGCCGGTCGGGTTGTTCGGGTAGGCCAGGAACACCACCGCCGGCTTGTGCTGTTCGATCGCCGCCAGCATGGCTGCGCGGTCGAGCGAGAAGTCGGCTTTCAGGGGCACGCCCACGTAGTCCATGCCGGCAAACTGGGCCGAACGCTGGAACATCACGAAGGCCGGGCTCGGCGCCATCAGCACGGCGCGCCTGGTTTTACCGTCCAGATTCTGGCGCGCGGTGGCAGTGGCGATGATGCTGATGATCTCGTCCGAGCCATTGCCAAGGATGACGTCGTAGCCGTTCGGGACGCCCAGGCTGGCGCGGATCTTCTGCTTGAGCGTGGCGTATGAAGCCACCGGGTAGCGGTTCAGCACGGCCTCGGCCAGGCGCGCGGCCAGTTCCTGGCGCAGGTGTTCCGGCAGCTCGTAGGGGTTTTCCATCGCGTCCAGCTTGATGTAGCCGCTGGCGTCCGGGACATTGTAGATATGGCCGGCACGGACGTCTTCGCGGATCGTGTTGGCGATGAGGGTGTCGATGTCGGTCATGGTGTGCTTCCTTCGGTGGTAAAAGTGTTTGCTTCAACCTCGTCGTTCCCGCGAAGGCGGGAACCCAGGTTTGTTTGCGTTTTGGCTGCGCGTGCAACTTGGGTCCCTGCCTGCGCGGGGACGACGGGGGATTTCTTGCGTCCTGCCCCAGCCTTCTTCTTCACCGGCGCCTCCGGCTCCGCCAGCCGCTGCTGGATAACCTCGCAATAATCTGGGTTCAACTCGAACCCGACAAACCGCCGCCCCAGCCGCCGCGCCGCCAGCGCCGTGGTCCCGCTGCCCATGAAGGGATCCAGCACCACCCCATCAGGCGGGCAGGAAGCCTTGAGCATGCGCTCGATGATCTCCAGCGGCTTCTGGGTCGGGTGATCGACCCGTTCCGCATGTTCGCGGTGCAGGCGCGAAACGCTCCACAGGTCCTTCGGGTTGTAGCCGACCTCGAGCCATTTGGCGCCGATGAAGATCGAGCGCGAGCGGGCTTTCTTGGTCGCGGCGTCGTAGGGAATGCGCACGGCGTCCAGGTCGAAATAATAATCCTTGCGCTTGACGAAGAAGCCGATGGTGTCGTGCACCGAGCTGAAGCTGCGGGTGCTGCCGCCCATCGAGGGCACGCGGCGATCCCAGATGATCTCGTTCATCATCGTCAGGCGCTTCTTGAGCATGACGAAGATCTCCGGCGCGAAGCGCCAGGTCAGGAAAATGTAAAGGCTGCCGTTGGCTTTCAGCTTGGGCAGCGCGATGTCGATCCAGCGCTCGGTCCAGGCCAGGTAGTCGTCCACGCTCTGCTGGTCGGAGGCGTTGCCGTAGTCCTTGCCGAGGTTGTAGGGCGGGTCGGTCAGGATCAGGTCGATGGAGCCATCGGGGATGCGCGCCATCCCGGCCAGCGCATCCTCGCAGAAGACCCGGTCGACCCAGTCCGTCATGACGTCTTGCCGTCCTTGATCCTCAGTTCGGCGCTGCGGGCGTGCGCCTGCAAGCCTTCGCCGTACGCCAGCTCGGCCGCCACCTTGCCCAGGGTCTGGGCGCCGGCTTCGGACACGAACAGCACCGACGAGCGCTTCTGGAAGTCGTAGACGCCCAGCGGCGACGAGAAGCGCGCCGTGCGCGAGGTCGGCAGCACGTGGTTCGGGCCGCAGCAGTAATCGCCCAGCGACTCCGACGAGAAGCGGCCGAGGAACATCGCGCCCGCGTGGCGGATCCGGTCGGCCCACTGCTGCGGTTCGGCAGCGGAGATTTCCAGGTGCTCGGCGGCGATGTCGTTGGCGATCGCGCAGGCTTCCTCCATGTCGCGCACCTTGATCAGGGCGCCGCGGTCGCTCAGCGAAGTCGCGATCGTGTCCTTGCGCGGCATGGTCGGCAGCAGCTTGTGGATGCTGGCTTCGACCTGTGCGATGTAGCCGGCGTCGGGGCACAGCAGGATGGCCTGGGCCAGCTCGTCGTGCTCGGCCTGCGAGAACAGGTCCATCGCGACCCAGTCCGGATCGGTGCTGCCGTCGCACAGCACCAGGATTTCGGAGGGGCCGGCGATCATGTCGATGCCGACGGTGCCGAACACGCGGCGCTTGGCGGCGGCCACGTAGGCGTTGCCGGGGCCGACGATTTTATCGACGGCGGGAATCGTCTCGGTGCCGTAGGCCAGCGCCGCCACGGCCTGGGCGCCGCCGATGGTGATCACGCGCGTCACGCCGGCGATCGCGGCGGCGGCCAGCACCATGCGGTTCTTGATGCCGTCCGGGGTCGGCACCACCATCACGATGTCCTTCACGCCGGCCACCTGGGCCGGGATCGCGTTCATCAGCACCGACGAGGGGTAGGCCGCCTTGCCGCCCGGGACATAGATGCCGACGCGGTCCAGCGGCGTCACGCGCTGGCCGAGTACCGTGCCATCGGGCTCGGTGTACGTAAAACCGTTCAGTTCCTGCTTCTGGCGCTCGTGGAATACGCGGATGCGCTCGGCGGCCGTCTGCAGCGCGGCGCGCTGGGCTTCCGGCAGCGAGGCCAGCGCGGCCTGCAATTCGTCCTGGCCCAGGTCGAAGGCGGCCATGCCGGCGGCGCCGCCGTTCGGGATGCGGTCGAATTTATTCGTGTACTCGAGCACGGCCGCATCGCCGCGCGCCTTGACGTCGGCGAGGATCCTGGCGACGGCCGACTCGATGGCGTCGTCGGTCTCCGCTTCGAAGGCCAGCAGTTTCGTGAGCTGCTGCTTGAAATCGGGCGCTGTGGAATCGAGCTTGCGTACTTCCATGATTTAACCTTGCTGCCGGGAGGCGCGATCGAACGCCTCGATGATGGGTTGCAGACGCTCGCGCTTGAGCTTGAGCGCGGCCTGGTTGACCACCAGGCGCGAGGAGATCTCCATGATCTTCTCGACTTCGACCAGGTTGTTGGCGCGCAGGGTGCCGCCGGTCGAGACCACGTCGACGATGGCGTCCGACAGGCCGACCAGCGGCGCCAGCTCCATCGAGCCATACAGCTTGATGAGGTCGACGTGCACGCCCTTCTTGGCGAAGTGCTCGCGCGCGGTTTCCACGAACTTGGTCGCCACGCGCAGGCGCGCGCCCTGGCGCACCGCGGTCTCGTAGTCGAAGCCGGCGTTCACCGCCACCGACATGCGGCAGCAGGCGATGCGCAAATCGACCGGCTGGTACAGGCCTTCGCCGCCATGCTCGAGCAGCACGTCCTTGCCGGCCACGCCGAAGTCGGCGGCGCCGTACTGGACATAGGTCGGCACGTCGGTGGCGCGCACGATCAGCACGCGCACGCCGGGGTCGTTGGTCGCGAGGATCAGCTTGCGCGAGGTTTCCGGATTTTCCAGCACCTCGATGCCCGCCGCGGCCAGCAGCGGCAGGGTGTCTTCGAAGATGCGGCCCTTCGAGAGGGCGAGGATCAGCTGGGAGCTGTCCTGGGTTGGTTTGGTCATGTGACTGCTTTGGTTACCGTCGTCCCCGCGAAGGCGGGGATCCAAGTTTGTTTGCGTTTCGATCGTTCTGGCAGAACTTGGGTCCCCGCCTGCGCGGGGACGACGGAGGAAATTATTTGATACGAACGATATCGGCGCCCACCGCCGACAACTTGGCTTCCATCCGATCATACCCACGATCCAGGTGATAAATGCGATCGACAATGGTCGTGCCCTCGGCCGCCAGGCCGGCGATCACCAGCGAAGCCGAAGCGCGCAGGTCGGTCGCCATCACCGGCGCGCCCACCAGGCGCTCGACGCCGCGCATGAAGGCGGTGTTGCCCTCGGTCGAGATCTGCGCGCCCAGGCGGTTCATCTCCTGCACGTGCATGAAGCGGTTCTCGAAGATGGTCTCGGTCACGCGGCTCGGACCGTCGGCGATGATGTTCACGGCCATGAACTGGGCCTGCATGTCGGTCGGGAAGCCCGGATATTCGGTGGTGCGGAAGGACACCGGGTGCGGGCGGCCGTCCATGCGGGCGCGGATGGCGTTGTCCTGCACGTCCAGCTGCAGGCCCACCTGGCGCAGTTTATCGAGCGCGACGTCGAAGATGTCGGTGCGGGTGTTGGTGATGCGGATGTCGCCGCCGGCCGCCGCCACCGCGCACAGGAAGGTCGCGGCTTCGATGCGGTCCGAGATCACCGCGTGCTTCGTGCCATGCAGCGACTCGACGCCCTGGATCACCAGGCGGTCGGTGCCGATGCCTTCGATCCTGGCGCCCATCGCCACCAGCATGTTGGCGAGATCGGTCACTTCCGGTTCGCGCGCGGCGTTTTCCAGCACGGTCTCGCCTTCGGCCAGCACGGCGGCCATCAGCAGGTTCTCGGTGCCGGTCACGGTGATCATGTCGGTGTGGATGCGCGCGCCCTTCAGCTTCGGGCACTTGGCGTGGATGTAGCCGCCTTCGATCGTGATCTCGGCGCCCATCGCGCGCAGGCCCTTGATGTGCTGGTCGACCGGACGCGAACCGATCGCGCAGCCGCCCGGCAGCGAGACCTTGGCTTCGCCGAAGCGCGCCAGCATCGGGCCCAGCACCAGGATCGAGGCGCGCATGGTCTTCACCAGCTCGTACGGCGCTTCCAGCTTGTCGATGCTGGCGCCGTTCAGGGTGACGTTCTCGTCGTCCTGGGTCACCTTCAGGCCGGTCTGCTCGAGCAGCTTGAGCATGGTGCGCACGTCGTGCAGGCGCGGCACGTTCGACAGTTCGAGGTCGCCGCCCGTCAGCAGGCCGGCGCACAGGATGGGCAGCGCGGCGTTCTTGGCGCCCGAGATGCGGATGTCGCCGTTCAGGCGCTTGCCGCCGGTGATCTGGAGCTTGTCCATATGCTTATCCTTGGTACTCTTCAGGAGTGAGGGTCTTCATCGACAGCGCGTGGATCTCTTCGCGCATGCGGTCGCCGAGGGCGGCGTAGACGATCTGGTGGCGCTGGATGCGGCTTTTCCCCGCAAACGCCGGCGACACGATGACGGCGCTGAAGTGCTGGCCGTCGCCTTCCACTTCTAGGTGGGTGGTTTCCATGCCGGCCTTGAGGTAGCCGTGGATGAGTTCAGGAGTGGTAGCCATGATGAATGTTGAATGAATCTTAGTGGCGCAGCTTGTAGCCGCGGCGGAGCATATTGATGGCGACGCCTGCCAGCACCACGAAGAACACGGCGACGATGGCCAGGCTGGTCCAGGGCGAGACGTCCGACTTGCCGAAGAAACCGTAACGGAACCCGTCAATCATATAAAAGAACGGGTTGAAATGCGAGACTGCCAGCCAGAACGGGGGCAGTTTCTTAATCGAATAGAACACGCCGGCCAAAAATGTTGCAGGCATGATCAAAAAGTTCTGGAACGCGGCCAGCTGGTCGAACTTCTCGGCCCAGATACCGGCGATCACGCCCATCGCCCCCAGGATCGCCGCGCCCAGCAGCGCGAACACGATGATCCACAGCGGGAAGGTGAAGGACAGGTGCGCGAACCAGGCGGTGATGACGAACACGCCCAGGCCGACCGACAGCCCGCGCACGATCGAGGCGGTCACGTAGGCCGACAGGATCTCCCAGTGCGACAGCGGCGGCAGCAGAATGAAGACCAGGTTGCCCGTGATCTTGGACTGGATCAGCGAGGACGAGGAATTGGCGAAGGCGTTCTGCAGCACGCTCATCATCACCAGGCCGGGGATCAGGAAGGCGGTGTAGTCGACGCCTTCGAGCATCTGCACGCGGCCTTCGAGCACGTGGCCGAAGATCAGCAGGTAGAGCATCGAGGTGACGATGGGCGCCGCCACGGTCTGGGTGGCGACCTTCCAGAAGCGCAGGATCTCTTTGTAGAACAGGGTCTTGAAACCCACGGAGACGAAATTCATCGGATCGGTGCCCCTTCCATAATCTGGATAAAGATGTCTTCCAGGTCGGCCTGCTGGAGCTGCATTTCGTCGATGACGGCGCCGGATTCGCGCAGGCGCGCCAGGATGTGTTCGACCTCGCCGTACTCGTTCACGCGCAGGGTGTATTTGTTGCCCTGCCCGTTCGGCTTCGAGGCGTCGTCGTGCTCGTCGTGCGCGACCAGGTGGCGCAGGCCTTCCGGCAGCGCGCCCTGCTTCAGGTGCACGATCAGCGAGGAGCCGGACACGCGGCGCAGCAGCTGCGACATGGTGTCCAGCGCCACCACGTTGCCGGTCTTGAGCATGGCCACGCGCTGGCACATGGCCTGGGCTTCTTCGAGGTAGTGGGTGGTCAGCACCACGGTGTGGCCTTCGCGATTGAGGCGCGAGATGAACTTCCACAGGGTCTGGCGCAGTTCGACGTCGACGCCGGCGGTCGGTTCGTCCAGCACGATCACGGGCGGCTTGTGCACCAGGGCCTGGGCCACCAGCACGCGCCGCTTCATGCCGCCGGACAGGGCGCGCATGTTGACGTCGGCCTTGGCGGTCAGGTCGAGGTTTTCCATGACCTCGTCGATCCACTTGTCGTTGTTCTTCAGGCCGAAGTAGCCGGACTGCAGGCGCAGGGTTTCGCGCACCGTGAAAAAGGGATCGAACACCAGTTCCTGCGGCACCACGCCGAGCGCCATGCGGGCCTGGCGGAAGTCCTTGACCACGTCGTGGCCGTGGATGCGCACGCTACCGACGTCGGGCCGGATCAGGCCCGCGATACAGGAAATGAGGGTGGTCTTGCCGGCGCCGTTCGGGCCGAGCAGGCCAAAGAACTCGCCTTGTTCGATGGTCAGGGAAACGCCCTTGAGGGCTTTGAAACCCTTGTAGCTTTTCTCGACGCTGTCAATCTGGATGGCTGTCATGCGATGGGGGCGCGCCGGGGCGGCGGACCGTGCAGGGGAAACGAGCCATTATAGAAGAAAACCTCATGACGGGTCGGCAAGCCGCCGATCCGTCATGACGCTGCCGATTACGCTCGGCCGATCAAACCATCGACGCCGTACAGGCGCGCCAGCGCATCGACGTTGGCCGGCACATTGATGAAGCTGAGCTTGCGCCCGTGGGTCTGGGCGCGGCGCTGCCATGCCAGCATCAGCGCCAGGGCCGAGGAATCGGCGGCGCGCACGCCGCCGAGGTCGAACACGGTCTCGCCGGCGCCGAGCGCCGCGCAGCCCTGCTCCAGCGCCGCCTGGGCGTTCTGGAAGGTCAGGGCATCCAGCGACAGCATGGGATTGGACTCCGCCATGCTTACTTCTGCGGCGCCTTCAGCGGCTTGTTGGCCAGCTGCTGGTTACGGTCGTGCAGCTTCTTGATCAGGCCATCGACGCCGCCCTTGCCGATCTCGGAGGCGAAGGTCGATTTATAGGTCTCGACCAGCCAGGCGCCCATCACGTTCAGGTCGAAGATCTTCCAGCCCTGCGCGCCCTTGCTCAGGCGGTAGTTCAGGGTGATCGGCTCGCCGCGGGTCAGGTTGACCTGCGACTTCACCTCGACTTCGCTGTCGGCCGGGTCGGCGCGGAAGGGCTTGAATTCGATGGTCTCGTTCTTGATTTGCGAGAGCGCGCCCGAATACGTGTAGATCAGCAGCTGGCGGAATTCTTCCGACAGTTGCTTCTGCTGTTCCGGGGTCGCCTGGCGCCAGAAGCGCCCGGCCGCCTGCGCGGTCATCTTGTCGGAATCGACATACGGCAGGATCCTGGTGTTGACCAGGTCGATGATCTTGCGGCTGTTGCCGGCCTGAATATCCTTGTCGGCCTTGACGGCGTCGATCACGTCGGTGCTGACGCGCTTGACCAGCACGTCCGGCGCTTCGTTGGCGGCCGCGGCCGGAGCAGCGATCACGCTGGTGGAAAAGGCCGCCACGGCGGCAGTCACGATCAGTTGTGCGATTGGCTTCATACGCTTCCTTTGTCTGGTTGAGGCTGTGCCTCCGATGTGTATTCCATTAACTACTTTTGTACCGGTCCGGATGACACCGGCGCAGGCGCCGGCGGATTCTCCGGCGCGGCATCGGGAGCGGCGTCGTCCGGGTTCTGCGTCTTCTTCACGCCCAGTTTCTGCTCGACCTTCTCCTGCACCTTCTCCAGCTTTTCCTGCACCTTCTCGGCGCGGACCTGGGCTTTATCCGTGTCCAGGACCTTGCTGCTGCGACGCTGCAGGTAACCGTCGCGGATGAATTCGTAGCGGTCGAGGGCGGCGTCTTCGAGCAGGTTCGAGGCATCCAGCACGCTGGCGCGCTGGTCGACGGCGCGCAGCACGATGCCGCTGTTACGCCACGGGATGTCGTTCACGTGGGTCCAGCCGTCGCCCCACCAGTCGCCCGGCAGAACCGCGGTGTCGCGGATCGTAGATGGGCCCAACAGCGGCAACATCAAGTAGGGGCCGCTTGGCACGCCCCAGTAGCCCAGGGTCTGGCCCAGGTCTTCGTTGTGCTTGCGCAGGCCCGCCGGGGTCGCGATGTCGAGCACGCCAACCAGGCCGAGGGTCGAGTTCACGGCAAAACGGGTGAAATCGTTCAGGCCATCCTGGCCCTTGAGCTGGGCGAAATTGTTGACCGAGCTCCACAGGTCCGACAGGTTGCCGAAGAAGTTGTTCACGCCGGTCTGGACGAAGTCCGGGGTCACGTTCTTGTAGGCGGTGGCAGCCGGCTTCAGGGCGGTGCGGTCGACCGCATCGTTGAAGTTGAAGACCGCGCGGTTGAATTTCTCGAACGGATCGCGCGGATTGGTGGACGTCGCGCAACCGCTCAGCAATACGGCAGCGCCGGCCGCCAGCGTCAGTGCCTTACGAATGCTCATTTCTCACTGTCCTTTCCATCGGCTGCTTTGCTATAGATAAACTGGTTAATCAGGTCTTCCAGCACCGCCGCCGACTGCGTGCGGGTGATGCGGTCCCCTTCGGCCAGGTTGTTGGTGTCGCCGCCGGCTTCGATGCCGACGTACTGTTCGCCCAGCAGGCCGGAGGTCAGGATCTTCAGCGAGCTGTCTTTCGGAAACTTGTAGGCCGGATTCATGTCGAGACGAACCATGGCCGCGAAGGTCTTGTCGTCGAAACTGATGTCGCCGACGCGGCCCACGACCACGCCTGCGCTCTTGACCGGCGACTGTGGCTTCAAACCGCCGATGTTGTCGAACTTGCCGACGATCGCATACGTCTTGGTAAACGAAATAGTGCTCATGTTACCTGCCTTAAGTGCGAGGAAAAGGAGCGATACCGCACCCAACAGCACGAAAAGTCCGACCCAGACGTCAATAGTTTTGCGATGCATAAGATTTCCTAATATATAGCGGCGATTAATCAGCCAAAGTTCTAGTTATTTATTGAACACTTATTTGTTGAACATTAAGGCGGTCATGACGAAGTCGAGCGCCAGGACCATCAGCGAGGCGATCACCACGGTACGGGTGGTCGCGCGCGACACGCCTTCCGGCGTCGGCTGCGCTTCATAACCCTGGAACAGCGCGGTAAAAGTGACGGCCACGCCAAACACGAAACTCTTCAGCACGCCGTTCAGGATGTCGCGGCGCACGTCGATATTGCCCTGCATCTGGGACCAGAACGCGCCCTCGTCCACGCCGATCAGCTGCACGCCGACCAGGTAGCCGCCGATGATGCCGATGGCGGAGAAGATCGTCGCCAGCACCGGCATGGCGAGCATGCCGCCCCAGAAACGCGGCGCCAGCACGCGCTGGATCGGGTTCACGGCCATCATTTCCATCGCCGACAGCTGCTCGCCGGCCTTCATCAGGCCGATCTCGGCGGTCAGCGAGGTGCCGGCGCGGCCGGCGAACAGCAGCGCGGTGACGACCGGGCCGAGTTCGCGCAGCAGCGACAGCGCCACCAGCTGGCCGAGCTTTTCGTCGGCGCCGAACTGGCTCAGCGTGTAATAGCCCTGCAGGGCCAGCACCATGCCGACGAACAGGCCGGAGACGACGATGATCAGCAGAGAGTAATTGCCGATGAAATGGATCTGTTCCGAGATCAGGGCCGGGCGCTTCAGCGCGCCGGGCAGCCGGCCCAGCAGCTTGACGAAGGAACGGGTGACGAAGCCGATGCGGGCGATCGTGTCCAGCACGAAGGCGCCGATGAAGGCCAGGAAGCGCGCGATCATTGCTTGCCTCCCAGGCCCAGGTCTTCGGCCAGCGACTTGCCCGGATAGTGGAAGGGCACCGGACCGTCCGGCTCGGCGTTGACGAACTGCTTGACGTAGGGATCGCTGGACGCGCGCATTTCCGCCGGCGTGCCCTGGGCAACGATCTTGCCGCCGGACAGGAAGTACACGTAGTCGGCGATGCTGAAGGTTTCGTTCACGTCGTGCGAGACCAGGATCGAGGTCGAGCCCAGCGTGTCGTTCAGGTTGCGGATCAGGTTGGCGGTCACGCCCATCGAGATCGGGTCCAGGCCGGCGAAGGGCTCGTCGTACATGATCAGTTCCGGGTCCAGCGCGATCGCACGCGCCAGCGCCACGCGGCGCGCCATGCCGCCCGAGATCTCGTTCGGCTTCAGCTTGGCGGCATTGCGCAGGCCGACCGCGTTCAGGCGCATCAGCACCAGGTCGCGCAGCACTTCTTCCGGCAGATCGCTATGTTCGCGTAGCGGGAAGGCCACGTTTTCGAACACGCTCAGGTCGGTAAACAGCGCGCCGAACTGGAACAGCATGCCCATCTTGCGGCGCAGGCGGTACAGGTTTTCCGTGTCGAGCTGGTGGACGACTTCGCCATTCACCGAGACCGTGCCGCGCTGGGGACGGATCTGTCCGCCGATCAGGCGCAGCACCGTCGTCTTGCCGGAGCCGGAACCGCCCATCACGGCAATCAGCTTGCCGCGCGGGAAATCCATGCTCAGATTCGACAGGATGGGGCGATCTCCATACGAAAAATGCAGATCGCGGATTTCGACAAGGTTGGACACAGTGAATATTGGTATTTGGTGAATCTCGTATTGTAGTGCAGAAACGTTAATCCCTGCTGGAGGCAGCCCAATTCCGGCGCGCTTATCGACGTGATATTACAACATTGCTGAACAATGAGTCAGATAATTTCTTTACGTAAGTATTTGTTTTAAATGGGATATGCATACCTCACATTGTTGCATGATCATAAATTTTCTTAACAGATTCCCTGTGGAAACAACAACTTGGCGCGCGCATGCTTCCCCTTCGCGAGGGGGGATTTGCGGACTGAATTTTTGGACGGATCGGGGGTCGAACCCTGTGGGAGACCACCGTGAACGCCAGGGCGCTGATCCATATCCAGCACGAGGACGCCAGCATGGAAGGCATGTTGGAGCTGCCGCACGAGCCGCTCGGCATCGTCCTGTTCGCCCACGGCAGCGGCAGCAGCCGGCTCAGCCCGCGTAATAACTATGTCGCCCGCATCCTGCGCGAGGCCGGCGTCGGCACCCTGCTGCTGGACCTGCTCAGCGAAGAAGAGGAAGCCCATCCCGACATCCGTTTCGACATCGCCCTGCTGACCCTGCGCCTGCGCACGGCGGCGCGCTGGCTGGCGCGCGAGCCGGCCACCGCGCAGCTGCCGCTGGGACTGTTCGGCGCCAGCACCGGCGCCGCCGCGGCGCTGCGGCTGGCGGGCGAGCCGCATCTGGGCGAACCCTATCTCGGCCAGCTGCTGCCCGACCACCCTTTTCCGAACGCCCCGTACCCGTCGATTGCCGCGGTGGTCGCGCGCGGCGGTCGGCCCGACCTGGCCGGCATCGCCGCCCTGCACGGCGTGACCGCGCCGACCCTGTTGATCGTGGGCGGCAGCGACCACGAGGTGATCGCCCTCAACCGGCAAGCCTTCGCCCAGCTGAATTGCCCGCGGGAACTGGCGATCGTCCCCGGGGCCACCCATTTGTTCGAGGAGCCGGGCACGCTGGAAGAAGTGGCGCGGCTGGCCAGCGTGTGGTTTGGCGGGCACTTCGCACGTGACCCGGGGCCAGCCTAGCTGGTCGACTGTATTTTCACAGGGCCAAACCACGTTTCACATTATGAACTCTGATGCGCCGCAAATCGAAGACGATGTTGCAATGCGCAAAACGGCTTTCCACATTGCGGAACAACATCCCCAAGTCATTGAATTTAATGACTTAAATTCTCAGTCAGCTCTTATATAAGACATAAGATGCGGTGCAGCATCCGCTCTATGATGAATCATCGATTTCCGATTCATCTCAAATGGAGTGCACCATGTCCCAGTACCAGAACGATATCCAGGCCATCGCCAATCTCAAACAACAGCAGGGCAGCGGGTGGCATGCGATCAACCCCGAGTCCGCAGCCCGCATGCGCGCACAGAACCGCTTCCAGACCGGTCTCGACATTGCCCGCTACACGGCGGGCATCATGCGCCGCGACATGGCGAACTACGATGCCGATCCCTCCCAATACACCCAGTCGCTGGGCTGCTGGCATGGTTTCATCGGCCAGCAAAAGATGATCTCCATCAAAAAGCACTTCAACAATACCGACCGCCGCTACCTTTATCTGTCGGGCTGGATGATTGCCGCGCTGCGTTCGGAATTCGGCCCGCTGCCGGACCAGTCCATGCATGAGAAAACCGCCGTGCCGGCCCTGATCAAGGAGCTGTACACCTTCCTGCGCCAGGCCGATGCACGCGAGCTCGGCGGCCTGTTCCGCCAGCTCGACGCCGCGGAAGGCCAGTCGCGCGCCGCCATCCAAGACAAGATCGACAACTTCGTCACCCACGTCGTGCCGATCATCGCCGACATCGACGCCGGTTTCGGCAATGCCGAGGCCACCTACCTGCTGGCCAAGCAGATGATCGAGGCCGGCGCCTGCTGCATCCAGATCGAAAACCAGGTCTCGGACGAGAAACAGTGCGGTCACCAGGACGGCAAGGTCACCGTGCCGCACGAAGACTTCCTGGCCAAGATCCGCGCCGTGCGCTACGCCTTCCTCGAACTGGGCGTGGACGAGGGCCTGATCGTGGCGCGCACCGATTCGCTGGGCGCGGGCCTGACCAAGCAGATCGCGTACACCAGCGAGCCGGGCGACCTGGGCGACCAGTACAACAGCTTCCTCGACGTCGAAGAAGTCTCGCTGGACGCGATGGGCAACGGCGACGTGGTCATCAAGCGCGACGGCAAGCTGCTGCGTCCGAAGCGCCTGCCCAGCAACCTGTTCCAGTTCCGCGAAGGCAGCGGCGAGGCACGCTGCGTGCTCGACTGCATTACCTCGCTGCAGAACGGCGCCGACCTGCTGTGGATCGAAACCGAAAAACCGCATATCGCGCAGATCGGCGGCATGGTCAAGGAAATCCGCAAGGTGATCCCGAATGCGAAGCTGGTCTACAACAACAGCCCGTCCTTCAACTGGACCCTGAATTTCCGCCAGCAGGTCTTCGACCGCATGAAGCTCGATGGCGCCGACGTGTCGCGCTACGAACGCTCGCAGCTGATGAGCGCCGAGTACGACGACTCCGAACTGGCGCGCGAAGCCGACGAGCGGATCCGCACCTTCCAGGCCGACGCGGCACGCGAAGCCGGCATCTTCCATCACCTGATCACGCTGCCGACCTACCACACCGCAGCGCTGTCGACCGACAACCTGGCCAGGGAATACTTCGGCGAGCAGGGCATGCTGGGTTATGTGGCCGGCGTGCAGCGCAAGGAGATCCGCCAGGGTATCGCCTGCGTCAAGCACCAGAACATGTCGGGCTCGGACCTGGGCGACGACCACAAGGAATACTTCAGCGGCGAAGCGGCGCTGAAAGCTTCCGGCGCGCTCAATACGATGAACCAGTTCTGAGCCATCGCGAGGAGGCCATATGAGTCACATGCAATATGAAACGCGCTACACGCTGGCGCCTGGCGGGATCGATGCGAGGGCGATGAACGCCCGCATCGCCGCACTGGACGAGGACCTCGGTTCCGACCGGCGCAGCGCCGACGCCGATCCGCTGGAAGGCCTGGCGGCGCAAGGCCGGGCCGTCGGGCGGGTCGGCATCGTCGGCGCCAGCGGCTTCGGTATCGGCCTTGCCCTGCGCGTGCTGGATGCCGGTATCCCGGTCACCCTCTTCGAGCTGGAGCGCGCATCGCTAGCCAAGGGCATCGCACTGGCCCGTTCCAGCGCGAACGGGCGCGACGGGCGGATGGCATTGCTGGCCGCCACCGTCAACTTTCATCACCTGAAGGACTGCGACCTGATCGTCGACGCGGCGCCATCCGACACCGCGGGCAAGCAGAAGCTGTTCCGCCGGCTCGACCAGGTTGCCAAGCCGGGCGCGGTGCTGGCGACGCAAGCCTCGCATGCCGGCGTCGCCCGCATCGCCCGCTACACCCGGCGTGCCGGCGAGGTGCTCGGCCTGCACATGGGGAGCGTATCGATGACCGGGGAAACCTGGCAGATCGTGCCCGGCAAGGACACCTCGAGGACCAGTCTCGGCACGCTGGTCGCGCTCATCTGGCGGCTCCGGCAGGAGGCCGAAGTCTGCGATCCCTGCTACGCCTTCATCGACGTGAAAACGCCGGCGCAGCCGTGGAACATCGACCAGGCCCTGGACTAAAAAAAAGCGGCCCTGCGGGGCCGCTGAAAAGGGAAGCCTTTGCTGCAATCAGCGCGGCAGCTCCGAAGTCCCCATCAGGAACTCGTCCACCGCCCGCGCGCACTGCCGTCCTTCGCGAATCGCCCACACCACCAGCGACTGGCCGCGGCGCATGTCGCCGGCCGCGAACACCTTGGCCACCGAGGTCTGGTACGAGGTCTCGCCATCGACGGTCGCCCGCGCATTGCCGCGCGCATCCTTCTGCACATCGAAGGCATCCAGCACCTGCTGCACCGGCGCGACGAAGCCCATCGCCAGCAGCACCAGGTCGGCCTTCAGTTCGAATTCCGTGTCCGGGACTTCGATCATCTTCCCGTCCTTCCACTCGACCCGGCAGGCGATGACCTTCTCGACCTTGCCGCCCTTGCCCTCGAAGCGCTTGGTCGCCACCGCGAAGTCGCGCTCGCAGCCTTCTTCGTGCGAGGACGAGGTGCGCAGCTTGGTCGGCCAGTAGGGCCAGACCAGCGGCTTGTTTTCAATTTCCGGCGGCATCGGCATCAGTTCGAACTGCGTCACCGAGGCGGCGCCGTGGCGGTTCGAGGTGCCGACGCAGTCGGAGCCGGTGTCGCCGCCGCCGATCACGACCACGTGCTTGCCGGTGGCCTTGATTTGATCCTTGACCTTGTCGCCGGCGTTCACGCGGTTCTGCTGCGGCAGGAAGTCCATCGCGAAGTGCACGCCCTTCAGGTCGCGGCCCGGCACCGGCAGGTCGCGCGGCTGCTCGGCGCCGCCGGCCATCACGACCGCGTCGTAGTCCTTGACCAGGTCTTCCGGGAAGATGGTCTCGCGCGCCATGTTGCTGACCGTGGTCGGGAAGTCCTTGCCGATCAGGGTGCTGGTGCGGAACTGCACGCCCTCCTCGCGCATTTGCTCTACCCTGCGGTCGATCAGGCCCTTCTCCATCTTGAAGTCCGGGATCCCGTAGCGCAGCAGGCCGCCGATGCGGTCGCTCTTCTCGAACACCGTCACGTCGTGGCCGACGCGCGCCAGCTGCTGGGCCGCGGCCAGGCCGGCAGGACCCGAGCCGACCACCGCGACTTTCTTGCCCGTCTTGTTCAGGGACGGCTGCGGCACGATCCAGCCGTTTTCCCAGCCGGCGTCGGCGATCTTGCGCTCGATCGACTTGATGCCGACCGGCTCGTCGTTGATGCCCAGCGTGCAGGCGGCCTCGCAGGGCGCCGGGCAGATGCGGCCGGTGAATTCGGGGAAGTTGTTGGTCGAATGCAGGTTCTCGACGGCGTTGCGGTAATTGCCGTGATAGACCAGGTCGTTCCAGTCGGGGATCATGTTGTTGACCGGGCAGCCCGTGTTGCAGAAGGGGATGCCGCAGTCCATGCAGCGGGCGCCCTGGACCTTGGCCTGGTCGTTGCTGAGCGTCAGCGTGAATTCCTTGTAGTTCTTCAGGCGCGCGGCAGGTTCCAGGTGGCCTTCCTCCTGGCGCTGAAATTCCATGAAGCCGGTGATTTTACCCACGATTTTTTCCTTATCAGTTCCGTCGGGAGCTTGGAGCTCCGTCATTCCCGCGGAAGCGGGAATCCAAGTTGGACGCGCAGTCGAGATGCAAGCAGAACTTGGATCCCCGCCTTCGCGGGGATGACGTTGTTTTATTGTGCGATGACCTTGGTGGCGTGGTGTATTACGCAGCCAACTCGATCTTGTCGTTCGCCTCTTCCATGCTGGAGTTGTGCATCTCCTCCAGCGCGCGCTTGTAGTCGGTCGGGAAGACCTTCACGAACTTGCCGCGGCTGGTGGCCCAGTCGTCCAGCAGGTTGCGGGCGCGGGTCGAGCCGGTGTGCTTGAAGTGGCGTTCGATCAGGCGCTTCAGGATCGCTTCGTCCGATTCGCGCTCGCTGCCGCGGCCCTGGGCGTGCCAGGTCGACTTGTCGCCCTGCTCCTTGGTCGACAGCACGCGCTCCAGGTTCACCATGGTCATGTTGCACTTTTGTTCGAACTCGCCTTTCGGGTCGTACACATAGGCCACGCCGCCCGACATGCCGGCTGCGAAGTTGCGGCCGGTCTCGCCCAGCACGACCACGGTACCGCCGGTCATGTACTCGCAACCGTGGTCGCCCAGGCCCTCGACGATGGCCGTCGCGCCCGAGTTGCGCACCGCGAAGCGTTCGCCGGCCACGCCGTTGATGAAGGCTTCGCCGGAAATCGCGCCGTACAGCACCGTGTTGCCGACGATGATGTTGTCGACCGCCCAGCCGCGGAACTCGGTGTTCGGGCGCACGATGATGCGGCCGCCCGACAGCCCTTTGCCCACGTAGTCGTTGCCCTCGCCGACCAGGTCGATCGTGATGCCGGCCGCCAGGAAGGCGCCGGCCGACTGGCCCGCCGTGCCCTGCAGCTGGATGTGGATGGTGTCGTCCGGCAGGCCGGCATGGCCGTAGCGCTTGGCGACTTCACCCGACAGCATGGTGCCGACCGTGCGGTTCAGGTTGCGCACCGGCGAGATGAAGGACACGCGCTCGCCGCGCTCCAGCGCCGGTTTCGCCTGGGTGATCAGCTTGTGGTCGAGTGCGCGGTCCAGGCCGTGGTCCTGGCCTTGGCTGTGCAGCAGGGCGCGCGGGCTGTCGACCTTCGGCTGGTAGAAGATGTTGTTGAAGTCCAGGCCCTGCGCCTTCCAGTGGCCGATCGCCTTCGATTTGTCGAGCAGGTCGGCGCGGCCGATCAGTTCGTCGTAGGTGCGGATGCCCAGCTGCGCCATCAGCTGGCGCGCTTCTTCGGCGACGAAGAAGAAGTAGTTCACCACGTGTTCCGGCTTGCCCTGGAACTTGGCGCGCAACACCGGGTCCTGGGTCGCCACGCCCACCGGGCAGGTATTCAGGTGGCACTTGCGCATCATGATGCAGCCCTCGACCACCAGCGGCGCGGTGGCGAAGCCGATTTCGTCGGCGCCCAGCATGGCGGCGATGACGACGTCGCGTCCGGTGCGCATCTGGCCGTCGGCCTGCACGCGGATGCGGCTGCGCAGGCCGTTCAGCACCAGGGTCTGCTGGGTCTCGGCCAGGCCCAGCTCCCACGGCGTGCCGGCGTGCTTGACCGAGGACAGCGGCGAGGCGCCGGTGCCGCCATCGTGACCGGCGACGACCACGTGGTCGGCCTTGGCCTTCGAGACGCCGGCGGCGACGGTGCCGATGCCGACTTCCGACACGAGTTTCACGGAGATCGAGGCGCTCGGGTTGGCGTTCTTGAGGTCGTGGATCAGCTGGGCCAGGTCTTCGATCGAGTAGATGTCGTGGTGCGGCGGCGGCGAGATCAGGCCGACGCCCGGCACCGAGAAGCGCAGCGAGGCGATGTACTCGGACACCTTATGGCCCGGCAGCTGGCCGCCTTCGCCCGGCTTGGCGCCCTGGGCCATCTTGATCTGGATCTGGTCGGCCGAAGCCAGGTACTCGGCGGTCACGCCGAAACGGCCCGAGGCCACCTGCTTGATCTTCGAGCGCAGCGAGTCGCCCTCTTGCAGCGGGATGTCGGCGACGACGCGGTCCGAGCCCAGGATCGAGGCCAGGGTCTCGCCCCTGGCGATCTTGATGCCCTTGAATTCGCCCATGTAGCGCGCCGGGTCTTCGCCGCCCTCGCCGGTGTTGCTCTTGCCGCCGATACGGTTCATGGCGATCGCCAGCGTGGCGTGGGCTTCGGTCGAGATCGAACCCAGCGACATCGCGCCGGTGGCGAAGCGCTTGACGATGTCCTTGGCCGGCTCGACTTCGCCCAGCGGGATCGCCTTGCTCGGGTCGATCCTGAATTCGAACAGGCCGCGCATCGTCAGATGGCGCTTGCTCTGGTCGTTGATCAGCTGCGCGTACTCTTTATAAGTGTTGAAGTTGTTGGCGCGGGTCGAGTGCTGCAGCTTGGCGATCGCGTCCGGCGTCCACAGGTGGTCTTCGCCGCGCACGCGGTAGGCGTATTCGCCGCCCACGTCCAGGCTGTTCGCCAGCACCGGGTCCTTGCCGAAGGCCAGGTGGTGCAGGCGCAGCGCTTCCTCGGCCACTTCGAACAGGCCGATGCCTTCCACCGTCGACGAGGTGCCTTTGAAATATTTGTCGACCAGCGACTTGTTCAGGCCGATCGCTTCGAAGATCTGCGCGCCGCAGTAGGACATGTAGGTCGAGATGCCCATCTTCGACATCACTTTCATGAGGCCCTTGCCGACCGCCTTGGTGTAGTTCTTGGCCGCCTCTTCCGCCGACATCGGGTGCGGCAGGTGGGCCGCCAGCTCGACCAGGGTTTCCAGCGCCAGGTAGGGGTGCACGGCTTCGGCGCCGTAGCCGGCCAGCAGCGCGAAGTGGTGGGTCTCGCGCGCCGAGCCGGTTTCGACGACCAGGCCGGTCGAGGCGCGCAGGCCGCGCATCACCAGGTGCTGGTGGACGGCGGACGTCGCCAGCAGGGCCGGGATCGCGACCTGCTCGCCCGACATCGCGCGGTCCGAGACGATCAGGATGTTGTGGCCGGATTTCACGGCGTCGACGGCTTCCGCGCACAGCGATGCCAGCGAAGCTTCGATGCCTTCCTTGCCCCAGCTGACCGGGTAGCAGATGTTCAGCTCATACGACTTGAACTTGCCGCCGGTGTGCAGGCTGATCGAACGCAGGCGCGCCATGTCGTTGAAGCCGAGGATGGGCTGCGAGACTTCGAGGCGCATCGGCGGGTTGACGTTGTTGGTGTCCAGCAGATTCGGCTTCGGGCCGATGAAGGACACCAGCGACATCACCATCGCTTCGCGGATCGGGTCGATCGGCGGGTTGGTCACCTGCGCGAACAGCTGCTTGAAGTAGGCGTACAAGGGCTTCAGCTTGTTGGACATGACCGCCAGCGGCGAGTCGTTGCCCATCGAGCCGGTGGCCTCCTCGCCCAGCACGGCCATCGGCGACATCAGGAATTTCAGGTCTTCCTGGGTGTAGCCGAAGGACTGCTGGCGGTCGAGCAGCGAGATCGCCGCCTTCTCGCCTTGCGCCGGCGTGTCCTTGACGCGGCTCTGCGCCAGCTGGCTCTCGGTGACCTTGATTTCGTTGAGCTTGATGCGCACCGACTTGATCCAGGCCTTGTACGGCTTGGCGTTCGCGTAGGTGTCCTTCAATTCCTTGTCGTCGATGATGCGGCCGGCTTCCAGGTCGATCAGGAACATCTTCCCGGGCTGCAGGCGCCATTTCTTGACGATGCGCGACTCCGGGATCGGCAGCACGCCGGATTCGGAGGCCATCACCACCAGGTCGTCGTCGGTGACCACATAGCGCGCCGGACGCAGGCCGTTGCGGTCGAGGGTGCCGCCGATGTGGCGGCCGTCGGTGAAGGCCATCGCGGCCGGGCCGTCCCACGGCTCCATCATCGCGGCGTGGTATTCGTAGAAGGCGCGGCGGTTCTCGTCCATGGTCGCATGGTTTTCCCAGGCTTCCGGGATCATCATCATCATCGCCTGGCCGATCGGGTAGCCGGCCATCACCAGCAGTTCCAGTGCGTTGTCGAAGCAGGCGGTGTCGGACTGGCCTTCGTAAATCAGCGGGAACAGCTTGGGCAGGTCATCGCCCAGCACGGCCGACTTGAGCATGCCTTCGCGGGCGCGGGTCCAGTTGAAGTTGCCCTTGACGGTATTGATCTCGCCGTTGTGGGCGATCAGGCGGTACGGGTGGGCCAGCGGCCATTCCGGGAAGGTGTTGGTCGAGAAGCGCTGGTGCACCAGGGCCAGCGCGGAAACGCAGCGCGGGTCCTGCAGGTCCTTGTAGTAGACGCCGACCTGGTCGGCCAGCAGCAGGCCTTTATAGACCACGGTGCGCGCCGACATCGACGGCACGAAGAACTCCTTGCCGTGCATGAGCTTCAGGGCCTGGATCGCGTGGCCCGACGATTTGCGGATCACGTACAGCTTGCGCTCGAGGGCGTCGGTGACCATCACGTCCGGGCCGCGGCCGATGAAGATCTGGCGAATCACCGGTTCCTTGGCGCGCACGGTCGGGGACATCGGCATCACGTCGTCGACCGGCACGTTGCGCCAGCCCAGCACGACCTGGCCCTCGGCGCGCACGGCGCGCTCGATCTCCTGTTCGCAGGCGATGCGCGAGGCATGTTCCTTCGGCAGGAACACCATGCCGACGCCGTATTCGCCGGGCGGCGGCAGTTCAACGCCCTGCTTGCCCATCTCGTCGCGGTAGTACTGGTCCGGGATCTGGATCAGGATGCCGGCGCCGTCGCCCATCAGCGCATCGGCGCCGACCGCGCCGCGGTGGTCCAGGTTCTTCAGGATTAATAAACCCTGTTCAATGATCGAGTGGCTCTTGTTGCCCTTGATGTGGGCGATGAAACCGACGCCGCAGGCATCGTGTTCATTGGCGGGATCGTACAAACCTTGGGCAATCATGAGGGACTCCACGACATTTTTGAAAGATTGAAGGCCGAGAATAGTGCAGAGCACAATAAACTTCAATCACAACAATTAGGGTCGGAGTCAAATTAAATTCGGAAACTCTACCTTTCAATTTAAATAGGGACACAGTAAATCAGCGCCCGTTCCAGGCTTGAAACGGGTATCTGAATCAAATTAAATCAATACCTTAGGGAATCTCGGGCAGTGCTTCCGCAGTCTCGGAGACTGGTTTGACCTTGAATGGCCGGCCACGCTTGGCTGGCAGAATCTGCCGTTTGGTCTTTTTTTCGAGCTCGGTCTTGAAAGTGAGCGAGCCGATCGGCCAGCCTTTGGCGAGAGCGGTGCCGATCAGCGCCTCTTCTTCCCTGCCGCCGCCCTGCTGCACCAGCTCGGTGTAGGCGGCTTCGCGCTGGAAGGGGGTATTGCCGAGGCCCCAGTACAGCATGTGGTCGGTAATCAGGGTGTCGGAACGCATGCCGGCATGGTGGGCGTAGCTCGACCAGCGGTAATCGGCAGGGTCGGCCACCAGGCGGGCATGCACGGGCGCCAGTTCAAGATGACGGCTGCAGGCCAGCAGCCAGGGCGCGGCGTCGACCAGGGACGTGCGGAAGCGCCCCTCGAACAGGGTGCCCGAGCGGCCGTGCTTCTTGTTGAACCAGGGGACGTAATGGCGGCCGACCTTCTGCATCATCAGCGCCAGCCCGTTTTCGTCCTGGGGCGTGGCCAGCAGGATCAGGTGATTCGGCATCAGCACCCAGGCGTGCACGGCGACCTGGTACAGCCGGGCGCATTCCTGCAGCCAGCCGTGGAAGCGTTCCTGGTCTTCGTCGTCGCGAAAAATCAGCCCGTTGTCGTTGCCGCGCTGGAGGATGAGGTGGGGCTGGTTCGGCAGGATCAGGCGGGGTTGGCGGGCCATGGCGTGTTGGGGGAGTGAACTCTGTCCCCAATTATATGCGAATGCACGAAAATTGTGCACCACTGTGTCCCTGATTATCGAAACCGGCTGGAAGATGCCGTCAAAGGGCGTAACTTATCAGGGTCCGTGCAGGAACACCATGCAGTCCAGCCGGACCAGTTGTCTGGCGCTGTCGAATTCGATACGGACGTCTTCGCGCCGGCTGACCGCGAAACCGGTCTCCTTCACCCGCACGTAGAGCAGCGGCGGATTGCCGGCGACAGTCTCCGGCAGCGGTGCGGGCGCCTCGAAGCGCAGTTTCAGGTGCTGGAGCCGCCGCACAACCTCGGAATAAGGTGTACCCGGCGCAAACGAGGCCATGAAGTCCGCCGTCGATGTACTGCACGCTTGCGGATCCGGGTCCGCTTCCTGGTGCAGCAGCCGCCAGCCCAGCAAGGCGGCGGCGCCGAGCGCCCCTGCGAAAAGAAGGCGCGCCCGCCGGCCCATTCAGGCCAGCGTAAACCCGGCCGACAGGCTGTAGCCCTCGCCGTAGGCGCTGCGCAGCGGCAGGTCCTGGCCCAGGCCCGTTCTCGCCTTCTTGCGCAGGCGGTAGACCAGCATGTCGACGCGGCGGCTGGCGTCCGGGTCGTCGCCGCCCATGCCGGCCACGATCACCTGGCGCGGCACCGGCCGGGTGTTGATGGTCAGCAGGTGCAGGAAATTACACTCTTTTTCGGTCAGGTCGATGATCTTGCCCATCAGCTCGAGCTGGCGGGCCGAGACGCGCAGCGTCCACTTGCTCGGCGCCGGCGCCGGCTCTTGCGGACGCACGCGGCGGTCCAGCGCCTCGATGTGGGCGGCCAGCTCCGGAAACTTGATCGGCTTGGTCAGATAGTGGTCCGCGCCCAGGCGCAGGCCGAGGATGCGGTTGTCGAATGCGACCCGTCCCGTCAGGACCAGCAGGCCGATCTCGGGATACAGCTGGCGCATCCGCGGGATGACATTGAATCCGTCTTCGTCGGGCAGGCCCAGGTCGAGCACCACCACTGCGGCCGGCGTGCGGGTCAGCGCCGCCCACATGTCGCCGGCGGTGGTCGCGATCGTGACCTCGTGGCCGAGCTCCTTGAGGAAGTCGGCCATGTCGCCGGCGTATTCGCCATTGTCTTCAACAATCAGTATTTGCGTCATGGGTTGGCCATGTTTCTCTTATTTATATTCCCGGATTCTTTCCGTCGGGCGGCTACCCCCGTAGGCCGCCCCGATTATCACTGCTGGTCTCGCTTGAGGCAAGACCTTTCCCCGGCGCATCCTGAACCGGCAGCCACAAGCGGAACTCGGCCCCACCTTCCGGCGGCGCCGCATGCTCCAGGGCGCCGCCGTGGACTTCGACGAGCGAACGCGCCATGTACAGCCCCAGGCCGCTGCCCGGCAGGCCGGCCGCATTGCTGCCGCGATAGCCCTTGTCGAAGATGCGCGGCAAATCGGCGGCGGGCACGCCCGGGCCGCTGTCGCGCAGCGCCAGTTCGACGCCATTTCCCACGGGCCGACCCAGCACGGCCAGGCTGCTGTCGGTCGGCGTGTAGCGCAGCGCGTTTTCCAGCAGGATCTTCAGCGCCAGGCGCAGGCCGGCAGGCTCGCCGCGCAGCCTGGCCGGCAAGGCATCCGCGCTCAGGCTCACCTTGCGGCCGGCCACGCGCGCCTGCGCCACCAGTTCTTCCAGCAGCAGGCGCGGCGCCACGGTATGCGCCTGGCGCTGGCGCCCGAGCGCCGCCATCCGCTCCGGCGACAGGTAATCGTCCAGCATCGCGATCAGGCGGTCGGTGGCGGTGGCGATCTTGCGGTAGCGCTGGCGCGTTGGCGCGTCGGCATTCGCATTGGTCGCTTCCAGCCGCTGGATGGCGCCGTCGATGGTCGACAGCGGCGTGCGGAACTCGTGGTTCAGCATGCTGGCGAAGCGCTTCTGCTCGCGTTCCTGCTCGCGCCGCGCCGACAGGTCGCGCACGATGCCGGCCAGCGCCTGCGCCCTGCCCGCCTGGTCCAGCAACAGGGTCGACATCACTTCCACCAGCACCTCGCGTCCATCCGGGCGGCGCAGCTCGAACTCGCGCGCCACGCGCAGGCGCGAGCCGTCGCCGGAGGCGAAGCGGCGCAGGCGTTCCTGCAGACCGGCGCAGAGCGGCGCCAGCGGGCCCCTGGCATTAGTTGACAAATGTTCATGAACATCAAGAACGCCATAACCCAGCATATCGTTGACATGAGGACTCAGATAGACGGGCAGGCCGCTGGCGCAATCGATGATGAAGACGAGATCGCCGCCGAGTTCGGCGATGCTGCGGAAGGCGTCGGCCGTGGCCAGCGTGGACGTGGGCTGCGCATCGCCAGGCGGAAGAACAGGAGCGCTGCGGGCCATGGAAACCTTCAAGGGAGTTAATTAATTTCAGTCAGGAAGTATAGTGTGCTGTTTAGCGGTTTGTATAGAACAGCTGCTCCAGGACCTTGCTTTGCGTACGCAACGTGCATATTTCGCATCACCAAAACGTCGTCCCCGCGCCTATAAACGTCGTCCCCGCGAAGGCGGGGAGTCGGGCTGGGCAGTGCCCAGCCCGACGGTGGTAATTCGCTTAGTCCTCCAACGGCGCAAAAATCGCCTGCAGATCTTCCTGCGTCAGCGCCATCTTCTGCGATTCGCCTTCGGACAGGATCGACTGCGCCAGCTCCGACTTCTTCTGCTGCAGCAGCTGGATCTTTTCTTCCAGCGTGCCCTTCGCGATCAATTTATAAACGAACACCGGCTTGTCCTGGCCGATGCGCCAGGCGCGGTCGGTGGCCTGGTTTTCGGCGGCCGGGTTCCACCATGGATCGTAGTGGATCACGGTGTCGGCCGCGGTCAGGTTCAGGCCGACGCCGCCGGCCTTCAGGCTGATCAGGAAAATCGGCACCGCACCCTGCTGGAAGGCGGCCACCTGGGCCGAGCGGTCGCGGGTTTCGCCGGTCAGCAGCGCGTAGCGGATGCCGCGCGCTTCCAGCTCTTCCTCGATCAGGGCCAGCATGCTGGTGAACTGCGAGAACACCAGGATCTTGCGGCCCTCGCCCAGCAGGTCGTCGACCATCTGCATCAGGTCGGTCAGCTTGGCCGAAATCGCCGCCGTGTTCTTGCGCGACGGCATGGATTTCACCAGGCGCGGGTCGCAGCAGACCTGGCGCAGCTTGAGCAGCGCTTCCAGGATCACGATCTGGCTGCGCGCCACGCCCTTGCGGTCGATTTCCTCGCGCACCTTCTTGTCCATCGCCAGGCGCACGGTCTCGTAGAGGTCGCGCTGCGGGCCGCTGATCTCGATGCGGCGGATCATTTCCGTCTTTTGCGGCAGTTCCTTGGCCACATTGTCCTTGGTCCGGCGCAGCAGGAAGGGTTTGATACGGCGGTTCAGCAACATGCGGCGCACCGGATCGTCCTGGCGTTCGATCGGGTGGCGGAACTGGCTGTTGAAGGTCTTCTCGTCGCCGAGCAGGCCCGGCAGCAGGAAGTGGAACTGCGACCACAGCTCGCCCAGGTGATTCTCCAGCGGCGTGCCGGACAGGCACAGGCGATGGCGCGCGTTCAGCGAGCCGGCCGTCTGCGCCGCCTTCGAGCGGGTGTTCTTGATGTAGTGCGATTCGTCCAGGATCACCAGGTGGTATTCGTGCTCGCGCAGCTTTTCCTCGTCGCGCGGCAGCAGGGCGTAGGTGGTCAGCACGATGTCGGCGCCGTCGATCTGGTCGAACAGCTCCATCCGCTCCTTGCCCTGCAGCAGCAGCACCTTCAGGCTGGGGGCGAAGCGCGCGGCTTCTTCCATCCAGTTCATCATCAGGCTGGTCGGGGCGATGACCAGCGCCGGGCTGGTCAGGCGCCCCGCTTCCTTTTCCGTCAGGATGTGGGCGATGGTCTGCACGGTCTTGCCGAGGCCCATGTCGTCGGCCAGGATGCCGCCCAGGTCGTATTCGCGCAGGAATTGCATCCAGGCAAGGCCGTCCAGCTGGTAGTCGCGCAGGGTCGCCTGCAGGCCGGCCGGGGCGTCGACCTTCTTCACCTTGCCGAACTGGCTCAGCTTGCGGCCGGTCTCGCGCAGGCGTTCGCCGCCGGTCCAGGTGAACTCGGCGCCGCGCGCCAGTTCTTCCAGGCGCGCCGCATCCAGGGTCGAAAGCCGGACCCTGGCCTTGATCTTATCGTTGAAATACAGCTCGCCCAGGGTCGACAGGATGGGCTTGACGCGGCCCCAGGGCAGCGCCACGCGCACGCCGTCGGACAGGGTGGCCAGCATCTGGTCGGCTTCCTGGTGCGCGGCCAGCACTTCCGGATTGAAGTCCAGCGGCGCATTGCGGATCAGCTGGACCAGCACCGGCAGCAGCGGCACCCGCTTGCTGTTGACGACGATGCCGAGCTCCAGTTCGAACCAGGCATTGCCCGCTTCCGGCGGCTCGTCGATGTCGGCATACCAGTCCTCGACCGGCACCACGTCGTAGCGGTACTTGGCCGATTTCTGCACTTGCCAGCCGAGGTCGGTCAGCGATTCGAGGTCGTTGCCGGCAAAACGCAGCCACTGCGCCTGGCCGTCCAGCAGCAGGGCGCCTGACAGGGTGCTCAGCGGCGCCGTGGCCGGCTTGCGGAAGCCCATCTTGTTGAGGATGTCGAGCGCCTTCGCCTCGGCGGCTTCGTCGCGCGCGATGACCTCGGTGACGTCGCCGATCTGGCGCACCACGCGCTGGGCCGGGTCGAAGGAGATGCGCTGGCCGTCGTAGTCGAAGGCCAGGACCGCGAAGTCCTGCCAGCGCTGGCCCGTGCCCTCGGCGACCGGAATCGCGTCCAGCATCAGGTGCGGCACCGGCTTGACGTCGTCGCGCAGGCGCTGGGTGAGCGGCTGCGGCAGCGGCATCAGCTGTTGCAGGCCGTGCGCCAGAAGCAGCTGCGACACGCGTTTCTTGTCGTTGCCGGCAAGCATAGGGGCCTGGGCCACCAGCGCCTGCAGGTCGGCCAGCGAGATGTCGATGCCGCCACGGTTCAGCTCGAGAGGACCGCAAGACAGGTTGTCGATGTACCACGGCGGATCGGTCGGCAGCATGTAGTCGACCAGGTCGGCGCCGGCATGGGTCGCGCCCTTGGCCGGTTCCACCGACCAGCCGAGCCTGGCCGTGCGGCCTTCGTCGCGCCAGGCCAGGCTGGCCTTGCGGACCGGCCCCGCCTGCAGCGGATACAGCAAACCATTGCTCATGTCCGACCACGAGTTCGCCCACAGCAGCTTGCCCTGCGCCAGCAGTTGCTGCAGCAGGATGGCGCCGACCTTGCCCTTCGGCTCGGTGGCGCTGGTGCTCTGGTTCGAACCGCTGCGCATGGCAATGAAGAAACGGACCAGGTCCTCGTCGTCGCCTTCCAGGTAGGCGGGCGGCGCCGACAGCAGCGAGAACACTTCGCCGACCGGGCTGGCCGCGGCCACGTCGCCGTTCGGACGCAGGCGCGCCTTGCACAGGCACACCGCGACATGGCGGCCGCCGCTGGTCGGGGCCATGACATAAACGAATTTGTACTGGACGGCTTTGGGGTCGGCGACTTCCGCGGTCAGCTTCGGCTGGGGATGTGCTGCCGCTTCGACCCTTTGCAGCCAGCTCAACACCGGGGCGGGCAGGGCCGGCGCGCGTGCAGGCGCTCGGGCTGGTGGTGCCTCGCTGGTGTCGTCGCGATGAAAATCAACTGTGTGCATGGGTCTCACGAGTCTGTATGAAGAAAAACAACAACCGATATTATCGTTCATGCGGTCCGTTCTGTTTTGTTCGGAATCGCACCTTGCCAAGAAATGTTTACTGGCCGAAAGAGAGAAAAGTTACACGCTTCCGCGCATTTGCACCACCCCCACACGAACGAGCACGGCCAATATGTGGATGGACCGCTTCACTTCACCACGGTTCCTGAATTTAAAAAGGGGTGCTACTATATCGAACAACGATATGTCGGATGCCGATATAGTTACCTGGGAGCCCGATTGGACACCGATGTCAGCAAATATCTTCCCTTATCGGAAGCCACCTACTACGTCATGGCGGCGCTCGACGAGCCCCTGCACGGCTATGCCCTGATGCAGAAGGTCGAGGCCATGAGCGAGGGACAGGTGGCGATCGGCCCGGGCACGCTGTATGGCGCCTTCGCCGCCCTGGAAAAGCAGGGCCTGATCGAAAAAGTCAGCGAGCAGGACCGGCGCAAAACGTATGGATTGACGGATAAAGGCAGGCTGGTGCTGGCCGAGCAGGTGCGGCGGCTGGCCACGATGGTGCGTATCGGACAGTTTGCATTGATCCAACACGACAAGGAGAAGGCGATATGAGCGAAAACACGGTCACCAGGTTCAAATTTTTCCTGGCGCACGAGGATGAACCCCAGGAAAACTGGCTGCGTGAAATGGCGCAACAAGGCCTGCACCTTGTCGACGTGAATCCGCTGTGCTTCTGGACCTTTCGCCGCGGCGAACCGGCCGACATCGTGTACCGCGTCAATTATTCGCCCGAGACCAGGGAGTCCGGCTTCCATCAGCTGATGCAGGACGCCGGATGGACACTGGCTGCGACGACAGTCGGGTGGCAGTACTGGCGCATCCCGGCCGTGAACGGCAAGGCGCCGCAGATTTTCACCGACGAAGCGTCGCGGGCACGGAAGTTCAAGCAACTGCTGGGGATGCTGGTCGGCAGCGCCACGCCCATGCTGGTCTGGCTCCTCATCGTGGACAAGCGCACGGTGCTGGACCAGCTGTCGCTCCCCTTCCTGGCGCCGCTGGCGCTGGTCCTGGTCCTCTATGTGCTGCTGGTGCCCTACACCATCGTGCGGCTGCTGCTCAAGATCCGCCAGTCGCGCAGCCCGCTGCCGGGCTGAGACGCACGATCGAATCGGGCTGTCAAGACTGGTGTATCCGTCGGGTTTGCGTATCATTGACCGCCTGACCTACTGATTTTGCGCCCCATGCTGCCCTCGATCGAACAACGCCTCGCCCAAGAACTGTCCGCCAAACCGGCCCAGGTGGCCGCCGCCGTCGCCCTCCTCGACGAGGGCGCGACCGTGCCCTTCATCGCCCGCTACCGCAAGGAAGCGACGGGCGGCCTGGACGACATCCAGCTGCGCCTGCTGGAAGAACGCCTGCGCTACCTGCGCGAACTCGAAGAGCGCCGCGCCTCGGTGATCGCCTCGATCACCGAGCAGAACAAGATGACGCCGGAGCTGCTGCAGGCGATCTCGCTGGCCGAAGACAAGACCCGCCTCGAAGACCTCTACCTGCCCTATAAACAGAAGCGCCGCACCAAGGCCCAGATCGCGATCGAGGCCGGGCTGGCGCCGCTGGCGGACGCGCTGCTGGCCGACCCGGCCCGGAACCCCGAGGAAGCCGCCGCCGCATACCTGCGCGATGCCTTCACCAATGCCGACGGCGTCAACAACCCCGGCGTGGCGGACACCAAGGCCGCGCTGGACGGCGCGCGCCAGATCCTGATGGAGCGCTTCGCCGAAGACGCCGAATTGCTGCAGTCGCTGCGCGAATACGTGCAGGAGCACGGCGTGGTCGAATCGAAGGTGGTCGAGGGCAAGCAGGAAGAAGGCGAAAAATTCGCCGACTACTTCGATTACTCGGAAACGCTGTCCACGGTTCCGTCGCACCGCGCGCTGGCGCTGATGCGCGGCCGCCGCGAAGGCATCCTGGACGTGACCCTGCGCCTCGACACCGAAGAAGAAAAGCCGAAATGGGACGCGCCGCTGAATCCCTGCGAAGCCCGCATCGCGGCGCGCTTCGGCATCAAGGGCGCGGGACGCCCTGCCGACAAATGGCTGCTCGACACCGCGCGCTGGACCTGGCGCGTGAAAAGCTTCATGTACATCGAGACGGAACTGATGGGCGCCTTGCGCGACAAGGCGGAAACGGACGCGATCCAGGTCTTCGCGCGCAACCTGAAGGCCCTGCTGCTGGCCGCCCCGGCCGGCCCACGCGCCACCATGGGCCTGGACCCGGGCCTGCGCACCGGCGTCAAGGTGGCGGTGGTCGACCCGACCGGCAAGGTGGTCGACACCGCCACCATCTACCCGCACGCGCCGCGCAACGACTGGGACGGTTCGCTGCACGTGCTGGGCCAGCTGGCGGCGAAGCACAATGTGTCGCTGGTCTCGATCGGCAACGGCACCGCCTCGCGCGAGACCGATAAACTGGCCCAGGACCTGATCAAGCAGAGGCCTGAACTCAAGCTCACGAAGATCGTGGTGTCCGAGGCTGGAGCCTCGGTGTATTCGGCGTCCGAATTCGCTTCGCGCGAGCTGCCGGACCTCGACGTTTCGATCCGCGGCGCGGTGTCGATCGCGCGCCGCCTGCAGGACCCGCTGGCGGAGCTGGTGAAAATCGACCCGAAATCGATCGGCGTCGGCCAGTACCAGCACGACGTCTCGCAGACCCAGCTCGCGCGCCAGCTCGACGCCGTGGTCGAGGATTGCGTGAACGCCGTCGGCGTGGACGTCAACACGGCCTCGGCGCCGCTGCTGGCGCGCGTCTCGGGCCTGTCCGCCAGCGTGGCGCAGAGCATCGTCACCTACCGCGACATGCAGGGCGCGTTTGCCTCGCGCGCCGCACTGAAGAAGGTGCCGCGCCTGGGCGACAAGACCTTCGAGCAGGCCGCCGGCTTCCTGCGCGTCATGAACGGCGACAATCCGCTGGACGCCTCGGCGGTGCACCCGGAATCGTATCCGGTGGTCGAGAAGATCCTGCTTGATATCAAGCGCGACATCAAGACCGTGATCGGCGACGGTTCGCTGGTGAAGACCCTGAACCCGGCCAGGTACGCCGACGACAAATTTGGCGTGCCGACCGTCAGCGACATCCTGAAGGAACTGGAAAAGCCGGGCCGCGACCCGCGTCCGGAATTCACCACCGCCACCTTCAAGGAAGGCGTGGAAGCGATCTCGGACCTGCGCCCGGACATGATCCTGGAAGGCGTGGTGACCAACGTCGCCGCTTTCGGCGCCTTCGTCGACATCGGCGTGCACCAGGATGGCCTGGTGCACATCTCGGCGCTGTCGAACACCTTTGTGAAAGATCCGCACACGGTGGTGAAGGCCGGCCAGGTGGTGAAAGTCAAAGTGCTGGAAGTCGACGCCAAGCGCAAGCGCATCGCGCTGACCATGCGCCTGTCGGATTCGGCGCCGCAAGCCGGTTCGCAGCCGCAGCAGCGCGGCGACCGCGACGACCGCAAGCGCATGGGCCAGCAACAGCAGCGCCAGGAACGCGCGGCGCCGGCGGCAGGCGGCGCGATGGCGGCGGCGTTTGCCAAGCTGAAGAAATAATTCACCGTCGTCCCCGCGCAGGCGGGGACCCAAGTTCCGTTAGCACGGTCGACAAGCTTGCAAACTTGGCCCCCCGCCTTCGCGGGGGCGGCGGCGGAAAGGCAGGTTTTCTTATAAAATGCCGTCATCCCCCAAAATTTCACCCGAAGGCAAAACCAAATGAGCGACGTACAAAACTGGATCAAAGAGACCGTGACCAAGACGCCGGTCGTGCTGTTCATGAAGGGCACCGCCCAGTTCCCGCAATGCGGCTTTTCCGGCCGTGCGATCCAGATCCTGAAGGCTTGCGGTGTCGATAACATCGCCACCGTGAACGTGCTGGAAGATGCGGAAGTGCGCCAGGGCATCAAGGAATTCTCGAACTGGCCGACCGTGCCGCAACTGTATGTGAACGGCGAATTCGTCGGCGGCTCGGACATCATGACCGAAATGTACGAATCCGGCGAACTGCAAGCCCTGATCAACAAGCAGCAGAATGGCTGATCCGAGGCCACGCCGGATCGTCGTCGCCATCACCGGCGCGACCGGCGCGGTCTACGGCGTGCGGCTGCTCGAGCGGCTGCGCGCCCTTCCCGGCGTCGAGACCCACCTGGTCGTTTCCGACGCCGCGACTCTCACCCTGCATCAGGAAGTCGGTCTGCAAAGGCGCGACGTGGAAGCGCTCGCCCACGTGGTGCACAAGAACCGCGAAATCGGCGCCTCGATCGCCAGCGGCTCGTTCCAGACCGACGGCATGGTGATCGCACCCTGTTCGATGAAGACGCTGGCGGCGGTCGCCCATGGCATCTCGGACAATCTGATCGCACGCGCGGCCGACGTGATCCTGAAGGAACGCCGGCGCCTGGTGCTGATGGTGCGGGAGACGCCGTTCAACCTGGCGCACCTGCGCAATATGACGGCCGTCACCGAGATGGGCGGCATCGTGTTCCCGCCGCTGCCGAGCTTTTATAACAAGCCGGGCAGCATAGCCGAGATGGTCGACCACACGGTGGCGCGTGTCATCGACCTGCTGGGGATCGAGAATGATCTCGCCCCGCGCTGGACGGGCATGAAAGACGCCTGAGTCTAGCGCCTGTCCCCGTACCTTTCCTGCTCTTCCTTCCTTGCTTCTCTTGCGTCTTCGATTTTCCTGCGTTGCTCGTTCCGCTTGCGCATGATTTCTGCGTGTTGCGCCGCTGTCATCGGCGGCGCGGTCATGAGGTCTTTCAACTGCGCGGTACTGCTGTAGTTATTAATCATGAGGGCACTGCATCCTTATATGACCGATAACGCTGGCGGGCGCCAGTAGCTAATGGATTATGCGCGAGACTCGGCCATTTGTGCCGTCCGTTTGAAGAAAAATTGCAGTAAGGAATAAAAATGACAAGAGCCCGGCGAGAGGAGATCCCCTGGGCCAGGCCGTTGTTGTCTAGACAGGTTTACTTCGGCTGGTGGTTCATGCGCACCAGCATGCGGATGAACTCGCGCGCCAGTTGCTTGTGATGCTCGTCCAGGCGCTGCAGGTCGGCGATCAGCTTGACGTCGGCCGATTCGAAACGCGCCGATGCGTCGGCGGTCTCACCGTTGGCCGGCGCGTTGTCGGAACCACCGAAGCGCAGCCAGTCAGCCGGCACGCCCAGCCACTGGGCGATCATGCGCAGCTTTTCCTGGGTCGGAATGGCTTCGCCAACCAGCCATTTGCGGGCGGCGTGGACCGTGATCGGACGGCCTTCGAAACGAATGTTAAATTCGCGCGCCAGCCGCGTCGGGCTGTCCGGCGAATAGTGGGCATTTTTCAGCGCTTGCTGCAAACGCTCGCTGAAGCTCTCACGCTCGTTGGTCGAATTCATCGGAGGTACTAGTGGTTCATGCAGGGCTGTCATGGTTTCTCCATGGTTCAGACCTTATGTAAAGCGCGAAAGTCTGAAAGTAACAAACATGTGAGTATTGACCAATTCTCACAGTGCTGTCCAGCAATTATCGTGCTTTCTGGTAAGAGAATAGGTAAGTGTGAAAAATATCCTACAGGAAAAAGAAAACGTTTGCTTGTGGAATTTCAGTCATGCAAAAGAAACGGGCAAGCTTAAAGCTTGCCCGCAGGAATTCCCGACAGCCGAAATCGTCGCGAATCAGCGCAATTTAAAGCGGATAAGGCCGTCGTCGCCGGTTACACGTTCAAGGATACCGCTGTACCACAGTGTATGCAGATGGGCCAAGGCCTCGCCGAGCGCAAAGCTGAGCTGGTGGGCGTCGAGCTGGCGCCGGAACATCAGCGGGACAATGTCAACTGCCGAGCGCGGCTCGGTGCAGGCGGCGCGGACCTCTTCCAGGCGCGCAACGTGGTGCGCGCGCAACTGTTCGATGCGCACGTGCAGGCCGCGGAAGGGTTTGCCATGCGAGGGCAGTACCAGGGTGTCGTCCGGCAGATCGGCAAACTTGTCCAGCGACGCAAGATATTGTGCGAGCGGATCGCCTTCCGGCTCGACCGCGAACACCGACACGTTCGTGGAAATGCGCGGCAGCACCATGTCGCCGGAAATCAGGATGCGCCCCTCGTCCGCATACAGCGAGACGTGCTCGGGCGAATGGCCGAAACCGGTGATCACGCGCCATTCGCGGTCGCCGATGCGCACGCGCTGGCCGTCCTGCAGCCGGGTATAGGCGGGCGGCACGGCCGGCACCAGCGAGGGGTAGTAGTTGCGGCGGCCCTGCATCTGCTCGAGCATGGCCGGGTCGACCAGGCCGTGGCGCTGGAAATGGGGGATAGCCGAGGGCCCGTCCACGCCCGGCAGCGCGGCCGCCATCATGCGCGCGAAGCCGAACTCGGCGGCGCTGGTCCAGAACGGCGCTGTAAAACGCTCGCACAGCCAGCCGGACAGGCCGACGTGGTCCGGATGGCAGTGGGTCGCGAACACGCGCAGCAGCGGCTGCTGCGCCATCGCGCCCTCAAACAATTGCTCCCAGGCGGCACGAGTGGCCTCGGTGCTGGCGCCGCAGTCGACCAGCGCCAGCCCTTCCCTGCCCTCGACCCTGTCGTCCATCAGCCACAGGTTAATGTGGTCGAGGGCGAAGGGCAGCGGCATGCGCAGCCAGCGCAGGCCGGGTGCAAGGTCGTGCACGGTGCCGATGGGCGGGATGGTGTCGCCGAAGGGGTAGCTGAGCTGGGATTCGAGTGGGTTCATGCCAGAATCTTTCGTGATGGCGCTGCCGTGGGCAGGCTACAATGCAATCAAGATTGCCGTTGACGTTAACGGAAACTAAAATGCGGGAAATAGAAGCGCAGCCGCGATTCTATGTGATTTCGACTATGCAGAATAATATGGGCCCCACCTACACCATCGCCGAACTGGCGCGCGAATTCGACATCACCGCCCGCGCCATCCGCTTCTACGAAGACCAGGGCCTGCTGAGCCCGATGCGCGAAGGCCAGGGCGGCCGCAACCGCGTCTACACCCCGCGCGACCGTACCCGCCTGAAACTGACCCTGCGCGGCAAGCGCCTGGGGCTGACCCTGTCGGAAATCAAAAGCATCGTCGACATGTACGAGTCGCCCAAGGACACGGCGGCCCAGATCAACCGCTTCCTCGGCGTCCTCGCGCACCAGCGCGATACGCTCGAGCAGCAGCGCGCCGACATCGAGATGTCGCTGGCCGAGATCGCCGTCCACGAGGAAGAATGCCGGCGCCTGCTGGTGGATGCCGGTACCGATGAGGATGCCGGGCCGCAGGAGCGGAGTGCGGCGTAAGTAGGCGCTTACCGGCTCAGTATGCACGTCATTCCCGCGCAGGCGGGAATCCAGGTTCTGCTGTGTAATAGGCACGCATAAACTTGGGTCCCCGCCTTCGCGGGGAGTCAGGTCGGGCAGTGCCCGGCATGACGTATTGGTTGGTTGACGTTTACGTTAACGTCACTCCGCGCTATCATCCCGTTCAGCCACCCCGCCAACCATAACGACACACGAGACAAGAGAGGACGACATGCTGCATCTGCCAGGCTTGACCTTTGACCACGGCGAGGACATCGCCGCGCTGCGCGAAGCAGTGCAACAGTTTGCGGCGAGCGAGATCGCGCCGCGCGCGGCCGAAATCGACCGTACCGACCAGTTCCCGATGGACCTGTGGAAGAAGATGGGCGAACTGGGCCTGCTGGGCATCACCGTCAGCGAAGAATACGGCGGCGCCAACATGGGCTACCTGGCCCACATCGTCGCGATGGAAGAGATCTCGCGCGCCTCGGCCTCGGTCGGCCTGTCCTATGGCGCCCACTCGAACCTGTGCGTCAACCAGATCAAGCGCAACGGCAGCGAAGAACAAAAGCAGAAATACCTGCCCAAGCTGATCTCGGGCGAGCACGTCGGCGCACTGGCCATGTCCGAGCCGAACGCCGGCTCCGACGTCGTCAGCATGAAACTGCGCGCCGAGCTGAAAGGCGACCGCTACGTCCTGAACGGCACCAAGATGTGGATCACCAACGGCCCGGATGCCGACACGCTGGTGGTCTACGCCAAGACCGACATCGAAGCCGGCCCGCGCGGCATGACCGCCTTCCTGATCGAAAAAGGTTTCAAAGGCTTCTCGATCGCGCAGAAGCTGGACAAGCTGGGCATGCGCGGTTCGCACACCGGCGAACTGGTGTTCCAGGATTGCGAAGTGCCGGTCGAGAACGTGCTGGGCGGCGTGGGTAAAGGCGTCAACGTGCTGATGTCGGGCCTGGACTTCGAGCGCACCGTGCTGTCCGGCGGCCCGCTGGGCATCATGTCGGCCTGCATGGACGTGGTCGTCCCCTACATCCACGAGCGCAAGCAGTTCGGCCAGGCCATCGGCGAGTTCCAGCTTATGCAGGGCAAGATCGCCGACATGTATTCGACCATGATGGCTTGCCGCGCCTATGTGTATGCGGTCGGCCAGGCCTGCGACCGCGCAGACAATGCCGCCGCCGTGCGCGCCCTGCGCAAGGACGCCGCCGGCGCCATCCTGTACAGCGCCGAAAAAGCCACCTGGATGGCCGGCGAAGCGATCCAGACCCTGGGCGGCAATGGCTATATCAACGAGTATCCGGTCGGTCGTCTGTGGCGCGATGCGAAGCTCTACGAAATCGGCGCGGGCACCAGCGAGATCCGCCGCATGCTGATCGGGCGTGAGTTGTTTGGCGAGACGGCGTAAGGACGTCGTCCCGCGGCCTATGAATCGTCGTTCCCGCGGAGGCGGGAACCCAAGTTCCGCTTGAGTCGTCGTAACGCATGCAAACTTGGGTCCCCGCCTGCGCGGGGACGACGGGGCAGCATTACAATAACCTTCTCCCCTCCCACCGCGCGACATGAACCGATGACCCAGGCAAGTTTTCCCAAACTGCTCTCGTCGCAGATCGCCTTCGACATCGCGCGAACCATCCTGGACGGCTTCGACCGCCACTACGCGCTGTTCCGCCAGGCCAGCCAGGCGGCCAAAGCCTATTTTGAAAAAGCCGACTGGGCCACCGCCCAGCGCGCCGCACGCGAGCGCATCGACTTCTACGACAAGCGCGTGCAGGAATGCGTGCGCATCCTCGAGGACGACTACGCGCCCGAAGAGCTCGACGACGCCACCTGGCGCGAAACCAAGCTCCATTACATCGGCCTGCTCACCGGCCACAAGCGCCCGGAACTGGCCGAGAGCTTTTTTAACTCCGTCAGCTGCCGGCTGCTGCACCGCAGCTACTACCGCAACGAGTTCATCTTCGTGCGCCCGGCCGTCTCGACCGAGTACATCGAGACCGAGGAGCCGCAGCCGACCTGGCGCGTCTACTATCCGGCCGCGGACGGTTTGCACGGCGCCCTGCGCCGCATCGTCACCAACTTCCAGCTGGCCCGCCCCTTCGCCGGCCTCGATCGCGACGTCGCCCTGGTCGAGCGGCGCATGCGCGAGCAGTTCGGGCTGGACCAGGCGGAACCGGACCAGCAGCTGCAGGTGCTCGCTAACCTATTCTTCCGCAACAAGGGCGCCTACATCGTCGGCCGCGCCATCGACGGCGCCCGCGAATATCCCTTCGTGATCCCGGTGCTGCACGACGGCCGCGGGCAGCTGGTTCTGGACACCGTGCTCACCGAGCCGGACCAGGTGCTGACCCTGTTCTCGTTCACGCGCGCCTACTTCATGGTCGACATGGAAGTCCCCTCAGCCTATGTCCAGTTCCTGCGCAGCCTGATGCCGAACAAGCCGAGAAGCGAGATCTACACCGTGCTCGGCCTGCAGAAACAGGGCAAGACCCTGTTCTACCGCGACTTCCTGCAGCACCTGAAGCACAGCTCGGACGAATTCCGCATCGCCCCCGGCATCCCCGGCCTGGTGATGCTGGTGTTCGAGCTGCCGTCCTTCCCCTACGTGTTCAAGGTCATCAAGGATTTTTACCCGCCGCCGAAGGACACCACGCGCGAGAACATCAAGGAAAAATACCTGCTGGTGAAGCACCACGACCGCGTGGGCCGCATGGCCGACACCCTCGAATACTCGGACGTCGCCTTCCCGCTGGCGCGCTTCCCGGACGGCCTGCTGGAGCAGCTGCGCCGCGACGCGCCCTCGCTGCTCGAGGTCGAAGGCGACCGCATCGTCATCAAGCACCTGTACATCGAGCGCCGCATGGCGCCGCTGAATATCTGGCTGCAGGAGGCCGAGCGCAGCGGCGACCAGGCCCGCCTCGAGCATGGCGTGATCGAATACGGCAATGCGATCCGCGACCTGGTGGCGGCGAATATCTTCCCCGGCGATATGCTGTACAAGAATTTCGGCCTGACCCGCCAGGGCCGCGTCGTGTTCTACGACTACGACGAGATCGAGTACCTCACCGACTGCCAGTTCCGTGACATCCCGGCCGCGCGCAACGAAGAAGACGAGATGGCGGCCGAGCCCTGGTACCCGATCGGCAGGCACGACGTCTTTCCCGAGCAGTTCGAGCGCTTCCTGCTTGGAAATCCGAACATCCGCACCATCTTCATGCAGCACCACGCCGAGCTGCTCTCGCGCGCCTGGTGGCAGTCGCACAAGGAGCGCATCCAGGCGGGCATCGTCGAAGACGTGTTCCCGTATGCGCAGCAGATCCGTTTTCAACAATCCAACCCGGCGGCCAGTCCGTCACCTTCCTTTTTGGAGCACACACAATGAATGATCCAGTCGTTATCGTCGGCGCAGCCCGTACCCCGATGGGCGCCTTCCAGGGCGATTTCTCCTCGAAGACCGCAAGCGACCTGGGCGCGGTGGCCATCAAGGCCGCCGTCGAGCGCGCCGGCGTCGATCCGCAAAAGGTCGAACACGTCTACTTCGGTAACTGCCTGATGGCCGGCCAGGGCCAGGCCCCGGCGCGCCAGGCGCTGATCAAGGCCGGCCTGCCGATGTCCACCGGCGCCGTGACCCTGTCTAAAATGTGCGGCTCGGCGATGCAGGCCGCGATCTTCGGCTACGACGCCCTGGCAGCCGGCAGCGCCGACGTGATCGTCGCCGGCGGCATGGAGTCGATGACCAATGCCCCTTACCTGATCCCGAAGGCGCGCGGCGGCTACCGCATCGGCCACGCGCCGATGTTCGACCACATGATGCTGGACGGCCTGGAAGACGCCTACTCGCGCAACGAGAAGACCGGCGAAGGCCGCTCGATGGGCACCTTCGCCGAAGAGTGCGTGGCCACCTACCAGTTCTCGCGCGAAGACCAGGACAACTTCGCGATCGAATCCGTCAAGCGCGCGCAAGCCGCCAACAACGACGGCTCGTTCGCATGGGAAGTCGCGCCGGTCAGCGTCGCCAGCCGCGCGGGCGAGCAGGTCATCGACAAGGATGAGGGCCCGCTGAAGGCCAAGATCGACAAGATCCCGTCGCTGCGCCCGGCCTTCAAGAAGGACGGCACCGTGACCGCCGCCTCGTCCTCGTCGATCAACGATGGCGCCGCCGCACTGGTCATGATGCGCGAATCGACCGCCAAGGAACTCGGTCTGACCCCGATCGCCCGCATCGTCGGCCACGCTACCCATGCACAGGAACCGAACCTGTTCACCACCGCGCCGATCGGCTCGATGCAGAAGCTGTTCAAGAAGACCGGCTGGAAGGCCAGCGACGTCGACCTGTTCGAGATCAACGAAGCCTTCGCCGCGGTGCCGATGGCCGCCATGCGCGACCTCGAGATCCCGCACAGCAAGGTCAACATCCACGGCGGCGCCTGCGCCCTGGGCCACCCGATCGGCGCCTCGGGCGCGCGCATCATCGTCACCCTGCTGGGCGCGCTGAAGAAGACCGGCGGCAAGCGCGGCGTGGCGTCGCTGTGCATCGGCGGCGGCGAAGCGACGGCGATGGCGATCGAGATGGTGTAATCGTAGGGTGGGCACACCGTGCCCACGCGTGACGGATGCGGACCGTCGACGTTTGCGTGGGCACGGGGTGCCCACCCTACGGACGACGGCCCGTCCGATTTCGCGGTATGGTGACGGATTCCCGTCACCGACGAACCAAGGAGTTTTCCATGTCCACCGCTCTCATCATCGGCGCATCCCGCGGCATCGGCCACGAAATGGTCCGCCAGTACCGCGCCGACGGCTGGCGCGTGATCGCCACCGCCCGCAAGCCGCAGGACTGCGAAGAGTTGCGCCAGCTCGGCGCCGAGGCGCACGAGCTCGACGTGACCAATCCGGAAGCGATCGGCGGCCTGGGCTGGAAACTGGACGACGAGAAGATCGACCACGCCTGGCTGGTGGCCGGCGTCTACGGCCCGCGCCATGACGGCTTCCCGACCCAGCAGGAGTTCGACGAGGTCATGCACACCAACGTGCTGGCGGCGATGCGCCTGCTGCCGATTATCGGCCCGCTGGTGGCGAACGCGCGCGGCAGGCTGGCGGTGATCTCCTCGCGCATGGGATCGATCGGCGAGCGCACCGGCGCAGGCGGTTCGCTGTACCGCGCCAGCAAGGCGGCGCTGAACTCGGTGCTGAAGGATGCGGCGCTGAGCTTCGGGCCGCAGGGCGTGACCTGCATCAGCTTCCACCCGGGCTGGGTGCAGACCGACATGGGCGGCGCCGGCGCGCCGCTCAGCGTCGAGGAAAGCGTGCGCACGCTGCGCGCGACCCTGGCCGGCGCGGACCGCTCGCAGCACGGCTCTTTCCTGAACCACGACGGTACACCGATCGCCTGGTGAACCTCTACTAGACAACGATAACGACACACGAGACATATGATCCTGAGCGAAGAACACCAGATGATCCGCGACGCCCTGCGCAGCTATTCGCAGGAGCGCCTGGCGCCCAACGCAGCGCGCTGGGACCGCGAGCAGCATTTCCCGAAAGAGGAGCTGAAGGAACTGGCCCAGCTGGGCGCCTTCGGCGTGGCCGTGCCGGAGCAGTACGGCGGCGCGGGCCTCGACTACGTGTCGCTGGCCCTGGTGCTGGAAGAGATCGCGGCCGGCGACGGCGGCACCTCGACCATCATCTCGGTCAACAACTGCCCGGTATGCTCGATCGCGATGATGTACGCGAACGAGGCGCAAAAGGAAAAATGGCTGCGCCCGCTGGCGCAAGGCGAGATGCTGGGCGCCTTCGCCCTCACCGAGCCGCACACCGGCAGCGATGCCGCCGCGCTGCGCACGACCGCCGTCCGCGATGGCAATGAATACGTCATCAACGGCACCAAGCAGTTCATCACCAGCGGCAAGAACGGCGACGTCGCCATCGTCATGGCCGTCACCGATAAAGCGGCCGGCAAGAAAGGCATCAGCGCGTTCTGGGTGCCGACCAATACCCCCGGCTACATCGTCGCCGGCATCGAGCACAAGATGGGCCAGCACTCGTCGGACACGGCGCAGATCGTGTTCGAGAACTGCCGCATCCCGCTTGAAAACCTGATCGGCGAAGAGGGACAAGGCTACAAGATCGCCCTGTCCGGCCTGGAGGGCGGCCGCATCGGCATCGCCTCGCAATCGGTCGGCATGGCGCGCGCGGCCTTCGAAGCGGCCCTCGGCTACGCCAAGGAACGCGAGAGCTTCGGCACGCAAATCTTCGACCACCAGGCCGTGCAGTTCCGCCTGGCCGAGATGGCGATGCAGATCGAAGCCGCGCGCCAGCTGATCCTGCACGCGGCATCGATGAAGGACGCGGGCCTGCCCTGCCTGAAGGAAGCCGCGATGGCCAAGCTGTTCGCCTCCGAGATGGCCGAGCGCGTCGTCTCCAGTGCGATGCAGGTGTTCGGCGGCTACGGCTACGTGGCCGACTTCCCGGTCGAGCGCATCTACCGCGACGTGCGCGTGTGCCAGATCTACGAAGGCACCAGCGACATCCAGAAGATCCTGATCGCGCGGGCGCTGTGACTGTAAACATTCGGCCGGCGGATGCGGCCGATTTGCCGGCCTTTTTCGTCTACCTCGAAGACCATTTGCGCGACAACGGCCGCGATGGCGTGCCGCTGTTCCAGCCCTTGTCGCGCGCACAGTCGTCGCTGCCGCCGGGCTTGAAAGCCTCCTTCGTCGACGGCGTCGCAATCCCGGTCGGCCAGCCGCGCTGGCGCCGCCTGTGGCTGGCGCTGGATGCGCGTGGTTCGATTGCGGGGCACGTCGATTTGCGTGCGCGGCCGGAGCCAGGGGCGCGGCATCGGGCGATGCTGGGGATGGGGGTGCATCGCGCTTACCGCCGCCACGGGCTGGGTGCGCAGCTCTTGAGCACCGCGGTCGATTGGGCGCGCGGTGAGGATGGCCTCAAATGGATCGATCTCGAGGTGCTGTCGGAGAACCATCCGGCCGTTGCGCTTTACCTGCGTGCAGGGTTCACGATGACGGCGCGGATTGCGGACATGCTGGAGATCGATGGCGAGAGTCTCGATCTCAGCTATATGAGCTACCAGCTGCGCTGACGTTTACCGGGAACGAGAGTGATCTCATATCTTCCTCGAAATACCGTCCTTGCCTTGATCTAGCCCCGCCTTACCGATATAACGCTCGTACTGCCTGCTGCTCGATATTCTTAACTGGCATGAACGGCATGCTCAACCGTCAGACGCTCTCGCAAGTCGCTTCTGCATCAGCAACGTCGTGCTTGTTCTTTTTGACGTAGGGTTTGACAAACTGTGTCGCCATCAGCTTCACCGTGTGACCGAGCACCTGCAGTCTTCTTGCCCCGCAATGAGCGCTATCTCTAGCTTCCATGCTAATCAGGCAAGCTGGTAGATTGGCGAAACCTCCGCAACTTGGCTGTGCTTGAGCTGCTTCTAAAAATGCTTTTTAGAGATAATTTTTAGGTACGGTTAAAGCAAAAACGCCAATCCTCAAGGCCGGCGTTTTTGGTGAATCCTTTGCCCACTAAATGCGCTAATTACCTGAAAGAAGCAAAGTAATAGTGGAGTAGCGAGCGTCGCCTACCTCTTTTTACGCAATGTTAGTCGGCTCTTCCTTGATCTGATCGCATGTTGACAGCAACACGAATCGCGTCCTGAGGAACAATGCCAAAAGCTTGTACGAGCTCGATGTTACTTGTATCGAGCTCAGGACCGAATTGGATTAAGATCGTGCCATCGCGCGATGCAAATTGGGTTTGATTCGCCTGCAGGATTTCTTTCCGTTGGTCATGCGCGATTTGTGCGTAAAGCCTGTCATGCAGTAAGAAGAGATTGACCTTGCGGCCGTCACTAAGCAGGTACGTACCGCGTATTTGATACATATGTTCGGTGTTGGCACGTTGCAGTTTGGTCGATCCGCTTTCAGCATGTGCTGCGACTGCAGTCGCTAGCAGCGCGGTGGCGGCAAAGAAAATAGACATAACTCGCATGGTCGCTCCAAAGTCAAGGTTTAAGGAAGTTACGACTTGATTGTAAAAAGAGCTGACAAGAGAAGATTGACCATGGGCAATTTTTATTCCTTTAGGAATCAAAGTCTGCGCGGTCGAAGATCGTCAGAGCGTCATTGGCATGGCCTGCATGAGTGATTTGGCGAAGCTGAGTTCGCCGGTACGGTAATCACCAAATTCGTGGCATGGATTAGGCGGGTGTGGGTGGCCCTCAGGCAATCCCCAGGAAGCTATGACTAGGATCATGGACAAGATGGGCTAGCACTCGGCCGACACGGCGCAGATCGTGTTTGATAAGTGCCGCCCCACTTGATAACCTGATCGGCGAAATGGGGGGAAGGCTAAAAGATCGCCTTGTCCGGTCTGGGGCGGCCGCATCGGCATCGCCTCGCAATCGGTCGACATGGCGCGCGGCCTTCGAAGCGGCGCTGGCCTACGCCAAGGAGCGCGAGAGCTTCGGCACGCAAATCTTCGACCACCAGGCCGTGCAGTTCCGCCTGGCCGAGATGGCGATGCAGATCGAAGCCGCGCGCCAGCTGATCCTGCACGCGGCATCGATGAAGGACGCGGGCCTGCCCTGCCTGAAGGAAGCCGCGATGGCCAAGCTATCCGCCTCCGAGATGGCCGAGCGCGTCGTCTCCAGCGCGATGCAGGTATTCGGCGGCTACGGCTACGTGGCCGACTTCCCGGTCGAACACATCTACCGCGACGTGCGCGTGTGCCAGATTTATGAAGGCACCAGCGGCATCCAGAAGATCCTGATCGCGCGGGCGCTGTGAAGATCCGGCCGTCGCGCTCTACCTGCGTGCAGGGTTCACGATGACGGCGCGGATCGAGGACATGCTGGAGATCGATGGGGAGAGTCTTGATCTCAGCTATATGAGCTACCAGCTGCGCTAGTTCAGAACCCCTCCAGCACAATCTTCCCCCGCGCCGTGTTCGACTCGATCAGCGCATGCGCCCGCCGCAAGTTCTCCGCACTGATCCGCCCGAAGTTCTCATTGGCCGTCGTCCGAACCGTCCCCGCATCCACCAGTTCCGCCAGGCGGTTCAAAATGCGATGCTGCTCGATCATGTCCGCAGTATTGAACAGCGAACGCGTGAACATCAGCTCCCAATGCAGCGAAATCGCCTTGCGCTTGAATTTCATGATGTCGATCGGCGTCGCCGGGTCGTCGATCAGGCTGTACTTGCCCTGCGGCGCGATGGCCTCGACCACCTGGTCGAAGTGGACGTCGCTATGGGTCAGGCTGGTCACATACGCCGGTGCAGGCAGCCCGGCGGCGGCGATTTCCGCGGCCAGCGGCTTGCTGTGATCGATCACGTGATGGGCGCCGAGCTCGCGCACCCATTCACGCGTTTCGGCACGCGAGGCGGTGGCGATGATGGTCAGCTGCGTCAGCTGGCGCGCCAGCTGCACCAGGATCGAGCCGACGCCGCCGGCCGCGCCGATCACCAGCAGGGTCTTGCCCTTGCCGCTATCGTCGCGAGGCACCTGCAGGCGGTCGAACAGCATTTCCCAGGCTGTCAGGCCGGTCAGCGGCAGCGCCGCGGCGGCGCCGAAATCCAGCGAGGCCGGCATGCGGCCGACGATGCGTTCGTCGACCAGCTGCAGCTCGCTGTTGCTGCCGGCGCGGGCGATCGAGCCGGCGTACCAGACACGGTCGCCCGGCTGGAACAGGGTCACGTCCGGGCCGACCGCCTTGACGATACCGGTCGCATCCCAGCCCAGCACCTTCCACCCATCGCCTTCCGGCTTGGCGCTCTTGCGCACTTTGGTGTCGACCGGATTGACGGACACGGCGCGCACCTCGACCAGCAGGTCGTGGCCCTGGGCGGCCGGGTCGGGCAGCGTGATGTCGACCAGCGATTCGACTTGATCGATGGGCAGGTTGTTCTGGTATCCGATGGCTTTCATTTGAAGGGCTCCTGAGCTGAGTAAGGTTTCGATGGATGCCATTCTGACCAGCCGGGGCTTTTTGATAAACTGGGCAATCCCGAAATCACTTTCAATATTCCTTTGAAAATCCGCAACCTGCAGGACCTCGCCACCTTCGTCGCCACCGCCGAGCACGGCAGCTTATCAAGCGCGGCGAGAATGCTCGACACCTCCCCGGCCGTCGCCAGCGCCAGCCTGAAGCGCCTGGAGGCCGATCTTGGCGTGGCGCTGTTCGTCCGCAGCACGCGCAGCATGCGCCTGACCCTGGCCGGCGAACGCCTGCTCGGGCGCAGCAAGGCGCTGCTGGACGGCCTGCGCGAAGCGGAAGACGAGCTGCGCGCCGGCCAGGACGCCATCGAAGGCCAGCTGCAGATCTCGATGCCCTCCGACCTCGGGCGCCACGTGGTGCTACCCTGGCTGAACGATTTCCAGGCGCGCTACCCCGGCGTGAAACTGCGCCTGCAGCTGACCGACCGCCTCGCCAACATTTATCGGGAGCCGGTTGACATCGCGCTGCGCTTCGGCGTGCCGCCCGAATCGAGCATGGTGGCGCTGCCGCTGCTGGCCGAGAACCGGCGCGTGCTGTGCGCTTCGCCCGCCTACCTCGCGCGGCGCGGCGTGCCGGCCTCCCCGCATGAGCTGGCGGACCACAACTGCCTTTGTTTCATGCTGGACGAAAGCGTCAACGACCGCTGGCGCTTCCGCAAGGGCGACGAGGAGATCGAGGTCGCGGTACAGGGCGACCGGGTGGCCGACGATTCTGAAATCGTCAAGCGCTGGGCGCTGGCGGGACTCGGCATCTGCTACCGCTCGCGCATCGACGTGCATGCGGACCTGGCCAGCGGCCGCCTGCGCCTGATCCTGCCGGCGTGGGAAGGCGTCAACGCGCCGCTGACGATGCTGGTGGCGAACCGCAAGCAGGTGTCGCCGGCGGTGCGGGTGCTGCGCGAATTCCTGGTCAGCCGCTGCAAGGCGCTGCTCGGCGCCTGAAGCCGTCGCCAGCAGAGTTTGCGGCGGCAGTGCAGAATGCTTCTTTCAACGCCACACGTGGGCACAGGGTGCCCACCCTACGCACAACACAAGAAGGAGCAGCATGGACGCACAGGCGACGATCGAACAATGGCAGCAGGAGCTGGACGCGGTCCGCGCCCGCGCAAAGGACAACGGCGCGCACGCCGGCGTGGTCCCCATCGCGCAGGCGCGCGAGATGAAGGGCCTGGACATCATGCAGGCCTTGCTGGAGGGCCACTTTCCCTATCCCCCCATCGCGGAAACGCTGGATTTCTATCTGGTCAAGGTCGAGCGCGGCCAGGCGACCTTCCAGGGCACGCCCCAGCAAAAACACCTGAACCCGATGGGCACCGTGCACGGCGGCTGGTACGCCACCCTGCTCGACTCGGCGGTCGGCTGCGCGGTGCAGACCATGCTGGAGCCAGGCCAGGGCTATACGACGGCGGAGTTGAGCGTGAACCTGGTGCGCGGCGCGCGCCTGGATGGCGGCCCGCTGCGCGCGATCGGCACGGTCCTGCACTGCGGCCGCCAGCTGGCCACCGCCGAGGGCAAGATCGTCGATGCGCAAGGCCGGCTGATCGCGCATGCGACCACGACCTGCCTCGTGTTCGAAGCAAAGGCCAAGTAATCAGCTGACCGCCGGCTCCAGCAAGGTCAACGTCTGCCGCTCGGTGTCAAGGGTCGCGCGCACGCCGACCGGCATCGTGAACTGGTTGCGGATGTGCCCAAAGGAGTAGCCGCTCACCGCCGGCACGTGCAGCGGCTGCAGGTGCACATCGAGGGTCTCGTCCAGCGTCAATGAGGAACCGTTGCCCTGCGGGCCGCAGTTCTCGCAGATGCCGATCATGACGCCGGCCGCTTGATCCAGGCCGACGGCCAGGTCGAGCTGGGTCATCCAGCGGTCGATGCGGTAGGGTTCTTCGTTGACCTCTTCGATGAACAGCAGGCTGTCCTTGAAGTCGGCGGCATACGGCGTGCCGGCCAGCGCGGCCACCAGCGACAAATTGCCGCCCATGAGCGGACCGGTCGCCGTGCCGCCATGCACGGTGCGGACGGCATACTGCGGTTCCAGCAGGGCGCGGCGCGCATTCTCCTGCGCCATCGGAATCGTGTAGCTGGCGCGCGGGTCCATCAGCACCGCCAGCATGTGCTCGTTCGAATACTCGGACGGCGTGCTCGATGCCACCGGGCCGTGGAAAGTCACCACGCCGGCATGGCGGTGGATGGCCAGGTGCAGGGCCGTGATGTCCGAGTAGCCGAGCAGGATCTTCGGGTGCTTGCGGATCAGGTCGAAGTCCAGGTGCTTCAGCAGCGAGATGCAGCCGGAGCCGCCGCGGATCGCCCAGATGGCTTTTACCTCGGGATCGCGGAACATGCCGTGCAGGTCGGCGATGCGGGCGGCCACGGTGCCGCCGTAATTGCCCCAGACCTCGCGCAGGTAGTTGCCCGGCTTGACGCGGAAGCCCAGCGCCTCGATGTTTTTCACGGCCTTCTGAATCGAGGCGTCGCTGGTGTAGCCGCCGGGCGCGATCAGGCCGACCAGGTCGCCTTTCTTGAGGCGCGGGGGTTTGATCAGGTGTTGCATGGGAGAGGTACGCGGACGTTTGGCCGCAGCGCTGGGGAATGACGCCGGCAGTAGCATGGAGGCAGCCGCCAGCTTCGCAAAATCGCGCCTGCTGAAGTTAGACATGTCCGTTGGCGTCCAGATTAAACAATGAAAAACGGCCCGCGGGCCGGGGAGGCTGGCTCCCCGGTCAACGGGCCGCTGCTGTTCCGCTTGCAGCCGATCAGAAGAACTTGTGGTTCACCATCAGGGTGAACGAACGGCCACGCGGGTCCGCTACGCGCGGCTCCCAGGAACTGCCTGCACCCGAATTGCTGTCGTAGGTGATCGCGAACGGCGGATCCTTGTCCAGCAGGTTCTTGATGCCGGCCGTGATCGTGGTACCCGGCACGCCGGTATAGCTCAGGCTCAGGTGGAAGATCGAGTACGGCTTGACGTCCGGATCGAGGTCGACCGGCTTGACGACACCGTTGGCCACGCCCGGCAGCACCTGGTCCTTGTAGCCTGCACGGTAGACGTTGGTCAGCGTGGTGCTCCAGTCGCCCTGCTTGTAAGTCACGAAGGCGGTGTGCTTCCACTTCAGGCCGAGATCGCCGGTGAAGAGGAACTTGCCGATTTCGCTAGGACCGAAATCGCTGGTCGTGGTGGCGCGCGACTTCTTCTCCAGCAGGCGGGTGCCGTCGATGCTCGCGCTCCAGGTACCCTGGCCCAGCTTGCCGTTGGTGCGGGCGCCCAGTTCCAGGCCGCGGGTGATGCGCTCACCGGCGTTGACCCAGCGCTGGTCGACGGCGATCAGGTTGCCGGAAGCGTCACGCAGGAACTGGTCCTTGAACAGGCCGTAGTTCGCGGTCATGGTCGCCAGCGTGAACGAGTCGATCGTGTTCTGCTTGCGGATTTCCCACAGGTCGGCGTTCATCGAGAAATTGGCCAGCGGCTGCCACACGACGCCAACGGTACCTTGCTTGGCGGTTTCCGGACCCAGGGTAGTTTTGCCACCCGTCAAAATCACCGGGGTAATCGATTCGCAGCCCGGCTTGGTGCTGTCGACCTTCAGGGTCGGGCACTTGGCCGGATCGGCCAGGTCCTTGCCGGCATACTGCGACTCGGTCACGCCGTTGAACAGCTGGTTGAACGACGGTGCGCGGAAGCCGGTGTTGTACGAACCACGGAACAGCAGCGACTCGATCGGCTGGAAGCGGAACGAGTACTTCGGGTTGAAGGTGTTGCCGAAGCCCGAGTAATGATCCTGGCGGCCGGCGATGTTCACTTCCAGCGACTTGGTGACCGGGATCAGGAATTCGAAGTACACCGCCTTGATGTCGCGGGTCTTCTCGTTCAGTGCGTTCTGGTCGTCGAAGGGCGCGTTCAGGATGGCCGGACGGGCCGCTGCTGCACGGCCATCGCCGTTGAACGAGTAGCCTTCGCGGCGCAGGTCGGTACCGAGTGCGGCCATGACGGCGCCGGCCGGCAGGTTGAAGATCTCGCCCGACAGCGCGGCGTCGGCCTGGGTCAGGGTGGTGCGGCCGCCGTACATGGTGACGCCTTCGGCCGAGGTGCTGTTGATCAGGTCGATCGCGGCCTGGCTCTGCTTCTCGCCCGGCAGCAGGAAGGGGTTGATGATGCCGGTGCCCAGTGCATTCGCCAGGGCGACGGTGTAGTTGTAGCCCTTGCCCAGGTGCGATTCAGCTTCGCTGTAGGCCTTCGATGCGCCGATGCGGTAGTCGAAGCGGCGGCCGAACAGGGTCAGCGGACCATCGGCGCCGACTTGCAGGCGGCCTGCCTTGCTTTCGGTCTCGATCTCGCGGTTGCCGCACTCCATGCAGCGCCAGCGGTAGGCGATCGGCGAACCGTAGTTGGCGGCGATGCTCGGGAACACCTTGACCAGCTCGTTGTACACCATGTTATAGGCGGAGCCGGTGCTCGGGTAGAACGAGCTGTACGGGAAGTTGACGGTCGACGGCGAAATCTGGTTCGGCGAGAAGCTCTTCTTCGAAGTCACTTGCGAACCGACCAGTTCGGCGAACAACTGGTGCTCGCCGCGCTGGATGGTCAGGCGCGCCAGGCCGTTGTTGCTGGTCACCGGCTGCTGCAGGACGGCCGCACGGCCCGTGTCCCATGCGCAGCCGTAAGCGGCGCCCGGGGTGTCCCACAGTTTTTCGTCATAGGCCTGCATGCCGTCGATGCTGTTGCAACCCTTGCCGCCCGGCAGGTCGAGCACGCTGATGCCGTTGTACAGGGTGGTGCCGCCCGGCAGCGCCACGCCGCTGGCATTGGTGCCCAGCAGGGTCTTGCCGTACGAAGTCGGCGACACGCCGAACACGTTGGCGAACGGCGAACCGCGGGTATCCACCGACACGCCGCGGTTCGGCTGGAAGGCATTCACGAAGTCGCGCTGGCTGCCTTTCAGGGCATTGTTCTCGGCGCGGGCGCCAGTCACCAGCAGGTTGTAGCCGTCCTTGTCGAGGTCGCCCCAGCCGCCGGTCAGGGAGGCGCGTGCGATGTTCGAGCCGCCGTGCTGGGTAGCGTCTTCGAAGACGTTGGCTTCCAGGCCGTGGTAGTTCTTCTTGGTGATGAAGTTGATCACGCCGCCGATCGCGTCGGTACCGTAGATCGCGGAGGCGCCGTCCTTCAGCACCTCGACGCGCTCCACCGCGGCGAACGGGATCGAGTTCAGGTCGACCGCCGAACCTTTCATGCCGTAGGTCGCCACGCGGCGGCCGTTCAGCAGCACCAGGGTCGAGTCGGCGCCCTGGCCGCGCAGGTTGGCGCTCGAGGCGCCGTTGTTGCCGCGCTGGGCGCCGGTGGTGACGTCGGAGTTCGAGGCCAGGTTATCGGAACCGTTGCCGTTGACGTTCAGGTTGGCGATCAGCTGCTCGGCGGTGACGATGCCCTGGTCTTCCATCTGCTTGCGGCTGATGATTTCCAGCGGCAGTGCGCCTTCCTTGGCAATGCGCTTGATGCTACTACCGGTGATCTCGACGCGTTGGATCGGTTTCGCCTGCTCCGCTTCCTGTGCGATGGCTGGGCTGACGATGCCGATCAGGGCAATCATCTGTGCTAACTTCTTTAACTTCACGCGTCTCTCCTTGGTAGTGCTGCGACGTTTGTCTTGGGATAGTTTTACTGTCAAGTAATGTCAATGCATTACGTTATTATTAATTCCGAGGGTACGCGGACGTATTTGCGCGTTCCAATGAAAAATCCGGAATCGAGTATAACTACAGGGAATGTTTTGCTAGGGAAAATCTAACGCAAACTTTCATTTCACTGGGGTAGCGCGTGCTCTTTCTGCAACATCGAGGTCCAAATAACGCCATTGCGTGAATTCCACGGGATGGCGTTTGTAGTTTTTCAACCACGGTTGACGAATATCAGCCGATAAAACATGGCTCAGCAGCACCCACGGGTTATAGGCGTGGATCAGCTGGTTCATCTCGAAATACAGCTTCTGGCGCTCCGGGCCGTCCTGCAGCGCATGCGCTTTCTCGTAGCGTTCGTTGTAGGCCGGCAGGTTGAAGCGGGAATAATTGGCGCGGCCCGCGTTGGGGCCGTAGAGCAGCTGGTAGAAATTGTCGCCGTCCGGGAAGTCGGCCACCCAATTGCTTTCGAACATTTGCACCTTGCCCAGGCGCGAGGCCTTGATGATTTCGGGCTTCTTGTCCGACTTGAACACCACGCGCAGGCCGATTGCGTTCAGGCATTTTCTCCACAACTCGTCGCGCAGGCGGCCGCCGACGGTGGCTTCGCTGCTCATCGCCAGGGTCAGCGCCTCGCCGTTCGGCTGGCGGCGAAAACCGTCGGCATCGCGCTTGCCGTAGCCGTAGCGGTCGAGCAGCGCGTTCGCCAGCGCCGGATCGTAGGGTACGGGGCTGTGATAGTCCGGGTCGTAACCGAGCACGCCGGATGGGAGCGGCGAATCGGCCTTCATGGCGAAGCCCTTCTTCAGCAGGGCAATATCCTCGGCATTGTTATAACTCAGGGAGATGGCCCGGCGCAGCGCCACCTTCTCCTTGCCATAGCCGCCGACCACCGGGTCCTGCATGTTCATCCACATGTAATAGGTCTGCAGCACCGGGAAGCGATACAGCTGCATGCCGCGCGCCGACAGCTCTGGCTTCAGCTTGCCGTCCCGGATGACCATGTCCGTCATCGATTCCGGCACCTGCTCCATGTAATCGTATTCGCCGTTCAGGAAACCCAGCATGCGGCCCTGGAATTCCTCGGCAATCTTGACTTCGACGCGGTCCACGCGCGGCAGGCGCTGGCCCTCGAGGCTGGCGGCCAGCGCCTTGTCCGCGGCATCGTTGCCGGCGCCCAGGCTGGTGTGGAAGACGGCGCTGGATTCCGGGTTTTTCAGCAGCACGATGCGATCGCTGTGCTTCCAGTCGCCGATCATGAAGGGACCGGTGCCGACCGGGTGGTTGCCGGCCTGGCCCGGATAGGCATCCATCACCTCGCGCGCCACCACGGAGGCGGCCGGCATCGCCATGTAGAACAAAAAGTTATTGTCCGGCTCTTTTAAACGGATGCGCAGGGTGGTGCGGTCGATCGCCTGCAAGCCAGGGATCTCGGTGGCATAGCTGAAATTCTTCTTCAGCGCCTCGTCGCCTTGCAATTTGCCGTCGAAGATATAGCCGAAGGGCGAATGCAGGCTGGGATCGTACAGGCGCTTGAAGCTGTAGACGTAGTCCTGGGCCGTGACTTCGCGCTTTTTGTCCTTGAACGCAGGATCCGGCGTGAAATAAATGCCGGGACGGATCTTGAAGGTGTAGGTGCGGCCGCCATCCTCCACAATCGGCAGGCCGGTCGCGGTGTTGCCCTGCAATTTCACGGGCCGCGCCAGGTAGTCGTAGCGCAGCAAGGGATCGAACAGGTTTTCCAGCAGCGACAGCGTGGCCAGGTCCGAGCCGACCGCCGGATCGAGGCCGGCTTCGCTGGTCGACAAAAACATGTGCAGGACCTTGGCTTCTTCGGCTTGAGCGGACTGGACGGGCAGGTGCAGCAGGGAATAAGCCAGCACGGCGGCGGCGAGGGTGCGGAATTTCATCCTCCTATCATAGGCCGAGCGCTTAGCGGCAAGCAATACATAACTTTTTCACATAGCCTCGGCGCATTCTTTCATCATGGCAGCTTGCGCTGCGCCTATACTCTCCGCTGCACAATCGAGCGCACGCTCGCGCTTGGTGGAACAAACGACATCACATGGCACTGAATTACATCTGGATCGGCTTTTTCCTGGTTGGCTTCGTCGCGGCGCTGGCCCAGTGGATCTTCCTTGGAGATACCGAGATCTTCAAGCGCATCATCGACGGCACCTTCGATTCCGCCAAGATGGGCGTGATGGACATCGCCCTGCCGCTGGCCGGGGTGATGACGCTGTGGCTGGGCATCATGAACATCGGCGAAAAGGCCGGCGCGGTCGGCTGGCTGGCGAAAGTCATCTCGCCCTTCTTCTCGCGCATCTTCCCGGAAGTGCCGAAGGACCACCCGGCCACCGGCCACATGGTGATGAATTTCTCGGCCAACCTGCTCGGCCTGGACAATGCCGCCACCCCCTTCGGCCTGAAGGCGATGGAAAGCCTGCAGACCCTGAACCCGCAAAAGGACACGGCCAGCAACGCCCAGATCATGTTCCTGGTGCTGCACACCTCGGGCCTGACCCTGATTCCGCTGGCCATCATGGCCCAGCGCGCCATCCTCGGCGCCAAGGATCCCTCGGACATCTTCATTCCCTGCATGATCGCGACCTATGTCGCCACCGTCACCGGCATCATCGCCGTCAGCATCCGCCAGCGCATCAACCTGCTCAACGGCGTCGTGCTGAGCTGGCTGGGCGGGATGACGGCCGCCATCGTCACCTTTATCTGGTACATCACGACCTTCTTGTCGAAGCCGGAAATCGAGACCTTCTCCAAGGTCACGAGCAACCTGATCCTGTTCACCATCATCGTCGTGTTCATCGTCGGCGCGCTGCGCAAGGGCGTCAATGTCTATGAGGCCTTCATCGAGGGCGCGAAGGGCGGCATCCAGACCTCGCTGACCATCATTCCCTACCTGGTCGGCATGCTGGTGGCGATTTCCGTGATCCGCAATTCCGGCGTGCTGGGCTTTATCGTGCAGGGCCTGGAGTGGCTGATCCGCATGGCCGGCATCGACACCGCCTTCACGCCCGCCCTGCCGACCGCACTGATGAAGCCGCTGTCCGGCAGCGGCTCGAAGGCGATGATGATCGACGCCATGAAGACCTATGGCGTGGATTCCTTCGTCGGACGCCTGGCCTGCATCTTCCAGGGCTCGGCCGATACCACTTTCTACATCGTCGCCCTGTACTTCGGTTCGGTCGGCGTGAAGAAGACCCGTTACGCCATCTCCTGCGGCCTGATCGCGGACCTGGCCGGCATCATCGCCGCCATCTCGGTGGCCTACGTGTTCTTCGGATAATTTTTACTAAAGGACCAGCATGTTCCGCCTCCGCTCGCTTGCCCTCGCCGCCGCCTTTGCCGCATCTTCGTTCGCCCACGCCCAGCTGCCTGAACCGGTGATGCAGGCGCTGCGCACGACCGGCATCGCCGAAGACGCCATCAGCGTGCTGGTGCTGCGCGACGAGCAGACCGTGCTGTCCCACCTGGCCGACCGCCCCATGCAGCCGGCCTCGACCATGAAGCTGGTGAGCACCCTGGTCGGCCTGGAAACCCTGGGCCCCGTGTTCCGCGGCCGGACCGAGCTGCGCACCAGCGGCGAACTGCAGGGCGACACCCTGAAGGGCGACCTGGTGCTGCGCGGCGGCGCCGACGTCGACCTGTCCGGCGAGGCCCTGGAAAACATGCTGCGCAGCCTGCGCTACCAGGGCATCCGCAAGATCCAGGGCCATCTGGTGATCGACCGCCAGCTGTTCAATCCGGCACGCGCCGACCTGGGCGTGCCGCCTTTCGACGAGTCGCCCGAGGCCTATTACAACGTCATCCCCGATGCGGCGATGATCAACAAGAACATGCTGCAGCTGGACCTGCGCTCGACCGGCTCGCAACTGAAGGTGCAGATGCAGCCCGCGCTGCAGGGCGTGACGATCGCGCACGACATGAAACTGATCGACGCCAACTGCGAAAATTGGGAAAGCGGCTGGAAGCTGCCGGAAGCCGTGCCGCAAAAGAATGGCGGCATCAAGCTCATGCTGCACGGGACCTTCCCGAAGAATTGCAACCAGAGCTATTCGATCAACGTCGTCGACCGCCAGGAATACGTGGACCGCCTGTTCCGCGCAACCTGGAAACGCCTGGGCGGGACCATTTCCGACACCACCATCGAAGGCGCGACGCCTGCAGGCTCGCGCCAGCTGGCGGCCCACCTCTCGCGCATGCTGCCGGAAATCGTCCGCGACACCAATAAACCCTCCGACAACCTGCTGGCGCGCATGGTCTTCCTCAGCCTGGGTTCGCTCGAAGCCGACGCGGCGCTGGGCAGCCGCCCGCAAGCCGGCAGCGCCGAGCTGACCTTCTCGCGCAGTGACGCCGCCGTGCGCAACTGGATGCGCGCCCACGGCATCAACGACACCGGCCTGGTGCTGGAAAACGGCTCCGGCCTGTCGCGCACCGAGCGGATCACCCCGGCGCAGATGGGCGGCCTGCTGCTGGCCGGCCTGCGCAGCCCCTGGGCGCCGGAATTCCAGTCCAGCATGCCGATCGTCGCCGTCGACGGCACCATGCGCCGCCGCCTGCACGGCAGCCCGGCGGCCGGCCGCGCGCGCATGAAGACCGGCACCCTCAGCAACGTGGTGGCCCTGGCCGGCTATGTGCCGGACGCCACCGGCAAGCAACTGGTGGTGGTGGCCTTCGTCAACAGCAGCCTGGCGGGCGGCGGCCGCGGCCGCGCCGTGGTCGACAGCCTGGTCGACTGGGTGGCGCACCTGGGCGGCCCTGCCCTGCCGGTGCTCGCCGTGCCGGGACAGGCCGCGCCGAACCAGGCCACGCCGGGGCCGCAGCCGACCCCGCAAGGCGTGCTGGCGAACCCGCCGGCCCAGCCCGCGCAGCCGCTGCAGCCGGCCCAGCCCCAGCCCCAGCCTCTGCCGCAGCAAGAGCAGGACGGTATGCGCCAGCCTCTGCCGTCCGCACCGACAACGCCGGCACCGGGCCGCCGGTGAGCGGCATCCGTATCCGCCGCTTCACGGCCCGCGAGTGGCCGGCCTACCGCGCCCTGCGCCTGCGCTCGCTGGCCGACGCCCCCAACGCCTTCGGCAGCAGTTACGCCGCCGAGGAAGCCTGGGCACACGAACTCTGGATGGCGCGCCTGACCGCCGCCGAGGTTTCTAGCCGCGACTGCCCGCTGGTCGCGGAAGCCGCCGACGCCGGCGCGGACGGCGCCATGCTCGGCCTGCTCTGGGCCAAGTGCGACGCCGCCGACGCCGGCATCGTCAACCTGTTCCAGATGTGGGTCGCACCGGAAGCGCGCGGCCGCGGCGTGGCTGCCGCCCTGGTGGACGAAGCGGTGGCCTGGGCAGGTTCCATTGGCGCCCGCCTCGTCCAGCTGGGCGTCGTGACCGACAACCAGGCGGCAATTCAGCTCTACCTGCGCAAAGGCTTCGGCAACACCGGCGCGCCCGAGCCGATCCGCCCGGGTTCTCCGCTGCTCGAGCAGACCATGCAGCTGCAGCTCAGGCAGTAAAGCCTCAAGGCACCGAACTCGGCTTCGCTGCGCCAGGCGCACTACCCGGCTGCGCGGCGGTCGGCGCTGTCGCTGAACCGGTCGCCGTGCTGGCCTGCGCGTTCGCGCCCGGTTCCAGCCAGGGCGTGCCGGCCAGATCCGGTTTCGCCTCCACCAGCGAGACCTTGGCGCCGGTGCCCTCGCGGATCGCGCGCACCAGGTCCATCATCGTCGACTCGGTGAATTTTTCCGGCGTGCCCAGGAAGACGCTGCCCAGGCGCCGCGGCCATTGCATGATGCCGCCTTCGGGCTTGGTAAAGACGGCGACCATGTCGAGGTGGTAGCCGCTTTTATACGGGAACAGGCAGGCGACCAGGTTCATGTCCTCGGTGCCGCGCACGCGCGGCGTGGCCTTGGCGGTCCAGGAAGCGCCGTCGCAGCTGGGGCCCTTGGCCACCGGCTCGCCCGGCGGCGCGCTGGTCGGGTCGGCGATCTTGAAATGGCCGGGCAGCTCGGTCGCCTCGACCCCGGGCGGCGTGGCCACCACCGCATCCTTGACGTTGCGGTTGATGCCGTCGGTGGCCGCCCTGGCGACCGTCTGCGCGGGAACCTCGGTCTTGATATCGAATACGCGGTAATACTCCACCGTCGTGCTGCGCGAGGCCAGCGGGTTGCTGCCGTTCGCGGTGCTGCATCCTGCCAGCGTGGCTGCCGTCACGGCGGCCACCGCGCATGCCATTTTCAATCTTCTCATCGCAAGCCTCCCTGTCATTGGACGTATGTGAAGGCTACGATTTTCGCGCTCGCTCATGCGGAACGCATGAGTTAGCTCAAGCGTGCGCGGGAACCTTTAGGTATCAGAGTACGCGGCGGAAGGTCTGGCGCACCAGGTTGCGGTCGCCGCAATCGAAGTGCCACCATTCGGTATTGATGCCGACAAAGCCGGCCTGGAACATGGCTTCGCGCAGCAGATGGCGGTTCGCGACCTGCGCTTCGGTGAGGGCGCCGGCCTGTAAAAAGCCTTCTTCCAGCTTCGGGTGCGAGAGTTCGGTCATGTCGTCGAAGCCGGTGCCCATGTCGAGCTCGCGGCCGTCTTCGTCGAGGATGGTGATGTCGAGCGCCATGCCGTAGGAGTGGATCGAGCCGCGCTCCGGATTCGCGAGGTACATCTGCAGGCCGGTGCCTTCCAGCGCGTCCCACAGCTGCTGCTGCACGCGCTGCGGGCGCAGGGCGTCCAGGATCAGGGCGGTGCAGCCGGGTCGCTTGTCATGCAACCAGGCCACCACCCGCTCCAGCGCGGCGGCGGCATCGACGTGCAGCCAGGCGCAGTCGTAGGGCGAATACAGGTCGCGGCCGATGAAGTTATCCGGGGTGGCGTAACGCAGGTCGACGGCGATGCCGGCGATGCTGGAGAGGTGACGGAACTCGGGATCGCCGGCGATGTCTTCGCTGGCGACCATGGTCGGGCTTGTACCAAGGGGACCGGTAATACTCACGAACTTCCTTTATCTAACAATGCGCGCGCGGTCGCGCCGATGCAGTTGGCCAGCTCGCGCGCGCCATGCGACAGCGGCGCGTGGCTGGCGGTCAGCAGGTAGAGCTGGACCGGGATCGCCGGCGCCCACTGGCGGCATTGCACCTTGTCGCGCGCCGCGGACGCCGCCGTAAACGGATCGAGCACCGCGCTGCCGGCGCCCGCCTCGACCAGCGAGCGGGCGATCTGGTAGGTCTGCACCACGGTGTGGAACACGGGATGCACGTCCTGGGCTTCGCAGGCGGCGACCACCATCTCGCCGAGCGGATCGCGGTCCGCCAGGCCGATCAATTCTCCTTTGAGGCCGCTCGGCGTGATCGGTTCACGGCATTCTTCCTCGGACCAGGTGCCCTTGGGCGCCATCACCATCAGGTTGCCCGCGGCGATCGGTTCCGCTTCGATGCCGGGATGGCGCGGGTCCTGCAGCGACAGCGCCAGGTCGGCCTCGCCCAGGCGCAGCGCGTTCACGATCTCGCTGGTGTGGAAGGTCGCCAGTTCGCACCGGGTCTGGGAAAAATCGCGGCGCCAGTCGGTCAGGGCGGCCGGCAGCACGCTGATGGCGATGGTCGGCGTCGAGACCAGGCGCACGGTCTCGCCGGCGCGGTTTTTCAGGCTGGCGGCCAGGCGGCGGATGCCCTGCAGGTCGCGGTTCAATTTCTCGGTCTCGGCGAACAGGCGGTGCGCTTCCGGCTTCGGATACAGCTTGCCGCGCACGCGTTCGAACAGCGGCATGCCCAGCTGCAGCTCGGCATGCTGCAGCACCTTGGTCACTGCCGGCTGCGAGATGTGGAGAACCTGGGCGGCACCGCTGATGGTGCCGACCTGCATGATGGCGTGGAAAACTTCGATATGGCGCAGGCGCATCGCTCTATTCCTTCAAGTAGAACGAGAAGGATACGTAAAACTGGCGCTGCCGGATAGCATCAATGCTGGACTTTTGCCGGTGGTGTTGCGGGAACGGCAGCCGGCGCGACTACGGCCGGGGCCGGTACAGGCGCAGATACAGGGGCTGGAACCGGCTCCGCCGGCGGTACGCCCGGCACGCCGATCACGGGTGGCGGCGCCGGTACCGGCGGCAGCGGGCCGGCCGGGTTGGTCAGCGCTTCCAGCAGGGCGGCGGTCTCGACGTCCGGCATGCCGTCGATGTTGGCAGGACGGTATTTCATCTGGAAAGCCGACAGCACGGTGCGGGTCTGCTCGTCCAGGTTGCCGGACTGGACCAGGCCATAGCCCCAGGTGGCCAGCTTCTTCTGGTACCAGGCCACGTCCGGCAACTGGGTCTGGAAGATCGGCGTCACGACGGCAACGCGGGCGGCGTCCGGCCACACGACCAGGCCGGCGTCGGCGAACTGCTTCCACGGGAACATCGGACCCGGGTCCTGCTTGCGCAGCGGGGCGATGTCGCTGTGGCCGAGCACGTTTTCCGGCGTGATGTGGTGGCGCGTGACGATGTCGCGCACCAGCGGGATGATGGCGTCGATCTGCGATTGCGGGAAAGGCGCGTAGACGCGGCCGTTCGGGGTGTCCTTCCAGCCGGAATTGACGATCTCGATGCCGATCGAACTGTTGTTCAGCTGGGTGTAATTCTTCCAGCTCGAATTGCCGGCATGCCAGGCGGCGTTGTTCTCGTCGACCAGGTTGTAGATGACCGGCTTGGGATCGTCGGTGACCATGTAGTGGGCGCTCACCTGCGCCTCGGTCAGGGTCTTCAGCGAGGACGCGCGGTCGCCGACGGTGTAGTGCAGCACCAGGAAGCGGGCGCGCGAGCTCTGGCCCTTGGCCGTGTAGGTCTTGTCGTATTGCGGGCCGGTGGCGCAGCCTGCCAGCAGGGCGATCAGGAGGGTGGCGGCAAGGGTCTTCATGGGTGCTTGGGTCTCGTCGAGTGTTTGTTATTGATTATTATGCCGCAGGGGTGGCAGGCAGCTCGACCGCCATGCGCGCCGCCGCGTAATGGGCGCCGCCCGAGGTCTGGCTGAAGTCCAGCCCGGCCGGCAGCAGGTCGCGCATGGCCGCCACGATGGACGGGTGCAGCTCGGCGGCGCGGCCCGACACCGCCACCGGACGCGGCCCGAAGCGGCTGATCAATGCCCGCGCCAGGCGCGCCAGCTCGCGGCCGGCATTGCGCAGGATGGCGCTGGCGGCCGGGTCCTGGTCGGCGGTGGCGGCCACGGCCAGCGCCAGCTTGCCGACGGCGCCGCGTTCCTGGCCGTAGATGAACTGGCGCGAGTATGCCCAGTCATCGCCGCCGACGTAGTCGAACACGGCCTGCGCCATCTTCGAGGCGCGCCAGGCGCCGGGACGCTCGTCTTCGAGGCGCCAGATGTGGCGCAGCGCCTCTTTCGCGATCCAGAAGCCGCCGCCGCCATCGTCCAGCACCACGCCGCGGCCGCCGGCACGGTGGAACGTACCGTCGCGGTCGATGAAGGCGCCGATCGAACCGGTGCCGGCATAGACCAGGTAGCCCTCGCCCGGCGCGAAGCTGGCGCGGTAGGCGATTTCCATGTCGCTGCAGAAGTGGATATCGGCCGCCTGCATGTGCAGCAGCTCGGCCAGCCAGCGCTGCAGCTGTTCGCTGTCGCCGCCGAAGCCGGTCAGGCCGGCCTGGACACGCGCCGGCACGCCGTGCGGCAGCGCGTTCGCGGCCAGCTCGGCAAAGGTGGCGCGCACGGTCTCGCGGCCGTGCGGGGTGCCCATCTGCAGGGCCGACAGCCCCGCGACCTTGCCCTCGGCCAGGATGGCGCCGCCGGGCGCGGCCAGCGCCCAGCGAGTCTGGGTGCCGCCGGCGTCGATGCCGAGACCGAGCGCAGGGGTGGAGGGAGATTCGGGTTGGATCATGGTCGAAGCGAAGTGTACGCCCCTACGCGTGGTGCACGCGAATGAAAGGGGGGCGTACATGCATGACTAAAGGTTATGGCGGGCTTTTTTACCTGGTGAAGGCGATGGCCAGGCAAACCACCACCCCGCTGCCCCAGACAACGGTGCGCAAGGTCGCCAGATTCGCCAGATAGCAGGCAATATATGCCAGCCGGATTGCGATGAAGGCCATCGCCAGCATGTCGATTCGTCCTTGATCGGCGTTGGCCTGCTGTGCCATCAACACGGCGCCGATAAACAGGGGCAGCGCTTCGAAGCCGTTGCTCTGCGCCGCATTGGCGCGTAGTTGCCAACCGGTCAGGCTGGCCGCCCATTCTCGCGGCTGACGATTGCTATATCGTCCCTGGCCGCCCGCCAGGCTGGCCGAATGTAGCTTCGCCAGGCCGACGGTCGCGACCGGAAGCGCGCAGGCGATCAAGATGCACCAGTTGGCGATAGTCATTTCATTTCCTATCAGGGTCAAGACTTCTTCCAGGCCTTGACGCGCGCACTCTCGTTACCCAGGCGGTCGATCCCGCTGACCACCACCAGGTCGGCCGCCCCCAGGGTCGCATCGTCGGCCACCAGCCACTCGCTCAGCCCAGCCGGCACCACCGTGAACTTCCATTGCCCGCCGAAGCGCGACCACACCGCATACAGGGTGTTCTCCTTGCCCGCCGCCAGCTTCAGGCGCACGGCATTGCCCTTGCGGGTGGCCGCCACCGACGGCGCTTCCGGCACGGATTTTCCGAGCCATGGCGTCGAAGGCACCAGCGCCGGGGTCGCATAGGAGATGGTGCGCAGCTGGTCGGCGATGCCCTTGCGGTTCTCCATCAGCGCCACCATGCTGAAGTGGACATGGCCGCCCGCGGTCGGGCGCGAGCGCGTGACGGCGATCTGGTCGATGATTTCCTGCGGCGGATAATCCTTGGCCGGCGGCGCGATGCCGATGCGGCTGGTGTACAGGCCCGGCCAGATGTGGCGGCCCATGGTGTTCTGGCCGATCCAGTAGTCGAGCAGCTGGTCGTAGGCCTGGCCCGGCTGCTTGAGCGACCAGTACAGTTGCGGCGTGAAATAGTCGAGCCAGCCGTTCTGCAGCCAGGTCTCTGCATCCGCGTACAGCTTGTCGTATTGCGAGAAGCCGGTGATGCCGGGCGGGCGGCGGTCCGGGCGGCCCAGGCCGAAGGGGCTGATGCCGACGCGCACCCAGCTCTTCTCCTTGTGGACGCCCTCGTACATGGCCTGGATCAGGTGGTTCACGTTCTGGCGGCGCCAGGAAGCGCGGTCCAGCTTGCCGCCGCCGGCCAGGTAGCGCTGCCACGACGGCTCGTCCGGGAAGTCGAGTTCGGTCTTGCCGGCCTTGCCGGTCAGCGCGGTCTCGTTGCCGGCGGTCGCATTCGGCGCCTCGATCGGGTAGGGATAAAAATAATCGTCGATGTGCACGCCGTCGACGTCGTAGCGGCGCACCACGTCCATCACCACGTCCAGGGTCTGCTTGACGGCGGATTCCTCGCCCGGATCCATCCATTCGAACTTGCCGTAGGTTTTGACGGCGGCCGGGTTGCTGCGGGTGATGTGGTTCGGTGCGGCCGGCGACCTGGCGATGTTGTGGCGGGCGCGATAAGGATTGAACCAGGCATGCAGCTCGAGCCCGCGCGCATGCGCCTGCGTGACCCAGAATTTCAGCGGGTCGTACCAGGGCTGGGGCGGCTTGCCCTGGGCGCCGGTCAGGTACTCCGACCACGGTTCGATCGTCGATGCGTAGATGGCGTCGGCCGAGGGCCGCACCTGCAGCACGATGGCGTTCAGGTTCATCGCCTTGGCGCGGTCGAGGATGGCGATGGCCTCGGCCTGCTGCTGGGCGGCGTTCAGGTTCTGCTTGCTGGGCCAGTCGATGTTGGCGACGGTCGAGACCCAGACGGCGCGGAATTCGCGCGGCGCAGGCGGCGGCGTTTCGCCCGCACCGGCGCCGGCCGTGGCGATCTTGCCCGCGCCCGGGGTCGTGGTACAGGCCGAGAACAGCCCGCTCAGCGCCAGCGCCCCGGCGACTCCCGCAAGCGCGAACGCGCGTCGTTGTTGATGTGCTTGCACCTTCACTCCTCTTTTTCTTAGACTTTGACGAACCACTTCTTGCGCCACATGGCCCAGGCCACCGCGAACATCAGGGCATTGAACAGCACCGCATGCAGCAGCGAGGTGTTCACGGGCCCGATCGGCAGCGCGGCAATCGGCGCATACAAGGTCTTGCCCAGCGAACGCAGGCTGCCGTCCGGCTGGGTGAATTTGATAAAGCCGAACATCTTGGCCAGGAAACCCGACAGCGCGAAGATGAACAGCGCATTCATGCCATAGATGATGAAGGGCTTGCTCCAGCGCGCCGCGGCCTCGCGCACGGCGGCGTAGGGGTTCACGTCCAGCAGCCAGTAAAAGGCGGAAAACACGATCAAGGCCCAGCCCGTCATCAGGAAGCAATAGGACGGGGTCCACAGGCTCTTGTTAATTGGCATCAGAATAGTATCGAGAATCACGCCGATCCAGACGCACAACAGGCCGGCCAGCAGCATCCAGACGGTCTGCTCGGTACGGTGGATGCTCGTCGCCAGCCAGCGCCCGGCCAGCACGCCGAACAACTGGCTGCACAGGGCCGGCAGGGTCGACACCAGGCCTTCCGGATCCCAGGTCTTACTCTGCACCCACAAGTGCTTGCCCAGCAGCGCGCGGTCGATCCAGGCGCCGAAATCCTGGCCCGGCTCCAGCACCCCGGCGCCGATGCCGGGCACCGGCGCCAGCAGCATCAGCACGCTGTACAAGGTCAGCAGCGCGGCGATGATGGCCAGCTGCATGCGCCAGCCACAGTAGACGACGATGGGCGCGGCCAGCAGCGTGCACAGCGCGATCCGCTGCAGCACCCCCGGAATGCGCACCTTCTCGACGTTAAAGTAGGGCATGAAATTGAGCAGGAAGCCGATCAGGAAGATCAGCGCGGCGCGCTTGGCAAGCTTGGCCAGCAGCTTCGGCCGGTCGGCGCCGGCTGCGGCCAGCCGCCCCAGCGACAGCGCCATGGCGACGCCGCCGATGAAGAGGAAGAAGGGGAAGATGCAGTCGGTGAAGGTCCAGCCGTTCCACTTGGCGTGTTCGAGCTGGGAATACAGGTGGCCCCAGTCGCCCGGGTTATTCACCAGCACCATCGCGGCGATCGTGAAGCCGCGGAAGGCGTCGAGCGAAGCCAGGCGGCTGCTTGTGTCGCGCATGACGTGTTGTCTCCCTCTTATTTTTATTTATACGCCGTCGTCCCCGCGAAGGCGGGGGCCCAAGTTGCACGCACAGTCGAAACGCACGCAGAACTTGGATCCCCGCCTGCGCGGGGACGACGTTTTGAGGCCGCAGGCCTCACTTCTTCCCGAATTCGGGATCGATCCTGACCAGCGCCGCCATCACAAACGCCGGAATCGTCGCCACGCACACCCACACGAAGAAATGCTGATACCCGAGCATCTCCTGCAGCTTCCCGCTCCACATCCCCGGCACCATCATCCCGAGCGCCATCAGGCCGGTGCAGATTGCGTAGTGCGCGGTTTTATACGGGCCCTCGCAGACCATGATCATGTACATCAGCATCGCGGTGAAGCCGAAGCCGTAGCCGAACTGCTCGATCGCCAGGAAGCCGGAAATGACGCCGAAGTTCTGCGGCTGGGTCGAGGACAAGTAGACGAAGACCAGGTCCGGCAGGTGCACCGCGGCCACCATCAGCCACAGGCAGCGCTTCAAGCCCCAGCGCGAGATCAGCCAGCCGCCGGCCAGGCCGCCGATGGTGAGCGCGATGATGCCGATGGTGCCGTAGGCGGTACCGTATTGCGCGGTCGTGAGGCCCAGGCCGCCCTTCTCGACCGGGTCCTTGAGGAAGGGGGCGACCAGTTTCAGCAACTGCGATTCGCCGAGGCGGAAGGTCAGGATAAAACCGAGGATCAGCCAGATGTCGCGCTTGCCGAAGAAGCTGCCGAAGGTGGCCAGGAAGGCGCGCAGCGGGTTGGTCCCGTCAACCGCCGGGCGGTCGGCCTCGGGCCGCGGCAGCACCGCCTGGTGCCAGGCGAACAGCGCGAAGAACAGGCCGGCGAGGACGAAGAACACGATGGCCCAGGCCTGGTGCACGTCGTTCAGCGACACCGCCAGGGTACCGGCCAAAATCACCAATGGCCCCTGCCCCGCCAATGTGGCGAGTCGATAAAACGTCGAGCGCACGCCCACGTAGGCGGCCTGCTGCTGCGGGCGCATGCCCAGCATGTAAAAGCCGTCGGCCGAGATGTCGTGGGTGGCGGAGGCGAAGGCCATGATCCACATGACGGCCAGGCTGACCGTGAAGAAAGCAGGTAGATGCAGTGTCGCGCCGACCGCCCCCAGGCCGGCGGCCAGCAGCAGCTGCAGCGCGACGGTCCAGCCGCGCTTGGAGCCGAACATGTCGACCAGCGGCGACCAGAGCGGCTTGATCACCCAGGGCAGGTAGAGCAGGCTGGTGTAGAAGGCGATGTCGGTATTGGAGATCCCCATGTCCTTGTACATGACGACCGACAGGTTGTTGGCGACGATGTAGGGGATTGCCTGGCCAAAGTACAGGGAGGGCACCCACAGCCACGGGTTCTTTGCTTGCGATGTCTGCATAACTCTTTCGTGATCCCAGGCCGGGCGCGGCGCATGCGCCGCTGGGGTTCAGCGGAACCGCGTCAGCTGGCGATGCTCAGCTTGCCAATGCGTCGCGCACGCTGCCGTTGGCGCTGTCCAGCAAGGCGCGCGCCTGCTCGACCTGGATTTTCTTGGACAAGGCCACGATCGCAACCTTGACGTGGAAGCCGCACTGCTCCAGCACCTGGCGCGCCGATTCGTCGTCGGCGCCCGTCGCGAAGGTGGTCAGGCGGATCGCCCGGCGCACCAGCTTGGCGTTGGTTGCCTTCAAGTCTACCATCAGGTTGCCATAAACCTTGTTCAAACGCACCATCAGGGCGCTCGAGAACGTGTTCAGGGCGATCTTCTGCGAAGTGCCGGCCTTCAGGCGGGTGCTGCCCGAGATGGCTTCCGGGCCGGTGTCCAGGGTGACGCCGATTTCGGCTTCGGTGGCGACCGGCGCATCCGGGTTGTTGGCGAAGCCGACGGTCAGGGCGCCGGCGGCACGTGCCGCGCGCAGGGCGCCCAGCACATAAGGCGTGCCGCCCGAGGCCGCGATGCACAGCACGACGTCGTCCTTGCCCACGTTCACGCTCTGCAGGTCGGCCGCGCCCTGGACGATGTCGTCCTCGGCGCCTTCGACCGCGACGAACATGGCGTCGGTGCCGCCGGCCAGCAGCGCCACCGCGCGGCCGTGCGGCCAGGAGAAGGTCGGGTAGAGTTCGACGCTGTCCAGCACGCCCAGGCGGCCGGAGGTGCCGGCGCCGACGTAGATCAGGCGTCCGCCCGCTTCCATGCGCGGCAAGGCGGCCGTCACGGCGGCGGCGATGCGCGGTGCGGCGGCGCGGACCGCCTCCACGGCCTTGAACTGGTCATCGACCAGCACATTCACCAGCTCGGTGGTGGGATATTGATCCAGGGAAGCGTGTTGCGAGGCGGGGGTTTCGGTGTTCAGCATAGTAAAACCAGTGTAATACCAATCCCAGCAGGCTGCCATGAAAGGATCGGCCATTATCATTACGAAAAGTTATGTACAGCTTCGGCCTATTCATTGGCCTGCTGTGCGGCGACTCCGTATGCTGGAAATGATAACGATGAGGAGACGATATGAATCGGGGCAGGCGCAATGTGGTGGGAATGGCTTTATTGGGCATGATCGATCCGTTGATGGCGGCCACGCCCGCGTCTGGCCGTACCTCGTCTGCCACGATGCCTGCCGCGCTGAAGGCGAAGCTCGACCAGGAACTGGCGGCCATTGTCGCGAATCCCGCCTGCGAACTGGCCAGCCTGTCGGTGCTGGCGATCCGCGGCGGCCGCATTGCTTATGAAGCCCAGTTCGGCCAGCGTTTCATCGGCGCTGGCGGCATCGCCGGCAAACCGGTCGACTCCCGTACCCTGTTCCGCATCGCCTCGATCTCGAAGATGATGACCACCCTTGGCCTGATGCGCCTGGTCGAGGCGGGCAAGCTCGATCTCGATGCCGACGTCTCCGGCTATCTCGGTTTTAATCTGCGCAACCCGCACTTCCCGGACCAGCCCATCGTCCTGCGGCACCTGTTAACGCATACTTCGTCCCTGCGCGACGAAGCCGGCTATTCCTGGGGCACGGACGTCGCCTTGAAAGACGTGCTGGTGCCCGGCAGCCGCCTGCATGGCGAGGGCAAGATGTGGGCGGCGAATGCCGGGCCGGGCGCCTATTTCACCTATTGCAACCTCGGCTGGGGCGTGATCGGCACCATCATGGAACGTGTCACCGGCGAGCGCTTCGACCGCCTGATGCGGCGCCTGCTGGTCGAGCCGCTGGGCCTGCACGCCGGCTACAACCCGTCCGAGCTGCCGCCGGAAGACATCGCCAACATCGCCACGCTCTACCGCAAGCGCACCGTCGACACCGAGGTATGGGACGCGAACGGCCCCTGGATCGCCCAGGCCGACGACTATTCTCGCTCCCCGCCTTCGCCGCCGCCCGGCATCGAACGCTACGTCATCGGCGCGAATGCCACGCCCTTCAGTCCGACCGGCGGCATGCGCATCTCGGCCCACGACATGGGCGTCATCATGCAGATGATCATGAACGGCGGGGTGCACGACGGTCAACGTCTGCTGCAGCAGGCGACCCTGGACCGCATGTTCGCGCGCCAATGGACCTACGATGGGAGGGGCGGCAACGGCGACAGCCTCGACGGCTTGTTTAACTGCTGGGGCCTGGGCAACGAGCAGTTCCCGGACGATCCCGCCACCCGCACCCGCCTGGTCGAGGGCGGCGGTTTTGCGGCGGTCGGCCACCTGGGCGATGCCTATGGCTTGATGTCGGTGTTCGCCGCGGATTTGAAAAACCGGAACGGCATGGTGGCGCTGGTCGGCGGCACGTCGACCGACCCGCTGGCCTACAAGGGCGCCTATTCCTCGCTGGCGCGCTTCCAGGAACAGATCCTCACGGCAATGCATCGCCGCGCCATCCTGGTGCGTGCATGACTGGCGGTTATGCCTGCCCGCGCTACATTCATTAGCGAAAGCAGGGGCCAGCCCCTAAGCTTCCATGTCATTACCTAATAAAAATAGTGTGCGCGGATGCAAGAAATAATCGTGATCGGCGGGGGTGTTGTCGGCTTGACCTCGGCCTGGTGGCTGCTCGAGGCGGGCCACAAGGTCACGCTGCTCGAACGTGCACCACAAGTGGGCACCGGCACCAGCTTCAGCAATGGCGGCCAGCTCAGCTACCGCTACGTCTCGCCGCTGGCCGACGTCGGCGTGCCGCTGAAAGCCTTGCAATGGATGTTCCAGGAATACGGCCCGCTGCGCTTCAAGCCCCAGGTCGACCTGCACCAATGGACCTGGCTGGCGGCCTTCCTGGCCAACTGCCGCGCCGACGCCAACCGCAAGACCACCCATAAACTGCTGCAGCTGGGCGAACTGTCGCGCCGCGCAATGGTCCAGCTCGAGCCGGTGGTGCCGCCCGAGTCCTTCCAGTGGCGCGAATCCGGCAAGCTGGTGGTCTACCGTACCCGCAAGGCTTTCGAAGCGGCGACTTCCAAAATGGAGTCGTCCAACAAGACCCAGGTCTGGAGCGCGGCCGACTGCGCGGCCCACGAGCCGGCGCTGGCCGCTGTCGCGGACAAGCTGGAAGGCGGCATCTACAACGGCGGCGAAGCCGTGGCCGACTGCTACTTGTTTTGCGTGAAGCTGGCCGAGCGCATCGCCGCGCATCCGCGCTTCAGCGGCTTCCTGCATGCGGACGCGCAGCGCTTCGTCACCGCCGGCAACAAGATCACCGGCCTGCAGACCAGCACCGGCCTGGTGAAAGCCGACGCCTACGTTCTGGCGGCCGGCATGCAAAGCCGCGCGCTGGGCAAGAGCGCCGGCATCTCGCTGCCGATCTACCCGCTGAAGGGCTACAGCCTGACGGCGCCGATCCGCCCGGAAGACGTGGCGCCGGAGATCAGCGTCACCGATTTCGAACGCAAAGTGTTGTACGCACGCATCGGCGGCAAGCTGCGCGTGGCGGCCATGGTCGACATGATGGGCGAAGACCTGAGCCTGGACGCGCGCCGCCTGGCCAGCCTGACGCGCCAGGTGCGCGAAACCATGCCCAACGCGGCCGACTACAACAGCGTCATCCCCTGGGCCGGCCTGCGCCCCGCCACCCCGAACAGCGCCCCCATCGTCGGCCCCTCGCCCTACGCGAACCTGTGGCTGAACATCGGCCACGGCCCCCTCGGCTTCACCTTCGCCTGCGGCACCGCCACCGTGCTGGCCGACCTGGTGCAGGGCAAAGCCCCACCGTTCACGCTCGAAGGCCTGAGCCTGCGCTAACGCAAACCGGGGTCAGAGCCCGGTTTGTGGAAATAGCCTAAAGGCAGTTACCAAAATTCGGGCTCTGACCCCGGTTTTTGGAAATTTTTCGGGACGGTTGAATTTATTTTCGGCAAAAGATGGCCGAAGATGCGGCAACAGCGCGCAATATGCTGTCTTCTCGGAAATCCCAAACCGGCACGCCCTTTCACCTGAGCCCCTGAAATGGCGGATAATTGCCGCCATGTCTACCCCGCCGAAATCCGGCTGCCCTTGCGGCAGCACCTTGCCCATCCTGCGCTGCTGCGGTCCGTATATCGCCGGCGCCGAGCTGCCGCCCACGGCCGAGAAGCTGATGCGTTCGCGCTACACGGCTTATGTGATGGGGGTCGAAGATTACTTGCGCGCCACCTGGCACCCCAGCACCCGGCCAAGCGATCCCATCATCGACAAAAATGAAAAGATTCAATGGCTCGGACTTGAGATAAAATCTGCTTTACGTTTACGTCAACGTAAAGCAGATCTGCCGGAACAGACAGACCAGGACACCGTCGAATTCGTCGCCCGCTTCAGGGTCAATGGCCGCGGCCAGCGCCTGCACGAGATCAGTCACTTCGTGCGCGAGGCCGAAACGCCCGGCGACCCGGGTTCGATCATGCGCTGGTTCTATGTGGACGGCAGCTTCCCCGAGCAAGGTACCAAATAGAATACGCAGGAGACGCGATGCCCCAGATCGAAACAAAGCTCAACCCGCGCGGCGAGGATTTCAAGGCCAATGCCGCGGCCATGCAAGCCGTGGTCGACGACCTGCGCGCCAAAGTCGCGGCCATCGCCAAGGGCGGCGGCGAAGCGGCCAGCGCCAAGCATGTCGCCCGCGGCAAGCTGCTGCCGCGCGACCGCGTGCAGATGCTGCTCGATCCGGGCACGCCCTTCCTGGAATTGTCCCAGCTGGCGGCCTACGAGATGTATGACAACGCGGCCCCCAGCGCCGGCATCATCACCGGCATCGGCCGCGTGGCCGGCCAGGAGTGCGTGATCGTCTGTAACGATGCCACCGTCAAGGGCGGCACCTACTACCCGATGACGGTGAAAAAACACCTGCGCGCCCAGGAGATCGCCGAGCAGAACAAGCTGCCCTGCATCTACCTGGTCGATTCGGGCGGCGCCAACCTGCCGAACCAGGACGATGTCTTCCCGGACCGCGACCACTTCGGCCGCATCTTCTACAACCAGGCCAACCTGTCCGCCAAGGGCATCCCGCAGATCGCGGTGGTGATGGGCTCCTGCACCGCCGGCGGCGCCTACGTCCCGGCGATGAGCGACGAGTCCATCATCGTCAAGGAACAGGGCACCATCTTCCTGGGCGGCCCGCCGTTGGTGAAAGCGGCGACCGGCGAAGTGGTGAGCGCCGAAGACCTGGGCGGCGGCGACGTCCACACCCGCCTGTCCGGCGTGGCCGACCACCTGGCCCAGAACGACACCCACGCGCTGTCGCTGGCGCGCACCATCGTCTCGAACCTGAACCGCGTGAAACCGCAACAGGGTGCGCTGCGTGACACCCAGGAACCGAAGTACGCGCCGGAAGAGCTGTATGGCGTGATCCCGGTCGATACAAGGAAACCCTTCGACGTGCGCGAGGTGATCGCCCGCATCGTCGACGGCAGCGAGTTCGACGAATTCAAGGCGCGCTACGGCACCACCCTGGTGTGCGGCTTCGCCCACATCTTCGGCATGAAGGTCGGGATCATCGCGAATAACGGCATCCTGTTCTCGGAGTCGGCGCTGAAGGGCACCCACTTCATCGAGCTGTGCTGCCAGCGCAAGATCCCGCTGGTGTTCCTGCAAAATATCACCGGCTTCATGGTCGGCCGCAAGTACGAGAACGAAGGCATCGCCCGCAACGGCGCCAAGATGGTGACCGCGGTGGCGACGGCCTCGGTGCCGAAGTTCACCGTGATCATCGGCGGCTCCTTCGGCGCCGGCAACTACGGCATGTGCGGCCGCGCCTTCTCGCCGCGCTTCCTGTGGATGTGGCCGAACGCGCGCATCTCCGTGATGGGCGGCGACCAGGCGGCATCGGTGCTGGCCACCGTCAAGCGCGACGGCATCGAAGCCAAGGGCGGCCAGTGGTCAACAGATGAGGAGGCTGCGTTCAAGCAGCCGATCAAGGACCAGTACGAGCACCAGGGCCACCCTTATTTCGCCAGCGCGCGCCTGTGGGACGACGGCGTCATCGATCCGGCCGACACGCGCATGGTGCTGGGCCTGGGCCTGTCCGCCGCGCTCAACGCCCCGATCGAAGACACGAAGTTCGGCGTATTCAGGATGTAAGAAGGGAGACAATGCGATGGATACCTACGACACCCTCGAGATCGGCGTTGCGAACAAGATCGCAACCATCACCCTGAACCGCCCGGACGTGCGCAACGCCTTCAACGAAACCGCCATCGCCGACCTGACGATGGCCTTCGACGAAGTCAGCCAGGATGCCGACGTGCGCGCCATCGTGCTGGCCGCGAACGGCCCGGCCTTCTGCGCCGGCGCGGACCTGAACTGGATGAAGAAGATGGCCGGCTATTCGCATGAGGAGAACGAAGCCGACGCCCTGCGCCTGGCCGACATGCTGCGCACCATCTACTTCAGCCCGAAGCCTGTCGTCGCGAAAGTCCAGGGCGACTGCTACGCCGGCGGCATGGGCCTGGTGGCGGCCTGCGACATCGTGGTGGCCGCCGACGGCGTCAACTTCTGCCTGTCCGAAGTCAAATTGGGCCTGATCCCGGCGACGATCTCCCCCTACGTCATCAAGGCGATGGGCGACCAGGCCTCGCGCCGCTACTTCCTCACCGCCGAGCGCTTCGATGCGCGCGAAGCGAAGCGCCTGGGCATGGCGCATGAAGTCGTGCCGGCGGAGGAACTCGACGCCACCGTGGCCGGCATCGCCCGCGCCCTGGTGAACAACAGCCCGAATGCCGTGCGCGAAGCGAAGAAGCTGGTGCGCGACATTGCCGGGCTGCCGATCGACGATGTGCTGCTGGCCGATACGGCCGGGCGCATCGCGGCGATCCGTGCATCCGCCGAGGGACGCGAAGGGGTCGCGTCCTTCCTCGAAAAGCGCAAACCCGCCTGGCTGGAATAAGTATCTTGACGCACCCGACACACCACAGCTCTTCCGACTGGATCGCGCGCAGCCTGCGCAGCGTCTGGCACCCATGCACGCAAATGCAGCACCACGAAGAGGTGCCGCTGATCGCGGTCAGCCACGGCAAAGGCCCGTGGCTTTATGACCATGAGGGCCGGCGCTATCTGGACGGGATCAGTTCGTGGTGGGTCAACCTGTTTGGCCACGCCAACCCGCGCATCAATGCGGCGCTCAAGCAGCAGCTGGATACGCTCGAACACGCGATGCTGGCCGGTTTCACGCACGAGCCGGTGGTCGAACTGTCCGAGCAGCTGGCCGCGCTGACCGGCCACGCGCTCGGCCACGCCTTCTATGCGTCCGACGGCGCCTCGGCGGTGGAAATCGCGCTGAAGATGAGTTTTCACTACTGGCGCAACGCCGGTTACCCGAACAAGCAGGAATTCGTCTGCCTGCAGGGCTCCTACCACGGCGAGACCATCGGCGCGCTGGCCGTCACCGACGTCGCCCTGTTCAAGGACGCCTACGGCCCGCTGCTGCGCGCCGCCCGCACCGTGGCCTCGCCGGATGCGCGCAACGCCGTCGATGGCGAGTCAAGCCAGGACGTGGCGCGCCGCGCGATCAAGGATGTCGAGCAGCTGTTCATTGAATCCGGCGACACCATCGCCGCCATCATCGTCGAGCCCCTGGTGCAGTGCGCGACCGGCATGGCGATGCACGACCCGCTTTACCTGCAGCGCCTGCGCGAGCTGTGCGACAAGCACCATGTGCACCTGATCGCCGACGAGATCGCGGTCGGCTGCGGCCGCACCGGCACCTTCTTCGCCTGCGAACAGGCCGCCATCTGGCCGGACTTCCTGTGCCTGTCGAAAGGGATCAGCGGCGGCTACCTGCCGCTGTCGCTGGTGCTCAGCACCGACAAGATCTACGAAGCCTTCTACAGCGAAGACATCACGCGCGGCTTCCTGCACTCGCACTCCTATACCGGCAACGCCCTGGCCTGCCGCGCGGCGCTGGCGACCCTGCAGATCTTCCGCGACGACGACGTGCTCGTCAAAAACCGCGAAACGGCCACCCGCCTGATGCTGGAAATGGCGCCGCTGCTCGAGCACGAGCGCGTCACCAACGTCCGCCAGCGCGGCATGATCCTGGCCTTCGACGCCGTCGAGCCGGATGCGAAGCGCGCGGCGACCTTCGCGCGCCGCTTCTTCAGCAGCGCGGTCGAGAACGAACTGCTGCTGCGCCCGATCGGCCGCACGGTCTACCTGATGCCGCCGTATGTGCTGGACGAGGAAGAGATCGCCGGGCTGGCCGCGCGCACGCGCACCGTGTTCGAAAAGGTGATCGCGGAATGACCCAGGATCTGATCGCCGGCATCGAGCGCCAGCTGGACACGCTGGCGGCGCAAAGCCTGATGCGCCGCCGCCGTACCGCCGACTCGCCCACGGCGCCGCGCCAGCTGGTGGACGGCCACCCCATGCTGGCCTTCTGCAGCAACGACTACCTGGGCCTGGCCGCGCACCCGCGCGTGGTCGCGGCCCTGCGCGAAGGGGCGGAACTGTACGGCGCCGGCAGCGGCGCCTCGCACCTGGTGTCGGGCCATGGCCGCGCACACGCGCAACTGGAAGAGCGGCTGGCCGCCTTCGAGGCGCCGCACCTGGTCGATGCGCGCGCGCTCTACTTCTGCACCGGCTACATGGCCAACCTGGCGGTGCTGACCGCGCTGGGCAGCGACCCGGACGCGATGATCTTCTCGGAGGCGCTGAACCATGCGTCCCTGATCGACGGCGCCCGCCTGGCGCGGGCCGGCGTCACGGTCTACCCCCACCGCGACGTGGCGGCGCTGGAAGCGCAACTCATCGCCAGCAATGCAAGGGCAAAAATCGTCGTCACCGACAGCGTGTTCAGCATGGACGGCGACCTGGCGCCGCTGCCCGCGCTGCTGGCCTTGTGCGAACGGTATGGCGCCTGGCTGGTGGTCGACGATGCCCACGGCTTCGGCGTGCTTGGCGCGCACGGCCGCGGCGCCCTCGAACATTTCGATTTGCGCTCGCCCAACCTGGTGTATGTCGGCACGCTGGGCAAGGCGGCCGGCGTCGGCGGCGCCTTCATCGCTGCCCACGCCTCGGTGGTCGAGCTGATGATCCAGCGCGCCCGCCCCTATATTTACACGACCGCGGCGCCGCCGGCGCTGGCGCATGCGCTGCTGGCCAGCCTGGACATCATCGAGGGCGAGGAAGGCGCCGCACGCCGTGCGCACCTGAACCGGCTGATCGCGCTGCTGGACGATACCTTGAAGCTGGCACGCTGGCAGCGCCCGCTGTCGCACACGGCGATCCAGCCGATCGTCATCGGCGGCAACGACGAAGCCCTGTATGTGGCGAGCCGCCTGCACGAGCAGGGGCTGTGGGTGCCGGCGATCCGTCCGCCGACCGTGGCGCCGGGCACCGCGCGCCTGCGCGTGACCCTGTGCGCCGCGCACACGGAAGACGAGGTGGCGCGGCTGGCCGCCACGCTCAATGCATTTGAACACCAGCTGGAAAGGAGCGCAGCATGAGCCTCAACGATCCCGAACAAGCGGGCGGCACCCAGCCCGAAGTCGGCTACGCGGAGCCGGTGACGGCCACCGCACCCGCCGTCGCCGCCATCCCGGCCCCGCTGGCCGCCGAGGGCGTGCCGACGCGCTTCGCCTGCTTCGTCACCGGTACCGATACCGAGATCGGCAAGACCCTGATCTCCGCCGCGATCCTGCACAAGCTGGTGCAGCACGGCCAGCGCGCCTGCGGCATGAAGCCGATCGCGGCCGGCGCCGAGGAACGCGACGGCGAGCTGCACAACGAAGACGCCGCCATGCTGCGCGCCGCCGGCAACGTGCACCTGCCGCAGCACATCACCACGCCCTTCATGCTGCGCGAGCCCTGCGCCCCGCACATCGCTGCGGAACTGGAAGGCGTGCGCATCGAGCCGGTGCCCATCCTGACCGCTTATGCCGAGATCCTGGGCGCTTCCGACGCCACCGTGGTCGAAGGCGTGGGCGGCTTCTGCGTGCCCTTTTCGGAGGAATTCGACAGCGCCGACCTGGCCGTGCAGCTCAACCTGCCCGTGATCATGGTGGTCGGCCTGCGCCTCGGCTGCATCAACCACGCGCTGCTGACCGCCGAGGCGATCGTCGCGCGCGGCCTGGTGCTGGCCGGCTGGGTCGCCAACCAGGTCGACCCCGGCATGCGCTTCGCCGACGAGAACGTGGCCGCACTCGAACAACGCATGCCCGCGCCCCTGCTGGGACGCGTGCCGCGCCTGGACCAACCATCGGCCGCCGATGCAGCGGCCTATATCGAGCTCGCGGGCGTGCCGGGATGGCCGTCCGTCCGCTCCTGAAACACCAAAACAAGGATGCAAACATGACCCAAGTCGTTACCCTTCACCCGCCCGCGACCCAGGCCTCGCTGCCGAAGGACGCCACCTGGCCGCTGGCCGACGTGCTGGCCCTGTTCGAGCTGCCGCTGCCGGAGCTGATGTTCCGCGCCCAGCAAGCCCACCGCGCCAACTTCCCCGACGGCGACGTTGAACTGGCCACCCTGCTGTCGATCAAGACCGGCGGCTGCGAGGAAGACTGCGGCTACTGCCCGCAAGCGGCGCGCTACGACACCGGCGTCGAAGCCAAGAAGATCCTCGAGCTGGACACCGTGCTGGCCGCGGCCGCCGAAGCCAAATCCAAGGGCGCGACCCGCTTCTGCATGGGCGCCGCCTGGCGCAGCCCGAAAGAGCGCGACATGGAGAAGGTCGAAGCCATGGTGCGCGGCGTGAAGGCGCTCGGCATGGAAACCTGCGCCACCCTCGGCATGCTGGAAGCGGGCCAGGCCGAACAGCTCAAGAACGCGGGCCTGGACTACTACAACCACAACATCGACACCTCGCCGGACTTTTATGGCGACGTGATCTCGACCCGCGAATACAACGACCGCCTGGATACCCTGGGACGCGTGCGTAATGCCGGTTTAAAGATCTGCTGCGGCGGCATCGTCGGCATGGGCGAGACGCGCTCGCAGCGCGCCGGCCTGATCGCCCAGCTGGCCAACATGAACCCGTATCCGGAATCGGTGCCGATCAATCACCTGGTGCAGGTCGAAGGCACCCCGCTGCACGGGCTGCCGGCGCTGGACCCGATCGAATTCGTGCGCACCATCGCCGTGGCCCGCATCACCATGCCGAAGGCGCGCGTGCGTTTATCCGCTGGCCGGCGCGAGCTGGGCGAGGCGGTGCAGGCGATGTGCTTCATGGCCGGCGCCAACTCCATCTTCTACGGCGACAAGCTGTTGACCACCGATAACCCGGAAGCGAACGACGACCGTGCGCTGCTGGAGAAGCTGGGACTCAGGACCCGCTCGGCGATGCTGGAGTCGGTGCAGAAGGAAAGTTGCGGCTGCTGAGGCCACCGCACCGTGAGCCGTCGTTCCCGCGAAGGCGGGAACCCAAGTTTGCGTGAGCAGTCGAGACGCATGCAGAACTTGGATTCCCGCCTTCGCGGGAATGACGGTCTTAAGGCTAACTCTTATAAACATAAACAGACGAGACACCACATGTTCACCAAGATCCTCATCGCCAACCGTGGCGAAATCGCCTGCCGTGTCGCCGCCACCGCGCGCCGCATGGGCATCCGTACCGTTGCCGTCTACTCGGAAGCCGACGCCGGCGCGAAGCATGTCGCGGTCTGCGATGAGGCGGTCTTGATCGGCGCGGCCGCGGCCAAGGACAGCTATCTGCGCGGCGACAAGATCCTCGAAGTCGCGAAGGCCACCGGCGCCCAGGCCATCCACCCGGGCTACGGCTTCCTGTCCGAGAACGCGGAATTCGCCGAAGCCTGCGAGGCGGCCGGCCTGGTCTTCATCGGCCCGCCGGGTTCGTCGATGCGTGCGATGGGATCGAAGTCGGCGGCCAAGCAGCTGATGGAACAGGCCAATGTGCCGCTGGTGCCGGGCTATCACGGCGACGACCAGGATCCGGAGCTGCTGCAGAGCGAGGCGAACCGCATCGGCTATCCGGTGCTGCTGAAGGCCAGCGCCGGTGGCGGCGGCAAGGGCATGCGCGTGGTGGAGCGTTCGGAAGATTTCCAGGCCGCGCTGGCCTCCTGCAAGCGCGAGGCCATCTCCTCCTTCGGCGACGACAAGGTGCTGGCCGAGAAATACCTGACCCGCCCGCGCCACATCGAGATCCAGGTCTTCGCGGACAAGCACGGCAACTGCGTCTACCTGCACGAGCGCGACTGCTCGGTACAGCGCCGCCACCAGAAGGTGCTGGAAGAAGCGCCGGCGCCGGGCATGACGCTCGAGCGCCGCGCGGCGATGGGTGAAGCGGCTGTCGCGGCCGCGCGCGCGGTCGGCTACGTCGGCGCCGGCACCGTCGAGTTCATCGCCAACCAGGACGGCTCCTTCTACTTCATGGAGATGAACACGCGCCTGCAGGTCGAACACCCGGTCACCGAGATGATCACCGGGACCGACCTGGTCGAATGGCAGCTGCGCGTGGCCTTTGGCGAACCGCTGCCGAAGCAGCAGCATGAGCTGGCGATCCACGGCCATGCGATCGAGGCGCGCGTCTACGCCGAGAATCCGGAAAAAGGTTTCCTGCCTTCGATCGGCACGCTGCGCTTCATGGACGTGCCGGCGCATGTGTCGTTCGAACTGGGCGGTTCGGGAAGTGGTGCAAATGCGGCGCCGGCCGGCGTGCGCATCGATTCGGGCGTACGCGAAGGCGATGCCATTTCTCCCTTCTACGACCCGATGATCGCCAAGCTGATCGTCTGGGGCGCGGACCGCACCCAGGCGCTGTCGCGCATGGCGCAGGCGCTGTCCGAGTTCCACATCGTCGGCCTGGCCACGAATATCGCCTTCCTCAAGCGCCTGGTGGAGGGGCAAGCCTTCTCCAGCGCCGACCTGGATACGGGCCTGATCGAGCGTAACGGCGCCTCCCTGTTCCCGGCCGCCGCGCCTGCGACTAAAGGCGCGCTGGCCCTGGCCGCGGTCGCGCTGGCCGACGCCGAGCAGGCTTTATCCGTGTCGGCCAATCCGGCCGATCCGTGGACCAGCACCCACGGCTGGCGCATGAACGGCACCTACCGCCGCCAGCTCTCCTTCGGCGACGAGTACAGCGCCACGCTGGACGCCAAGACCTACGACCTGAAACTGGCTTACCACCCGCACGGCTGGGTGCTGGACCTCGACGGCGCGGCCCACCCGCTGGCGCTGGTATCGAAGAACGGCGGCGAATACGCGATCCGCCTCGACGGCACGGCCCTGCACGGCACCGTGCGCCGCGACGGCGAACTGCTGCACGTGTTCACCGGCGGCCAGCACACCACGCTGCACTACGCCGATCCGATGGCGCACGCGGGCGAAACCGAAGCGGCGGGCGGCCGCCTGACCGCGCCGATGCCCGGCAAGGTGGTCGCCGTGATCGCGAAGGACGGCCAGACCGTCAAGAAGGGCGAACCGCTGGTGATCATGGAAGCGATGAAGATGGAGCACACGATCGCGGCGCCGAGCGATGGCCTGGTCGAAGAGATCCTGTACCAGGTCGGCGACCAGGTGGCCGACGGTGCGCCGCTGCTGGCCTTCAAGGCCGCCGCGTAAGAGGCGACTATGCGCATCCTCCTGTACCGCGGCGACGGCGTGATCGAGCCGTGGGCGCGCGATTTCGCGCAGGCGCTGCCGCGGGCCGAGACGGTCACCTGGCAAGAGGGACAAAGCCTCGACGCCTGCGACTACGCGGTCCTGTGGGCGCCCGTGCCGGCCCTGCTCGACCAGCTGTCGCGTGTCAAAGCGATCTTCCTGATGGGCGCGGGCGTCGACGCCATCCTGAAATTCGGCGACGCGCTGCCCGACGTGCCGGTGATCCGCCTCGGCGACGCCGGCATGGGCGCGCAGATGGCGGAGTATGTGGCGTACGCGGTACTGCGCTACTTCCGCCGCTTCGACGAATACGAGCAGCAGGCGCGCCAGGGCATCTGGAATCCGCTGGCCGCGCGTCAAAAGGAAGAATTCACGGTCGGCGTGCTGGGGCTCGGCAAACTCGGCATCCCGGTGGTGCAGGCGCTGCGCCAGCTCGGTTTTCCGGTGCGCGGCTGGAGCCGCACGGCCAGGGATCTGCCGGGCGTGGACTGCTTTGCCGGGATGGAGGCGCTCGACGATTTCCTGTCCGGCACGCGCGTGCTGGTCAGCATGCTGCCGTTGACGCCGGAGACGAACAACCTGCTGGACCGCGCGCGGCTGTCGGCGCTGCCCGAAGGCGCCTATGTCATCAACGTCGCGCGCGGCGCCCAGGTCGCCGAGCCGGACCTGCTGGCGCTGATCCGCTCTGGCCACATCGCGGGCGCCACGCTGGACGTGTTCCGCAACGAACCGCTGCCGGCGCCGCATCCGTTCTGGGACGAAGCACGCATCACCATTACGCCGCACATCTCGGCGCTCACGATCCGCGAGGAAGCCGTGCGCCAGATCGCGCACAAGATCACACTGCTGGAACAGGGAGAGCACGTCGCCGACGTGGTCGACCGCAACCGGGGATACTAGAAAATGAACCTGCCCAAACAAGTCAAGATCGTCGAAGTCGGCCCGCGCGACGGCCTGCAGAACGAAAAGGAGAACGTCTCCGCCGCGGTAAAGATCGAGCTGGTCGACCGCCTGTCGCGCGCCGGTTTTACGAACATCGAGGCAGCTTCCTTCGTCTCGCCGAAGTGGGTGCCGCAGATGGCCACCAGTGCCGAGGTCATGGCCGGCATCGCGCGCCGCGCAGGCACCATCTATTCCGCGCTGACGCCGAACATGCAGGGCTTCGAGGCGGCGCTGGCAAGCAAGGCCGATGAAGTGGTGATCTTCGGCTCGGCCTCGGAAGCCTTCTCGCAAAAGAACATCAACTGTTCGATCGCCGAATCGATCGCGCGCTTCGAGAGCGTCGCAAAGGCCGCCAAGGAGCGCGGCCTGCGCCTGCGCGGCAGCATCAGCTGCTCCTTCGGCTGCCCCTACCAGGGCGAAGTGCCGCTGGACGCCGTCGCCGACGTGGTGGGCCGCATGCGCGACCTGGGCTGCGACGAGATCGACATCGCGGATACGATCGGCGTCTCGACCCCGCGCAAGACGCAGGCGGTGATGGAGACGGCGGCGCACGCGTTCCGGCTGGAGGGCATCTCCGGTCACTTCCACGATACCTACGGCCAGGCCCTGGCGAATATTTACGCCAGCCTGGAAGTGGGCGTGTCCATCTTCCATTCGTCGGTGTCCGGCCTGGGCGGCTGCCCGTATGCGAAGGGCGCGACCGGCAACGTCGCCACCGAAGACGTGGTGTACATGTTGAACGGGCTCGGTATCGAGACCGGCATCGACCTGGACCAGGTGGTGGATGCGGGCGCCTTCATTTCGCAGCAGCTGGGACGCAAGGGCGTGAGCCGTGCGGGGAATGCGCTGCTGGCGAAGCGGGCGGGCTGATTTTCGTGTGAGCGTGGGCACAGGGAGCCCACGTTGTCGCTACGACGCGGAAATGAAAAAGGCCGACAGCTTTCACTGTCGGCCTTTTCGGTATACTTGGTCGGAGTACAAGGATTCGAACCTTGGACCCCCTGGTCCCAAACCAGGTGCGCTACCGGGCTGCGCTACACTCCGAAGACAGCAATAATACCCTTTCGCAATGGTAGCGGTCAAGGACAGCGCCCGCGAATGTGCACGGTTGAGGCTTTCCGGCACAGGAATCGATGGAGCTGCACATGAACGCTGTAATCGACGGATTGCCGAATACCGGCATGACAAGCCTGCCTGACCGTCAGACCACGACACGCGTGGCGGCGGGCATCGCCATCTCGCTGGCCGTGCACGCACTGCTGCTGGCCATTTACCGCCAGCCGCAGCCGTCGGCCTTGCCCGCAGCCGTCAGCGAACCGCTCACCGTGCGCCTGCAGGCTGCGCCGGAAAAACCGCTGGTGACCGAACCCGTGCGTCCGCCGAAACAGGCCGAGGCGCCAGCCAAACCGGCGCCGCGCACGCCACGCCGCATCATCGCCGTAGCGCCGCAGCCGGCGGCATCGGAAGAAAAACCTTTTGCGGTCGAAACGCCGCCGCCTGCGGATACGGCATCCAGAGACACGCCGCGCTTCAACCTGGATGCGGCGCGCAATGTCGCACGCAGGGTGGCCAACGAGCCGGATCCGGCCAAGGTGGGCACCGCGCTGGAACGTTTACCGCCACCGCCTTTGCAGACCGAATCGAAACTGGAGCGGGGCATCAAGGGGGCCAGGCGGCCGGATTGCAAGGATGGGGTGCCGGGGGGTTTATTGGCGCCGATTTTCCTGGCGATGGATAAGAAGGATAGTGGCTGCAAGTGGTAGCGCGAGCGTGCATTGTTAGCGCGTAAACGACGTTTCAGGCGTCGCCTTTGATTTGCAGCGCCCGCTCATACAAAGCATTCTTCTTCCGCCCCGTAATCTGCGCCGCCAGATTCGCCGCCTGCTTCACCGAGCACTCCGTCAACAAAATCTGCAAAATCCGCTCCGCCTCGGCCGCCCCTTCGTCTGCCGACGGCGCCGCGCCTTCCACCAGCACCACGAATTCGCCGCGCTCGCGGTTCTGGTCGGCCTTGACCCAGGCCAGCGCCTCGCTCAGCGGGCAGCGGTGGATTTCTTCGAACATCTTGGTCAGCTCGCGCGCGAACACGACCTGGCGGGTCGGCTCGAATACCGCAGCCAGTGCCTCGACGCAGTCGGTGATGCGGTGCGGCGCCTCATAGATGACGAGGGTCGAGGTATCGAGTTTGAGCTGGGCCAGTTCCGTTTCGCGCTGCTTCGCCTTCGCCGGCAGGAATCCGACAAAATGGAAGCGGTCGTTCACGAAGCCGCTGGCCGACAGCGCCGCCACCGACGCCGAGGCGCCGGGCACCGGCACCACTTGCAGGCCGGCCTTGCGCACGGCGTCGACGATGCGCGCGCCGGGGTCCGACACGGCCGGTGTGCCGGCGTCCGACACCAGGGCCACGCGTTCGCCCGCGAGCAGGCGCTGGATCAGCTTTTCGGCCGCTTCGCGTTCGTTGTGCTGGTGCGCCGCCACCATCTGCTTGTTCAGGCCGAAGCGCGTCAGCAGGGCGCCGGTCTTGCGCGTGTCCTCGCAGGCGACGACGTCGGCGATCAGCAGCACGTGCAGGGCGCGCAGGGTGATGTCGGTGACGTTGCCGATCGGTGTGGCCACCACGTAGAGCGTTGCGGTAGGATAGGACTGCTGGGCTGCCTCACCCAAGACGGGCAATTGGGCGATCTGGCTGGACTGAATGGCGGTCATGGGGGATCGGATGCTGATTAAAAAACTCAAAGCGCTGGGCGCGGGACTGACATTCCTGCTGCTGGCCGGCTGCAGCACGGTGAGCCTGGACGAGCCGCAGGGATTGTGCGCGCCCAAGGGCGCAAACACAAGTCCCCGCAGCGGCGATTACGCCTGCCCGGAACCCGAACCCGCGCGCGCGCCGGCCTACGCGCCGCCGCCGCGCGAAGTGGAAACCTCGCCGGTGCAGACCGCGCCCATCCTGCTGCCGGGCCAGGAACCCGGGGCCGGCGCCGCGCCTGCCGCCAGGGGCGCCGGCCCGGTCCGCATCGCCCTGCTGCTGCCGATGAATTCGTCCAGCCTGGGCGGCGCCGCGGCAGCGGTACGCGCCGGCTTCATGGCCAGTGTCGAGCGCGACGGCGCCGGCGTCACGGTCGACCTCGTGGCCACCGACGACAGCACCGGCGGCACGCTCGCTTCCTATGCCGATGCCGCCGCCTCGCACGAGGTCGTGGTCGGCCCGCTGGCCCGCCCCGCCGTCAGCGCGCTGGCCACCGGCGGTGTCAGCCGTACCACGGTTGCCCTGAACCATCCCGAGCCACGCGGAAACCTCCCGCGCGGCATGCTGGTCGCCGGTCTCTCGATCGAGGACGAAGCCAGGCAAGCCGCCGAATGGGCGGCGCGCGAACATCCGCAGGGCCGGGTGCTGATCCTCACCGGTAACGCGCCCTGGGCCCAGCGTGCGGCGGCCGCCTTCCAGGCGCGCTGGAACGAGCTCGGCCATACGGGCCAGCGTTTCGACGTCCCCTCCACCGACGGCCGCGTCGACCAGGGCGTCATCGGCGACCTGAAAGCGCGCCTGGACGTCGATCCGCCCGAGCTGCTGTTCGCCGCGCTCGACGTGGTCGAGCTGCGCCAGGTGCGCGCCCAGAGCGGCGCCGCGATTCCCTGCTACACCGGCAGCGCCGGCAATCCGGGCCGCGCGGCCCCCGGCGCGGCGATCGGCGAGCTGGAAGGCCTGCGCGTGGTCGACCTGCCCTGGCTGGTGCGCCCGGACCACCGCGCGGTGATGGTCTACCCGCGTCCGCTCGACGCCGAACAGCCGCTGACCATGAGCCGCCTGTACGCGCTCGGCATCGACGCATTCCTGGTCGCGCGCGAGCTGGCCCTGCGCCCGGGCGGCCCCTTCGTCATCGACGGTGTCACTGGCCGCCTGGAGGTCGATCCCAAGGGCCCGCGCCTGCAGCGGCGCGAAGCCATGGCCGTTTACCGCAACGGCAACTTCGAACCCGTCGACGCGGGCCCCTGAGATGTGGCCGGCCCGCCTGTCGCAAAAGCAGGAACAGGGTCGAAAAGGGGAAGAATCGGCGCTGGCGTATCTTCAACGCCACGGTTTAGTGCTGATCGAAGCGAACTTCCGGTGTAAATTGGGTGAGATCGACCTTGTCATGCGCGAGGGCGAGACCCTGGTCTTCGTCGAGGTACGCCAGCGCGCCGACCGTCGCCGCGGCGGGGCCGCCGCCAGCATCACCCCGGCAAAAATCCGCCGCATCCTGCGCGCCGCCCAGGTGTATTTGCAGCGTTTCAGGCGCCTGCCGCCCTGCCGCATCGACGTTGTCGCCATCGATGGCGTCCAGCTGGAATGGTTACGGAACGCCATCGAAGCCGCCTGAAATGTAAGCATTTTTTACCCCACTTGCGCGGTGGACCTTGCCGCTGCACTATAATCTTCGACCATGAATACTCAACGCATCCTCGCCCATTTCCAGGAAAGCGCCGAACTCAAATTGAAGTCGGGCCAGCTGCTGGCACAACCCATTTCCAACGCCATTGAACTGATGTTCAATGCGCTGTCCAACGGCAACAAGATCCTGGCATGCGGCAATGGCGGTTCCGCCGGCGATGCCCAGCACTTCGCTGCCGAGCTGGTCGGCCGCTTCGAGCGCGAGCGTTTCCCGCTGCCGGCGATCTCGCTGAGCTGCGACACCTCGATCATCACGGCGGTCGGCAACGACTACAGCTTCAACCAGATCTTCAGCAAGCAGGTCCAGGCCCTGGGCCAGGCCGGCGACATCCTGCTGGCGATTTCGACCTCCGGCAATTCCGCCAACGTGCTGGCGGCCGCCGAAGCGGCGCTCGAGCGCGAGATGCGCGTCGTCGCCCTGACCGGCAAGGACGGCGGCAAGCTGGGCGCGCTGCTGACCGAGGCCGACGTGCATATCAATGTGCAGCACAGCCGCACCGCGCGCATCCAGGAAGTGCATCTGGTGGCGATCCACAGTATCTGCGACGGCATCGACGTCGCCTTGTTCGGAGAAGAAGATGCAAGTTAAGAAAGCCGTCCTGACCGCCGTCCTCCTCGGTTCCGTGCTGGTCTCGCTGCAAGGCTGCGTGGCCGTGGTTGCCGGTGGCATGGTCGCCGGCGCGATGGCGAGCACTGATCGCCGTACCCTGGGTACCCAGACCGAAGACAAGGGCATCGAGGTGAAGGCCGCAACCCGTCTGCCGCAGGTCGTCGGCGACGCCGGTCACGTCAACGTCAACAGCTACAACCGCAAGGTGCTGCTGACCGGCGAGGTGCGCGACGACGCCATGAAGCGCGCGGTCGAGAACGAAATACGCGGCATTGCCAACGTCGACAACGTGATCAACGAGCTGATCGTTGCCGGCCCGTCGAGCTACACCTCGCGCTCCAGCGACGCCCTGATCACCAGCAAGGTGAAACTCAGCCTGGCCGACAAGAAGACCGTCTCGGCGAACTCCTTCCAGGTCGTGACCGAGCGCGGCAACGTCTACCTGATGGGCCTGGTCACCCAGCGCGAAGGCAATATTGCCGCCCAGGTAGCGCAGGGCGTGTCCGGTGTCATGCGCGTCACCAAGATGTTCGAGTACATCAGCGAAGAAGACCTGCGCGCGATGCAGCCGCAGTCGCCGCCCCAGGCTGCCCAGTAATCCAGCAAGCAAACGGTGACGGATTTATAATGATCCGTCGCCCGCTCCTTGATGAGATGAAGCCATGACCGCCCCTGCCCCCCGCCCCTCGCGGCGCAAGTTCCTCGCCATCGGCGCTGCCATGGTGGCCATTGCCGCCGGCGCCGGTGTCGCCGTCTTCGGCCGCCAGCAGGCGCCCGACGTCACCTTCATCAGCATCGACGGCCAGAAGATCAGCTCGCAGGACTTGCGCGGCAAGGTCGTGATGGTCAATTTCTGGGCTACCTCCTGCGCCACCTGCGTGAAGGAAATGCCGCAGATGGTCGAGACCTACAACAAGTTCAAGGGGCAAGGCCTGGAATTCGTCGCCGTCGCGATGAGCTACGATCCGCCCAACTATGTCCTGAACTATGCCGAGACCCGCAAGCTGCCGTTCAAGGTCGCGCTCGATTCCGGCGGCGACCTGGCCAAGCAGTTCGGCGACGTGGCCATGACGCCGACCACCTTCGTCATCGGCAAGGACGGCAAGATCCTCAAGCGCTATTTGGGCGAGCCGGATTTCGCCTCGCTGCATTTGCTGCTGCAGAAATCGCTGGTGGCAGGCTGAGCGACGTTCGCGTGGGCACGGTGTGCCCACCCTACATTTTCCCCGCGCACCCCTGACTTCCCGCAAACTCACCCCGCCCGGCTGGTCCAAGCTTGACGCGTTCGCTGGAGACCCCCATGCGCAAGCCGATCAAGTCCCTGCTATTGCTTTCCTGCCTGCTGGCGGCGGGCTGCACGAGCGTGGACCCCGGACTGCGCAACACCGTCATCCTGCATTACCAGCACGTCGCCAACGTGCACCGGATCGACTTCCGCAACCCGGTGCTCCTGCGCCGCAATGAGGCGATCCACTTCGTGCAGCCGCTGGAATCGCAGGGCTTCTGGGCCGTATTCGTCCTGTGCAGCATCGACGTCACCGGCGCAAAAGTGCCGGCCTTCTACTACGACATCGACCGCTTCCGCGTGCAGTTCGGCGGCCGCCGCTTCGGCCCGCTGCGCCCCTACACCCTGCGGCTGGACGACTCGATAGCCCTGAACACGCGCACCGACACCGCGGCCATCGTCGACGCCATCGCGGCCGAGATCCACGAGGGCCCGCCCAGCCAGGTGTTCCGGCATGGCTTTTATACGAACCTCGATTACCGCTTCGCGATCTACGTCCCGCAGGCCCTGAGCGATTACGCGGGCGAGGAACTGCCGCTGCGCTATGTCGGCGGCACCACCATGGTGCTGGGCAATGGCACGCCGCCCTCGGACATCCCGGTGGCGGGTGCGGACGGCGCCGGGATTGCGGCGCGCTGCCGGCCCTGATCGCGGTAAGCTGCGGTCATCGAAGGAGATCGAACATGAATGCAGCGCACGACACGATGACGGTCGAGCAGGCTTACCGGGCCATGCTGGCCTTTCTCCAGCGCGAAGTGGAGCTGACCGAGTCCAGCGACCTGGCGGATCTGGTGAGCGAGTACAAGCTGGGACCGGATGGGCAGACGCGGGATCCGGCGCTTTGGGAAGAGTGGCTGGAGGCGGTGGGGAAGGTCGTTCGGCCCCAGGCGCCGGGTTGAGGACGAGGCCTGCCCTGCAGTGCGTGCTAAGATGGCTCGACGGTTTGACCGAGGACCACATTGCTTTCCCACCTTGAACTGATAACACGTCTTGGCATGGCGGCGCTGCTCGGCGGCGCGATCGGCTTCGAACGCGAGCGTCTTTCCTGGGCCGCCGGCCTGCGTACCCACATGCTGGTGTGCGTCGGCTCCTGCCTGTTCATGATCGTCTCGGCCCATGGCTTCATGGACGTGCTCGAGCACGAACACGTCTCGCTCGATCCTTCCCGCGTGGCGGCGCAAGTGGTGTCGGGCATCGGTTTCCTGGGCGCCGGCTCCATCCTCCTGCGCGGCGAGATCGTGCGCGGCCTCACCACCGCAGCCAGCCTGTGGACGGTGGCGGCGGTCGGCCTGGCCACTGGCGGCGGTCTGTACGTGGCCGCCGGCTCGGCCACCGTCATCATCCTGATCATCCTGGCCGGCATCAAGCCGCTGGAACGCTGGTATTTCTCTTCCAGGCAGAAGCGCGAAGTGATGATTTCCGCGGAACGGGGACGTTTGACGCTGCACGTGCTGGAAAAGGAAATCGGCGCCGCCACCAGCCGCATCAGCACCTTCATCGTCCAGCAGCAGGGCGACGGGTCCAACCTGGACGACGTGCTGATCGCGTTCTCGCGCATGTCCGAGAACGATTTCCGTATCCTGCTCGACAAACTGCAGCGCGTTCCTGGTGTCCTCAAGCTGGACGCAAAGGGACCGCAGGAACGGCGCGGCCGTTAGCGCCCGCCTACCACCTGCCTCTTTCCTTTTTGGACTGCTTTTTACGCGCCGCCGCATTCTGCTGCTGCAACAGCGAATCCACCCGCTCCGACGCCTCGCGCGCCAGTTGCTGCGCCAGTTCGATACTCGGGAAGAAGTCCGGCATCCGGTAACCCAGCCAGGCATAGGCGGAGTACATGCGGCAGGTGTCCTCGACTTCCTGCAGGTTCTGCCAGAACATTTCTTGCGGGTGAGGCTGGAGCTTGCAGATTTTCTTTTTCGCCAGCGACTGCGCCCAATGCGTCCAGGCGTTCTCCAGCGTCGGCACGCGGGTCGAGATCGGCACCAGCGACATCGTGAATTTTTCGGCCACCGACAAATCGAGGGTATCGAGCCACTCGGCGCGCTCGTTCTGTTCTTCCGTGATGCGCGGGTAGAAGAAGCCGTCCGGCACGTCGATGTTGTGCACGAAACGGCGCAGCAGTTTCACCAGCGATGTTTCTCCGGTCACCGAGGCGATGCGGTGCAATTGTTCCAGCGATGGCGCGACCGCGAAGCCGCTGGCTTTGACGGGCGGGATCTTTTCCTTCATCAGGGCGCGCATGGTGTCGTGGGTATCGTCGTCATAACCGGCGACGAAACCTTCCTCGTGCACGCCGTAGCGCCCCGCGCGGCCGGCGATCTGCCTGGCCAGCGCGGCCGAGATTTCTTCTTCCTCGACGCCGTTGTATTTCACCGCGGTCGTCATCACGATACGCTGGATCGGCATGTTCAGGCCCATGGCCAGCGCATCGGTGCCGACCACGATGTCGGCCTGGCCCTCGCGGAAGCGCTCGGCCTGGGCGCGCCGCACTTCCGGCGACAGATTGCCGTAGACGGTCGCCACCGACAGGCCGATCTCCGTGATCATGTCGCGCCACATCAGCACGTCGCGCCGTGAAAAAGCGATGACGGCGTCGCCGCGCCGCAGGTTGCGGATCTTGCGCACGGCCCCGGCTTCCATCGACAACGGCGCCTTGCGTTTCAGGACGTGGACTTCGAGCGGGCATTCCAGGCGCTCGGCCAGCGCCTCGATCGCGCGCCGCGCTTCCGGCGCCCCGACCAGGTAGACGGTCGAGGCCGGTGCGCCGCACACCGCCGCGGTCCAGGCGGCGCCGCGGTCGCGGTCGGCCAGCATCTGGATTTCGTCGATCACCGCCACGGCTACCGGCGTTTTCGTGTCCAGCATCTCGACCGTGCTGGCGACGTGGGTCGCGTTCTCGGCCAGGCGCCGCTCTTCGCCCGTGATCAGGCTGACCGCCAGCGGTTTCCCATCCTCGTCCACCACGCCCTGCAGGCGCTCGTAGTTTTCCAGCGCCAGCAGGCGCAGCGGCGCCAGGTAGACGCCGCTGTCGGCCTCGGCCAGCGCTTCCATCGCACGGTGGGTTTTACCGGAGTTGGTCGGGCCCAGCAGGGCGATGAAGCGGCGCGCCATCTTGCTGGCGACTTCGAAGGATTGCGGATATTCCGCCAGGTTGATGCTTTCCTTGGTGCGCGCGGCGTGGCGCTCTTCCTGGTCGCGCTCGACGGCGTGCTCGAGGCGCTGCTGGATGCGCTCGAACACATATTCGGCCGGCTCCGAGGTTTCCAGTTCTTCCAGCACGTGCAGGAACAGCATCGGGTCGAAGCCGGCGTCATCGCACTGGTCGGCGATTTTGCGGACGAATTCCTCGACTTCCTGGTTCAGGTCGTCCATGGCGTCGCGGGTGGCGCGTTCCTCGACGAGTTCACGGCGGGCGCTTAAATCCATTTTGCGCCACTTGCTCGGCTTGGCCAGCACGCCGCGCGCCGGCACCAGGCGGTAGTCGACGTGCAGGCCGTCCACGCGCACGGCCCCACCGAAGCGGACAAATACGCGACCTTCCATCTTGACCAGTTCGGCGCCGCGCTCCTGCAGTTTCAGTTCGCGCTCGAGGAAGGCGTCGTCGTCCTGGGTATCGTCGTCAGGGGCGGTGTGAAAACGGGGATTGCTCATGTGCAAATCATGCAATATTGAGTAGGTAGCACTATATCGCGGAAGGTGTTTGTTGCGGCGGATACAAAAAGTTGCCGGGAATAGAAGCAGGAACCAGAATATTATTTTCCAATAAGAAATTTTCAACTATAGTCTGGCGTTCCACCAAGGCGCGCAGGAGACTCTTCCATGAAAAACAACCGGATCGGCATGATACTCGTCGTATCGTCGCTGGCCGTGATCGCGCTCGTGATGGCCTTGCTCTTGCAGCGCCAGCAAAGCCAGCATGCGGAGCAGGTGCGCGCGCAGGGCCTGGGCATGGTGCGCTCGCTGGCGGCCTTGCCGGCCTCGGTGCTGGCGCCCAGCGCGGCCCATCCCGGCGTGCTCGATTCGGTGCTGGCCTACCGCGACAATCCGGATTTCGCCTATGCCGCGCTGAGCGCCGAAAATGGCCGCAACCTGGCCGAAGTCGCCAGTCCCGGCGTCATCCTGCCGCCCGCCGCGCCGCTGGCGGTGACCGGCTTCGACGAGCGCCTGGTCGATCCGGCCCGCGACCAGCGCGCGATCCGCGAATTCCGCGGCCCGCTCGCCAGCGCCGAGGGCCGCCTGCAGGTGCGCATCGGCTACTTCGAGCCGCGTCCGATGGCGGCCATGAAGGACCTGCAGTTCTATGCGCTGATCGCGCTGGCCATGTTCCTGCTGGTGCCCCTCATCTATTTGACGATCAAGCGCGAGATGGCGCCGCTGGCCGCGCTGGGCGAGCAGCTGGCGACCATCGCCGCGCGCCAGCCGGCCATGCTGCCCGCGGTGCAGGCCGACCAGGACGTGCGCGGCCTGGCGACCAAGCTGAATCGCTATCTCGACCAGGCCAGCAACCGCATCCACGAGCTGGAGCAGGACAACGTGGCGAACATGGCCAGCAGCCGCCTGCTGGAATACAACAGCAACAAGATGCAGGCGGTCCTGCACTGCCTGCCGGACGGCATGCTGGTGCTCGACCAGGCCGGCGACGTCACCTTCGCCACCGGGAAGATCGAGCCGCTGCTCGGCGTGTCGGTGGCCGAGGTCCTGTCGCAGCCGCTCGACACCTGGTGCCGCGACCCCGAGCTGCGCGCGATGCTGGCGCGCTTCCGCAGCGCCGGCCCGGACAACCGCAGCCAGATGACCATCGAATTCAGCCCGGCGCTGGTGCCGGACAAGCGTTTGTGGGTGACCGCCCAGGCGCTGCATGGCCATGCGATGGTCTACGGCACCCTGGTGGTGGTGCGCGACGCCACCCGCGAGCACCTCGCGCGCCAGGCCGGCAACGACTTCGTCGCCCACGTGTCGCACGAATTGAAATCGCCGCTGAACGTGATCGGCATGTACGGCGAAATGCTGGCCGATGCCGGCGAATCCGATCCGGCGATCCGGGTCGAGGCGATCAACGTGATCCAGGACGAGGTAGAGCGCATGAGCTCCCTGGTCAACAACCTGCTCAACGTCAGCAAGCTGGAAATGGGCAGCATGCGCCCCGAGCGCCACCGCGTCAAACTCGACGACCTGCTGCGCGACGCATCGCAGCAGGCGCGCGCGCGCGCCGAGGCCAAGGGCATCCGCCTCGAGCTGCAGATGGCGCGCGACATCGCCGCCGTGTCGGTGGACAAGGACCTGTTCCGCATCGCCCTGAACAACCTGCTGAACAACGCGATCAAGTACAACAAGCCGGGCGGCAATGTGGTGCTGGCCGCCGACGAAGCCGATGGCGACGTGGTGGTGGCGGTGCGCGACAGCGGCATCGGCATGGCGCCCGAGGACCGCGCGCGCGTGACCGAGAAATTCTTCCGCGTGCGCGAAACTGGCCCGGACCAGCGCGGCGGCCATGGCCTGGGACTGTACCTGGCCAACCAGATCGTCGAGCTGCACCACGGCCGCCTGACGATCGACAGTGAACCCGGACACGGCAGCGTGTTCTCGATCCATTTGAAAAAGATGCCGGCGCTGGCCGAGGGAGCCCACGTTTTATGAGCAAGCGCACCATCCTGATCGTCGACGACGAGGCCCACGTGATCCGCGTGCTGCGCCTGATGCTCGAGCGCGAAGGCTACGAGGTGCACAGCGCCGCCGACGGCTTTGACGCCCTCGCCAAGATCGCCGAAAAACTCCCCGACGTCATGGTCAGCGATATCCAGATGGACGGCATGAACGGCCGCGACCTGTGCCGCACCGTGCGCGAGCGCTATCCGGACAAACTCTTCCCCATCCTCGTGATGACCTCGATGACCGCCAGCGCCGAGCGCGAATGGGTGCGCGGCCTCGCCAAGGTCGAGTTCCTCGAAAAGCCGCTCAGCCCGCGCCAGCTGGTGGCGCGCCTGGCCAGCCATTTCGCTGCCTTACCCACCCAGCAGGAGACCCCCGATGCAAGCGCAAGCTGATGCCCTGAACAGTCTGGACATGGCGCGGTATGCGCGCTGGCTGCGCCGCATCACCGGCGCCGAGCACGAGCTCGCGCTGTGCCTGCCGTCCGGCGCGGCGGTCTGGGAAAGCGCGCCGGAACGCGGCCTCGGCGCCTCGCTGCAAGCGCTGTGCGCCGACGGCTTCGAATGGCCCTGCATCGGCGATGGCCTGCAGCGCCACGACGCCGGCGGCGACACCCTGCTCTACATGGCGGTCAAGGGCCGCGGCATGGTGATCGCTTATCTGGCGGTGCGGGTGCCCTTCGCGGCCCAGGCGCCGGCCGAGTGGGACGTGCTGGCCGAAACCTTCGAGGACATCGCCGCCGGCATCGCCGACGAGATCTCGTCCAAGGTCGAACTCGACAGCATGGCGCTGGAACTGTCCGAGCGCTACGAAGAACTGCACCTGGTGTACGCCATCGACAAGCAGGTGCAGCAGCTCGACCCCGGCGCCGATTTGTTCCAGAAGCTGCTGCAAAGCTGGGCCGAGCACATGGACGCCGACGTCGCCGCCTTCGTCAAGCCGGGCGAAGACCTGTGCGTGCACGCGACCAACCTGTCGGCGCCGATCCACAACCTGGACCTGGTGCTGGTCGAGATGCGCGGCGACCTGTACCGCTTCACGCATTCGGCGCGCGCGCCCATCGTCATCAACGACGTCAAGGATCCGCGCCGCGCCTATATTTTCACGGACCTGCCGTTCAAGCTGCTGTGCTGCCCGGTGATCCACGACCGCAGCGTGGTCGCGATCCTGGTGCTGGCGAATCACCTGGCCAAGCCCGACTTCTCGAACAGCGACCGCAAGCTGGGCGAACTGCTGGCCAACCAGTTATCCAGCCTGTCGCGCATGTACGGCATGCTGAGCGAGACCCGCAAGTTCAACGAGCAGATGGCGAACGCCCTGATCGAGGCGGTCGAGGCCAAGGATCCCTACACCCGCGGCCACTCCGAACGCGTGCACTACATCTCGATGGAAATCGGGCGCGCCATGAACCTCGGCGCGCGCGATTTCGAAGACCTGTTCTGGGGCTCGCTGCTGCACGACGTCGGCAAGATCGGCATTCCGGACGCGGTGCTGTGCAAACCGGGCCGCCTGACCCAGGACGAATACACCTTCATCATGGTGCACCCGGAGCGCAGCTACGAGATCCTGCGCCACATCGACCGCCTGAAGGGCGCGGTGCCAGGCGCGCGCCATCACCAGGAAAAATTCGACGGCACCGGCTATCCGCACGGGCTGAAGGGCGCCGACATCCCGCTCAACGCGCGCATCATCGCGGTGGCCGACACCTACGACTCGATCACCAGCTCGCGCGCCTACCGCGCCGGCCGCAGCCACGAGGTCGCGATGGCGGAAATCGCGCGCGTGGCGGGTGTCCAGCTCGATCCCGCCATCGTCCGCGTGCTCGAGGAAGTCTGCGCCCTCGAACCGGAGTGGATCGCGCGCTTCAACATCCAGCGCACCCCGGTCGCGGCATGACCGACAGCGTCACCCGCAGCCGCATCGGCTCGATGACCTACCTGGCGCCGGCGATGGCGCTGGTGGCGAGCGACGCCATCGAGGCCGTCGAAGCAGCGGTGGCGGAATGCATCGCGCACCACCAGGTCACCATCGTGCTCGACCTCGGCAAGGTGCCGCTGCTGTCGGGCCGCGCGCTGGAGCTGATGACCCGCACCGCGGCCAGGCTGGCGGCGCTGGGCGGCTGGCTCAAGCTGGCCTATCCCAGCCCGCTGCTGATGGACGTGATGAACGTGACCGGCGTGGCCGAGCAGGTGGCGCTGTACGACGCGGCGCCCAACGCCCAGCCGGCCCCGCCGCGGCCCGCGCGCAGCGGCGGCCAGCCCAAGCTGGGCGACATCCTGGTCGAGCGCGGTGTGGTGAATGCGGACCAGGTGGCGGAAGCGGCGCGCCTGCAGGAGCAGACCGGCAAGCGCATGGGCTTCATCATGGTCGAGAAGAAGTGGCTGTCGGAAGCCGCGCTGTTCCAGGCCCTGGCCGAGCAGCTCGAGCTGCCCTTCGTCAGCCTGCGCACCGGCCTGTACGACCCGGCCGCGGTGTCGCTGCTCGAACGCGAAGTGGCGCGGCGCCTGAACGTGATTCCGCTGTTCCTGGTCGAGAACACGCTGACGGTCGCCACCGGCGAGCCGCAGGCCGTGCACAGCATCGACGAGATCCGCGCCCGCACCGGCTGCCGCGTACGGGTGGCGATGGCGCCGCCGGCCGACATCAACCGCATGCGCGACGACGCCTACGGCGGCGCGCTGCCGGATTTCGTGCACAGCGAGGCCGACGACCTCGAACTGGTCGAGAACCGCATCCCGGACGACTACACCCAGATCGACGAGATGGCCGGCGCCAGCCCGGTGATCAACATGGTCAACGCGGTGATCCAGCGCGCGATCCACGACAACGCCAGCGACATCCACATCGAAATCTCGCGCAACAAGGCGCGCATCCGCCTGCGCATCGACGGCGTCCTGTACGAGGTCATGTCGCCGCGCGTGGAGCTGCATCCGTCGATCGTCTCGCGTTTGAAGGTGATGGCGCATCTCGACATCGCCGAGCGCCGCCTGCCGCAGGACGGCCGCATCCAGGTGATGACCCAGGGCCGCTCGGTCGACTTGCGCTTCTCCTCGTTGCCCGGCATCTACGGCGAAAAGGTGGTGCTGCGGGTGCTCGACAAGAACCAGTCGATCCTGGACGTCGACAAGCTCGGCATGAGCACCAACACGGTCGATTCCTTCAAGCGCCTGCTGGGCCGCAGCCATGGCCTGATCCTGGTGACCGGACCGACCGGCAGCGGCAAGACCACCAGCCTGTATGCCGCGATCAACTACCTCAAGAGCATCGAGAAGAACATCGTCACGATCGAGGACCCGGTCGAGTACCAGCTGGACATCATCAACCAGAACCAGGTCAACGACGCCATCGGCCTGTCCTTCCCGAAGATCCTCAAGCACGTGCTGCGCCAGGATCCGGACATCATCATGATCGGCGAGATCCGCGACCGCCAGACCGCCGAGATCGCGGTGCAGGCCGCGCTCACCGGCCACCTGGTGCTCACGACCCTGCACACCAACGACACCCTGGGTGCGGTGGCGCGCCTGGTCGAGATGGGGGTCGAGCCCTACCTGCTGTCGTCGGCGCTGATCGGCGTGGTGGCGCAGCGCCTGGTGCGCCGCGTCTGCCCTTCGTGCAAGACCAGCTACCTGGTCCCGCCAGGAACCGCCGGCGCCTACGGCTGGCGCGGCGAGGGCAACCTCAAATTGCAGCGCGGGCGCGGCTGCCAGTCCTGCTACGACTCCGGCTACAAGGGCCGGCTGGGCATCTACGAGCTGCTCGAAGTGGGCGCCGACCTGCAGCGCATGATCGTGGCGGACGCCGGCAAGGACGACATGGCGCGCCACGTGGCCGGCATCGGCCACCGCGACCTGTACACCGACGGCATGGAGCGCGCCTTCGCCGGCGACACCACGCCCGAGGAAATTGCGCGGGTCGTGCACTCGCTCTAGGAATGAGAAGGGAAGCAGATGGCGATCGAATGGGATGAACTACCCGCTGCGGCCGCGCCGGCTCCGAAGAAGCCGGGCGCGCGCACGGTTTCCTGGCTCACGCCGTCCGAGGGACGGGTCGGCAGCGCCGACCGCATCTCGTTCACCGAACGCCTGGCGCTGCTGCTGGAAACCGGCGTCGCCCTGCACGATGCCCTGCAGGTGCTGGAAGAACAGGCCACGAAGCCGCGCCTGAAACGCATCATCGGCGAAGTCGCCACCGACATCGTCGGCGGCCAGCGCTTTTCCGAAGCCCTGGTGAAGCACCCCGACCTGTTCCCGCCCACCTACATCAACCTGATCGGCGCCAGCGAGACCGGCGGCTTCCTGCCGCAAGTGCTGGAGCAGCTGGTCGAGCTCGACGAAAAGCAGGAAAAGCTGCGCAGCACCATCGTCTCGGCGCTGTCCTATCCGGGCTTCCTGATCGTGTTCTCGATCCTGGTGGTGATCTTCATCCTGGTGGTGGTGTTCCCGAAGTTCTCGGTGATGTTCGGCTCGATCTACGCGGAGCTGCCCTTCACCACCAAATTCCTGATCGGCGCCAGCGAGCTGCTGGTCGGGCACGGCCTGGCGCTCGGTTGCGGCGTGCTGGCGCTGCTGGTGGCGGCGGTCGGCGCGCTGCGCCGGCCCGACATGCAGGAGCGCCTCGACCGCCTCAAGCTGCGCGTGCCGGGTGTGCGCGACCTCTTCATCAAGATCTACCTGACCCGCCTGATGCGGGTGATGGGCATTTCGCTGGAGCGCGGCGTGACCATCCTGGCGACCCTGGACGCCTGCCGCAACGTGATCCCGAACGCCGAGTTCCGCCGCTTCATCGGGCAGCTGGAAATCCAGGTCACCGAGGGCAAAGGGATCGCCGCGGGTTTCAAGGACAATGCCCTGATCCCGACCAGCGTGCGTCAGATGATCGCCACCGGCGAGGAAACCGGCACGCTGGGGCGCGTGATGGGACGGGTCGCCGACTTCTACGAGCGCGATTTGACGCGCCAATTGAACCAGCTGGCGAAAATGGCGGAACCGGTGATGCTGCTGGTGATGGGGGTGCTGGTGGGGACGATCGTCACGTCGATCATCCTGCCGATTTTCAAAATGTCACGGGCTGTGCATTAAAAAACCACAATTTCCAATGGTTAGTGTAATTGAGCAATATAAGTGGCAGATCTTCATGTTACTCTTTGTTGCACTTGATTAAGGCTTTGCCGGGTTGCAAACTTTATATCCATTTAACTAGAAAAATGATGATGACCACTATTCTCCGCCGTAGCGCTGCCAAAGGCTTTACCCTCATCGAACTCTTGATCGTCGTGATCATCATTGCGATTCTGGCGGCGATTGCGATTCCGCAGTTTTCGAATACTTCCGGCGATGCGCAGGAATCGGCGGCCATCGCCAATTTGACGACCATGCGTTCGGCGGTCGAGTTGTATCGCGTGCAGCACAATAATACTTACCCGAGCAAGTTTGCTGCTACCGGCACTGCGCCGGAGTGCAAAGGAACTGCTGGCGCGGGGAAAGATGGAGAGACGGGCACGTTCACCGAACAGATGACGATGTTTACCGACCTTACCGGCCACGCCTGCAGCACCGCGGACCCGGGCTACAGCTACGGGCCGTACATGCGCGCGATTCCTGTCGAGCCGGTCACGAATTCCGCCGACGTCGCCATTGCAACCAGCGACACCGACAAGCTGGCCGACGCGACCACCACCAAGGGCTGGCGCTTCGTCAACCTGAACGGCAAACTCCAGATCAATTCGGATAAGGTCATGCGCGACGGCAAGACCAAGCTGTCGGAAAAATAAAACAACATAAGCAACGTGCCGCATCGCCCTGCCCTTCGGCACGCCGGTGTGACGCTGATCGAGACGATGATCGTCGTTGCGGTCATCGCCATCGTCGCAGCGATAGCGATCCCTCGGGCGTTTACCGTGTCGCCGGCGGCCGTCGATGCCGCCGCCGGGGAGGTCGCCAGCGCGCTGCGTTTCGCGCGCCGTGAAGCGGAACGCACCAATGCCTGGCACGTCGTCAATTTCGACACCGCCAACCAATCCCTGCGGATCTACCGGCTGACGACCTCGGGCGCCGTGAGCGAAGACACCGCCAATCCCGTGCTGCATCCGGTCGACAAACTGCCTTACCAGCTAGCCCTGGGCAAGGGCCCGGCCGGTGCGGCCATCGCCGGCGCGGTCTTCAAGTACGACAAGAGCACGACCAGCTATGCGGCCTTCGGCCCGGACGGCACCCCTGCGTATATCGATGCGCGCGACCCCAAGGGTCTGCATCCGTTGCTCAGCGACGGCGCGGTGACGCTCCGCCATGGCAATGTGCAGCGCGTGGTGAAAGTCGCGGCGGTCACCGGCAGGGTCACGTTTTGAACAAGATGCGTTTGACAGGCTGGCGCCGGCGGGGCTTCTCCTTCGTGGAAGTGCTGGTCGCGGTCGCGGTGCTGGCCCTGTGCGCGGTACCGCTGGCCGAGGCGGTGCGGAACGGCATCGCCGCCTCCACGATCGGCGCGGCCAAGGCGCGCGAACTGCGCTGCATGAAAAGCATGATGGAAACCGTCCTCGCAGAACCCTATCCGAATCTCGCGAACGCCGCGCTCGGCAAGGACACGCCCTCGTCCTACTCGCGCCCGGCGGATGCTGCTTGCCTCGCGCGCAGGGTCTATATCGCGAAGTCCGAATGGGAATACGGCAAGTCGCTGGTCTTTCTCGACAACAGCGCTGCCAGCTGGCGGCTCGAGTCGGCCCTGCTGTACGTGAACGTTTCCTCGCCGGACGGCACGTATTCCTTCACCACCCTGGTGTCGCGATGAGCACCAGGCCGCACATCCACCAACATGGCCTGAGCCTGGTCGAGCTGCTGCTCGGGCTGGCCATCACTGCGCTCATCATGCTGCCGCTGCTGCCCATGCTGCAGACGGCATATGCCGCCGATGGTGCGGTCAGCGACCAGGCCGTGCTGGAACGCGACGCCGACTTCGCCCTGAACCGCATCGCCGCGCGCATCCGCATTACCGACCCAGCCAACCTGGTGGCCGGCAAGGCCACCAGCGAATGGCTCAAGCCGGCCGTCTACAGCGTCAGCAACGGCAGCCTGATCGAGCAGGTCGGCGGCGTGAATTACGTGCTGGCCGATTCCGTCAAAACGTTCAGCCTGGACGCGCCCGTCGTCACCAGCAACGAACCGCTCCTGATCGTCACGCTCGCCCTGGCGCGCGGCAATGCCAGTACCAGCGCCAGCATCGCCGTGCGCATGGAGAGCCTGCCGTGAGCGGCGTGCGCACACCGCGCCGCGAGCGCGGGCTGGTGCTGCTGCCGGTGGCGCTCACGCTGGCCATCGTCGGCGCCATCGCTTATTCGATGACGCGCGAAGGCAGCATGGACGTATCCAATATCGACGCGCGCTACGACATCGAGGTGGCGCGCTATCTGGCCGAGGCCGGCGTTAATTTGGCCAAATGGCAAAATCAGAAGCGCGGCTGCAAGAGCGAGATCGGTTTCGGCGCGGTCGCCCTCCCCGGTGGAAGCATCGTCGCCGGCCTGATCGACCAGAAAGGCAAGAACACGCTCGAAGTCAGCCTCAATGCGACGACCGACCGCGGCACCGTGCATGCCGTGGACAAGCTGGCACTGACGACCTTCGACCTCACGGGCGCAAAAGACGCCACCGTCGACTCCTCGGGCGGCAACGACACCTCGATCACGCTCGGCGTGACCACCGGCCAGGGGCCTCTCAAGTATCTCGAAACCACCGACGGCCAGTCGCACGCGCTGCTCCGGTTTCCGATTTCCGGCAGCCTGGACAACTCGTCCATCATCACTGCGCAACTGCAGTTGACCCAGACCGACAGCAAGTCGACCCAAATGCCGCGTTCACTGAGCGCCCACCAGGTCCTGCACGACTGGGGGGCGGGCGCTACCTGGACCTCGCCCTGGACCACACCCGGCGGCGACTATGTGCCCACGCCGGTAGCGACTGTCGCCATTGCGGGCAACACCACCTATCCCTTGCCCATCGACGGACTGGTGCAGGGCTGGGTCGACCACAGCGTCGACAAGGACAAGGGCTTGCTGCTCAAGCCCAGTGGCCTGCTCGAGGCGCACTTCGCCAGCTTCGACGCAAGCGCCAACAGCCCGAAACTCGTCGTCCGCTATTATCCCCGCTGCTCATGAAACATCCTTCTATCCGCTACGTCCAGCCGCAAAAGAGGTCCGCATGATGGCGAGCCTGCGTACCCTGTTCGGGAAGGCGGCATCCAGCAAGTCCGGCGCGCCGATCGGCGTCGACTTCGCGGCCCAGCGCCTGAACATGCTGCAGATCGAGGACGACGGCGCGCAGGCCAACGCGGCGCCGCTGGTGCGCGCCGCAGTATCGGTCCCCTACCCGCTCGAACGCGCCCAGTTGCTGGCCGATCCGCGCGCCCTGAAGAGCCTCGTGCGCGAGGCGCTGGCCGGCGGCGACTTCGCGGGACGGCGCGTGGTGGCCGCGCTGCCGCCCTCCGAAGTGCGCATCCTGCCGCTGACCGTGCACGTCGCCGCCGGCCAGAACGAACAGCAGGCGGTGGCGCGGGTCGTGCGTGACCAGCTCGGCGCCGCCGCGCTCGAGTCGGTGGTCGACTATTACCAGGTGCGCAGCGCCGATGCATCCAGTTCGGAACGCCAGGTGCTGGCGGCGGTGGCCTCGAACGCGCACGTCCACGCCTACCTCGACGCCTTGCGCGGCGCCGGCCTGGAGCCGGTGGCCCTGGATATCGGCCCGGCCGCCATCGCGCGCCTGCTGGCGGCGATGCAGGAAGACTACGAGCAGTCGGTCCTGCTGGTGAACTTCGGCGCCAGCAAGAGCTTCCTCACCGTGATCTGGGGCCGCCGCCTGATGCTCGACCGCGAGGTCGACTTCGGCGAGACCCAGCTGGTCGACAAGCTGGCGCGGGCGCTCGGCCTGAGCCCCGAGGTGGCGCTGACGCTGCTGCACGAGCATGGCGTCGGCAGCGCCGAGCGCGTGCCGCAGCCGGGCGCCGGGCCGCAGACCGACATCGGCCGCACGATCCGCGAAATCCTCTACCAGGAATTCGCCGCGCTGGCGGAAGAACTGGTGCGCACCCAGGTATACGTGGCTTCGCGCACGCGCGGCAGCGCGCTGAGCCGGGTCTACCTGAACGGCAGCGTGGCGCGCTATCCGCACATCCGGCCGCGCATGGAGGAGCTGGTGCGGCTGCCGGTCGAGATCCTCGATCCCTTCCGCGCCTTCCGCGCGGCGCCCGCTTTCACACCCACCTTTACAGTCGCGCAGGGCATTGCATTGGCAGCCGGGCTGGCCCTGCGCGGGAGAAGCCATGGCTGATATCGACATGATCCCGCGCAGTTACCGCGATGCGCAGCGGGTGCGGCGTACGCTGGCGGCCTACGGCGCCGCGCTGGCGCTGCTGGTGGCCGCCGGCGGCGCCGCCAGCCTGCTGCTGCGCTGGCGCGTGGCGGTCGAAACGCCGCAGCTTGAACGCATGCGCAGCGATTCGGCGCTGGCCGGCACGCTGCGCACCCGGTTGATCGGCGCGCAGCAGCGCAAGGACGCCCTGGCCGGCGACGTCGACGCGCTGGCGCTGCTGCGCGGCGCCGGCGACACGGCCAGCCTGGCGCGTGTGCTGGACGGCACCCTCAACGACAAGGTCTGGATCGACCAGCTGCGCTTCAGCCGCACGCGGGAAGCGCTGCGCGAACCGTTGCCCTCGCCGCTGCCGCCGGGAACCGTGCGCGCCAGTCAGGCGCAGGGACAGCCGCAGGCCTGGCAGCTCGCCAGCCATGTTGAATTGTCCGGCCAGGCGCTCGACCATCGCGCGATGACCGACTTCCTGGGCGCGCTGGCGGCGCACCCGGCGCTGGGCCAGGTGCGCTTCCTGAACAGCAGCGAAGCGACGTCCGAAGAAGGCGGCGCGGTGGCCTTCGGCGCCGCCGCGACGCTGGTCAAACGCAAGGAGACGCCATGAAGCAGGACTGGCTCCGCAAGGCCGGCGCCATGCCGGCGCGCCAGCTGCACCTGATGGCCGGCGGTGTCTTGCTGATCGTCGCCGCCGCGCTGTGGTTCTACGCGCTGCGCGCGCCGCTGGCGGCCCTGCGCACGGTGCGCGCCGAGCAGGCGACCCTGGAAACGGCGGCCGGCGATCCGCGCCTGCTGGCCGCGCAGCTGGCCGCCCTCGACACCGACACGCGCGCACTCGTGCAGCGCGCCGGCGGCGTTCCAGGACGCAGCACCACGCAGCAAGCCGTCAGCGTGCTCGGCGAAGTCGGCGCCCTGGCCCAGGCCCACGGCCTGCGCCTGCACCACGCACAGCCGGCGCCGGAACAGCAGGTCCTGTCCTTCACCGAGGCCGGCTTCGACATCGATGCCAGCGGCAGCTATGCGGACCTGCTGGCGTGGATGCAGGCCATCGAAAAAGCCCCTGGCGGCCTGTCGATCGCCAGCTTCGACATGCATGCGGCGCAGGCGCCCGGCCAGGTCGACATGAAAGTCCGCATCGCCGCATTCCGGCCGCAGGAGAAGAACCCATGAAATACCTGACCCTCGCGGCCCTGGCCATGCTGGCCGCCGCGCCGGCGCAGGCCGGGCGCGATCCGTTTGCCCGCCCCGCCCTGCCCGCGCCGATCCGCGCGGATGCGCAAGCCCAGGCGCCGGCCGAACCGGCTGTGCGGCCGCAACTGCGCGCGATCATGGTGGCGCCCGACCAGTCGCTGGCCAACATCAGCGGCCACATCCTGGCGGAAGGCGAATGGTTCGGCGACTACCGGGTCGTCAAGATACGCGAACGCAGCGTCACGCTGGCCACCAGGGGCGGCGCGAAAAGCGAACTGGCGCTGGAGCGGACCGACTACAAATGAAGAAGACGAGCATGAAACGACTATTCCTGGCGACGGCGGCAGCCTGCGCCATCGCCGGCGCGCACGCCGCCACCGGCCAGGCGCCGCTCAGCCCACCGGCCACGCCCGGCGCCAACGGCGCGCCCGCTGCCGCCGGCACCGGCGGCGCCAGCTCCTTCGTGTTCCGCGACACGCCGATCGCCGAACTGTTCGAGATGATCTCGCGGCACGAGCGCATCAACATCGTGCTCGGCAAGGGCGTGGGCGGCAACGTCGCCGTCAGCCTGTACGACATGACGCCGCGCCAGGCCATCTACGCGATCGCCGAAGCCGGCGGCTTCCAGGTGATCGCGCGCGACAACGGCTACATGATCGTCAACCCGGCCCAGGCGGCCGCGGAAGGACCGGCGCCTGCGCAGATGGAAGTGAAAGCGCTGAAGGTGCTGTACTCGGAACCGCAGCTGGTGGCCGACATCCTCGCCAAGCACGTCGGCCGCGGCGGCAAGGTGACGGTGATGCCGGGGCGCCGCATGGTGGTGGTCGAGGATACGCCGGAAGGCATGAAGCGGATCGTGGCGCTGCTGCGCGAGATCGACTCGCAGCCGCAGCAGATCATGATCGAGGCGAAGATCCTCGAGATCACGCTGGACGACACCGAGACCTTCGGCATCGACTGGAGCAAGATCCTGAGCGCCGACGGCACCAACCGCATCGGCATCGGCGGGCTCACGAACCCGACCAATCCCGGGCTGTTCTTCAACTACGTGAACAAGAACGTCGAGGTCTACCTGAATGCGCTCAGCAACAAGGGCCGCGTGCGCACCCTGGCCACGCCCAAGCTGCTGACGCTGGAAAACCAGGAAGCCTCGACCAATATCGGCGACAAGCTCGGCTACCGCCTGACCACGACCATCAACAACGTCACCAGCGAGTCGATCCAGTTCCTGGAAACCGGCGTGATCCTGCGCGTGGTGCCGACCGTCGACGCCGACGGCAGGATCACCCTGCGCGTGCGCCCGGAAGTGAGTTCGGGCTCGGTGCTGGGCGGGATCCCGTCCAAGAAGACGACCGAGGTCAGCACCCAGCTGGTGGCCGAGAACGGCCAGTCGATCCTGATCGCGGGCCTGATCAAGGCCAGCGCCGGCAAGCGCCGCAACGGCGTGCCGCTGCTCGGCGACCTCCCGGCCATCGGCAACCTGTTCGCCAACAAGGAAGAGATCAACAGCTCGACCGAGACCATCGTCCTGATCACGCCGCGCATCGTGAGCACGCATCCGGACGAGGCGGATGCGCGGACGATCGAGCGGATCGAGCAAACGGGTAGGGAGATCGAAAAGGAAATGGAAGCGCCGCAGAAGCTGCGCTGACTTAAGTCACGTCGTTCCCGCGCCAGTTACGTCGTCCCCGCGCAGGCGGGGACCCAAGTTCTGCTTAAGCAGTCGAAACGCAAGCAAACTTGGGCCCCCGCCTTCGCGGGGGCGACGAATGAATGCGGGCGGATGACGATGAATCAGGCAGCCACACCCGCCTCATGCGCCTGCTGGTCCGCATGGTACGAAGAACGCACCATCGCGCCCACGGCCGCGTGCACGAAGCCCATCTCGTAGGCCTTCTCTTCGAACATTTTGAAGGTGTCCGGGTGCACGTAGCGGCGCACCGGCAGGTGCGAGTTCGACGGGGCGAGATACTGGCCGATGGTCAGCATGTCGATGTCGTGGGCGCGCATGTCGCGCATGACTTCGAGGATTTCCTCGTCGGTCTCGCCCAGGCCCACCATCAGGCCGGATTTCGTCACGGCGCTCGGATACTTGGCCTTGAACTGCTTCAGCAGCTCGAGCGAGTGCTGGTAGTCGGCGCCCGGACGCGCTTCCTTGTACAGGCGCGGCACGGTTTCCAGGTTGTGGTTCATGACGTCCGGCAGGCCGTCGGCGAAGATGTTCAGGGCCTTTTCGAGGCGGCCGCGGAAGTCCGGCACCAGCACTTCGATCTTGGTGTTCGGCGACAGCGCGCGGGTCTTGGTGATGCACTCGACGAAGTGGCCGGCGCCGCCGTCACGCAGGTCGTCGCGGTCGACCGAGGTGATCACGACATAGGACAGGCGCAGGTCGGCGATGGTCTTGGCCAGGTTGCCCGGCTCGTTGACGTCCAGCGGATCCGGACGGCCGTGGCCGACGTCGCAGAACGGGCAGCGGCGGGTGCACTTGTCGCCCATGATCATGAAGGTGGCGGTGCCCTTGCCGAAGCATTCGCCGATGTTCGGGCAGCTGGCTTCTTCGCAGACGGTGACCAGGTTATTCGCGCGCAGGATGTCCTTGATCTCGTAGAAGCGCGAAGAGGCGGTGGCGGCCTTCACACGGATCCAGTCCGGCTTTTTCAGGCGCTCGTGCTGCTCGATCGGCACGATCTTGATCGGGATGCGCGAGGTCTTGTCCGCGCCCTTCTGCTTGGCGCTGGCGTTGTAGGCAGCTTCTGCGGCGTTGCCGGTATCGATTTCGGAAGTCATGTGCTCTTTACCCCGCTAGGGTCTCGGTTGGGTTGTTCGTTGCCAGATGGCTGGCCAGGGCCTGCGCCAATGCCTGCTGGACGTCGGCCAGCGGCGCTTCCACGCCCATGCTGCGCATGTCCACCGTGGCCAGCCCGGAATAGCCGCACGGGTTGATCCAGGTGAAGGGGGACAGGTCCATCGCCACGTTCAGCGATACGCCATGGTAGGTGCAGCCGTTGCCGCGCACTTTCAGGCCCAGCGCGGCGATCTTGGCGCCGCGGCAACGGCCTTCGGCCATGTAGATGCCGGGCGCGCCTTCGACGCGTTCACCCGCCAGATTATACGCCGCCAGTACATCGATGACCGCCTGCTCGATCTTGTTCACGAACTGGCGCGCATACAGTTTGCCGCCCGGTTTGTTGCGGCGCAGGTCCATCAACAGGTAGATCACGACCTGGCCAGGGCCGTGGTAGGTCACCTCGCCGCCGCGGTCGGTCTGCACCACGGGAATGGCGTGCGCATTCAGGACGTGGCCGGGGTCGGCGCCGAGGCCCAGCGTGTACACCGGCGGATGCTCGACGATCCAGAGTTCGTCGGGGGTGTCGGGCGTGCGCGCGTCCGTGAAGGCACGCATGGCGGCGAAGACGGTGTCGTAATCGGCGCGGCCGAGCTCACGGATCAGCGGGCTGGTGGTGAGCGGGCCGGCAGGGCGGTTCGCTTGCATGGAAACTGTGGGAACAGGAATGGGATGCCTCGACATTATAAGCCAGGCTCATTTCCCGCGCCCGCAAGGCCGCGATTACTGCTGCTGACTGTTGCTTAGAGAACGATTTTGACCATCGGATGGGAGGACAGCTCGGTGTACAGCTTGTCCAGCATCTCGCGGCTGGTGGCGACGACGACCACGGTCAGGCCGGTATAGTTGCCCTTGCCCGAGGGGCGCACTTCCATTTTGCCTTTATGGAAAGATGGGTCGTGCGCGAGCACCACGTCGTGGATGGTCGAGGCGAAATCATCGTGCGTCGGCCCCATCACCTTGATCGGGAACTCGCTGGGGTATTCGATGAGGGATTCTTTCGGGTCCATGGCCACTCCTGTCAAACCCGCATTGTAGCTAAAGTCCTGTGATCGCGCGCATCACCGCGTGGGCAGCGTCGATGGCGCTGCCCACGCTTCAGGTGCACGCGCTTATTTGCTGTCCTGGTCGCGCTTGCGTTCCTCGGCGCGCGGGTTGGACGCGCGCGCCGGTGCGCTGGCCTGGACCGGCGGCGGTGCAGGACGCGCCATCGGAGCCGGGGCAGGCGCCGCTGCCGGGGCGGGCGGCGGCGCCATGCGCTGCGGCGCTTCGCGGGCACGCTCGCTGTCGCCGCGCTGCGGGCGCTCGAAGCGCGCTTCGGTTACCGGACGCGGCGCCGGCTGGGGCGCCACCATCACCGGCGCCTGCTGGACCGGTGCGGCCGGCGCCATCGACACCGGGGCCGGCGACGGACGGTGCTCGCGGCGGTCCTCGTCGTCGCGGCGCTCGCGGCGCGGCTCGTCGTTGGCGCGGCCGTCGCGGCCATCGCGCCGGTCGCGGTTGCCCTCGTTCCAGCCGCCGCGTTCCTGGCGCTGCCAGCCGCCCTGGTTGGTCGGCGTCTGGATCACCGGGCTGTCGCTGGTCAGCGGCTGCGGGGCGCCCGAGACGCGCGGGGTCGGGCTCACCACCGGCTGGGGCGCCGGCGGCAGGTGCGGCGTCGGGCTCACCACGGGCTGGGCTCCCGGCGGGGCGTGCGGCGTCGGGCTCACCACGGGCTGGGCCTGGCCCGGCGCCTGCTGCAGGACGACGCCCGGTTGCTGCTGCGGACGCGGACGCGCAAAACCATCGCGCTCGACGCGCGCGGTCTCGATCCGGTCCGGAATGCCATTACCGTTGCGGTCCGCACGGTTGCCATCGATCCGGTCCGGGCGTCCATCGCCATTGCGGTCGACGCGGTTGCCATCGAAGCGGTCCGGACGCCCATCGCCATTGCGGTCGACGATGTTGCCGCGGTGCGGACGCGCCGGCGGCGCCGGCGGTGCGCTGGCGGTCGGGATGCCGGTATTCGCGCCGTTGTGCGACATGGCCGGCGGCAGGGTGGCGATCGGCGCCTTCGGCACGTTGACCCGGCCGCCGGGACCGAAGCGCTCCTGCGGCACCACGGTCAGTCCATTCGGGCGGTAATCGCGCGGACGGCGCGGATCGGGCCGCACATGGTGGTTCAGCCAGCGCAGGCGGTCTTCGGACACGTGGTAGGACGGCACGTAGCGGTCGTGCGGCGTCAGCGGGTACCAGCCGAAGCCCGGACGGCGGCTGCGGTCGCGGAAGGTGATGTTCCAGTCGACGCCGCCGACCCAGCCGACCAGGGCCGGCGCCCAGACCAGGCGTTCGGCGCGGCCGCCGGGCGCCCAGGCCCAGTGGCGGTTCACGTAGACCCAGCGCCCGTAGTGGAAGGGCGCATAGCCCCAGGGCGCGTTGTCGACCCAGGTCCAGCCCCAGGGATCGATCCAGGTCCAGCTGCCGTCGCGGTAGGGCACCCAGTCGGCGGCCACGGCCGGTGTCCACAGCGGGCCGTACTCGCTGTCGGACTGCCAGCGGCCATAGCGGTCGAGGTCCTCGTAGCCGGTCATCTCCGAGGTCACGTAGCGCTTTGATGCCGCATTGTCTTCGGCGCGGTCGCGCGCAAAGGACCAGCTGTCGAAGGCGTCCTGCACGGCGCTGGCGGTGCGCATGTCGTCGTCCGTGACGTCAAGCCGCTTGCCGGCGCGGACCGTCAGCTGGGAGCCGCCGGAGTCGACCAGGGCCACGCCGTCGAACACACTGATGGCGCTGGTGTCGCGCACCCGCTCGGCGTCGATGCGCACCCGGCCCGGCTGCTGCAGGCGCACGCGCGCCTGCGGGGTGACCAGTTCGAAGCCGCGCAGCACGTCCGCATTCAGCACGCGTACGCTGGCGCTGCCGTAGTGCAGGCGCAGGCGGATGCTGTCGTCGTCCAGTTCGATGACTTCGAGCGAGGAATCGCCGTCCACGCGGATCGAGGTCGAGCCGACCCGCAGCTCGGTGCGGGCGCCGGGCGCCGTGGTGACCAGGTTGCCCGAGGTGACCGGCCAGTTGACCTGGGCCGGGTTCATCTCGCCGCCGACGTCGCCGCCGATGCTGACCGCGCCCTGGGTCAGGGCAATGCGGCCGACGCGGCCCGGCGGTTCATCTGCGGCGACGGCCAGCGCGGAGAGGGTGGTAAAGGCCAGCACTACGGCCGTCTTCAGGATCGAATTGGACATCGCGGTCTCCAGCGTGGATTGTTTTATTAGGGTTATACGCGCATACAACGCGCCGGGAAACGGACGAGAGGACCCCGGTTACAAATCGTTGCGAAAGAGTTATTGACGTTACACAGCGTAAAGCGCGCTGTCAGCCGTGGCCGCGTTTCACCAGGAACAGCAGGCAGCCCATCACCATCAGCACCGCGCCAAAGAAACGGTTCTGCATCTTGACCGCATGCGGGTCGCGGAAGAAGCGCTGCATGGACGAGGCCAGGAAGGCGTAGCCGTGCATCACGGTGGTGTCGATGGTGACCATGGTCACGCCCAGGATCGCCAGCTGCAGCAGCATCGAGCCGTCTTTCGAGATGAACTGGGGCAGCACCGCGACCATGAAGATGATGCCTTTCGGGTTGGTCGCATTGGTGAGGAAGCCGGTCAGCACGCGCTGGCCGAAGGAAGGGTGGGCCGCCAGGCCGGCCGCCGAGACCTCGGTCGGGTGGGCCTTCGAACGCCACTGGCCGATGCCCAGCCAGATCAGGTAGAGCGCGCCGGCGATCTTGACGGCGGTGAACACGGCATCCGACGCCAGCACCAGCGAACCGACGCCGGCGCCGGCGATGACCAGCACCAGGATCAGGCCCAGCTGCAGTCCCAGGACGGTGGCGCTGGCCTTTTTCAGTCCGTAGGCGAGGCCGTGCGACATCGACAGCACGGCGCCCGACCCGGGAGAAATGGCGATCAGGACGCCGGCGATAACGAAAGCGATCCAGGTGGAGAGCTGCATGCTGGGACGGGGAAGGAATAGGGGGATGAAACGGCAAGGGCGAAACGGGCGTGGCGCGCAGCAACCGGCATGGATGCCGGGCTGCGGCCCGCCGCGAGGGTACGGCTTACTTCTTCTTCGGGTTGACGGCGCCCTTCAGGGTCGCGCCGGCAGAGAAGCGCGGGGTCTTCGATGCTGCGATCTTGATGACTTCGCCAGTTGCCGGGTTGCGGCCTTTGCGGGCAGCGCGCTTGGTGACCGAGAAAGTGCCGAAGCCGGTGATACCGACCGTATCGCCTTTTTTCAGGCGCTCGGTGATGATGTCGATGATGGTGTTCACTGCTTCGTTGGCAGCGGCACCCGACATTTCGGTACGCTTCGCAAATTCTGCGATCAGTTCGCCTTTTTTCATAAATCCTCCGGGTTGAAAGAGCCGGAAGATTAGCATAATTAATTGCCCAGTGTAATGTCCAAACAGGGCGTACGTTGGCCGTACGCCCTGTGCTGGCGGGGCTTCCTGCGTTTTTGGCAGGTTCAGGCGGGAGCGAGCGGAGCCTCCTGCACAGCCAGACGGGTGCGCAGGGCGGCGTTGATCAGGGTCTGGTAGCCGGTGCCGGTACTCTCGGCGCGCGAACGGAACGCGTCCAGCACCTCGTCGTCGAGGTAGATCGTGATGCGGGTCTTGCGCTTCGGCGGACGGGCGCGGCGGCGCGGCGCGATCGGCAGTTCGAGGGCTGCGAAATTGGCGAGGTTCGTGGTCATGGCATCTCCTTCGTCGGCAAGGCTGCTGTACCGCAGCCAATATTGTCACTATACGTAGGGCGTCGCCGCTGTTCCTCCGGAAAGCGACGAGATGCAGATTTCCGGGGATGAAATGCAGAAATCGCGTCTGAACCGTGTGAAGAAGTCGTGAAGCGTCGGGTAAGATGTGGCCATCTTGATATTGGAGGCGGAACAATGGCTGCAGGCAGTTTGCTGGCGTTAATCGACGACATCGCGAGCGTGCTCGACGATGTCGCCCTGATGAGCAAGGTGGCAGCCAAGAAGACGGCCGGGGTGCTGGGCGACGACCTGGCCCTGAACGCCCAGCAGGTGACCGGCGTGAACGCCGACCGCGAACTGCCGGTGGTGTGGGCGGTCGGGGTCGGTTCGCTGAAGAACAAGGCGATCCTGGTGCCGGCCGCGCTGGCGATCTCCGCTTTCATCCCGCAGGCGATCACGCCGCTGCTGATGGTGGGCGGCGCCTACCTCTGCTACGAGGGCTTCGAGAAGCTGGCCCACAAATTCCTGCACAGCGCCGCCGAAGACGCCGCCCACGAGGAAGAACTGGCGACGGCGCTGGCGTCCAACGCCGACATGTGCGAAGTCGAAAAGGACAAGATCAAGGGCGCGATCCGCACCGACTTCATCCTGTCGGCGGAAATCATCGTGATCGCGCTGGGCGTGGTCAACGAGCAGGGCGCGTCTTTCGGCGCCCAGGTGGCGGCCCTGGTCGCGGTGTCGATCGCGATGACGGTCGGGGTGTACGGCATCGTCGCCGGCATCGTCAAGATCGACGACCTCGGTCTTTATTTGAGCCGCAAGAGCGGCAGCGCCGTGCGCGCCATCGGCAACATGCTGTTGAAGGGCGCGCCGATGCTGATGAAATCGCTGTCGGTGATCGGCACCGTCGCCATGTTCATGGTCGGCGGCGGCATCATCGGCCATGCCTTCGAACCGCTGCACCACCTGGCGGAAGGCGCGGCCCATGCCGTGGCCGGGGTGCCGGCCGTCGGCGGCCTGCTGGCGGCGGTGGCGCCGACCTTGATCGATGCGGTGGCCGGCGTGCTCGTCGGCGCCGTGGTGCTGCTGGTGGTCACCATCGTGCAGCGCCTGCGCGGCAAAAAATAACCGCAGCACTAAACCGTCGTCCCCGCGCAGGCGGGGACCCAAGTTCGACGCGCAGTCGAAACGCAAACAAACTTGGATTCCCGCCTGCGCGGGAATGACGGAGCAGTAGCTCGCTTACGCATTCCTTACATGCACCGTGCTTAACTACGGTGTTGTGAAATTGCATCTACGCAATTGAGCGAATTGACAACAATAAATACCCGGCACAGTATCGTTAGCATCCCAACAAGAAGGATCTAGCGATGAAACAAGGATTTGCACCGGAAAAAACCGTACTCGCCTTATCGATTGCCTCGCTATTCGTTGGCGCCCCCGTGTGGGCCCAGGAAACCGGGGACAGCGCCGGCGCCGGCAACCCGGCCACCGTGGTCGTCACCGGCACCCGGGTTGCCAACCGCACCGCCCTCGACACCGCCTCGCCGGTCGACATCATCTCCGCCGACACCCTCAAGACCAGCGGTTCCACGGAACTGAACCAGGCGCTGTCGGTGGCCCTGCCTTCGCTGAACTTCCCGCGTCCCTCTCTGACCGACGGCACCGACACGATCCGCCCGGCCACCCTGCGCGGCATGGCGCCGGACCAGTCGCTGGTGCTGGTCAACTCGAAGCGCCGCCATGCCTCCTCGCTGGTAAACCTGAACGGCAGTATCGGCCGCGGTTCGGCCTCGGTCGACCTGAACACGATCCCATCCAGCATGGTCAAGACCATCGAAGTGCTGCGCGACGGCGCCGCCGCCCAATACGGCTCGGATGCGATTTCCGGCGTGGTCAACGTCCGCCTGCGCACCGACCGCAGCGGCGGCGAGGGCACCGTGGTCTATGGCGTGCACAAGACGGAATACGATCTGCTGAACGACGTCGCCCCGGCCGGCGGCACCTGGACCGCGCCGAGCTCGCGCAAGCGCACCGACGGCCAGACCACCACCGTCAGCGCCTGGAAGGGCCTGCCGTGGGGCGAGAGCGGCTACATCACCCTGGCCGCCGAATACAAGAACCAGGAACACACCGAGCGCGCCGGCTACGACATGCGCCAGCTGTATCCGAAAGTCGGTACCGCCTACGATCCGCGCGAGCTGACCATCAACCGCTTCGACGCCTGGTACGGCGAGCCCGAAGTCAAGCAGTCGACCCTGTTCGTCAACGCCGGCAACAACCTGAGCGGCGACGTCAAGATCTACGGCTGGGCCAGCTACCAGAACCGCGACGCCCGTTCGGCCGGCTACTTCCGCACCCCGCAGGATGTGCGCAACATCCCGTCGATCTATCCGGACGGCTTCCTGCCGATCATCGCGCCGACCGTCAACGACTACAGCGCCGCCGGCGGCGTGACCTGGACCCTCGGCGCCTGGGACATGGATGCGTCCATCGTCTACGGCAAGAACGAGATGGATTACGAAATCCAGAATACCCTGAACCGTTCGATCGGCCCGGCCAGCAAGACGGTGTTCGACGCCGGCGGCTACGGCTACGACCAGACAGTGCTGAACCTGACGGGCGTGCGCAAGATCGATAGCGCCGGCCTGGCCTCGCCGCTGAACGTGGCGGTCGGCATCGAAGCGCGCCGCGAAGGCTACCAGCTGAACGCCGGCGAACCGGATTCCTACCGCTACGGCGGCGTGGTGCTGGCCAACGGCACCCCGGCCGCGCCGGGCGCCCAGGTGTTCCCGGGCTTCCGTCCGGCCAACGAAACCGACGCCCACCGCAACGCGGTCGGCGCCTTCGTCGACCTGGAAGCGAACGTCACCGACCAGCTGCTGGTCTCGGGCGCCGTGCGCGGCGAGCATTACTCGGACTTCGGCAACAACCTGTCCGGCAAGCTGTCGGCGCGCTTCGATTTCAACAAGACCTTCGCCCTGCGCGGCGCACTGCAGAACGGTTTCCGCGCGCCCTCGCTGCAGCAGCAGAACTTCACCTCGACCTCGACCAACTTCATCAACGGCGTGCCCTTCGAGATCACCACCTTCAAGCCGACCGACCCGGTGGCGGTGGCGCTCGGCGCCAAGCCGCTGAAGGCCGAGAAGTCGACCAACGTCTCGCTGGGCGCGGTGATGCGCTTCGATCCGCTGACCGTGACCGTGGATGCCTACCGCATCGAGGTGACCGACCGCATCATCCTGTCGGAGAACCTGACCTCGGCGGCGGTGCGCGATTACATCGTCTCGCGCGGCTTCACCGGCGTGGGCGGCGGCCGCTTCTTCATCAACGGCGTCGACACCACCACCAAGGGCGTCGACATCGTCGCCAACTACCCGCTGAACCTCGGTTCGAACGGCCGCTTCGACTTCACCCTGGCCGGCAACTTCAACAAGACCGAAGTCACCAAGGTGCCGACCTCGGCGCAGCTGGCGGCGCTGAACCCGGCGCCGGTGCTGTTCGACCGCCTGAACGTGCTGACGCTGGAGAAGGGCCAGCCGAAGAACAAGATCACGGCGAGCGCCAACTGGAAGCTGGCGCAATGGGGCGCGACCCTGCGCGCGACCCGCTACGGCGAGGTGCTGTCGCCGGGCACGACGGCCGCCTTCGACTTCAACCTCGGCGCGAAGACCATCGTCGACCTGGAGGGGCGCTATGCGCTGACGAAGCAGGTGAACCTGGCCGTGGGTGTGGATAACGTGTTCGACCAGTACTCGGAGACGCTGCCGCCTTCCTTGAACACCACCAGCAACACGCCGTTTGCCAACTACACGCCGTTTGGTACGGGCGGGCGGTATATCTACGCTCGGGCGAACTACAGCTTCTGACCCCGTCGCCCCCGCGCAGGCGGGGGCCCAAATTTTTTCGCGTTACGCTAGCTTGGCTTGGATTCCCGCCTGCGCGGGAATGACGTTTACGGGCCGCCGGCCTTTCTCTAGAATGCGGAATCGCCCTTTCAAAGGAAGCCGCATGGCCCGCCTCGCTCTCGGTCTCGCCCTCGTTCTCGCATCCGGCAGCGTCATCGCCGCCCCGCCCGCCTGGGTCGCGCGCAGCGACGCCTACACCCAGCCGGTCCTGAAGGACACCGGCAAGTACCACCCCGAGGATTCGACCCAGCTGGGCGACGAGAGCTTCGACACCATGGTCGCCGACTTCAAGCCGCGCGACTACGAGCGCGAACTGGCCGACACCGAAAAGCGCCTGCAAGACCTGCGCCGCCAGCGCACCTTCGAGAAGGACCCGAAAGTGGGCCAGGACCTCGACATCCTGATCGACTCGCGCGAAAAGCAGGTGGCCAGCATGAAGCTGGAGCGCCAGTACCTGCTCGACTACACCAACGTCGGTGAGCTGGTGTACGGCGGCCTGCGCGCCCTGCTCGACCCGCGCAACAAGCCGGAACGCCAGAAGCTGGCCCTGGTGCGCCTGAAGCGCTACGCCGGCAAGGAAAACGGCTATGCGCCGCTCGCCACGCTGGTGCGCGCCCGCACCGAGGAACGCCTGGCCAACCAGTCGCTGATCGGACCGTACATCGAAGAAGTCCAGGAAGGCCTGAACAACAACGCCACCTACCTGGACGGCATCGAAGACCTGTTCAAGAAAGCCAGACTGACTGGCTGGGAAGCCGACCTGGCGGCCCTGCGCCAACAAGTAAAAGATTACGACGCCTTCGTGAAGAGCCGCATCCTGCCGCGCGCGCGCAAGGAGGTGCGCCTGCCGGAAGCGATCTACGTGAACCGCCTCAAGAACGTCGGCGTCGACATCGCGCCGGAGCAGATGATCGAGCGCGCCAGCTTCGATTTCCAGGAGGTGCGCGACCAGATGCAGGTGGTGGCCAACATCATCGCCGCGCAGAAGCACCTGCCCTCGAGCGACTACCGCGACGTGATGCGCGAGCTGAAGAAAACCGCGATCCCGTCCGACCAGCTGCTGCCCTACTACCGCGACAGGCTGAAGGACATCGAAGGCATCATCCGCCAGCACGAGCTGGTGACCCTGCCTGCGCGCGAAGCCAGCATCCGCACCGCCACCCCGGCCGAGGCGGCGCGCTCGCCGGCGCCCTTCATGAACCCGCCGCGCATGATCGGCAACACCGGAGAATACGGCGAATTCGTGATCCCGCTGGCCAATCCGAACGCGAAGTCGAAGGAAAAGATGAACGACTTCGACTTCGCCGCGATGTCCTGGACCCTGGCCGCGCATGAGGCGCGCCCGGGCCACGAGCTGCAGTTCGCGTCGATGGTGGAGCAGGGCATGTCGGTGGCGCGCGCCCGCTTTGCCTTCAACAGCACCAACGTCGAAGGCTGGGGCCTGTATTCGGAAGCCCTGGTGCTGCCCTACATGCCGCCGGAAGGCCAGCTGGTGTCGCTGCATGCGCGCCTGCTGCGCATGGCGCGCGCGATGCTCGACCCGCAGATCAACCTGGGCCGCATGACGCCGCAAGCGGCGAAAAGCTTCCTGATGCAGGAAGTGGTGCTGTCCGAGCCTTTCGCCCAGTCGGAAGTGGACCGCTATTCCTACCGCAGCCCCGGCCAGGCCACCGCCTACTACTACGGCTACGTGAAACTGCGCGCCCTGAAGACCCTGGCCGAGATCGAGCTGGGCGAGCGCTTTCATTTAAAGGCCTTCAACGACTTCGTGATCGCCCAGGGCATCCTGCCGCCCAAGCTGATGCGCGAGGCGGTGCTCAAGGATTTCATCCCGTCGCAGAAGCGCTGAACCTATCTCGCGCCGCCTGTGCCCGGTTTTTCGGTAAGCTTGTCTCCAACCCTTTATCTACAGGACGGAGATAATTATGCGCAAGATGATCATGATGGCGATTGCCGGCTTTCTGCTGAAAAAAGTGCAGGCGAAGTTCAGCAAGCAGACCTACCAGGCTGATCCGGTGCGCCGCGCCTGAACGCGTTCCCGGTCCGGCAAGCCCGCTCCTGATGCCAGGACGGGCTTTTTTTTCGTGCGCCAGTCAACTGATCATTGGGTTCACAATATTTGAAAATTGATGGACGGAGGGCAATGATGCGGGCTTACCAGATTCTCCCCGGCGATGGCATCGAAGGGCTGCAGTGCGTGGATTTTCCCGAGCGTGAACTGGGCATCGGCGAGGTGCGGGTGCGCGTGCACGCGGTGTCGCTGAACTACCGCGACCTGATGGTTGCGAACGGCAACTACCTGGTCACCGTCGACGACCCGATCATTCCCTGTTCGGACGGCGCCGGCGAGGTGCTGGCGGTGGGCCCGGGCGTGAGCCGGGTGCAGGTGGGCGACCGCGTGGCCGCCTCCTTTTTCCCTTACTGGCAGGACGGTCCGACCGGGCCGGACAAGATCCGCCACTCGCTGGGCGGCGACATCGACGGCATGCTGGCCGAGGAAGTCGTGCTGCCGGAAGACGCACTGGTGAAAATCCCGCCGGGCATGAGCTTCGTCGACGCCTCCACCATGCCCTGCGCCGGCGTGACCGCCTGGAACGCGATCTTCGAATCGAGCAACGGCATCCGTCCCGGCGATACCGTGCTGCTGCTGGGTACCGGCGGCGTCTCGGTGCTCGGCCTGCAGCTGGCCATCGCGGCGGGCCTGAAGACCATCATCACCTCGTCCAGCGACGAGAAGCTGCAGCGCGCCCGGGAATTGGGCGCGCACCAGACGATCAACTACCGCAGCTTCCCGGAATGGCAGGAGGAGGTGCTGCGCCTGACGCATGGCGCGGGCGCGCACGTGGTGCTGGAAGTGGGCGGGCAAGGCACGGTGAACCGCTCGGTGGCATCGAGCGCGATGGGCGGCAGCGTCGCCATCATCGGCGGCGTCAGCGGCTTCGGCGGCGAGGTCAATCCGGCCACCCTGCTGGCCGGCGCCAAGCGCATTGTCGGCATTTTCGTCGGCAGCCGGACCATGCTGGAGAAGGTGATGCGCTTTGCCGACACCAGCGGCCTGCAGCCGGTGGTCGACCGCGTGTTTACCTTCGACCAGGCCCGCGAAGCCTACCGCCACATGGAATCGGGCTCGCACTTCGGCAAAGTGGTGATCGCGGTGGCGTAGGGTGGGCACACCGTGCCCACGCCTGACATCAACTCAACGGCGAATCTGCACCAATTCGATTTCGTACAGCTTCGGCCACAGCTTGCCGGTCACATACAGCTTGCGGTGCTTGCCGTCATAAGCGATGCCGTTCAGGACCGCGTCGACCGAGCTGGTGCCCCGCTGCGCCGGCGGCAGCAGGCCGGTGAGGTCGATCCAGCCGACCACGTTGCCGCTGGCCGGGTCGATGCGCGCGATCACGTCGGTGCCCCAGACGTTGGCATACAGCTCGCCGTCGACGATTTCCAGTTCGTTCAGCTGGGCGATCGCCTTGCCCTCGGCCGTCACCTTGACGCGGCGCCGCTCTTCCAGGGTCTTCGGGTCGAGAATGCGGATCTCGGCGCTGCCGTCGCTCATGTAGACGTTCTTGTCGTCGCTGGCCAGGCCCCAGCCTTCGCCCTTGTAGTTGAAGCGGCCCTTCAGCGCAAAGGTCCTGGCGTCATAGATGAAACCGACGTTCGACTGCCAGGTCAGGCCGACGATGGTGTCGCCGACCGGGGTCGAGCCTTCGCCGAAATACTCGTCCGCCAGCGCCTTCTTCTGCAGCACCTTGCCGGTCTTGAGATCGACCTTGCGCAATGTGGACTGGCCTTTCTGGCCGGTGGTTTCGTACAGCTGGCCATCCTTGATGAACAGGCCCTGCGTAAACGCCTGCGGATCGTGCGGGTAGGTGTTCTTGACCACGAAGCCGTAGACCGGAATGGCGGCCTGGGCGATATTGACGCCTGCGAGCAGCGTGGCGGCGAGGGCGAAGGATGCGAATTTCTTCAAGGTGGACACTCCTGGTGCGGTGACGGCATAGTATGCCAGCAACGCGCCACCGCCGGGCCGGTTGACCTCACGCGCGGCGCCGCCGGTGGTAAGCTTGCGCCATCATGCAAAACAAGATCCTGACTTACCTGCAGCTGCCGCCCGGCAGCGAGCCGCCCGCGCTGGACCACCTTTCTCCCTTCCTCGCCATCGTGCTGGCCGAGGAAGAGGTCACGGAATTGTGGCAGGCCGAAATCAGCCGCTGGCTGGTGGCGGCGGGCTGCCGTTACCTGCTGGCCTGGGGCAAGGATTGCGAGGCCTGGCACGACATGGTCGAGGATGCGGCGCTGGAAGCCTTCGATTACGAAGACGTTCCCGAAGAGCACGCGGTGATCGCCACCTGGCACGAGGACGAAGACCGCGAAGAGGTGTTCTGGTTCGCCAGGCACCGCGCCGCCCACCCCAGCCACAGCTTCAAGGCCACCGTCATCCTCGATATCTCGCTGCTGAACCGCAAGGACGAGATCGAGCAGGAATACGCGGACGCCTGAGGTCAGCCGTCCGGAGCGCCTTGCGGATTTGCGTTAGCATGCGGTCTGCAATCTGCTGCTGAATAAGGAACCGGAATGGACAGTATCGACCTCGAAGTACTGCACGCCTGCGCGCAATGGATCCAGGACGGATTCCAGTGCGAGTACGTGACCGTGGTGCGCACCTGGGGCTCGAGCCCGCGTCCGGAAGGCGCGACCATGGCGATCCGCGCCGACGGCCTGGTGGTCGGCTCCGTTTCCGGCGGCTGCATCGAGGACGACCTGATCGCCGCGGTGCGCGAGAAGGGCATCACCCGCACCAAGCCGGAAGTCGTCACCTACGGCATTTCCGCCGACGAGGCGCACCGCTTCGGCCTGCCCTGCGGCGGCACGATCCAGTTGGTCGTGGAACCGCTGGGCGCGCACAGCCGCATGAATGAACTGCTGGCGCTGGCGCAGCGCCGCGTGCTGACCCGCCGCACGCTGCAGCTGGAGACCGGCGCGGTCGCGCTGTCGACGGCGGCGCCGGAGGACCAGCTGCGCATGCAGGACGGCGTTCTCGTCACCGTGCACGGGCCGCGCCTGCGCATGCTGATCATCGGCGCCGGCCAGCTGTCGCAGTTCCTGGCGCAGATCGCGGTGGGGCTGGAATACCAGGTGACGGTGTGCGACCCGCGCGAGGAATACCGCGGCAGCTGGGCCCTAGGAGGCGTGGACGTCGTGCACGCGATGCCGGACGACGTCGTGCTCGAGATGAAGCTCGACAGCCGCAGCGCCGTGATCGCGCTGACCCACGACCCCAAGCTGGACGACCTGGCCCTGATGGAAGCGCTGAAAACCGACGCCTTCTATGTCGGCGCGATCGGCTCGCGCGTCAACAATGCACGGCGCCGCGAGCGCCTGCGCGAGTTCGACCTGACGGAAGCGCAGATCGCGAAGCTGCACGGGCCGATCGGCATCTACATCGGCAGCAAGACGCCCTACGAGATCGCCGTGTCCATCCTGGCCGAGCTGACCGCCGTGAAGAACGGGGTCGCGCTGCCGGTGCAGATGTCGGTGGAGGGCGGCAAGGCGCTGGCCAGGGACTTGCCCGAGAATCCGCTGGCGGCGTAGCCAGCTGCTGCTTCAGGCATCCTTCAGCAGCAGCAGCGCCAGCACCAGCATCGTCGTCCCCGTAAACCCTTCGATGGCGCGCCAGACCATCGGCCGGCCCAGCACGAAGGCGCAACGCCGCGCGCCCAGGCCGAGCAGCGAAAACCACAGCAGCGAAGCCGTCATCGCACCAAGCGCGAAGGCACCGCGGTGCCCGGCCGCCAGGCTGCCGCCGACCGCGCCCAGCAGCACCACGGTATCCAGGTAGACGTGGGGATTCAGCAGCGACATCGCCATCACCGTCACCAGGGCGCGGCGCGCGGTGGGTGGCTGCTGCCCGGCGGCCACCGGTCCCGCAGCGCCGCCACCGAGCGCGCCTTTCCAGCAGCGCAGTCCGTACCACAGCAGGAACAGGGCGCCGCCGTAGCGCGCCGCCGCCAGCAGCCAGCTCGAGGACTCGACCAGCTGGCCGAGACCCGCCATGCCGAGCGCGATCAGGGTCACGTCGACGAGGACGCAGGCCGCCACCGTCAAGCCCACGTGCCGCCCGCCGACCCCGGTGCGGATCACGTGCGCGTTCTGGGCGCCGATCGGCATGATCAGGCTGGCGCCCATGCCCAGTCCCTGTAGAAATACCTGCTGCGAAAACATCGTGCTCTCCTGTGCGTAGAACGCCAGGATGCGTGCCCGGCCGCGAATCTTCAATTACATTAACGAAATCTAATCCACCATAAATTTCGCTAACCCATGAAGATCGATCCGCGCCGCAGCGAGGCTTTCCTCGCCGCCGTCGACAGCGGCAGCCTGGAAGCGGCCGCCAGCCGGCTGAAGCTCACGCCCTCGGCCGTGTCCCAGCGCATTTCCGCGCTCGAACAGGACCTCGGCACGCCGCTGCTGATCCGCAGCCGTCCCTGCCGCCCGACCGCGCCCGGCATGCGCCTGCTGCAGTTTTTACGCAGGCGCGAACTGCTGGAAGCCGAGTTCCTGGCCGAGACCGAGGACGCCACCGTGCCGGTACGGGTGCCGCTGGCCGTCAACAACGACACCCTCGCGACCTGGCTGCTGCCGGTGCTGGCGCCGGTGCTGGCGGCGGAAGGGCTGCTGGTCGAATTCGTGCTGGACGACCAGTGGCACACTTTCACGCTGCTCGAACAGGGGCGCGCCCTGGCCTGTATCTCCGGCGAGCCGGAACCGATGCGCGGCTGCACCGTCACGCCGCTGGGCATCATGCGCTACCGCCTGGTGGCGTCGAAGGATTTCGCGCAACGCTGGTTCCCCGGCGGTTTTACGCGCGAGGCGGCGCGGAAGGCGCCGGTGGTGGTGTTCGACCGCAAGGATTCGCTGCAGGCGGCCTTCCTGCTGCAGCATTTCGGGCTGCCCGAGGGCTCGTATCCCTTTCACTACGTGCCGGCCAGCGACCCGTTCGCGCAGGCGATCCGGCTCGGCCTCGGCTACGGCATGCTGCCGCTGGAGCAGTGCGCGGCGATGCTCGAAGCCGGCCAGCTGGTCGACCTGACCCCGCAGCTTCACATGGACGTGAGCCTGCACTGGCATGCCTGGCGGATCCAGCCGCCGAGGCTGGAACGCATGGGCGCGGCGCTGGTGAAGGGAGCGCGCGCGGTGCTGCTGCCATCCTGAGCAGCCGCTGCGGCGACGGGCAGCCACTGCACGACGCCCCAGGCGAATTCCGGCAGCACGAACAGCCACAGAATCGGGGCGCCGGTCATGGCCAGGGTCCAGCCCATCCAGGACGCGAACAGGAAGCGCGTAACGCCGTCGTAGCGTCCGAGCACCGCCTCGGTCCTGCGCAGGCGCAGTACGCTCCAGGTCAGCACCACGCTGCCCATCAGGCCGGCGAAGAAGATGTGAAAGGGAGAAAAGGCCGGCAGGGCGCCGCCGCCCAGCGCCTGGTTGAGCGCGGACAGCTGGGCGTGCACGAGCGCGAAGCTCCAGGGCGTGGCAAACGGCGCGGTCAGCAGCAGGTCGTACCAGGCGCTGGCGCGGACGATTTTCAGATAAGCGGGCAGGTTCATGATGGCTCCGTCGATGGGATACCTGCATCATCAAGGCTGGAGTACACTCCAGGGTCAAGCTCTTTCATCGCCGCCCATGAAAATCGGAGAACTGGCATCCGCCACCGGCCTGAGCCGGGACACCCTGCGCTTCTATGAAAAGCGCGGCCTGCTGCTGCCCCGCCGCCGCGACAACGGCTACCGCGACTATCCGCCGGAAGCCGTGCAATGGCTGTGCTACCTGCGCAGCGCCCAGCAGCTCGGCTTCACGCTGGCCGAGATCGAAGCCGGCATGCCGCTGCTGGAATCGCCCGACGCCTCCGCCACCGAGCTGCGGGACGCGCTGCGCCGCAAGCTGGCCGACATGGACGCCCGCATCGCCGCCCTGGGCGCGCTGCGGACCGAACTGGCGCGCGAACTCGAAGAGCCGGGCGCCTGTCCGCTAAGGCAGTAGGAATTTGTTACAAGAACATGTCCGCGTGCTACTCTCCTGCCGCGTTAGAGTCACGGGCGCCCGTGATAGGCGCGCGTAGAACAATTCAGAGGAGAGATCACATGAAACGCCTGTTAGCCGCCGCCGCCGTGCTGGCCACCCTTGCCCAAGCCGCAGCCGCCGGCGAGATCACGCTGTTCACCGACAGCGACTTCCGCGGCGCCCGCCTGAGCATCGACCGGGATGCCTACAACCTGGCCGACATGGGCTTCAACGACCGCGCCTCCAGCCTGGTCGTGCGCTCGGGCGTCTGGCAGGTCTGCGAGAACAAGGACTTCGGCGGCTACTGCGCCGAGTTCGGCCCCGGCGAATACCGCGAACTGCCGCGCTTCAATGACCGCATCTCGTCGGTGCGCGAAATCTCGCGCGGCCGCGGCGGCGACGACCGCCGCGGCGGCCCGGGCTGGCGTGGCGAGCGCGATGACCGCCGTGATGACCGCCGCGACGAGCGTGGCGGCCGCGGCGACGCGGTCCAGCTGTTCTCCGGCCAGCGCTTCGAGGGCCCCGCCGTCAGCCTGTCCGGCGACGTGCGCGAACTGAACGACGTCGGCTTCAACGACCGCGCCGGCTCCATCGTCATCCACGAAGGGCGCTGGGAATTCTGCGAGCACGGCGACTTCCGCGGCCAGTGCGTCGTGTTCGGCCCGGGCCGCTATCCCTTCCTGGAGGGGATGAACAACCGCATCTCGTCGATGCGCCGGGTGCGCTGAGGCTTATGCAAACATCCCGCTGCGCGGCGCGGCGCAGGCGCAGCAGCGGCGCCGATCCCACCGACAGGCTGGGCGGCACGAAGCCCGGATCGCAGCGCCAGCGCCAGCGCCAGCATGCGCAGCACCTTGCTGCCGAGGGCGTCGCGTAGATCGCCAGGCGTTCCTCGCCCCACGCATACGGATGCACCGCATCGATACTTTTGGCGCTGTTCGCATTAAGTGTGGAATCATCTTGAACGGCCGAGGTCCAACATCGACCTGAACCGAAGCCGGAGGCGCCATGCATGCCCGCACGTTCGAACACTTCCTCAAGCAGATTCCCGTTTTGACCCGGCGCCAGCGCGAACGCCTGCGGGCCCTGCTGTTGCCGGCAGCAAAGCTCGACAAGACCGTCGAGCTCATCGAACAAATGGCGGCGCCGCGGCTCGCCTGCCCGGCCTGCGGCTCACGCCAACTCTACCGGCATGGCCAGGCGCACGGCCTGCAGCGCTATCGCTGCCGCGGCTGCGGCCGTACCTGCAACGCGCTGAGCGGCACGCCATTGGCGCGTTTGCGCCACAAACAGCACTGGTTCGACTATCTGGACCGCATGCTTGACTCGCGCAGCATTCGGCGTGCCGCCGCCGAGCTCGGCGTGGCGAGCGCGACCAGCTTCCGCTGGCGTCACCGCTTCCTGGGACTGAGCAAGGAAGATCGGGCCGCTTGCCTCACCGGGATCGCCGAGGCGGACGAAATGTATGTGCTCGAATCCCACAAGGGCTCGCGACATTTACAGCGCGCGCCACGCAAACGCGGCGGCAAAGCGACAAGACGCGGCATCTCGAACGAGCAAATGTGCATCCTGGTCGCCCGTGACCGCACCGGCCAGACCCTCGACTGGGTGCCCGGCAAAGGACCGGTGACGCGGGCGCAACTGCACGAGCATTTGAAGTCGCGGCTGGAACCCGACGTCCTGCTGGTCACCGATGCCCATGCCGCCTACCGGGCCTTCGCAGCCGAGGCGGGTATTACCCACCAAGCGGTCAATCCGAAAGCAGGGGTAAGGACGCGCGGCGCCATCCACGTGCAGAACGTCAACGCCTATCACAGCCGGCTGCGCGCCTGGCTGCTGCCGTTTCGCGGTGTGGCCAGCCGCTACCTGGGCAATTACCTGGGGTGGCGCTGGGCGCTGGATGGCGGACGCATCGGCACCTCGGACGCCTTCCTCAGAGCGGCGCTCGGCGTTTTCAACACGTAACGCGAACAGCGCCATACTTTTTGGCAGGCGGTGCTCGTGGTATTGATCCTGGCGCTGGAAGTGCTGCGGACGCAGCAGCAGGCCCTCGCCCCAAAGTACCTTGCTGTTCATGGCGCCATCCCTCCTGTCGAGTCCTCCACCATGGCTTTTTCGTGGCGTTCTTTTTATGGGAACCCCGATGGGTCTTGCTCCCGGTCAATGTTTTGTTAGCGCAGGACCAACTGAACTATTTTTTCGCCGGCGTCTATGTAAGACTTTCCGCTCGATCAAGGGAGGGATGCCGATGAAAGGGTTCACGCCTGGTTTATTCGACCGCCTGCTCGGCATACCGGCGCGTCACGCAGCCGGCGGCGGCGCCACCGTCTCGCGGATCTCGGCCGATGACCTGAAGGACGCGGTGGCGCGCGACCTCGAGGCCCTGCTGAATACCCGCGCCGTGATCGACGAGGAACTGCTCAAGGACTTCCCGGAATGCAGCCGCTCGATCCTGAACTATGGCCTCAGCGATTTCGCCGACCGCTCGCTGTCCAGCCCCGCCGACCGCGCCCACATCTGCGCCTGCCTGGAAAAGGTCATCGGGCGCCACGAGCCGCGCCTGCGCAACGTGAAAGCCTCGCTCGAGATCCGCGAGGGGGCCGTGAACCGCCTGAATTTCTCGATCACGGCGCTGCTGGTGGCCAGCAGCTCGCAGGAGCCGGTCAACTTCGACGCCGTGCTGCAGCGCTCGACCCTCCAGTACAGCATCAGCAAGGCCGGTCGCGCAGGATCGGCATCGACCGCGCCGGCGCCGGCCTGAAGCTCACGATCGCCGCCACCGGCGAGCAGGCGCCCGGCTGGCTGCAGTTGCCGCGACTGCGCGCCGACTCGAACACGGCGCGCATGCTGGCGACCCTGTCGACGAACAAGCTGCTGCTCGGCTGTACGCCGGTGGTGAACCTGTTCCGCACCAAGGGCGATCCGATCCGCCTGACCCATACCAGCGCCAGCTATCCGGTGCTGGCCGATGCGCGCCGCGCCTTCGCCTACGAGGCGCAGGCGATCGATTCGGTCTCGCTGGTGCGCCAGACCCCGCAGGGCGAAACCATCATCGCCTATCAACCCTTTTATTCGCTCAAGCATGCCTTGTTTACCGGCGTGACGCTCGAATACGAAATGGCACTGGTGCCGTGCGCGGCCGACGTGCGCGAGGTGGCCATGAAAGAGGGATCGGCCATCGGCCGCCTGGGCTGGGATGCCGACCTGGTCGAGGGCACGCAGGCGCAGGACCGGCGCGACCTGCGCGACGGATTGCACGCGCTTTAAGCGGCGCCCTCGTCGCCGAACAGGCCGCCGCCATCCCAGGTGTGCAATCCGGCTGCCGCCTGGCCGGACACCGCCTTGCCGGCCTGGCCCAGGCTCTTGAGCAGGCGCGGGAAGGCGCGGCAATAGGTCGACTGCACCCCGGCCAGGCGCGCCAGCCGGGCGTAAGTGAGCACCATCCCCTCCGGCACCGCGCACAAGACCTGCGCAACCCGCTCCCGCCAGTCATCTGACCAGGCGGCTAGCGGCCGGCCCAGGTCTCGGATGCGGTCGCCGGGGTGGACGACACCGCCGGCCAGCACGCGCGCCAGCACGCCGCGGCGCCTGCCGATCCGCGCCGCCACGCCGGCCCTGTGCGCATCGAGGTAGCCGCAGGCTTCGCACTGGAACATCAGGCGCAGCCGGACGGCATCGCCGATCTGCAGTACGGCGCCGGACAGCAGTTGCGAGGTGTCGAGGTCGAGCAGCAGGTTCTCGCCCAGCGCATGCGCCGGCAGATCCAGGCCGGCGTAGACGGCGGCGCTGGCCAGCAGCACCTGGCGCGGCGACAGCGGATCGGCGTGGCGGTCGCCATTCACGCCGGTGCCGGGAAGAGCCTCGAGCTGCGCCGCCGGCGTCGAGCCGGCGCTGTGCGGTGCACGCAGCGCCAACGCCAGAACGCGCCCCGAGTCGGTATCAAACATGATGAATACCTTGGCTCAAAAACGTCGTCCCCGCGAAGGCGGGGACCCAAGTTTGCAAGCGTTTCGATAGCGCAAACAAAACTTGGGTCCCCGCCTGCGCGGGGACGACGGGTGTACTACAGCTAACTTAAGCCAGCGAAGCCAGCGCCTGATTGAAGGTCGCGCTCGGACGCATCACGGCTTTCACCTTGGCGTTGTCCGGCTGGTAGTAGCCGCCGATGTCGACTGCCTTGCCCTGGACTTCCAGCAGCTCGGCCACGATCTTCTGCTCGTTCTCGGCCAGGTTCTTGGCCAGCGGCGCGAAGTAGGCTGCCAGTTCGGCGTCCTCGGTCTGCGCGGCCAGTTCCTGGGCCCAGAACAGCGACAGGTAGAACTGGCTGCCGCGGTTGTCGAGTTCACCGGTCTTCGGCGACGGCGACTTGCGGTTGTCCAGCAGCTTGCCGGTGGCGGCGTCCAGGGTCTGGGCCAGGATCTTGGCCTTGGCGGAACCGGTCTTCAGGCCCAGGTCTTCCAGGCTGACGGCCAGCGCCAGGAACTCGCCCAGCGAATCCCAGCGCAGGTGGTTCTCTTCAACCAGCTGCTGCACGTGCTTCGGCGCCGAGCCGCCGGCGCCGGTTTCGTACATGCCGCCGCCCGCCATCAGCGGAACGATCGACAGCATCTTGGCGCTGGTGCCCAGTTCCAGGATCGGGAACAGGTCGGTCAGGTAGTCGCGCAGGATGTTGCCGGTCACCGAGATGGTGTCCAGGCCGCGGGCCACGCGCTCCAGGGTGTAGCGCATCGCGCGCACCTGCGACATGATCTGGATGTCCAGGCCGGTGGTGTCGTGATCCTTCAGGTAGGTCTTGACCTTCTTGATCACTTCATTCTCGTGCGGGCGGTACGGGTCCAGCCAGAACACGGCCGGCATGCCCGAGTTGCGGGCGCGGGTAACGGCCAGCTTGACCCAGTCGCGGATCGGCGCGTCCTTCACCTGGCACATGCGCCAGATGTCGCCCTTTTCGACGTTCTGCGACATCAGCACTTCGCCGGTGGCGAGGTCGGTGATGTTGGCGATGCCGTCTTCCGGGATCTCGAAGGTCTTGTCGTGCGAGCCGTATTCCTCGGCCTGCTGCGCCATCAGGCCCACGTTCGGAACGGTGCCCATGGTCTTCGGATCGAAGGCGCCATGCCATTTGCAGAAGTTGATGATCTCCTGGTAGATACGGGCGAAGGTCGATTCCGGAATGACGGCCTTGACTTCCTTCAGGCGGCCATCGGCGCCGTACATCTTGCCGCCGGCGCGGATCATGGCCGGCATCGACGCATCGACGATCACGTCGTTCGGCGAGTGGAAGTTGGTGATGCCCTTGGCCGAGTCGACCATGGCCAGCGCCGGACGGTGTTCCTGGCAGGCGTGGATGTCGCGGACGATTTCTTCGCGCTGCGAATCCGGCAGGGTGGCGATCTTGTTGTACAGGTCGGCCATGCCGTTGTTGACGTTCACGCCCAGGCTGTCGAACAGCGCGCCGTGCTTCTCGAAGGCGTCCTTGTAGAAGGTGCGCACGGCGTGGCCGAACACGATCGGGTGCGAGACCTTCATCATGGTCGCTTTCACGTGCAGCGAGAACATCACGCCGGTCTTGTGCGCGTCTTCGATCTGCTGCTCGTAGAAGGCCAGCAGCGCCTTGCGGCTCATGAACATCGAGTCGATGATCTCGCCATCCTGCAGCGCCACCTTCTGCTTCAGCACCAGGGTCTGGCCGCTCTTGGTCAGCAGTTCCATCTTGACGTCGCGAGCCTGGTCCAGGGTCATCGACTTTTCGCCATGATAGAAGTCGCCACCGGTCATGTGCGACACGTGGGTGCGCGAGGCCGGCGACCATTCGCCCATCGAGTGCGGGTTCTTGCGTGCGTATTCCTTGACGGCCTTGGGCGCGCGGCGGTCGGAGTTACCTTCGCGCAGGACCGGGTTCACGGACGAGCCGATGCACTTGCCGTAGCGCGCCTTGATTTCTTTTTCTTCGTCGGTCTTGGGATCGGCCGGGTAGTCGGGCAGGTCGTAGCCCTTGCCCTGCAGTTCCTTGATGGCGTTGACCAGCTGGCCCACCGAAGCGCTGATGTTCGGCAGCTTGATGATGTTGGCGTCCGCTTCGAGGGTTTTCTTGCCCAGCTCGCTCAGGGTGTCAGGCACACGCTGCTCGGCGGTCAGGCGCTCGGGAAACTGGGCCAGGATACGGGCGGCGACCGAAATGTCGCTTTCCTGGATACGGATACCAGCAGGTTTGGTGAAGGTGCTGACGACGGGCAGGAAGGCGTGGGTAGCCAGCAGGGGCGCCTCGTCGGTTAAGGTGTAGATGATGGTCGGATCGCTGCTCATACGCTTTTTCCTCGGTGTTCGCGAAGGGTAGGGAAACTAATACTAAAATGACATCGACTGTCCTGGCTCGCGGGTCTGTGCCCACTGTTCAAGCGGTGATCCTAACCGATCTAACCCGAAGCTTGGCGCTTTTCGCCGCGCCCTGACTGCTTGTCGCGCGGCCAAGTCTTATATAAGACAGAAGACAAGCGCCATATTATGCACCGCTTTTCGGACGGACACCACCTTTTCGCGCCGCGGGCCAATCGCGCGCCACAACCCGCGCACCCGGCGCATCCTGCGACAACACGAGTCTGGCAACCAATCCGGAGGCGCACATGCGGTCCTGGCACAGGCGCTTGCCCTTGTCGTTTTTGCTATCCGGCGTGCTCGGCGCCCTGTTCGCCGCCTGCGGCGGCGGTGGCGGCAGCAGCGGGACAAGCACACCCCCGCCACCGCCGCCCGTCCCCCTGGCCCTGGCGCTTGCGCCCTTCGCCAGCAATCTGGCCAGCCCCACTTTCCTGACCGCGCCGCCGGGCGACACCCGCCAGTTCATCGTCGAACGCGCGGGCCGAATCCTCATCATGCGGAACGGCGCGCTGCTGCCTCAGCCTTTCCTGGATATCCGCACGCTCACCGACGTCGCCGGCGAAGGCGGCCTGCTGTCGCTGGCCTTCGATCCCGGCTACGCCACCAATGGCCGCTTCTACGTCTACCGCACGAACCTGAACCGCGACATCGTGGTCGAGCGCTACACCGTCTCCGGCGATCCGGACCGGGCCGACGGCGCCTCCGGCATCACCATCATCCAGATCGCGCACCCGACGTTTACGAATCACTTCGGCGGCCTGGTCGCCTTCGGCCCGGACGGCTACCTGTACCTCGGCACCGGCGACGGCGGCTCGGCCGGCGACCCGCCCGGCAATGCGCAGAACCTGGATTCGCTGCTGGGAAAACTGCTGCGCCTGGATGTGAGCAATGCCAGCGCATCCGTCCCCTACACGATCCCGGCCACGAACCCGTTCCGCAGCCAGGCCGGCGCCCGCCCCGAGATCTGGGCCTACGGCCTGCGCAACCCGTGGCGCTATGCCTTCGATGCCGACAGGCTGTATATCGCCGACGTAGGCCAGGCCCAGCGCGAGGAAATCGACCTGGAAGCGGCGAACCAGGGCGGCCTGAACTACGGCTGGAACAGGATGGAAGGCACGAGCTGCTACCAGGCGCAGACCTGCAGCAGCAGCGGCCTGGCGCTGCCGCTGCTCGAATACAGCCATGCGGATGCGGGCAGCCCCTGCTCGATCACCGGCGGCTACGTGTACCGCGGCGCGGCGATCCCGGAACTGGCCGGGCGCTATTTCTATTCCGATTACTGCGCCGGCTTCCTGCGCAGCTTTTTGGCGACCGGGCGCACGGTGTCCGAGCAGCGCGACTGGAACGTGGGCAAGCCGGGGCAGGTGATGTCGTTCGGCCGCGACGGGCAGGGCGAGCTGTATGTGCTTACCCCGACCGCCATCCTGAAAATCGTGAAGGGTTCCTAGCGCGTCCAGTGCTCAGGCCGGCTGTTTGCCGGCGAAATCGGCCATCGCTTCCAATAACACCTTGGCGCGGAACGGTTTCAGGATGACGCGGCTGATGCCGCGGCCCTGCAGTTCCTTCACCAGTTCGGCCGTCGCCCGGTCCGCCATGATGGCGATCGGCATGTCGGCGTCGCTGATGCTGAGGCCCTGGCGGATCAGTTCGACCAGGGTCATGTCGTAGCGGCGCTCGCCCTCGCTCTCGACGCACGCCACCGCGATCACGGCGCCGTCGAAGCGACGCTGGCCCAGCAGGCGGCGCGCGGCCTCGATGCTGGCCGCTTCATGCACCATGCCCAGCCCCAGGCTGCGCGCCGTCAGCGAGACGGTGCGGCGCAGCAGGGTTTCCGGCTCGACCAGCAGCATGTGCAGGGAACTGTCAGTCATCGGCGCCTCCCTCGGCCCTCCCCAGCTCCAGCACCGCCAGGTCGCGCAGGGTCGCCAGGATGCCGAGTTCCATCGCATCGAGCGTGCGCGGGCGGCGGTCGATCAGGCACAGGGTGCCGAGCGCGGCGCCGGACGGCAGCACCAGCGGCGCGCCGGCATAGAAGCGGATGCCGGGCGCGCCGGTGACGAGGGGGTTGCCGGCGAAACGCGGATCCTCGAGCGCGTCCGGCACCACCATGATGTCGCGCGCCAGGATCGCGTGGCCGCAAAAGGAGATGTCGCGCCCGGTCTCGCAGACATCCAGGCCGGTGCTGGCCTTGAACCACTGGCGCTCGCGGTCGATCAAGGAAAGCAGGGCGATCGGCACGTCGAACTCGCCGGCGGCGAATTCGACGATCTTGTCGAAGCGCTGTTCGGGCGGGGTATCGAGGATCAGCAGCGCGTACAGCGCGGCCAGGCGTTCGGCTTCGTTGGCGGGCAGGGCGGGTGCTTGCATGACATTATTATGCACGTCCCGCCGAAGAGAAACCACCTCCGCGCCTCTCCTCGATGCGCGGGCGGCTCCAGCGATCGGGCTCGGCCATGTACACCTGGTCGGCGCTGGTGCTCACGACCTGGTCTGCCCGGTTCCATCCCCGCACCGTGACGCGCCCGTCCGCGGCGGACACGTGCAGCTTGCGCACGCCCGCGAACAAGGGATCGGCGACCAGCTGCATGGCTTGCGCGCCGTCGAACTGGTTAGCCGCGGAAAAAAAATACAGTGCATCCCGGGCCGTGGCGAAGAGGTCGGAGGTATTGTCGGCATGGCGGCAGGCGGCGATCGTCTCGGCGGCGAGTTCGCCGGGCAGCGCCAGGCGCCGCGCCTGCGCCGGCAGCGAGGGAACGAAGGGATTGTAGAGCGGGGAATAGATCAGTTGCGGGGTGTCGCCCACCGTGCCTGCCAGGTACAGGCCATCGACGTTCCAGCTGCCGCGGCTGCGGCCGAGGCAGGTGGCGTAGACCTGCGCCTGGGGGTGGCCCGGCGCATCGTGCGCGACCCAGCGCGGCGTGGCGTTGCGGCCGGTATCGATGTAGTAGCGCGCGCTCAGCGGCGCGGCGGCGCCGGGATTGCCGGCCATGTCGACGACGATGAAGGTCGTGTCGCTCGCTTCGCCGATCCGGACGGCGGCGATGTCCGGCCGCACCTGCGGCACGCCGCCATCGAAGGGGCAAGCCGTCCACACCGGCGCGCCGTGCAAGGCCAGTTCCGGCGCCGGATTCGACAGGCTCAAGTACAAATGGTCCCGGAGACCGTCGTTGACCACCATCGCCAGGTGGATCAGCCCGGTCTGGCCGGGACTGCCGATCGTGCGTGCGCTGGCGAAGTGCTTGCAGTGGCCACCCGGGTGCTCGCGCCGGATCTGCGCGTCGATGGAAAACAGCAAATCGCCGCCGTAGCTGCCGATAGCGAAGTTGCTGCATGCCGATCCCATCGCGTCTCTCCCAGTGATGGACGCTGCCCGGCGCCCGCGGTCTACCCGTTTGCAAAACGCATGCCATGACCGCGTCAACCTGTTTCGCTAGGGAAATTGCTGCACCACGGTAGCCGTCCCATGTAAATTGACATGTCAACAGCCGCGCTTTACATTGATTTTTTACACTTCGACATGGCCACAGCTGCATGCATGACGCCGACATCACCCTGACCTCACCGCTCCCAGGCGCCACCGGCGCCGGCCCGGCCATCCTGGCGCTGACCGTGCTCTGGCATCCGGACCCCAGCCGCATCGGCGCGCAATACCTGGAACCGGATGCGCGCGGCGTGGTCGAGCTGAGCCGTTTCCTGCCCCTGTTCGCCCAAGCCGGCGAAGACGGACTGGGCCTCGGGCATGGCGGCGTATCGCGCCTGCCCGTGCGGATCGCGCGTGAGGCCGGCGGCGGGCTGTCGCTGGCCCCGCCGGAAAGCCGCATGGCGGTCGAAGTCAACGGGGTCGAGATCGACCGGCCGGTCGTGCTCGCCCCCGCGCAGCTGGAGCAGGGCGTGGTGCTGGGACTGGGACGGGCGATCCTGCTGTGCATCCACTGGACCGACCGGCTGCCGCGCAACAACAAGGTGCCGGGCCTGCTCGGCGTGAGCAGCGGCGCGATCAAGGTGCGGGAGCTGATTTATGCGGTGGCCTCGACCGACATGCCGGTGCTGCTGCTGGGCGAAACCGGCACCGGCAAGGAAGTCGCGGCGCGCGCCATCCACGCCCTCGGAAGGCGCGCCGCCGCCCCGCTGGTGGCCGTGAACATGGCGGTGATGAACGAGGGCCTGGCGGCCGCCGAGCTGTTCGGCGCCACGCGCGGCGCCTATACCGGCGCCCAATCCGCGCGCGCCGGCCTGTTCGCCGAAGCCGACGGCGCCACCCTCTTCCTCGACGAGATCGGCAATACGCCGGCCAACGTCCAGCCGATGCTGCTGCGGGTGCTGGAAAGCGGCCAGTACCGGCCGCTCGGCGGCGACACCGACCGCCGCAGCAGCGCCCGCGTGATCGCCGCGACCGACCAGGATTTGAACGGGCAGGACTTCAACCAGGCCCTGCTGCGCAGGCTCGAGCGCTTCGTGATCTCACTGCCGCCCCTGCGCGCGCGGCGCGAGGATATCGGCGTGCTGCTGCTGCATTACCTGGAGCGGGCGCGCGAGGACGGCAGCCAGGCGCCGCCGCTGCCCTTCGCCTTCGCCAGCGCCTGCGCCAACTACGACTGGCCGGGCAACGTGCGCCAGCTGGCCCACGTACTGGGGCGCGCCCTGCTGGAATGGCAGGCCGGGCAGGAACCGGTGTTCGAGACACTGGTGAAGGTCCGGCGCGCCACGCCGGCGATGCCGGCTGCTTCCGTACCGGCAAAGCGGCGCGCGCTCGGCGAATTCGATGAAGAAGAGATCCTGGCGGCCATGCACAACAACGGCTGGCGCATCCAGGGGGCGGCGGGCGAACTCGGTATTTCGCGGCCCTCGATGTACAAGCTGATCGAGGCCCATCCGGCCATCCGCCGCCCTGAAGACATAGCCGCGGACGAACTGGCGGAGAATCTGGAGAAAAGCGGCGGCGACGTCGAACGCTGCGCCGCTCTGCTGCGGACGCCGCTGGAGGCCTTGCGGCGTCACCTGCGTGGGCTCGGCCTGCTCGGCTGAGCGGGCAAGGGATTCAGGCGCCGTCAGGGGGAACAGAGCCGTTTCCGACCTGCGTTTCGGGATCGAACGAGAACACACGGTATTCGAGGCCCTTGGCCGTCTCGATCGCCACGGTCATGATGAACGACATTTGCCAGCGTCCCTGGTTCAGGATGGTCAGCGCGGCGTCGGAATCCCAGCTCATCTGCAATTGTGTGCCGCTGGCCTGGCCCTGGCCGAAGCTGAAGGTGGCGCCCTGGCCGTTCACCATCGTGGCCGGATTGAAGAAGGGCGAAGGGTAAGGATATTTGCCGGCAAGATGCGCAGGATTGCCGCGGCTGGAGAACATCACCGGGCGATGGATCAGGTGGCAATCGATGATATGCACCGAGCTCAGCTCTCCCAGGTAGCTGTTGGCCACCACGTTCACGCGCAGCGTGTCATTAACGTCGAGCATGTACTGGCCGGTTTCCAGGCCCGTGGATTTCTGCACCGGCTGGTGGTCCGAGTCCAGGATGGTCCAGTCGAGCCGTTCGCTTTCCTGGCCAATATCGAAACTCACTCTCAGGTAATAACTGTTCTTGATCACGTCAGGTTTCCTCTTGTTTTAGCGTGGTTGGTAACGCGGGTCGCGGCGCAAGGCCACGAAATCGGGTTCGGCCTCGATGGTGCTGGCCGGATAGCCGAGTTGCTTTGCCCGGGCCAGTGCATCGAGCGCCAGCTCCCGACGATGGAGCAATTCGTATGCCAGGGCAGCACGGAAATGCGCGTCCGCGCTCTTTGGGGCCATGGCCAGCGCCTTGGCTGTCATCTGCATGGCGCCATCGCCATCCCCGCTGCGGGCCGCGTACAAACCCATGCGCGACACCAGGGTCGCGTTATCCGGGCTACGCGCCAGGCGCGGCGCCAGTAGTTCCCTGGCCTTGGCATACGCACTGCGCGCCTGTGACTCGCGGCCCGGAATCCACAGCAAGGTGTCACCCAGGTTGGCCCAGTTCAGGTACCTGTTCGGACTGCCCGCCGGCGGCGTGACAGCGCGCTCGAAGGCACTGGCCGCGCCCACGTAGTCGCCGCGCTGGAACAGAGCGTTGCCCAGGTTGGTGTAGAGCATGGCGTTCGGCCGGACCCGCAAGCCTTGCTGGACCACCTGCAAGGCTTCGTCATTGCGGCCCTGGCGCAGCAGCACTGCGTTCAGGTTGGCATAGGCAACGCTGGAATCGGGCTGCAACTGGATGCTGAGGCGGAAGGTCTGCTCGGCCTCCTTGTCGCGGCCTTGCAGGAAATGCACGGTACCGAGCGAATCGGCAAAGACACGTTGGCCAGGATGCCGGCGCAGCATGGCTTCGCCCCATGCACGGGCCTCGTCGTAACGGTGCAGCATGGTCAGGCAGTTGATCTTGCCGAGCGCCGCAAAATAATTGTCCGGCTCCAGGCCGAGCGCTTTTTCCACGGCCGCCAGCGCCTGCTCGCGCTGGCCCTGGTTGTAAAGCACCCAGGCCCGGGCGGCATGGCTGAGGGCCAGCGTCGGGTCGAGCCGCAAGGCTTGCTGGGCAGCCGCATCGGCGCGCTTCAGCCAGGTCTCGTCCTGGGTGTCGCCGGCGTAGCGAAAACTGTTCACCAGCGACATGCCGGCCACCGCGGCCGCATTCTCCGGATCCCTGGCCAGCAGCGCCGAAAAATCGGCGCGCGCCGCTTCCAGTTTCTCGGTCTGGTCGAAGGCTTCGAGGGCGTGCAGGGCGCGGGCGATGGTCGCCGCGCGTGAAAAGACCGGCGCCGACGTGCGCAGCTGGTCGATGGCCAGCACGCCGCCCAGGCCCAGCGCCAGGACCAGGGCGCCGCCCAGCCAGGCCTTGCGCGAGCGGAACCGGCGCAGTACCGGTACGTGCGGCGGCCCGGCTTCCGGCGCCGGCTTCGGTGCAGGCGCTGGTGCGGTTTCCACTGCGGTTTCAGCGGCAGGGCGAGAGACGGGCGCCGGCGCACCATCGCGGCAGGCGGCCAGGCCAACGCTGACATCTTCCATGCTCGCCAGGCGCTGCTCGGGCTGGCGCGCCGTCATCGAGCGGATCAGCTCGATGAGCGGCGCCGGCGCCGTGGCCGGAAACACCCAGGCGTCGGAACTCGATTGCATCTGCGCCGCCGCCAGCGCCAGGCCGGACAGGTTGGCGAACGGCCGCGCGCCGCAGATCATCTCGTAGAACATCACGCCCAGCGCATACACGTCGGACCGGCGGCTGAATGGCTTGCCAAGCAGGCATTCGGGCGCCATGTAGGCGATCGTGCCCTGCTGGTCGAGTTCCATGACCGAGGTGGTTGCCTGCGGGTCGTCGTGGAAGGCCAGGCCGAGGTCGAGGATGCGCAGCTTGCCGGCATCGTCGACCATCAGGTTCGAGGGTTTCAGGTCGCCGTGGACCAGGCCGCGGGCATGGGCCGCCTGCATCGCCGCCGCCGCCTGGACGACGAGGTCGAACACGCGTTCGGCGGCGATCGGTCCCTGGCCGATCAGTTCGCGCAGGGTCAGGCCGGAGATCAGCTCCATCACGATCGCGTGGCCGCTGCCGTCTTCCTCGATCGAATAGATTTTCACGAAGGCCGGATGCTCCAGCGAGGCTGCCAGGCGCGCCTCCTGCAGCAGGCTGCCCGGGTGACTGGGGAGTCCGGCGGCCTTCAGCCGCTTGATCGCCACCCGCCGCTGCAGCGTGTCGTCCCAGGCCTCGCGCACTTCGCCAAAGCCGCCCGCGCCCAGCTGCCGTCCCAGGCGGTAGTGCCTGAACTGTTCTGCGGGGGTGGAGGTGCTGTCGTCGATCTCTGTGCTGGTATCCATTGGCGGTGGACGGGTGAAACGAGACGACGAGTCTGGCACAACATTCCGCTCTCGGCCAGAAAAATCTTGCCGTAGTGATACATCCGCAACGCGTCATCAGCCCCCGACTTGCCTGAACGGATCGAGCGCCATGTCGATCAGCCGCCGCTTGCGCACCACGATCTCGGCTGCCGCCGTCATGCCGTAGCGCAGCGGGTACGCGGTGTCGCCGACCGTATAGTGGTCGCGGTCGAGCGTGATCCGTCCTTCGTACACCGGCTGCCTGGTCTGCACGGACGCCTTGGTGGCCGGCGAGATGGTCTGCAGGGTGCCGCCGATGATCCCATAGCGCTGGTAGGGAAAGGCATTGAATTTCAATTGCACCGGCTGCCCCTCGCGCAGGAAGGCGCGGTCCTGCTCGGCGATCTCGATTTTCAGGATCGGCCGCGTGTTCTTCGGCGCGATGCCGCCCAGCGGGGTATTCGCCTGGATCTTGTCGCCCGGCTGGGTCGAGGTCACTTCGGTCACCACGCCGTCCACCGGCGCCTGGATGCGCAAAAAATTGTCCTTGTCGATGTTCTCGAACTGGATGCGCGAGGCGGCGTCCGCCACCAGGCGCGCGGTCTGCACCTGCAATCTGAGCTTTTCCTCGACATTGCTGGCCTCGCGCGTGGCCGCCTCGTACTGCAGGCGCAGGCTGGCCAGCTGCTGGCCGCTGGTTTCCAGCTGCGCGCGCGCCTGCGTGGTTTCCAGGCTCTGGCGCGCGCCCAATTCGCCGACCCGCGATTCCGCCACCCGCACCGCGTTCTCGGCGGCCTGCAGCGCGTTCTTCCTGGCCTCCACCTGCAGCTGCGAGACGCCGCCGCCGCCCGGCAGCGCGAACAGGCGCTCGTACTTGGCGGCCTCGTCGCGCGCGGCGGTGGCGGCGCGGCGTGCATCCTCCAGGTTGGTGCGCGCTTCCTGGCTCTGCGCGCGCTGGCCCTGCGCGAGCTGGCCGGTGCCCTCGGCCAGGCGGCGCTGGTGCTGTTTCTCCTCGGTGTCCATCGCCTCCTTGAGCGCCGCCACGCGCTGGTCCAGCAGCGCTTTCTTCTGCGGGAATTCCTTCCATTCGCGCTCGGCGTCCTCGAGTTTCAGGCGCGCCTCGAGCGCATTGCGGGCGGCCTCGATCGCGCCGCGCGCGTACAGGCGCGCCACCACGTCACCCTTCAGCACCGGCTGGCCTTCGGCGATGTAGATGTTGGCCAGTTCGCCGTCGATCGGCGCGTACAGGCGCCGCACCTCGGAGGCCGGCACCAGGGTCCCGGGCGCGGTGACCAGCACGTCGGCGCGGCCGAAGAAGGACCAGGCCAGGCCCGCCAGCACCAATCCGACCATGACCTGGATCGCCAGGCGGGTGGTGCGCCAGGGCTCGGCGGTCAGGATGCCGATGCCTTCGTCGCTGTGGTCTTCCAGCGCGCCGATCAGCGGCCGCAATCCCTTTTTATTGATCGCTGCCATTGCTCCCTCCCGCCAGCGCCAGCTTGCGCAGGTCGCTCGCCACCTGGGCATAGGTATCGCGGAACGCCGGCACATAGGCCGCGATGGTCGCGGATGCGCGCTGGTGCGCCTGCTGCTCGTCCTGCCATTGCCCGAGGATGCGCTGGATGCGCGCCTGCTCGGCCGGACTGCGCACCGGCGCATCGGCGCCGCCGCGCGCGGCGACGAACTGTTCGACCTCGCCGACCCACGCGATCTCGGCCACCAGCGGCGCGGCGTCGGCATTGTTCCGGCTCAGCCCACGCATGCGCGCCACCGCCTGCGCGGCGGGCCCGAAGCGGCGCGCCTTCAATTGCGCCATCCAGGACGGCAGCCCGGCCCGCAGCAGCGCCTCGGTCCCCAGCGCGCGCAGCTCGGCGTTGTCCGGATCCTGCGCCAGGCGTTCGGCGGCGAGGGTGCTGGCGGCGGTAAGCTCACCGCTATCGAGCAGGGCCTGCAGGCGCCGCTGGGGCGCGCCGGCCAGGTGGATGGCCAGCACGGCGGCCAGTATCAAGCCGCTCAGCGCCATGATCCAGCGCCGCAGCCTGGCCTGGTCGGCCTCGCCGGCGGCGCCCAGGGCATCCAGCAGGCCGGCCGCCATCAGGGCCGCCTTGCCGCGTGCTTGCCTGCCCGTCTGCGGCGCCGCGCCGCCTGGGGGCGCCTCCGCCGGGTTGATTTCGTCCTCCTGGGCGGCGCCGCGGTCGACGCAGAAGATATCGAGGAAGGAGCCGGCCGAGGCGACGAAGGTGGTGTGGTCGGTATCCTCCGCGGCGCCCGGGGCGGCGGCGGCGGACCTGAAACGGGTGACGGTGGGTTCGGGCGCCTGCTCGGGGAGCGCTTCCCACTGCAGGCCCACGCGGTACACGAAATGGTGGCCGCCGAAGGCCAGCACGTCGCCATCCTCGAGCGCGTGCGCATGCTCGTCGAGCCGGGCCGCGCCGATGAAGGTGCCGTTGGTGCTGCCCAGGTCCTCGATCCAGGGTTGGCCGCCCTTGAGGAAGATGTGGGCATGGCGGCGCGACAGGTAGCCGACCTGGTGCGGTTCCTTGTCGCGGTAGCGGGCGAAGGTGTCGTCGACCTTACTGATCAGGAAAGGGAAACTGCTGACCACGATGGTCTCCAGCCCCAGTTCGGCGCGCTCGGGGGTCAGGCTGAGGCTGGCCAGCCGCGCGGGCGGCGCCGAGGCCGAGGCCGAGGCCGCAGCCTGCAGGCGCACGCGGTAAGCCAGCACGCGGGCGAAATCGACTTCGTCGCCGTCATGCAGGCGCACGATGGTCTGGCGCACCGGCGTACCGTTGACGGTGGTGCCGTTCTTGCTGTCCAGGTCGGCCAGATACGCGTCGCCGCTCTCGATGAAGATGCGCGCATGGCGGCGCGACAGCTCGCTCACCGCTTCGGGCGGATAGCCGGCGAAGGGCTGCTCGGTGCGGCCGATGGCGAACACGCCGTCGTCGATGGCGAGCGGCCCCAGCTCGGGATGGGTCAGCGCCTCCAGCACGATGGCGACGCGCGGGGCCGCCGCTGCCTGCCTGCTCCCCCGCATGGTCGCGGCCACGGCTTCCTCAGGCGCCATCATTGGCCCGCCACATCGCGCACCTCGGCCGGCGGCCAGCCGCCGCCCAGGGCCTTGTACAGCGTGACGGTGTCGGACAGGATCTGCTGCCGGTTGGCCAGCAGCGCCAGCTGCGCGGCCAGCAGCGAGCGCTCGGTCTCGAACACTTCCAGCTGCGACACCACGCCTTCCTTGCGCTGCGCATCGGTGGTGGTCGCGACAAGTTGCAGCTGGTCGGCCTGCTGCTGCAACTCGTCTCTCTGCTTCTTGTGCGCATCGAGGTTGACCAGCGCGTTTTCGACGTCCTCGAAGGCGGCCATCACGGTGCTGCGGTACTGCTGCTCGGCCACCCTGGTTTGCGCCTCGCTGGTTTTTACGCGCGCCTTGACGCCGGGGTCGAGGATGGGGAAGTTGATGCTCGGGAGCAGGCCAAAAGTAAACGACTTGAGCAGGGAGCCCAGCGCAAAGCTGGAGGTGCCGCCGCGCCCGGTCAGGCTGATCGAGGGCAGCTGGGCCAGCTTGGCCTGGCCTGTCAGCTGGTAGGCTTCCAGCACCCGGTATTCGGCGGCGACGATGTCGGGCCGGCGCTTGAGCAGCTGCGAGGGCAGGCCGCCCGGCACCTCCGGCACCTTGACCCGCTCCTGCAGGCGTCCGGTGGGCATCTGGTACTCGCCGGCCGGCACCCCGAGCAGGGTCGCCAGGGCATTGCCGGCCAGCGCGCGCAGGCGGCGCAGCTCGATCAGGTCCGTGCTCAGGCGGTTGACCTCGGCCGACTGCTGCAGCACGCGCGTGTGCGGGATCAGGCCGTTCTGCTCCATCGCCGCGTAAGTGGCGAGGATCTGCCGGTTCTTTTCCAGCGTCTTCTGCTGCTGTTCGATCTGCTCGTCGAACTGCAGGATCTGGAAATAGGTCGTCGAGACGTCCGACACCAGTGTCAGATAAGCGGCGCGCCAGTCGGCCTCGGTGGCGAAAAACTCGGCCTTTTGCGCCTGCACGCCCTTTTCGACCTTGCCCCAGATGTCGATGTCCCAGTTGGTTTGCGTGGCCAGGTTGAACTGCTTGCTGAACTTCTGCCCGGTGCTCTTCTCGAAACTCGCTCCCGCACCGGCATCCAGGGTCGGCAGGGCGCCGGCACGCGCTTCGCCGATCTGGGCCTTGGCCACGCCGATTCTGGCCGCCAGCACGGACAAATCGACGTTGCCGGCAATCGCGCGGCTGACCAGCTGGTCGAGGGTGGGGTCGCCGAAACCGCGCCACCAGTCGGGCACGATCAAATCCGTGCGCGAAATCGGCACGTTCGCCGAATTCGACCACGCGGCCTTGGAAGGCGTGTCCGGACGCTGGTAGGGCCGCATGCTCACATCCGCGCAGGCGGACAGCAACAGGACGGCGAGCATGCCCAGGAGCTGCTTCATGATGTGATCCACGCCTGGGCGTCGACGAAGACCTGGAACAAGTTGCCGTCGATATGCCCGGCATCGCATTCTTCGCGCATGATATCCAGCGCCAGTTCCACCGGCACCGCCTTCTTGTACGGCCGGTCGCCGGCGGTCAGGGCGTCGTAGATGTCGCAGATGGTCAGGATGCGGGTCTGGACGCTGATCTGCGGCCCCTTCAAACCCATCGGATAGCCGGAACCGTCCAGCTTCTCGTGGTGTCCATGCGCGATGGCCGGCACCCCGCTTAGGTCGCGCGTCCAGGGAATCAGCACCAGGAAGGAATAGGAATCGACCACGTGCTCCTCGATCTGGCGCCGCTCGTCGGCGGTCAGGCAGCCCTTGGGCAGGCTCAGTGCCGAGACTTCATGTTCCTCGAGCAGCGGCAGCGGCAGGCCGTCCGGGTCGTGGCAGGGGTAGTGGACGATGTCGCGCAGGTCGGGCAGCGGACTGCCGCGCTTGACCGCCGGCTCGTTGGCGCTGCGGATCGTGGCCAGGAAGGCGTCCAGCCGCCCGGCCTCATCCAGCAGCTGCACCTCGATCCCTTCCTTCTCGCTGCGGAACCTGGCCGCGCTCCAGCCTTCCTCGATATGGCGCTGCGCCAGGCCGCGGAAGGCATGCCGCTCCATGCAGGCGCGCGCGTAGCGGAAACGCTGCTCGAGCAGGCGCATGTCGGCGTGGTGCAGCTTTTTCTCCTTGCGCAGCACGTGCTCGCGCACGCCGACCTTGCCGAAGTCGTGCAGCAGCGCGGCATAGCGGATCTCGCGCAGTTGCGCCTTGCTGAAGCTGATCCGGCGCAGCTGCGGTTCGGCGGCGCGGTCGAGGGCGACGGCCAGCGACTCGGCATAGGTGGCGACCCGGAACGAGTGGCCGGCGGTGACCGGGTCGCGTTCCTCGATCGCCTGCACCGAGGCGCGCACGAAGCCGTCGAGCAGGCGCTCGATGTCGGTGTAGAGCTGGAAGTTCTTCAGCGCGACCGCGGTTTCGGCGCACACCCCGGTCAGCAGTTCGAGATCCGCCTCCTGGAAGGCGTGCGGGTCGGAGGAACTGTCGACCTGGATCAGCCCCAGCACCTCGTTGCCGACGATCAGCGGCGCGCACATGGCGCTGCGGATGGCCTGGGACACGATCGAATCCTGCGAGGCGAAATGGCGGTCGGACAGGGTATCGCTCGACAGGATCGCATGCTTCTTGTTCAGCACTTCGTCGACGATGGTGTGCGACAGCCTGGCCTGGCTCGGGTCTTCAGCGGCGCCGTTGCGGCGCCGCGCGGCAACCGGCACCGGCGGGTCGCGTTCGCTCTGGCGCAGCAGGATGAAGGCGCGTTCGGCCAGCGGGAACAGGTCGAAGATGAAGTTCATGATCTTCTCGCTGAGCGTCTCGCGGTCGGTGACGACGCCCAGCGCGATGCTGACCTGGGCCATGGCGTGCAGCTTCAGCACCGACTGTTCGAGCTCGCCGCGGGTGGCGTCGTGCGCGGCCGACACGCTCATCGTCGCCGGCATGGTCGTGGGCGCGTACTGGGTGGCGTCGACGCTTTTGCGGATCACGGTCGGCATGCTGGCGGCGCTCGGCGCGACCAGCGAGCGGAACACCAGCTGGGTCGAGGCCAGCGCCAGCTCGTCACCGTCGCCCAGCTCGCGCCAGGAGCCGGGCAGCAGGCGCTCGCCGTTGACGAAGGTGCCGTTCGAGGAGTGCAGGTCTTCGACCGACCAGGCCGCGCCGCGCCGGCGCAGGCGCACATGGCGGCGGCTGATGGTGTGCTGCGGAATGCAGACGAACTGGTCGGAGGGCAGTGCATCCTGGCGGTCGCGGCCGATCACGATTTCGTCGTGCAGCGGAAAAAGCTGCGGCTTGGCCGCCCGGTTGCCGAGCAGCTCGAGATAGGCGCTGACCCCGCCGCCCGCCTGGTCAGGTGCTGGTTCTTTAGTCATGCGCCCTCCCGAACGCGCGCATCGGCCGAATTGATAAGACAGCGGCGGCGCGCCGCAGTTCGCAACCGGGCACATTTGACGCTCGGTGGCTCGCTCACTTGACGGTGATGGTGATTTTTTTCGACTGTACCGAGGGCTCGAACGTCATGTGCTGGTCGTCGCCCATCACCAGCTGCAGCGTGTGCTTGCCGGGTGGAAGCTCGATCGTGGTTTCGGTCTCGCCGGTGCCGAAGTGCAGGTGCTGGCGGTCGCTCGGGATGGCGACGCCCGGTCCGGGGGCATCGGTGTCGATCAGCAGGTGGTGGTGGCCGGTGTTCGGAAATTTCACGCCCTTCGGCGCCACGCCCATGTTGCGCAGGCCGAACCAGACGCGGATCGGCTTGCCGCTCGATACCACCTGGCCGTTGTTGGGCCAGCCGATGTACAGGTAGGCGTCGGGCGGGGCCGGGGTGGCGGCCGCGGCGATGCCAGAGCCGATGCCCAGCGCGGCAAGGGCGATGACGGCGAGTGGCTTGCGCATGATGCTCTCCTGGCTCACTTGACCGTGACGGTGATCTTCTTCGACACGACGGGCGGGTCGTGCGGGATGTGGTCCTTGTCGGCCAGCACCAGCTGCAGCGTGTGGCGCCCCGGCGGCAGCTCGACCCGCGCCTCGGTTTCGCCGGCGCCGAAGTGCAGGTGGCTGCGGTCGCTGGCGATCGGCTCGTTCATGTTCTCGGGCAGGTCGACGTCGATCAGCAAATGGTGGTGGCCGGTGTTGGCGATGTCCGTGCCCTTGGGCGCGACTCCCATGTTGCGCAGTCCCATGCGCACCCAGAAGGCGTGGTGGACGGTCATGCCGTCGCTGGGCCAGATGAAATATACCTGGGCGTTCTCGGGCGCCGGCGTACGGGCGCCCGGCGTTCGCGCCAGCACCGGTAGCGACGCCAGCAGCGCCGCGCCAAGAATCAGGGCAATTTTCTTTCGCATACACCCTCCTGCCGGTGTGCCGGCCGCCGTTCCGGCAGCATCCATCAGGTGCGGGCTGCACCACCTGTGGCAGCACAAAGAGTTGGCCGGCACAATCGCGGCGTCCGGTGGTCTAAGCGGTTTGTGGCGAACTTCAGGGGAACTTCGGTGCGGACCCGATTCTCGATCCTGTGCGGCCTGGCCGCGATGATGACGATGGCGGCGCTGCCGGCCACGTCTGGCGTGCTGCCGGTGCGCCAGCACACCGGCGACATCCAGCTTGCCGGCGTGGTGCCCAAGAACAGCGCCGAGCAGTTCGAGCTGGCGTTCTGGAACTCGGTCAAGGACAGCAAGCAGGTCGGCGACTACGAGGCCTACCTGAAGGCCTATCCCAAGGGACGCTTCGCCGCGCTGGCGCGGGCGCGCATCCAGCAACTCAAGAGCGCGCCGCAGCAGGCGCCGGCGCCCGCGCAGAAACCGGTTGCGCAGCCGGCCAGACCGGCCGAGAACAAACCGGCGCGCGAGCAGGCCCAGGCCAGGACCGCCAACACGGGCAAGGCCCAGCAGGCCAAGGCGCGCCCGCAGCCGGCCGCCACCGACGACGACCAGGAAGAGGCGCCGGCGCCTAACACGGCCGGCGCCATGGCCATGGTCAAGGATTGCGAGGCTTGCCCGACCATGGTTGCGCTGTCGCCGGGGCCGTTTACGATGGGCAGCAACAGCAGCGACCCCAGCGAAAAGCCGGCGCACAAGGTGGCGCTGCGCACGCCCTTCGCCATCGGAAAATTCGAGATCACGGTGGACCAGTGGCGGCAATGCATCAAGGCGAACGTGTGCCCGACGGTGCCCTTGCCGGACGATGCGCCCGGCAACATACCGATGCGCGACGTCAGCTGGGACGAAGCCCAGCTCTACATCAAGTGGCTGACGACGGCGAGCGGCAAGCCCTACCGGCTCCCCACCGAAGCCGAGTGGGAATACGCGGCGCGCGGCGGCACCGCCACCCGCTACTGGTGGGGCGACGACATGAAGGGCGGGAATTCGAGTTGCAAGGATTGCGGCCAGCCCTGGAAAATGGAAGAACCGCCGCCGGTCGGCAGCTTTCCCGCCAATCCCTTCGGCCTGCACGACATGAATGGCAGCGTGTGGGAATGGGTGCAGGATTGCTGGCACAGTTCCTACAAGGGCGCCCCCGCCGACGGCAGCGCCTGGGCCGAACCGAATTGCCAGACGCGCGTCATCCGCGGCGGCTCCTGGCGCGAGGACGGCAGCTATATGCTCTCCACCACCCGCTTCAAGTACGACGCCAGCGTGCGCCAGTCGCAGAACGGGCTGCGGGTGGCGCGTTCGCTGAAATGAATCTATCGTGTTGGGTGCGTGGTAATTTGGAGGAAGTCCACCGTGACCGCACCCGCGCCGTGCGATTTGGCGACCCGGGCCAGCTGCTCGTCCAGCGCGCGCAGGTAGCCCGCGGTGCTTTCCAGGTTGTCGCGCACGCCGCCGAACAGGGGCACCGGCGTGGCGATCAGCACCACCATTTCGGTACCGAAGGGCGGGCCGACGCCCCAGTTGTTCAGGTTGCCGATGATGACGGTATAGTTGGGCGGTGCAAAGGTCTCGCGCTCCAGCAAGGTCGGCAGCATGTGCAGGACTTTGCCGTCGAGGGTGAAATAATCGACCACCAACTGGGACGGATAGGCCGGTGAAGTCACGTCGAACAGCAAGGTGGCGCCCGCCTTGAGGTCGGTGCCGCGGCCGCTTTCCCTGTTCACCTTGATCGAGCTCGCGTCATTGGCCGCGCCTTGCGCCATGCGGTGCGCCACCCAGTAGCGGCCCAGCACGCGCAGCAAGGCGCACTTGTCCTCGTCCACCTCCTGCACCGCCACATCGACCCCCGACACACCCGGCAGCGCCATCAGCGTATTCTTCAGGTGGGCTTTCCCGCTGCTGCGCGCGATGTAGCCCTGCACGCGCACGGTACGCCCCTTGATCGTGGGGACCAGCGCCGAGCAGGGTAAATCCGCCAGCGCCGCGGAGACGGCCGGCAGGCTGGGCGCGGATGGCTGCGCCTTGGCTGCGGGCTGCGCCGCCGGGGCCGGGGCCTGGGATGGCCCCTGGGGCGGCGCCTGGGCTTGCCGGGGCGCCTGCGGCGGCCCGCTGGCCGTGTCCGCAGCCGCGGCAGGCGGTCCGGTTTCAGGCGCCGCCTTCTCGGCGCCGTCCCACAGGAACAGGCGCAGCGCCACGAACACCACCAGCGCCGCCGCCGCCGACAGGCCCACGCCCACCAGGAAGGACGGCTTTTGCCACACATCCTGCGCACCGATCTCCTGCAGGAACTGGTTCACGCTGGGGGTGCGCTGTTCGCGCTGGAAGGACAGCGCACAGCGCAGTGCGCGCCACTGCCGGTGGCCGAGTTTGGGCGGGCGCTGCGGGCGCAGGCCGGCGTCGCGCGCCTGGGTGGCGGACAGGCGGTTGAAGGGATGCTTTCCGGTCAGCAGCTCGTAGGTGATGCAGCCGAGCGCATAAATGTCGTCGCGCGGATCGGGCTCGCGGTTCTCCAGCATTTCCGGGCTGGCGTAGGCGGGCGTCAGGGCGCCCAGGCTGCCCGGATCGAAGACGGTGACGTCGGGCGCTTCCTCGGCCTTCTGGAACACGCGCGCAATGCCGAAGTCGATCACCTTGACGCCGCCGGCATCCAGCAGGACCACGTTGGCCGGCTTGAAGTCGCAGTGCACGAAGCCGCGCTCGTGCGCATAGGCGAGCGCCTTGCCCATGCCGCGCACGATCTTCATCGCCTCCTCGAAAGGCAGGGCGCGGAAATCCGGCGCGCGCAGCAGCTGGCCGAGCGACTTGCCGGCCAGGTATTCCATCGTCACATAGACCATCGAGCCGTCGCGGTCGAAGTCATACACCTGCACGATGTTGGCATGGGCCAGGGCCTGCGCCTTTCTCGCCTCGCGCTGCAGGGCGATCAGCGACTTCGGATGGCCCTGGAACTGGACGTTCAGCACCTTGATCGCGATATACGGATGGCGGTCCGAGGCCTCCAGCTTGCGCAGGTCGAGCGCTTTATAGACAGTGCCCATGCCGCCGAAGCCGATGCATTCCTCGAGCACGAAGCGGCCGTTGAGGGTGTCGCCGACGCCCTTCATGCGCTCGACCGGGGCATCGTTGGCGTTGGCGCCCGCATAGCCGCCGGGCTGGGTCGGCGGCAGGGGCTTGGTCTGGACAAAGGTTTCCTCGTCGCCCACGCGCTGGCGGCTGCGCTGCCGTGCTTCGATCGCGCGGGCGATGCGGCGTTCGACCTCGCCGTAGACCTCGGCCGGCAGCGGCGAACGGCGATGCGCCTCGTTGAGGGTCTTCAGCAGGCTGGAGACGCTCGCGTGCGTATCCGCGAGCAGCCGGTCAAGGCGCGCGAACATCTCGGCCTGCCCGAGGGAGCCGCTCTGGAACAGGCGAAGGGTGTCGGCAAGACTGTCCATGTCACTTGTTCAGACACTGGAGCGCGCCGCGAATTCACCGCAGAGCCCTTGTGTTGTGACCGGCCAAACAGTGCGTCGAAAAGTGTTGGGACAAAGCCGCCGCTTCGGCCGGTGTTCGATAGCGAACGCACAAATAAACCGGCCGAAAGGCCCGTTTCGGGGCCTGGCACGCTTCTCGCAAAGAGATGGGTGAGCACGACGAAACCGGCTCACCAACCCAATCTCGAGGAGCACTGACATGAAAACCCTGACCATCAAAGACCTGGCCCTGACCTGCGAACTGGACCGTGGCGCCATGGCCCGCGTACGCGGCGGTTACAAGATGCAGCAGCAAGCGCATTCGCTGGTGCCGATGCCGAGCTACAACCCGAGCTTCGAGTCGTCGATCAAGGTCGACCAGAGCCTGCAGCAGCTGCAGAGCGTGATGAACGCCACCGCCAACGGCTCGGCCTTCATCGATGGCGTCACCGTGCACAACAACACCGACCAGTTCGGCCAGAACAACGTCGCCGTCTACCGCTAAGGATATGAACCAAAGGAGAATCCTTATGTCTTCCATTCAGATCCACGACCTCGCGCATGCGCAGCGTCTCGACCGCCATGCGATGGCAAGCGTACGCGGCGGCGTGCTCGGTGCACCGAACGTCAACGTCAACGTCACGCTCAACCAGCAGATCGCGCAGTTCCAGGACATCGGCGTGAACGTGCTGAACAACAACGGCGTGATCGGCGCCGGTTTCACGGGGCCCAGCATCGAGCTGAGTCCGCTGCAGTGGGCAAAGAACGAGGCGCACCTGCCGAAGTTCTGAGCCACCCTGCCCATCCGCGCCAGCCCGGCCATCCTTGCGATGGCCGGGCTAGCACCCGTTATTCAAGGAGAACCATCATGGCGCACATCGTTATCAAGGATTTGTCCGACAACCTCGAACTGGACCGCAAGGCCATGCAGGCGATCAGCGGCGGCGCGCGGCGGCGCTCGCAGGTCAGGGCGGCCGGCATCGCGCCGCCATCCTCGCCCGGGATCGTCGATTTTAAAACCCGTGCAGCGCCGAGGAGTGCGCCCGGCAAACAAAGCAGATAAACGGTTTATCCCGTTTGACGGCGCTTGACGATGCCGCCCTGACCGCAAGGCTGGGCGGCTTTTTTCCGTCCTTGTTTTACGGAGTGTTGGGCCGCTCCACACATCGAATATCAGCTGTTGGCCCTCACCCACCAGATTCCCCGCCCAACAGGCCCAAAGCGAAGACTGCCCGTCAACAAAAGGCGGGTTGAAGGCCGTTTCGAGGCCTGGCACGCATTCTGCTCATACCCAAGTGAGCGCAAATCGAAGTGCTCTTAACCCAAATCACCGACGCAAGGAGAAAGACATGAAAACCCTGAACATCAAAGACCTGGCATTGAACAAGGAACTGGCCGGCGGCGACATGGCTGCCGTGCGCGGCGGACATGGCAAGCCCGGCATGCCGTGGCTGCCGACCTACAGCCCGTCCTACAACACCTCGATCAAGGCGGACCAGAGCCTGCTGCAAATGCAGGACGTGCAGAACCTGACTGCGAACGGCTCGGCCTTCGTGTCCGGCGTCCACGTCACCAACAACACCGATCAATTCGGCCAGAACAACATCGCCGTGCTGTAAAGGAGAACCGACATGAAAACCCTGACCATCAAAGACCTGGCCGTTTCCTCCGAACTGAGCCGTAAAGAAATGTCCACCGTGCGCGGTGGCCACAAAGCCGGCTACACGATGGGCTCGCCCTCGTACGCGCTGTTCCCGATGCCTTCGTACACCAAGACCATCGATGCGTCGCAAGACCTGCGCCAGGCGCAGCAGGTGATCAACGAGACCGCCGACGGCTCGGCCTTCATCTCGGGTGTGAACGTGACCAACAACACCTCGCAGTTCGGCCAGAACAACCTGCTGGTCGCCTGACGCGGACCTGGCAAGCAAGGAGAAGAGCATGGCATCGATCCTGATTCAAGACCTGAACCGTACGCGTGAACTGGACCAGCGTTCCATGTCCGCGATCCGCGGCGGCAGCAAGGGTCTCGCCGCCTTTGGCCCGAACGTGAACGTGAACCTGAACCTCGACCAGCGCATCGGCCAGGTACAGGACATCAAGGTCAACGTCCTGAACAACAACGGCGTGATCGGTCCCGGCTTCGTCGGCCCCGATGTGACCCTGAACCCGCTGCAATGGGCCGCCAACAACGCTGCAATCCCGCTGTAAATGTATTCATTCTTCAAGGAGCATCATCATGAAAACCCTGAACATCAAAGACCTGTCCCGTAGCCAGGAACTGGCCCACACCGAGATGGCTGCCGTGCGCGGCGGCCATGGCAAGAGCAGCGCCCCCTGGTTCCCCCAGCCCGGACCATCGCATGTCAGCTCGTCGCTGGAGGCCAGCCAGGACCTGGCCCAGCTGCAAAAGGTCGTCAACGCGACCGCCAACGGCTCGGCCTTCATCGACTGCGTGGACGTGACCAACAACACCCACCAGTACGGCCAGAACAACATCGTGCTTGCTTGACCCCGACCGGTGGAGGCCGCAAGCGGCAAACCCTTGCGCGACCTCCACCAAAATATTGAACCAAAGGCGGTTTCAACTTGTCTTTCTACTGTCCCGCGACGCATCCAGGAGACGCATCATGGCCCAACTCCGCATTCACGATCTACGCTGCGACCGCACGCTCGACACCAGGGCGATGGCGCACATCCGCGGCGGCGACGGCGCAGCCTGGTGCTTCGGCTGGATCCAGCCCTACCTGCCCGCGCAGGCACGCGGCGTGACGCCGGTGATCAACTTCTACCAGATCAACAACTACGCCGACCAGATGATCAACCAGTTCCAGTCGGTCAGCGTGAGCAACTCGGCGCCGAATTCGGTATTGACCGTCGGCGTGGACGGACGGAGTGTCAACAACGGAAGCATCTAATGGGCGAAGAGACGCAGTTACGCTGGACCTCGGCGGCGCGCACCGATACCGGACTGGTGCGCAGCAATAACGAGGACATGGTGCTGAACCGGCCGGAGCGGCGCATGTGGGCCGTGGCGGACGGCATGGGCGGGCACGCCTATGGCGAAGTGGCGAGCCGGATGACGGTCGAGGCGCTGGATGCGCTGCCCGCGGGCGAGCCGCTGCAGCAGGCGGCCGCGCAGGCACGCGTTTGCCTGCTCGCGGTGAACGACACGCTGGTGGCGGAAGCAATTACCCGCAATGTCCCGGTGATCGGCACCACCCTGGTGCTGCTGCTGGCCTCCGGCCGCAGCGCCATCTGCATCTGGGCCGGCGACAGCCGCATCTACCTGTGCCGGGGCGGCAGCCTTCATCAACTCACGCGCGACCACAACCAGCTCGAAGAACTGCAGATCAAGAATCATCTATCCCGCGAAGAAGCCCAGGCCTGGCCCGGCGCCAACATGATCACACGCGCGCTCGGCGCGGCCACGGGGCTGGAGCTGGACGAAATCCAGGTGCAGGTCTGTCACGGCGACATCTTCCTGCTTTGCAGCGACGGCTTGAGCAATATGGTCAGTGCCGAGGCGATGTTCGGCGCGCTGACCGGCGGCGATTGCGCGCAGGCGGCCGATACGCTCGTCGAACTGGCCCTGGCCGGGGGCGGCCGCGACAATGTGTCGGTGGTGGTGGTGCGGGCGGACGATGTGGAGCCGGACCAGACGGTGATGAATCCGTCGTTGTGAAACGGCCCGTCATCCCCGCGAAGGCGGGGATCCAAGTTGGCATGCGCCTCGGCAGCTCAAGAAAACTTGGGTTCCCGCCTGCGCGGGAACGACGGCTGCTTACCTCGCCTGCCGAAAATCCTTCGAATGCAGCCCATGCTTCTTCAGCAAGATCTGCAAATGCGAGCGGTTCATGTCCCAGCGCCGCGCCAGTTCGGCCACGGTGCCGCCGACGTCCTTCAAGCCGCGTTCCAGGCAGGCGCGCTCGGCTTCGTCGCTGGCGGCGCGCTTGGCCTCCGCCAGCGAGGCCGGCGCCGGCGGGGAGGAAGATGCACCATCCGCGTCCTTCGCCTCGAGCGACGCCGGCGCAGGCGCCGGCACAGCCCGCGGGCGAATATCTTCCGGCAGCTGCGCCAGGTCGGCCAGGTCGCCGGCCAGGCAGGCCAGCCGGTACATCAGGTTGCGCAGCTCGCGGATATTGCCGGGGTAGGCATATTCGAGCAGGAATTCGCGCAGGCGCGGGCTCAAGGCCACCGGGCGCCGCTTGAGGACCTCGGCCGCCTCGTCGCCGTACCAGGCCAGCAGCAGCGGGATCTCGTCCTTCCGCTCGCGCAGCGGCGGCAGGCTCACGTGGATCACGCTGAGGCGGTAGAACAGGTCTTCGCGGAATTGCCCCTCTTCGATCAGCTTGCGCAGATTTTTATTCGTGGCGGCGACGATGCGTGCGTCCACCGCAATCGTCTCGTCCGAACCGACGCGCTGGATCTCGTGCGACTGCAGCACGCGCAGCAGTTTCACCTGTCCCTGCAGCGGCAGTTCGCCGATTTCGTCCAGGAAGATCGTGCCTTTATGGGCGCTCTCGAACTTGCCCTTGCGGTCGGTGGCCGCGCCGGTGAAGGCGCCGCGCTTGTGGCCGAACAGTTCCGATTCGATCAGGCTCTCGGGAATCGCGCCGCAGTTGACGGAGATATAGGCCTTGTCGGCGCGGGCGCCGTTGGCGTGCACCACCTTGGCCATCAACTCCTTGCCGGTGCCGCTTTCACCGTCGATCAGCACGGGTAAATCGGTGGGCGCCGCCTTTTCCGCGATCTCGAGGGCGTCGAGCAGGCGCGGGTTGTCGCCGAAGGTGCCCTCGAACACGAAGCTGCGCGCCAGCAGCGCCTGCCTGCGTTCGCCCGGGTGCGGCAGCGGCTTGTCCACGGCCTCGCTGCGGCGGTCGGCGTCGAGCGCCTGCACGAAGCGCTCCTTGTGCGACAGCTGCATCACCTCGTCGCGCACGGCATTCGCCTGGCGCAGCAGCTTTTCGATGTCAGGCCGGTCGAGCTGGTTCGCCCAACGCAGGGTCGAGCGCAGGATTTCGAGCCGCTCCAGCAGGCCGGCATAGGACATCGATGAGCCGCGGGGTGCGAGATCCTGGTTAAAGAGTTTCATGCTGCCGCCAACTGCTTCTGAACGAGTTCGTAATACATGCCACGCCGCGCGAGCAAGTCCTCATGCCGCCCCTGCTCGGCGATATGTCCCTCGTACAGCACCACGATCTTGTCGGCTCGCATGATGGTGCTGAGCCGGTGCGCGATGATCACGGCCGTGCGCCCGGCCAGGATGTCGTGCATGTTGGCGATGATGTTGCTTTCCGATTGGGTGTCCAAGGCCGAGGTCGCCTCATCGAAGACCAGCAGGCGCGGGTCGTGATACAGCGCGCGCGCGATGCACAATCTCTGCACCTGGCCGCCGGACAAGCCGACGCCGCGCTCGCCCACCACCTGCTCGTAAGCCAGCGGCATCTTGCTGATGAAGGCGTGCGCATCCGCCATCTTGGCAACCTGCTCGATGCGCCGCCGGTCCGGGCTGTCGTCGCCGCTGGCGATGTTCTCGGCGATGGTGCCGGAAAACAGCAGGTTGCTCTGCATGACGTAGCCGACCTGGGCGCGGTAGTAATCCTTGTCGATGGTCGCCATGTCGTAGCCGTCGACCAGGATCTTGCCGTCGGTGGGCATATAAAAGCCGACCAGCAGCTTGGCCAGCGTGGTTTTACCGGAGCCGCTGCGGCCGACGATGGCGATCAGCTCGCCGCGCCGCATGTCGATGCTGATGTTGTCCAGCACGTAGGCGGTGTCGTCGCCGCCGTAGCGGAAGTAGACGTTCTCGAGTTTGATATCGCCCTGCAGGTCGGGCAGGACCACCCGGCTGGCGGCCTCGCTCGGCTTCTGTTCCGGTTCGATGTCGAGCACGTCGCCCAGCCGCTCCATCGCCACGCCGGCGTCCGCCAGTCGGCTCCACAGGGCCACCAGGCCCATCAGCGGGGCGAGGACGCTGCCCATCAGGGCGTTGAAGGCGATCAGCTGGCCGATCGTCAATTCGTGCTCGAGGACCAGGCTGGCGCCGGCCCACAGGATGGCGATCGTGGTGCCGGCGTTGAGAAGCTGGCTGGCCAGGCCCACCACGATATTGAATTGCTGCGCGCGGTACTGGGTGTCGAGCGCTTTCACATATTTCTTTTCCCATTTCAGACGCACCGGGCGCTCGCTGCCCATGCCCTTGATGGTCTCGACGCCGCCCAGCGCCTCCATCAGGAAGGCGTGGGCGTCGGTCGAGGCGTTGAAGACCTCACGCGCGTACTGCTTGATGTGCGGCGTCGTAAAAATCGTCAGCGCCATGATGGGGATGACGAAGGCGATCAGGATCAGGGTCAGCTTGACGTTGTAGACGAACAGGATGGTGAAATAGATGAACACCATCAGCAGGTTCAGCATCGTGGTGACGGTCGATTCGGTCAGGAAGGCGCGGATGGTCTGGTTTTCCTGGAAGCGCGCGATGATGTCGCCGGTCTTGCGCTTGGCGAAGAAGGAGTAGGGCAGCGACATCGTGTGCTTGAAGAAGCCCGCCATCATCGAAAAGTCGAGGTTGCGCACCATGTAGTTGGCCAGGTAGGCGCGCACGGTCGCCATCAGCTGCGAGAACAGGTTGGCGATGACCAGCCCGCCGATCAGCAGGTGCAGCAGGCTGACGTTCTGGTGCACCACCACGCCATCAAGGATGTTCTGGATGATCAATGGCGGCACGATGCCCAGCATCTGGATCACGAAGGTGGCCAGGAACAGATGCAGCAGGATGGTGCGATAAGGCCGCAGGTAGGCGACGAAGCGCAGCCAGGGCGAGCGCTCGACGGCGGCCTGCGCCATGTCCTGGCCGGGCGTGAAGACCAGGCAGGTGCCGCTCCAGCCGCGCTCGAATTCCTCGACCGACATTTTTCTGAAACCCACCGCCGGATCAACGACCCACACCTGGCGTTTCGAGACGCCGTACACGATCACGTAGTGGTAGCCCTCCCAGTGCACGATGAAAGGCAATTCGAACCCCTGCAGCGCGTCGAAGGTGCATTGCACGCCGCGGCTCGAGAAACCCAGGGTCTCGCCGGCGCGCGCCAGGCTGTCCAGGGTCGCGCCCTGGGTGGTGACGTTGGCCAGTTCGCGCAGTTTACCCAGGGTGACCTGCAGGCCGTAATGGCGGCACAGCATGGCCAGGCAGGCGGCGCCGCAATCCATCTCCTCGGCCTGCTCGACCAGGGCGAAGCGGCGGATCACTTTTTCGCCCAGCTCGGGCTTCGATTCGAGGTCCAGGCGCAGCGGGCGCTTGCGGCGCTCGGCCAGCTTCTTCTGGCGCTCCAGTTCGCGTTCTATAAAACGGATGCGGTCTTCCAGCACCTCGCGCAGGCCGGCGTTGCGCTCGAGGATGGCGTGCGCGGTCTTTTCCGGAATCACCAGCAGGGTACAAGGCGTGATGGCCACCGCCGAGGCCATTTGTTCCTGGCGCATCAGACAGGCTTTTTCGCCGAAGGTCTCGCCGGCCTGCAGCGTGGCCAGCGTGTAGTCGTCGGCGCCGTCGTGGTACAGCAGTTTTACTTGTCCCTGGCGCAGCACATACAGGCGGCGGTCTTCGCGCCCGTCCTGGGTCAGGATCTCCTTGCCGGCCGCGACGCGCTTGACGCCGACGCTGCGCACGAACGCTTCCAGCTCGTCCTTGCCGACCTTGCCGCGCAAATCGAACAGGCGCGCCACCAGGCCGCCGGCCGAGCTGATCGCGACATAGCTGGTGACGAAGTCGCGCGCCACCGGATTGCGCACCAGCACCGGCTCGATGGCCGTGCGCGGGATGAACCACAGCTCGGTCTTGAGGGAGGCGCGCGCCGACAGTTCGTGGTGGACTTCGCGCAGCATGGCGATGTCGCCGATGACTTCGCCGCTCTTCCTGACGCCGATGCTGACTTCCTTGCCGTTCTCGTCGGAAAACACGCGCACCGAGCCGGACTTCACCACATATACACCTTCGGCCGGCTCGCCGGCCTTGCAGACCGTGTCGCCGAAGGCGTAATGGCGCACCTGGATCGCTTCCGCCAGCTGTTCCAGGTCCTCCTCCGTAAAAGGCGACAGCAGGTCGACCGATGACAGGAACCTGGCGGGCGACTGCGCCTGGGAGGGTGCTTCTTCCATGGCGGTCTGGCGGGCCCGGCGCCTAGCGCACAGGGCACGCTTCGATCACGTGTTCCTGGGCGCGCGCCATCAGCCATTGCTCGCGCAGCAGGCGGCGCACCTCGGCGGCGGTATCGGGGTCGAGCGCGGCCGGGTGCCTGGCGTTGACGCAAAAGATCTCGTAGCACACGCCGTCGGGAGAAGGGAAGGGCCCGAGCAATTCGCCTTCGCGCGCATTGAACACGCGCGCCTCGATGTCGCCCTTGAGCGAACCGCGCAGCACCTTGCCGATCCGGCCGCCCTGCCCTCTGGTATCGGTATCGATCGAGTGTTCGCGCGCCATCTCGGCAAAGGCTTCCGGTTCTTCCTGCAGCACCGACATCATCTCGCGCGCGGCGCCCTCGGCATCGAGCACGATGTGGCTGACCTCGACGCTGTCGAAACGCGGCGAGTTGAGCGTGAAGTACTGGCTCACGGCGGCCTCGCTGCAGACCTGGTCCAGCATCTTTTCCTGGTACAGGCTGTCCGTGATCCAGTCCTCGAATTCGTCCAGCGAGACGCCGAGCGCATCGAGGTAGTGGTTGGTGTCGGCGGCGCGGTGCAGGCCGAGGGCGCGGCGGAATTCATCGGCGCGTTCCTGGATCTGCTCGGGCGCCAGCTGCAAGCCGGCCTGTTTCGCGGCGCGCGCGGTGAGGCGGTCGCGCACCATCTGCTCGACCAGGCCTTCGAACTGCCCGCTCAGTTTCAAGGTTCGGATGAAGTCGTCGGTGGTGATGACCTCGTCGTCGATGCGCACGATGCCTGACATAGGGGATGCTCCTGACGCCGGGTGAGGTCCGGGGCAGGAGTTAGAGCATGCGGGCTGGCTGAAGGTTCGGGCGGACTCGTGACAATTCGATAGTGTGTGCGGCATCGGGGCCAGCTACCATTTGCTCGACCTATCAGGAAATATCCCATCCACACGACAGAAAGAGAGAAGACATGAAATCGCAAACCTTGTGCCTCGCCATCGCGTCGACGCTGGCTCTGGGCGCCTGCGGCGGTGGCGGCGGCAGCGCAGGTTCCAGCACCAGTCCGACGCCCGTGCAGACCTCCTCGCTGACGCCGATCACGGCCGCCAATTCGGGCAAGGCGGCGGCCAGCGGCTATACCGCCAGCAGCCTGATCGGCGACTCCTCGTCCTCGGTGACCGGTGTCCTGACCGGCGTCAGCATCGGCGGTACCGGCATGAGCGCCGCGGCGCCGGTCATCAAGCTGGTCAAGCGCAGCTTCGGCCAGGGCGGCGCCCCGCTGCTGACCGGCGCGACGGTGAACCAGGCCTGCGCCGGCGGCGGCACGATCACGGTGGACGCCAACCTGCGCAACCCGCAAACCCTCAGCAACGGCGACACCATGTCGGTAACCGCCGTGAATTGCGTCGAGGACGGCGACAGGCTGAACGGCACCCTGAGCATCACCATCGCCGACGTCAGCGGCGACCTGATCAACACCACCAGCGGCGCGGCGACGATGGACACCCGGTTCACGGGCTTCAGCATCACCAGCGGCAGCGAGACCGCCACCCTCAACGGCGACATGAAGATCGCGCTCAAGGTAACGAGCTCGACCGACAGTTCGGTCACGATTTCCGGCAAATCCCTGCAGGCCACCGACCAGAAAGCCGGCGCGACCGTGGCCAGCCTGACCCTTGCCGACTACTCGCTGAGCGGCAGCACCAACGGCAACACCACGACCAGTTCCGGCAGCTTCGGGCTGTCGGGCAACGCCAACGGCCTGGGCCAGTTTGCCTATACCGTCAAAAGCATCCAGCCTTTCGTGAGCGTCGGCACGGACATGCCGGGTTCGGGCTCGCTGATCGTGAACGGCAACGCCTCGTCCGTGACCGTCACCGCGCTCGGCGCCGGCGGCGTGCGCCTGGACTACAGCGCCAAGGGCGATGGCGTGGTCACGCAGACGGCGACCCTGAGCTGGGCCGATTTCAACGCCTCGCTTTGATGCGCCTGATCTGGCCGGCCGCGGCGGCGCTGACGGCATCGTTTTCCCTGCCTGCCAGCGCGCAATGGCAGGGCAGCATAGGCGTCGGCGCCCGCAGCGTCACCCATGCCGAATACGACGCCGCCGGCCGGCAACTGGTGCGCGAACACGGCTGGCTGCCCGGCGCCAGCCTGAGCGCCGCCTACCGGCAGGGCAGCCTGCGCTGGTTCGGCGGCGCGGACTGGTATGGGGGCGACATCGAATACGCTGGTAGGACCCAGGCCGGCGTCGCCGCCGCATCGACGACCTCGACCAGGCTGGGCGCGGTGCGCCTGGGGGCATCGTATGCAGTAGGGAGGGATCACGCGCTGGCCGCGCTGGAAATCGACCGCTGGCAACGCGACATCCTCGGCACCGCGGCCGCCGCCGGCCTGCAGGAAAGCTACCGGTCGACGCGCCTGCTGCTGGGCGCCGGTACGGGCTGGCGTTCGGCGGCCGGCGCCATCTCGGCCGACGCCGCCTTCATCCTTGCCGCACCCGAGCATATGCGCATCGGCTTTTCCGGCCTGTACGATCCGGTCTCGCTCGACACCCGCCGCGGCCGCGGCCTGCGGCTGGAGTCGGCGTTCCAGCCCGCCTGGGCTTCGTACCTGCAGGTTCAAGCCCGCGCCGACTGGCTGAAAGTGCCGCGCAGCGCTGCGGCGCCCCTGGCCGCGAACGGCGCCTTCCGCGGCACGGTCACGCAGCCGGAACATACGCGCAAGGCGATGACACTGGCGCTGGCCTACCTGTTCTGAGGTTAAAGCGGCACCACAGGCAGCCGGATGGAGAAGGTGGCGCCCTGGCCGCGGCCGGCGCTGCTGACGCTGAGCGTGCCCCCATGCAGCTCGACGATACGGCGAGCGATGTACAGGCCCAGCCCCAGTCCGCTGGCGTTGTCGTGCTGCTGCAGCCGGAAGGCGCCGAACACATGCGGCAGGTCTTCCGCTTCGATGCCCTGGCCGGAGTCGGCGATGTCGATCTCGACCATGCCATCGAGCCGCCGGATGGTGATGCGGATGACGCCGCCCACCGGCGTGAATTTCACCGCGTTGAACAGCACATTCCAGATCACCTGCTGCAGGCGCCGGCCGTCCGCCTCGAAGCGGATCGGGTCGCCATGATCGGCCGGCGTCACCTGCAGCAGGATCTGTTTGGCGTGCGCATGCGGTTCCACGGTCGAGATGGCGTCGCGCAAGACCTGTCCCAGCACGACCGGCGTGCGCGTGATCGACATCTGCCCGGTCAGCGTGCGCGCAGCGTCGATCAGGTCTTCGACCATCCCCGCTTCCTGGCGCACGTGCACGCGCATGGCCTCGAGCCCGCTGACCGCGTTCGGCGGCAGGTCGGGCATCGTGCGCAACAGCAGTTCGATGCGCATCGACAAGGCCGACAGCGGCGTGCGCATTTCGTGCGAGACCGCCGCCAGGAACAGCTCGCGGGTGCGGTTCACGCGCGTCAGGTCGTCGATGGTTTCGCGCTGGCGGTCGAGCGTACTCGACAGGGTTTTCAGGAGACCCGCATAGGTGCTCATGCGCTTGTCGGACACCGGCGCATCGAGCCGCGCCGCGTTCCATAACAAATGCCCGGCCAGCCCGATCTGCTTGGCGATACGCTCGCAGGCCAGCGGCGAACTGAAGTCGGCGAAGCGCCAGCCGAACACCAGCACGCCGTAGACCTGGCCGCGCAGCAGCAGCGGCTGGGCGCACACGCGGAAGCCTTCGTCGAATTGGCCGGACGCCGACGCCTTTTGTTCGCGTGCCTTGTGCACCAGCGTGCGTTCGAAGGCCGTGCCGGGACCGTCCTCGGCCCACAGCGTCGAGCGCTCCGCCAGCAAGGCCGACAGGCGCGACCCCGTCAGCGGACCGATGTGGCGCACCCCTGCCGCGTCATACGCCGACGTGACAAGGCCCGTCGCTTCCGTGAACTGCCGTAGCGGCGTCTGCCAGTCGTCCCAGTTGACCGGCGTGGTGTCTGGCAGTTCGGCCTTGATCACCTGGGCTTTTCGGCCGGCATGCGCGCCGATTCGGGCAGAGGGGCGCCGCTGGCCACCGCTTCTTCGATGGCCGGGCTCTGGCGTGATGGCGAACGCGACAGCAAACCGTAATACGACGAGAACGGCAATTGCGGCACGGCCTGGACATCGTTGCCGCCTTCGTCGATCAGCACCAGGCCGCCGACGCCGATTTCGTATTCGCGCGTGATCTGCACATTGCGGCTGCCGCGCACCTTCGGCACGGCCAGGGCCCGCCGCAGCACGGTCGAGATTTCCACGTAGTTGAGCAGGATGATGTTGTCGACCAGGTGCGAGCCCTTCAGTTCCTCGCTGATCTGCGAAACGCCCAGCAGCTCCGGGCTTTCGTAGTTGAACAGGGTCGTCGCCAGGCGGTTCTTGAAGAAGCTCGCCAGCGCGTAAAGGTAATCGGCAACCTCCTCGACACTGGTCATTTCATACACGGCCACCGAGTCGAGCGCGATGCAGTCGATTTTTTCCTGCTCGACCAGCTTGACGATGCGGTCGAAGTGCACGTCCAGTTCGAGTTCCAGCGGCGACTCGTAATGAATGAACAGCTTGCCGTCGTCGATCAGGCCCTGCAGGTCGAAGCCGAGCGACTTGGCGTTGCGGATCAGCTGGCGCGGATGCTCGTCCAGGCTGACCAGCAGCGTCTTGTGGCCATTCTTGATGGCGTCGGTCAGGAACTGGACGCTGAACACGGTCTTGCCGGTGCCGGAAATGCCGCTCACCAGCGTCACCGAACCCTCGTAGATACCGCCATTCATCATCTTGTCGATGGCCGCCGAGCCGGTCGACAGTCGCCGTTCCGAGGTGGGCTGGTCGGGCGATGCAACCGGGCGCGACTGCGCGCGGCGGTACACATGCACGCCGACCTGCGGTTCGATGCGCATGGTATGGCTGCCGCCGATGAAATCCTGGCCGCGCGACTTCGTCACCGTCAGGCGGCGGTGGGTGCGGCGCCGCGCCTCGCCGAAGCTGAGCGAAATGATGGTATCGAAGACGAAGCGCTCGTGCGCCAGCACGCCGGTCATCGACTCGTCCTTCTCCGCCGTGACCATGGTGGTCACGCCCAGGCGCGTCAGGCCTTCGATCAGCAGGTGCACGTCTTCGCGGAAAGGCATGTCGTTCACCTCGGCGTACAGGCGCAGCGGCGTCAGGCCGTCGATCAGCAGGCGCTTCGCGCCCATGGCCACCAGCGAGGCGGCGAAGGCGCCGTCGTCGCTGCGGAACTCGCTCAGCAGCACAGCCGGACTGGTCTGGATGATCTTGATCTTGCCCTGGTCGATCATGCCCTGCAGGTCCCAGTCGAAGCCGGCGGCGTCGCGCAGCAGCTTGGCGGGATCGAGCTCGAAGGACACGATGGCGCCGGGCTCATCGTAGTCGAGCGCACCGTGGTAGATGAAGCCCAGCCCGAGCGTGGTCTTGCCCGAACCGGGCGGACCTTCGACGATCAGGTTGTTATTGCGGGGAATGCCTCCGTGCAGTACCTCGTCCAGTCCGGCAATGCCCGTCTTGACCAGTTCGTTCATCGATTTACCCCTTTAATTGTGTCAGCTTAGCATGCGGCGGCGCAACAGTCTGCCGGCGGTATTGCCGGTGCCAGCTTTAGTAGCTTACTTTGCGAAAGTATCCGCGAGATTCTAAGACAGTTGGCCGCCGTGTATTAACACAATTGAAACATCTGAAGGGTTCTTTTGCATTATCCGTCTGGCTGCGAGTGTGCTTGCATCCTTTATGCGACATAAGTTCAAGCGCGCCGGGGTCGGTCGCGCACGGTCCTACGATGGTCCCGCATATTGATGAGTGATCCGTGACCAGAAACCATCAAAGGAGATCCCCCATGAAGCTGCTTGCCCTTGTTGCTCTTGCCCTGGCCGGCTGCGCCTCGCAAGCCGAGTACCCTGGCAAGACTTATACCCACGTCCCGCGCACGGAAAAGTGCAAGCCGACCTCCGAAAAGAAGATCGCCGCCCTGTTCGAGCGCTGGAACGATACCCTGCAGAGCGGGGACCCGCACAAGGTCGTGGCCAACTACGCGGAGGAAGCTATCCTGCTGCCGACCGTGTCGAATCAACCCAGGCTGACGCCGGCGGAAAAGGAAGAGTATTTCGAGCATTTCTTGCTGAATGAACCGTCCGGGGTGATCGACCTGCGTCGGATCTACCTCGGCTGCAATGTCGCCGTCGATGCGGGGCTGTACACGTTCACCTTCGGCAGGACCGGGCAGGTGGTGCCGGCCCGCTACACCTTTACTTACCGCTGGGACGGCGAGCAATGGCTGATTACGAGTCACCATTCTTCGGCTTTGCCGGAGCAGGAATGAAGGCCGGCCGCGGGGCGAAAAAAAGGCCGCGAGCTTTCGTTCGCGGCCTGCTTTGACCGGGATGAACCGGACTCTTACTCCACCGTCACCGACTTCGCCAGATTACGCGGCTTGTCCACATCGGTCCCACGCGCCAGCGCCGTGTGATAAGCCAGCAGCTGCAGCGCCGCCACGTGCAGGATCGGCGACAGCAGGCCATAGTGCTCCGGCAGGCGGATCACATGCAGGCCTTCGCTCGAGGTGATCTGGGTGTCGACGTCGGCGAAGCAGTACAGCTGGCCGCCGCGGGCGCGGACTTCCTGCATGTTCGACTTCAGCTTTTCCAGCAGGGCGTCGTTCGGGGCGATGGTCACCACCGGCATCTCTTCGGTCACCAGCGCCAGCGGGCCGTGCTTCAGTTCGCCTGCCGGATAGGCTTCGGCGTGGATGTACGAGATTTCCTTCAGCTTCAGCGCGCCTTCCAGGGCGATCGGGTAGTGGATGCCGCGGCCCAGGAACAGGGCGTTTTCTTTTCGTGCGAATTCCTCGGCCCAGGCGATGATCTGCGGCTCCAGCGCCAGCACCGCGCTCAGCGCGACCGGCAGGTGGCGCATCTGCTTCAGGTAGGTCGCTTCTTCCTCCTCGCTCAGGCGGCCGTTGACTTGCGCCAGCGTCAGGGTCAGCAGGAACAGGGCGGCCAGCTGGGTCGTGAATGCCTTGGTCGAGGCGACGCCGACTTCGACGCCGGCGCGGGTGATGTAGGCCAGCTTGCACTCGCGCACCATCGCGCTGTGGGCGACGTTGCAAATGGTCAGCGTGTGGGTCATGCCCAGGCTGCGCGCGTGCTTCAGCGCGGCCAGGGTGTCGGCGGTTTCGCCGGATTGCGAAATGGTGACGACCAGGGTCTGCGGATGCGGGACGCTGTCGCGATAACGGTATTCGCTGGCGATCTCGACACTCACCGGGATCTTGGCCACCGATTCGATCCAGTACTTGGCGGTCAGGCCGGCATAGTAGCTGGTGCCGCAGGCCAGGATCAGCACGCGGTCGATCTCTTTGAAGACGCGGAAGGCCTGGTCGCCGAACAGTTCCGGCATGATGCCGGTGACGCCCTCGAGGGTGTCGCCGACCACGCGCGGCTGCTCGAAGATTTCCTTCTGCATGTAGTGGCGGTACGGGCCGAGTTCCGCGGCGCCGGTGTGGGCGTGCACGGTTTTAACCTCACGCTCGGCCGGGCGGCCGTCGACGTCGACGATCCAGTAGCGCGCCAGTTGCAGGTCGACCACGTCGCCCTCTTCCAGGTAGATGATCTGGTCGGTGGTGCCGGCCAGCGCCATCGCATCCGAGGCGACGAAGTTTTCACCGTTACCCAGGCCGACGATCAGCGGCGAACCCTGGCGCGCAGCCACCACACGATGCGGCTCTTCGCGGCAGAATACGGCGATGGCGTAGGCGCCGTGCAGGCGTTTCACGGCTTGCTGGACGGTCTCGAACAGGTCGCCGTTGTACATGTGGTCGACCAGGTGGGCGATGACTTCGGTGTCGGTCTGGCTGGTGAAGTTGTAGCCGAGGTCGGTCAGTTCGCGGCGCAGCTCGTCGTGGTTCTCGATGATGCCGTTGTGGACCAGGGCGATGCGGGCATTGTCTTCGCTAGGAGAAAAATGCGGGTGGGCATTCTTGGTGGCCGGGGCGCCGTGGGTGGCCCAGCGGGTGTGGGCGATGCCGGTGAAGCCCTGCAGGCCGGTTTCCTTGATCTGGGATTCGAGCTCGGCCACGCGCGAGGTGCTGCGCGAACGCTGCAGGCGTCCATCGACGTGCAGGGCAACGCCGCAGGAATCGTAGCCACGGTATTCAAGGCGCTTCAAACCTTCGATCAGGATAGGGGTGATGTTGCGCTGGGCTACTGCTCCGACGATACCGCACATGATGAGCTCCAATAAAAATTAACAGATGTCACTAATGTAGAGTAGGCGTCATGAAATAAGCTTTCTAAATTCTGCTTTTTTTGATAGATTATTTCATTACACGATACTCGTGAAATATTCTTTCAAATATCTACTAAAAATTTATAAAAATGTCGACAGAGCCAGAAAACCTGGACGATCTTGATCGTCGCATCTTAAATACCTTGCAAGTTGACGCCTCTCACACCAATGCCGAGTTGGCGGAATTGGTACATGTGTCGCAGCCAACTTGTCTGCGCAGGGTCAAACAGCTGAGCGCGAGCGGTGTTATCGAAAGGCAAGTTGCGATCGTTTCGCCGGACAAGGTAGGGGCGCGCCTGACCGCCATCGTCGAGATCACGCTGGATGTGCAGGCGGCCGACCGCATGGCCGAGTTCGAAGGCGCCGTCGCCGAAGAGGGGGCCGTGCTGCAGTGCTACCGGGTCGCGCCCGGCCCGGACTTCGTGCTGGTGGTGCAGGTGGCCGATATGCCGGCCTACCATGCGCTGGCGCACCGCCTGTTCACGACCCACAAGAACGTGCGCAACGTAAAAGCGTATTTTTCGACCTTCCGCAGCAAGTTCGAGACCCGCATCGTGGTTTGAACGGTTCTTCACGCACAGGCTATCCACAGGGGGCTGTGAATAATGTGGATAAGCTGTTTACCTGTAAACTTTGCTACCGCAAAAGTAATGCACAGCTCATCCACAGCACGATGTGGACAAAGTGTGACACTGCTGCATTACTGAGCAAATGGCTGTCCCGAACGGCCAATTGCGCCTTTTCCGGGCCGCCCGCGTCGGTTTCATGCGTTGTGGATAACTCGTGCGGCCGGGGTGCGGTCGGGTTCATGCCGGACTCACGGCCCTGGACAAAAAAGCACGGCAAAACAAGCGCCAATAAAGACAACAGGCCCGCCGGAATCCCGTGCGGGCCTGTGGATGACTTTGTGGATGACTGGCCGAAAAGCCTGTGCACAGCAAGTGGACTACCCTGTGCAAAGCCGGTGGACCAGGCTGTGTTTATCCTGTGATACGCCTGTGGTTTTGCTGTGGGTTTGCTGTGCCCAGCCAGTGGATTACTTCTTGTTCTTGACCGGGCGCTTCCAGTTCTCGATCGTCAGCTGCCGCGGACGGGAAATGGTCAGCATGCCGGCCGGTGCATCCTTGGTCAGCGTGGTGCCGGCGCCCAGGGTTGCGCCCTTGCCGACGCGCACCGGGGCCACCAGCTGGCTGTCGCTGCCGATGAAGGCCTCGTCCTCGATCACCGTGCGGAATTTGTTGGCGCCATCGTAGTTGCAGGTAATGGTGCCGGCGCCGATGTTGACCTTCGAGCCGACGTCCGCATCGCCAACGTAAGCCAGGTGGTTCGCCTTGCTGTGGGCCGCGACCTTGCTGTTTTTGACTTCGACGAAGTTACCGATGTGGACATCTTCGGCCAGCTCGGTGCCCGGGCGCAGGCGCGCATAAGGGCCGATCTGCGATTTTTCGCCGACGATGGCGTCTTCCAAGTGGCAGAAGGGTTTGATTTGCACGCCGGCGGCCACTTTGGTGTTCACCAGCACGCAATTCGCGCCGATGCGCACGCCGTCCGCCAGTTCCACGTAGCCCTCGAACACGCAGCCGACGTCGATCGAGACGTCGCGGCCGCAGACCAGCTCGCCACGCACGTCGATGCGGGCCGGATCCAGCAGGTGCACGCCCTTCTCGAGCAGCGCGTTGGCAATGTTCAGCTGATGGCGGCGCTCGAGTTCGGCCAGCTGCACCTTGCTGTTCACGCCGGCGACTTCCCATTCGGCCGAAGGATGCGCGGACACCACCGGCACGCCGTTCGCGACCGCCTGGGCCACGATGTCGGTCAGGTAGTACTCGCCCTGCGCATTGTTGTTCCCCAGCGCGCCGAGCCAGCTATTCAAATGACGCGTCGGGATCACCATGATGCCGCTGTTGATTTCCTTGATCGCGCGTTCTTCCGCGTTGGCGTCCTTTTCCTCGACGATGCGCACGATCTCGCCATTCTCGCGGATGATGCGGCCCAGGCCGAAGGGGTTGTCCTGCACCACCGTCAGGATCGCCAGCTTGTCCTTGCCGGCGGCCTCGACCAGGCGCTGCAGGCTGGCGCTGGTGGTCAGTGGCACGTCGCCGTACAGCACCAGGGTCGGCGCGTTTTCGTCGATCTGGGGCAGGGCCTGCATCACGGCATGGCCGGTGCCCAGCTGGGGCTGCTGCAGCGCGGTGTCGATGGCGATGCCTGCTTCCGTACCCCATTCGTGTACCGCACTCGGCACCGCTGCGCCGCCGTGCCCGTAAATCACGCATAATTTAGTCGGGTTAAGACTGCGTGCCGTGGCGATGACATGCTGCAGCAGCGGCTTCCCAGCCAGAGGATGCAGGACTTTTGGCAGAGCGGACTGCATGCGCTTTCCCATGCCAGCGGCGAGGATGACTACGTTCATATGTGCCGTTCTCAATAGAAAATGTAGTTGAATAATATGAAAAAGTTTAACACGCCCCAACCTTTGTTCCACCGTGCGCGCCTGCTGTTTCTGGTGGCGCTGATGGCTTTGCTGAGCGCTTGCAGCACGATCCGCTTCACCTATAACCACGGCGATACGCTCTTGTACTGGTGGTTGAATGCTTACCTCGATCTGGACAGCGATCAGTCCGACTGGGTCAAGAAAGACATCGATAACCTGTTCCAGTGGCACCGCACGACCCAGCTGCGCGATTACGCCGGCATGCTGAGCAAGATGCAGCGCCAGATGGGCGACGGCAGCGTCACCCAGGAAGAGCTGCTGTCCGATTACCGCGACATCAAGGCGCGCACCGAGCTGCTGGCCTTCAAGGCGCTGCCCCAGCTGGCCGACCTGGCGATGTCGATCAAGCCCGACCAGATCGCCCAGATGGAGCAGAAGTTCGCCAAGAACAACGACAAGTTCCGCAAGGAGTTCATGAGCGGCAGCATCGAGGACCAGCACAAGGCCCGTTTCAAGAAGGCGATGAGCCAGTTCGAGCTGTGGTTCGGCAGTTTCAGCCGCGACCAGGAAACGGCCTTGCGCCGCGCCTCGGATGCGCGCCCGCTCGACAACGACGTCTGGCTGCAGGAGCGCCAGCTGCGCCAGAAGAAGATCGTCGCCCTGCTGCGCCGGGTGCACGACCAGAAGCTGAACAAGGACCAGACCATGTCGGCCATCCACGACCTGCTGCGCGACATGTTCGACCGCATGGAGGCGCCGGAACGCAAGGCCTTCTTCGACGCCTATGTGGATAACACCTCGAAATTCATCCTCACGGCGATCAAGCTGACCAATGCGGAGCAGAAGCAGCACGCGCAAAAGCGCATGCAGGGGTGGATCGACGATTTCAATACATTAGCCAAAGGTAAATAATTGGCCGGAACGCGGGCACGGTGTGCCCGCCCCACGTAGGGTGGGCACACCGTGCCCGCGACCAAACCGTAATACGCTGCGTGGTATAGTCCCGCCATGCAAAAGAAGTCCTCACACAAACCCTCTTACCCCCGCCGTCCCGGCCCGCCGCAGCAAGTCCGCATCATCGGCGGCGCCTGGAAACGCACCCCTTTACCCGTGCTCGACGCCTTCGGCCTGCGCCCCACGCCCGACCGCGTGCGCGAGACCGTGTTCAACTGGATCCGCCACCAGCTGGATGGCGACTGGGACAGCCTCGACTGCCTCGACCTGTTCGCCGGCAGCGGCGCCCTCGGCTTCGAGGCCGCCAGCCGCGGCGTGCGTTCGGTGACCATGATCGACACGCTCGGCCCGGTGGTGCGCCAGCTCGAAAGCATCAAGGAAAAACTGAAAGCCGATCAGGTCAAGATCCTGCGCGCCGATGCGCTGGCCGTGGCGCGCGACCTGGCCCAGCGCGGCCAGCGCTTCGACCTGATCTTCCTGGATCCGCCTTATCAACAGGATTTCCTGAGCCAGGCCCTGCCGCTGTGCGCGAACCTGCTGAAGGAGGGCGGCCTGGTGTATGCGGAGTCGGGCGACGCATTGCCCTTCGCGGAAACGGAACAGGCTGAGTCGCCCGCGTGGTTGTCGGGCTGGCAGCAGGTGCGTGGCGACAAGGCCGGCATGGTCCACTTTTACCTGCTGAAGTTGCACTAAAAAACCGCAAATCCTGCCCCACCACGGGGCGGCTGCCGAATTTTCAGGCATAATGCGCGCTTATTCAGGTGCATTCTCCCAGGGAGCCGCAATGGTTGTAGCCGTTTATCCAGGAACTTTCGATCCGCTGACCCGCGGCCACGAGGATTTGGTGCGTCGCGCATCGGGTCTGTTCGACACCCTGGTCGTCGGTGTCGCCGACAGCAAGAACAAGAAACCTTTCTTCTCGCTCGACGATCGCCTGGAAATCGCCAACGAAGTGCTGGGCCATTATCCGAACGTGAAGGTCGAAAGCTTCAGCGGCCTGCTCAAGGATTTCGTCCGCCAGCACGATGCGCGCGTGATCGTGCGCGGCCTGCGCGCCGTGTCCGACTTCGAGTACGAGTTCCAGATGGCCGGCATGAACCGCTACCTGCTGCCCGACGTCGAGACCCTGTTCCTCACCCCGTCCGACCAGTACCAGTTCATCTCCGGCACCATCGTGCGCGAGATCGCGATGCTGGGCGGCGACGTCTCCAAATTCGTGTTCCCTTCGGTCGACCGCTGGCTGCAGAAGAAAATCGCCGCCATGGCCGCCGCGCCGAAGGCGTAAGTATTCAAAGGTTGTACAAATGGCTTTGCTGATTACCGACGACTGCATCAATTGCGACGTGTGCGAGCCCGAGTGCCCGAACGACGCCATCTCGATGGGCGCGGAGTTCTACCAGATCGACCCGCACAAGTGCACCGAATGCGTCGGCCACTTCGATGAACCGCAGTGCGTGGCGCTGTGCCCGGTGGCCTGCATCCCCTTCAATCCAGAGTGGCGCGAAACCCGCGAAGAACTCCAGGCCAAGTACGAAAAGCTGACCGCCGCCAAGGCCGCCTAAGGCTTTTCCTTGTCGATCTGCTGTAGAAGCTTGAAGGCTTCGTGCTCGATCGCCGGTTCCGCATCCGCAAGTTCCTTGCTCGCCTTGACGTAGGCAAGCCGCTTGCGCTCCTTCTTTTCTTCCGGCGGCACCACTTCCCGCATGCCCGGCATGATGATGCCGCCGCGGTTGTTGTACTTCCTGTAGATGACCTGCTTGCCGTAGCGCGTGTTGTAGAAGCGGGTCATCTCGGTCGCGGTATCGACGGAAATCACCTGCGCCACCGAGGGCGCCATTCGCCGGATCACCTCGTCCGGCGGCGTCTTGCCGAGCTTGTCGAACACGGCCTGCCTTTGCACCTGGCTCTGGTAGCGGCTGCGGGAGGCGACGCCCAGCAATACCTTTTCGATCTGCATCGCACTCAGCAGATCCTGCACCGCTTTCACGTGTGCGGGGCTGGGCGCTGCCGCCTGCCCAGTGGACGCTGCAAACACCAGCGACAGGGCCAGTATGGCGCGAGCAACAATCTTCATACGTTTCCCTTCAGATAAACATCGAAGCATCAGCAAGGGCCCAGTGTACGAGAATTGTTGCATGTTTACCAATCTATTCAGCATCCACGCAACACTCCCCGCCTTAACTCTCGGTTGTGCGACCGCAGCATCGAAATAGTCTCAATTATTTAATTTGGGCAAATTATTTGATGCTATATTTATTATCAAAAAAATAGCACGTCCATACTTTTCCGCTGGGACTACGGAGACACAATGATTAGAAATATGCGTATCGGCCAGCGCCTGGCCGTGGGCTTCGGCTTCGTGATTGCCTTGCTGATGGTGCTGGCAGGGATTTCGTATTTGCGCATGGAGAGCCTGAACAAGGAGATGGAGACCCTGGTGCAGGTGCGCTACGCGAATACCGTGGCCGCCAACCAGGTCAAGGAAGACGTCAGCGAAGCCACACGCAGCATGCTGAATGTCCTGATCATGAGCGACCCGGACCAGATCAAAAAGGAACTGGCGAACACGGAAGCGCGCAGCGCCAAGGCCAGCGCCTCGGTGGCGCAACTGGCCAGGCACACCAGCGACGCCGAGGGCACCGAGATCCTGAAGGCGATCGCCCTTATCCAGGACAAGTTCCTGCCGGCCCAGACCAAGTTCATCGGCCTGGTCAACGAGGACAAGAAGGACGAGGCCATGGTCAAGTTCATGTTCTCGCTGCGTCCCCAGCAAGGGCGTTATTTCGAGCAGCTCGACAAGTTCGTCGCCTACCAGAACGCGGCCATGAACCGCGCCGGCCTGGAAGCCGCCGCCGTCACCCGCCGCACCGAGCTGCTGATCCTGGTGCTGGCCGGCGCGGCCTGCGTCCTGTCGCTGGGCGTGGCCATCCTGTCGACGCGCAGCATCACCGGGCCGCTGGCCCAGGTCGTGCAGATCGCCCAGCGCGTCGCCGACGGCGACCTCACCAGCGAGATCGCGGTTGACAGCCGCGACGAAGCCGGCCAGATGATGGAAGCGCTGCGCCACATGAACGAGAGCCTGATCCGCATCGTCGGCGAGGTCCGCTCCAGCACCGAATCGATGGCCGGCGTGTCCGGCGAGATCGCCAGCGGCAACCTGGACTTATCGAGCCGCACCGAAGCCCAGGCCAGCTCCCTGGCCCAGACCTCGAGCTCGATGCGCGAACTGACCGACACCGTGCAGCAGAACGCGGACAACGCGCGCCAGGCCAACGCCCTCGCGGCCCAGGCATCCGAAGTGGCGGCGCGCGGCGGCTCGGTGGTCTCGCATGTGGTCGCCACCATGGGCTCGATCACCGATTCCTCGAAAAAGATTGTGGATATCATTGGCGTGATCGACGGCATTGCCTTCCAGACCAATATCCTGGCCCTGAACGCCGCGGTCGAAGCGGCGCGGGCGGGCGAGCAGGGCCGCGGCTTTGCCGTGGTGGCGAGCGAGGTGCGCAACTTGGCGCAACGCTCGGCGGCGGCGGCGAAAGAGATCAAGTTGCTGATCAGCGATTCTGTGGATAAAGTGCATGAAGGTAGCCACCTGGTCGAGCAGGCCGGCGTGACGATGGCCGAGGTGGTCGAGAGCGTGCGCCGCGTGACCGACATCATGGCCGAGATCACGGCCGCCAGCGTCGAGCAGAGCGCCGGCATCGCCGAGGTCAGCCAGAACATCGTCGAGATGGACCAGACCACCCAGCAGAACGCGGCGCTGGTCGAGGAAGCGGCGGCAAGCGCGGCGGCGATGCAGGACCAGGCGGCGCGGCTGGCGCGCGCGGTCAGCGTTTTTAAACTCGACCAGGCGGCGGCTTCGGCGCCTGTATTAAAGTCGCGCGAGCCCCGGCTGGCGCTGGGCTAATTGATTACAACAGTTTCATTCCTGAGGAGACACACATGACTTCCACCTTCACCACCTCGTTTGCCCGCAGGCTCGTCGTCAAGGGCATGATGGCCGGCGCCCTGCTGGCGGCCGCCATCAGCCTGCCGGCCCAGGCTGCGGTCGACGTCAACGGCTACAAGTTCGAGGACACTGCCAAGGTCGCGGGCAAGGACCTCAAACTGAACGGCGCCGGCATGCGCACCAAGCTGGTGTTCAAAGTATATGCGGCCGGCCTCTACCTGCCGGAGAAGAAAAACGCCACTGCCGAGATCCTCAAACTGGAAGGGCCGCGCCGCGTGACCCTGCAGATGGCGCGCGACCTGACCTCGGAAGAGTTCGGCAAAGCCTTCATGGATGGCCTGAACGAAAACCTGGACAAGGCGGAAAAGCAGAAGATCGTGGCCCAGATCGGCAAGATGGGTGAGCTGTTCGCCTCGGTCGACGCGATCAAGAAGGGCGACGTGCTGCACCTGGACTGGATCCCGGGTACCGGTACCCAAACCGAGCTGAACGGCAAGAAGCTGGGCGATCCGATCCCGGACGTGAACTTCTACAACGCCATCCTGCGCATCTGGCTGGGCGACAAGCCGGTCGACAAGTCGCTGAAGCCGGCCCTGCTCGGCGAAGCCAAGTAAATGTAGTACCTCGGCAATCCTGGTTTAACGCGGCCTCGGGCAACCGGCGCCGCGTTTTTTTTCGCCCTCATTTTTACTGCGTGGCGGCCGGATTTTCGGGAGGGGTGGGGGCCCAGTCGGCCTTGCGACGGCCCTGGCGGCTTGCGCGTTCGATTCTGTCGATGTGACGATTACTCATCCATATAGAGCTACTTTTTTTGAAATTCGCGCTTTTCACCTTTATCTCATCATTAAGATGGTTCAATATTACATCTTCATACCGCATTTCGTGATTTTACGAAGTCCGACCTCGGTCGTGTCGATGTCCTGGAATCTGGCTAATTTCTGTCATTCTATAGACAAAACTCAACAATATTACTCCATCCCGCATAGTGATTGATATTCGAATTCATGCACATGGCATACGATGACGACTAATTGTTAAATGGAACAAGTGAAAAATCCCCTGAAAAGCCGAGCGACCGGAAGTCGACGGCGATTCTTCATTCCCGCTCGTGTTTGGCGGGGCGACGGGTAATCAATGGGCGAAAAAAAACGGCACCCCGTTTGTCGGGATGCCGTTCAAGAAGAAAGACAGGTGTAAAACTGGATCAGGAACGCAGCGCGCGGACCTCGGTGCTACCGTTGACGGCCGCGGCGGCCTGTTGGGCCAGGCGCAGCTTGCGGCGTGCGGCCAGCTCGTCCTTGGTCGGACGGGGGCGCACCACCAGCACCAGCGCGCGGGCAATGCCGATCAACAGCGGGCGAAAGAACATCAGCACGGCGCCCAGCAGGGTCAACTGGACCATGCTGATGAAGAGCTGCATGAAGGGTACTGCCGTCATGGGGTCCTGGAACAGGGTAGCAGCGAAGGACATGGCTGAATTAAGCGCTCTTTAAGCGTGGGAATGTGATTGATGTTAAGGTTCCATGTAACTATAGTGCAACGCAACATATAAATCTAATCACGTTTACTGATGGTCCTTATATTGATTGTGAATGGAAATCGGGTACACTAACCGGAACCCAAAAAACGCTGCCCCGAACGGATCCCATGAGCTTCCTCACGCTTGACCTGAACCTGCTCCGCGTCTTCGACGCCGTCATGACCGAGCAAAACCTGACCCGCGCCGCCGGCCACCTGGCCATGACCCAGCCCGCGGTGTCGAACGCCGTCAAACGCCTGCGCGAGAGCCTCGGCGACGAACTGCTGATCCGCACCGCCTACGGCGTGAAGCCGACCCCGCGCGCCGAAGCGCTGTGGCCGGCCGTGCGCCAGGCGCTGGCTGCGCTGGAAGCGGCCGTGATGCCGGAAACCTTCGACGTCTCCAAGGCCCAGGCGACCTTCCGCCTGGCGATGGCGGACGCGACGGCGGCGCTGTGGCTGCCGTCGCTGGTGCGTTCGATCGAAAAGGAGGCGCCGGGCGTGAACATCCGCATGGTGCCGCTGACCACGCGTGAACCGCGGCCGATGCTGCTGCGCGGCGATATCGACCTGGCCGTCGGCTTCTTCCCCGGCGTGGCGGCCCAGCTGTCGTACGAGACCGGCTCCCCGATCCGCCACGAGCGCCTGTATTCGGGCGAATACGTGGCCGTGATGCGCAAGAACCATCCGCTGGCCAAGGACAAGCTGGACCTGGACGCCTATTGCAAGGCGGACCACCTGCTGGTGAGTTTCTCGGGCCGCGCGCACGGCCTGGTCGACGAGGCGCTGGCCCAGATCGGCCGCGAGCGCCGCATCCTGCTGACCGTGAACCAGTTCTTCACCGCCGGCCGGGTGGTCGCGAATTCGGACCTGGTGACGGTGCTGCCGCGCCACCTGATCGCCTCGACCGGCGCCGCCGATGCCTTGGTATGGCGCGAGCTGCCCTTCCAGTTGCCGGCCGTGCACCTCGACATGCTCTGGCACGAACGCGACGGCCGCAGCCCGGCGCACCGCTGGCTGCGCAAGAACCTCGAGCAGATGTCGGCCGCGGCGCAGAAGACGCTGCCGCAGGCTTCGGAGGCGAATGTCAAAATGGAGAAAATCGCCTGAATCGTCCCCGGCGATACCTTCTACCGTCGCCCCTGCGATACTTCTACCGTCGCCCCTGCGATACTTCTACCGTCGCCCCCGCGAAGGCGGGGGCCCAAGTTTGCTAGCGTTTCGATAACTTGTGCAGAGCTTGGGTCCCCGCCTGCGCGGGGACGACGTTCAATGGCCGCGGGAACGACGATGAGTTGGCTTATTTGATCGGCAGCTTGGTCGTATTCTTGACCTCTTCCATCACCGCATACGTGTGCGTCTCCCGCACCCCCTTCTGCAGCAAGGTTTTACCCAGGAACTCCCGGTAAGCCGCCATGTCCTTCACCCGCGCCTTGACCAGGTAATCGAAGCCGCCGGCCACCATGTGGCACTCCAGGACTTCCGGAATCAGCTGGACGCTCTGCTTGAAGGCGTCGAACACTTCGGGCGTGGTGCGGTCCAGCACCACTTCGATGAAGACCAGCAGCGACACGTCCAGCAACTGGGGGTTCAGCTGGGCCGTGTAACCCATGATGTAGCCGGACTCGTGCAGCTTGCGCACCCGTTCCAGGCAGGCCGCCGGCGACAGGTTGACGCGCGCCGCCAACTCGACGTTGCTGATTCGCCCGTCGCTCTGCAACTCGGCAAGGATTTTCTTGCTGATCTTGTCCAGCATGTTTGTCGCTCTCCACTATAAATATTATTTGGTGAAATTCTCTCACCAAAAACTATCTATTGCTAGTCTTCTCTAAAAACAGAATTAATCCAGAAGATTTCCCTCTACAATCGAATTCATGTATTTGTATTTGCACGCGCGCCGGCCATCCCCGATGGACCGGCGCTTTGTGCATGTACGGCCCCTTTTACTTTTTGATAAAGCTTCCATGAACATTGCCGCCACCCCGGCCATCACCTTCGTTCCCTTCGACGCCCTGCAGGCCGAGACCAAGCGCGAGCAGACGCCGCTGCGCGCCGCCATCACCAGCGCCTACCGCTGCGACGAAACCGCGGCCGTCGAATGGCTGCTGGCCCAGGGCGCCGCGGCCTCGGCCGACGCCTACATGCTGGCGCACCGCCTGGTCTCCGCCGTGCGCGAAAAACGCACCCGTTCCTCGGGCGTGGATGCCCTGATGCACGAATTCTCGCTGTCGTCGGAAGAGGGCGTGGCCCTGATGTGCCTGGCCGAGGCACTGCTGCGGATTCCGGATTCGGACACCGCCGACCGCCTGATCGCCGACAAGATCAGCAAGGGCGACTGGAAGAAGCACCTGGGCGAATCGCCGTCGCTGTTCGTGAACGCCGCCACCTGGGGCCTGCTGATCACCGGCAAGCTGGTCTCGAGCAGCAGCGAAAAGGGTCTCGGTTCGGCGCTGACCCGCCTGATCGCCAAGGGCGGCGAACCGCTGATCCGCAAGGGCGTCGACATGGCCATGCGCATGCTGGGCAACCAGTTCGTGACCGGCCAGACCATCAATGAAGCGCTGAAAAACAGCCGAGAGAATGAAACCCGCGGCTATCGCTACTCCTACGACATGCTGGGCGAAGCGGCGCTGACCGAGCTCGACGCCGAGAACTACTACGCTTCCTACGAAGCCGCGATCCACGCGATCGGCAAAGCCTCGAACGGCCGCGGCATCAAGGACGGCCCGGGCATCTCGATCAAGCTGTCGGCCCTGCACCCGAGATATAGCCGCGCCCAGTATGCCCGCGTGATCGGCGAACTGCTGCCGCGCGTGCGCAAGCTGGTCTTGCTGGCCAAGCAGTACAACATCGGCATCAACATCGACGCCGAGGAAGCCGACCGCCTGGAAATCTCGCTCGACATGCTGGAAGCGCTGGCCTTCGATGCGGAACTGGCCGGCTTCGAGGGCATCGGCCTGGTGGTGCAGGCCTATCAAAAGCGCTGCCCCTTCGTGATCGACTTCGTGGTCGACCTGGCGCGCCGCAGCGGCCAGAAGTTCATGGTGCGTCTCGTAAAAGGCGCGTATTGGGACGCCGAGATCAAGCGCGCCCAGGTCGACGGCCTGCCGGGCTACCCGGTCTACACCCGCAAGGTGTACACCGACGTGTCCTACCTGACCTGCGCGAAAAAACTGCTGAGCGCCACCGACCTCATCTACGCCCAGTTCGCGACCCACAATGCGCACACCCTGTCGGTGATCTACACCTGGGCCAAGGCCGATGGCGTCTCGAACTACGAGTTCCAGTGCCTGCACGGCATGGGCGAGACCCTGTACGACCAGGTCGTGGGCGCGGAGAACCTGGGTAAAGCCTGCCGCATCTACGCGCCGGTCGGTTCGCACGAGACCCTGCTGGCCTACCTGGTGCGCCGCCTGCTGGAAAACGGTGCGAATTCCTCGTTCGTGAACCAGATCGTCGACGAAAGCGTGCCGATCGACACCCTGCTGGCCGACCCGTTCGAGCAGGCCCGCGCCGCGCACTGCCTGCCGCACCCGCGCATTCCGCTGCCGCTGGACATGTTCGGCCCAGGGCGCAAGAACTCCGCCGGCCTGGACCTGGCCAATGAACACGTGCTGCGCGCCCTGTCCGAAAGCCTCGGTACGCCGCGCCACTACCTGGCGGCGCCGCTGATCGACGGTCCGCTGGAAGCCGTGGGCGCGGTCAACGTGATCAATCCGGCGCAAGCGGCCGATATCGTCGGCCAGGTGACCGAAGCGACGGTCGGCGACGTCGACACCGCGCTGCAGGCAGCCCAGACTGCGTTCCCGGCCTGGGAAGGCCTGGGCGCCGCTGCCCGCGCCGACATCGTCGCCAGGGTCGGCGACTTGTTCGAGCAGAACATGGGCGAGCTGATGGCGCTGGCGGTGCGCGAAGCGGGCAAATCGCTGCCGAACGCGATCGCCGAGATCCGCGAGGCGGTCGACTTCCTGCGCTATTACGCGAACGAGATCCGCGAAGAAGGGGATGCAAAGGCACTGGGACCGGTAACGTGCATCAGCCCGTGGAACTTCCCGCTGGCCATTTTTACGGGCCAGGTCGCCGCCGCACTGGCCGCCGGCAACGTCGTGCTGGCCAAGCCGGCCGAGCAGACCCCGCTGATCGCGCACCGCGCCGTGCAGCTGTTCCACGAAGCCGGCGTGCCGGCAGGCGCCCTGCAGCTGCTGCCGGGCCGCGGCGAGACCGTCGGCGCCGCCCTGACTCAAGATGCGCGTGTAAAAGCCGTGATCTTCACCGGCTCGACCGAAGTCGCCCAGCTGATCAACCGTACGCTGGCCAAGCGCGCGTTTGAAGAAGGCTGCGATATTCCGCTGATCGCGGAAACCGGCGGCCAGAACGCGCTGATCGTCGATTCCTCGGCGCTGCCGGAACAGGTGGTGCAGGACGTGCTGTCGTCGGCCTTCGACAGCGCCGGCCAGCGCTGCTCGGCCCTGCGCGTGCTGTTCTTGCAGGAAGACATCGCCGACAAGACGATCAAGATGCTGAAGGGCGCGATGCAGGAACTGCGCGTCGGCGTGCCGGACCGCCTGGCGACCGACATCGGCCCGGTGATCGACCGCGAAGCCCAGCAGAACCTGCTGGCCCACATCGAACGTACGAAAGCCAGCGCCAGGCAGTACTTCGCGCTCGAACTGCCGGCCGCCCTGCAGGCGCAAGGCACCTTCGTGCCGCCGACGGTGCTGGAAATCGGTTCGATGGCGGAACTGCAGCGCGAAGTCTTCGGCCCGGTGCTGCACATCGTGCGCTACCGCCGCGCCGACCTGGGCAAGGTGGTCGACACCATCAACGGCACCGGCTACGGCCTGACCCTGGGTATTCACTCGCGCATCGACGAGACCATCGATTTCATCACGGCGCGCGCCCACGTCGGCAACATCTATGTGAACCGCAACATCGTCGGCGCCGTGGTCGGCGTGCAGCCTTTCGGCGGCGAAGGCAAATCCGGCACCGGTCCGAAGGCCGGCGGCCCGCTCTACCTGAAGCGCCTGCAACAGGCCGCCTTGCCGCTGCTGCAACGCGCGCGCCACAGCAATGCCGCGCTGGACGGCCTGATGGGCTGGATGCAGGCCAAGGGCCACGGCGATGTCGCCGTGCTGGCCGAAGGCTATACCAACACCACGCTGGACGGCGTCAGCATCGACTTGCCGGGCCCGACCGGCGAGCGCAACGTACTCGGCTTTACCCCGCGCGGCGCCATCCTGTGCGCGGCGAGCGATACCAAAGGCTTGCTGAACCAGCTGGCGGCGGTGCTGGTCACCGGCAACCGTGCGCTGGTGCTGGCCGACGCGCGCGACCAGGTGCTGGGCAGCCTGCCGCCGGAAGTGAAGGCGCAGCTGCGCTTCGTCGGCGAGGCGGAGCTGGACAGCCTGGATATTCAGATGGCGCTGGTCGAACATGGTGTGAAAGGAAATCTGCAGGCGAAACTGGCGGCTCGTACCGGCGCCATCGTCGGCATCGTCGATACCCGGGCGGATCAGCCGGTCGCGCTGTGGCGGCTGGTGGCCGAACGGGCCTTGTGCGTCAACACGACGGCGGCTGGCGGTAACGCAAGCCTGATGACGCTGAGCTTGTAATCATAAGAAGAAATGACCGGGGCGCTTGCCCCGGTTTTCACATGAGCAGTGGTTTCAGTTGTTCTACTTGGAGGAAGACAAAATGCTAGTTGGCGTTCCGAAGGAAATCAAAAACCATGAATACCGGGTCGGCCTGACCCCGCCCAGCGTCCACGAACTGGTGGGACGCGGGCACCAGGTGCTGGTGCAGACCGGCGCCGGGGCCGAGATCGGCTTATCCGACGAACAATACACGGCGGCGGGCGCCAGCATCGTCGCCGGCGCGAAGGAAATTTTCGAGCGCGCGGACATGATCGTGAAGGTCAAGGAACCGCAGCCCCAGGAATGCGCGATGCTGCGCGAGGGACAAATCCTGTACACCTATCTGCACCTGGCGCCGGATCCGGAACAGACCGCGGCGCTGGTCAAGTCGGGCGCCATCTGCATCGCCTATGAAACCATCACCGGTCCGGGCGGCGGGCTGCCGCTGCTGGCGCCGATGAGCGAGGTGGCAGGGCGCATGGCGATCCAGGCCGGCGCCAGCCACCTGGAAAAATCGAAGGGCGGCATGGGCCTGCTGCTGGGCGGGGTCCCGGGCGTGGCGCCGGGGCACGTGGTGATCATCGGCGCCGGCGTGGTCGGCACCAATGCGCTGCAGATGGCGGTCGGTACCGGCGCCCGGGTCAGCGTGCTGGACAAGAGCGTCGATCGCCTGCGCCAGCTCGACCTGATCTACGGCAACCGGATCTCGACCCTGTACTCGAACGCCCATGCGATCGAGGAAGCGGTACTGTCCGCCGACCTGGTGATCGGCGGCGTGCTGGTGCCGGGCGCGGCGGCGCCGAAGCTGGTTACCCGCAGCATGGTGTCGCGCATGAAGAAGGGGGCGGTGGTGGTCGACGTCGCGATCGACCAGGGCGGCTGCTTCGAGACGTCCCACGCGACCACCCACGCCGATCCGACCTTCGTGGTCGACGGCGTGGTGCACTATTGCGTGGCGAACATGCCGGGCGCGGTGGCCCGTACCTCGACCTTTGCGCTGAACAACGCCACCATCGGCCATGCGGTGGCGCTGGCGACGAAAGGCTGGCGGCAGGCGCTGCGCGAGGACCCGCACCTGAAAAACGGCCTGAACGTTGCCCAGGGCAAGGTCACCTATGCCGCCGTGGCCAAGGATCTGGGCTATGACTACGTGCCTGCGGACACCCTGCTTGCCTGAGCCGCCTGCAACTGGGCGCAGAACTGCCTGACGACGTAAAAGGCGTAGCGCGCGGCCACCGACTTCACGAAGCGCATGAAGTCGGTGGCCGCGTTTTCATTGGCGTTGTCGGAAATCGTGCGGATCACGCCGAACGGGATCCCGAGCTCGAAACACACCTGCGCCACTGCTGCGCCTTCCATTTCCACCGCCAATAGCCCCGGCAGAGCCGCGCCAAGGGCCTGGATGCGCTCCCTGTGGCTGACGAACTGGTCGCCGCTACCGACCAGGCCACGGTGCACCCGAGGCGCCTGGAGCGCGAATACGGCCCTTTCCTGAGGATCGATGGCTTTATCCATTTCCAGCTCGAGGAAACGCTGGGCGGCGTGCGTCAGTTCCAGCGCCATCTGGCGGTCGCTGGCGAAATGGCTCAATCCCGTCAGCGGCACCTCGTAACGCGGAAACAGCGGACTCGCATCCATATCGTGCTGGACCAGGTTTTCGGCCACCACGATGTCGCCGACACGCACGAAAGCGTCGCCTGAACCGGCTACCCCCGTAAACAGGATGTGGGTAACACCGAACTTCTCCACAAGCGTGGTGGCTGTCATGGCCGCTGCAACCTTGCCTATACGCGATAAAACGCACACAGCGTCGATTTCCCAGAGTTTACCGGTCCAGTACTCACGCATGCCATGGATGAGCTTGTAGGGCCTCTCCATGGCTTCTACGAGCCCCTGCTGTTCTTCGTGCAAGGCGCTGATGATCCCTAATCGCATGTTTTTTTCGTCCTGCATGGCTTTTCAAGCCGGTTTGGAAGCGGTTTTGCAGCCCAGTGTTTTAATAAAACAAGATGTATATAAAAACTGGTAGTAGATAGTAAACGGGCAGTTTGCTGTGGATAAGCCGAGATTTGTCTACAGCGTCAACGGCTTACGTGCAGCCGGACGCGCTGGAAAAGCATTGTATCCAAGCTGAACGGAACTTGGACAAAAACGCTAGCGCTTCCAAAAAAGTGGTTTCTGCACATTTGCTGCTGTGGATATGCAGGCGTTTTTCCACAGACGATGCGGTTTGGCAGGCGTTTGAGCTGCTGAACTTGTCTGTTTGCATACAGATCAGCTGGCAAACCAGGCCAGCAGTCTGAGACCAGCTCGTCGGCAATCGGCGATCAGGTTTCGGAAGTCGGCAGGATGCCGGCGATTTTCCTTGCGCCGGTCTCGGCGGTTCCACTTTCTTCCTGAAGACAAAAAAACGTTCGAACAGTGTTGGCCTGGTGTCGATCACCTTCGGCGTTTGCGTTTCGTTGTTGCTGTTCGCTTCTTGTTTGGTAGCTGTTGGCTGCAGGCGAATAGGGGCAAAGCGCCCGGTTTTCCACGCGGAGCCGCTTCTTTGTATTAGTTAACTTGTTTAGATATATAAATTGGTAGTGATAGTAAACGCCGCGCCTTCTGTGGATAAGTGGGATTTTCTTCACAGGCTCAAGGGTTTACGTATTTTTCAAACTGCTGAACAAGGCTTGCGTCTGGCAGGGACGTTAACTGGACAAAAAAACGCCTGTGTCCAAGTTGCATGGTTTCGCACATTCGATCCTGTGGATATTCATGGGCTTGTCCACAGAGGCGGGTGGTTTGCTGCTTGCCGAAGCGTTTTCGGCTGTTTGCAAGCAGGGTCGAGGTCGTCAGCATGGCTGGGTTCGCGGCCTGACCGGAGCCGGAAAATTTTTTTGAGCAGCCATCGTTTCAACGATAGGGCCAGGCGCCAGCCTGATCGATGTCGGTGTTTTTTCGGGGAGGCCATAAAACGAAACGCACTCGTCAGGTTTACAACTAAAGTTAGTTTACAGAATAGTTGTAGTAGTTAACGGGGGGTCCCATCTGTGGATAAGCCCTGTTTTATCCACAAGATCAGCAGTTTACGCACCGCATAAGCCAGTGCATTTGTCTTATGTTTGCCTGAGGGAAAAAATGGATAAAAATTCGCGCTGTGCGAAAACGCGCTGTTCCGCACAATCGGTACCTGTGGATATGCAAACCCTTATCCACAGCGAGTAAGCGCCTCTACACCTTGACGTTCTGGTAAGCTTGCTCCAGCGAAGCATCACCGTATCCGGACATGGAAGGGAGCAGCGTGGAATCGGCAGGGGAATACGACTACATCATCGTGGGCGCCGGCACCGCCGGTTGCGTGCTTGCCAACCGCCTGACACGAAAGCCCGAGGTCCAGGTCTTGCTGATCGAAGCCGGCGGCAAGGACGATTACCTGTGGATCCACATCCCGGTCGGCTATCTCTACTGCATCGACAATCCGCGCACCGACTGGCTGTTCCGTACCGAAGCCGACCCCGGCCTGGCGGGGAGAGCACTGATCTACCCGCGCGGAAAAGTCCTGGGCGGCTCGTCCTCGATCAACGGCATGATCTACATGCGCGGCCAGGCCGGCGATTACGACCGCTGGGCCGAGCTCAGCGGCGATCCGTCCTGGCGCTGGGAACATGTGTTGCCGCTGTTTCGGCAGAGCGAAGACCACCACGGCGGCGCCAGCGACATCCACGGCAGCGGCGGCGAATGGCGCGTCGAGCGCCAGCGCCTGTCCTGGGAAATCCTGGATGCCTTCCGGGAAGCGGCCAGTGAAGCGGGCATCCCGAAAATCGCCGATTTCAACGGCGGCGACAATGCCGGCTGCGCCTATTTTGAAGTCAACCAGCGCCGCGGCATTCGCCTGAACACCGCCAAGGCCTTCCTGAAACCGGCCTCGCAGCGGTCGAATCTCACCATCATGACCGGCTGCCACGTCGAAAAGCTGCTGATCGAATCGAACGAGAACGGCAAGTTCTGCCGCGGCGTGCAATTTACGGGCAGTGGCCGGGCCTTCAGCGCCACCGCGCGCCGCGAAACCTTGCTCGCCGCCGGCGCGATCGGTTCGCCCACCATCCTGCAGCTGTCCGGCATCGGCCCGGCCGCCGGCCTGGCGCAACACGGTGTCAACCCGCTGGTCGACGCCCCGGGGGTGGGCGAAAACCTGCAGGACCACTTGCAGCTGCGCATGGTTTACCGGATCACCGGCGCGCCCTCGCTGAACACCACGGCGGCCAGCTGGTTCGGCAAGGCGAAAATCGGCCTGCAATACATGCTGTTCCAGAGCGGGCCGATGTCGATGGCGCCGTCCCAGCTGGGCGCTTTCGCCCGCTCCGATCCCGGCCAGGCCACGCCCAACCTGCAATACCACGTCCAGCCGCTCTCTCTGGAAAAATTCGGCGACCCGCTGCACGGTTTTCCCGCCTTCACCGCCAGCGTCTGCAACCTGCGCCCGACTTCGCGCGGCCACGTGCGCATCGCCGCCAACGACAGCTACGCGCCGCCGAAGATCACGCCGAATTACCTCAGCACGCCGGAAGACAGGCAAGTGGCGGCGCGCGCGCTGGCGCTGACGCGCCGCATCGTCGCCTCACCCGCGCTGGCGAAGTACCGGCCCGAGGAGTTCAAGCCGGGTCCAAGCTACCGCACCGAGGAAGAGCTGGCCGCAGCCGCCAGCCTGATCGGCACCACGATTTTCCACCCGGCCGGCACCTGCAGGATGGGCAAGCTCGATGATCCCATGGCCGTGGTCGACAGCGAGCTGCGCGTAAAAGGCGTGCGCGGGCTGCGCGTGGTCGACGCCTCGATCATGCCTTTTATTACTTCCGGCAACACGAACTCGCCGACCCTGATGATTGCCGAGAAAGCGGCCCAGCTCCTGGCGAAACAGGCGCAGCGCTGAGCAAAAATGCACAACGGGTTTGCGCTGACGCAGACGCGCCACGGGCGCCGGCGCAAACGATGTGTTGTATCGTGGCGGTGCCTGAAAATGTGTAAGATTTGGAAAGTTTTCCACTCGTATCACTCGTCGATGGAGAAGTCATGGCGGACCTCATCCTGGAAACCCGCAAGCTGACGAAGGAATTCAAGGGGTTCACGGCCGTCGGCAGCGTGGACCTGCAAGTGCAGCGCGGCCATATCCACGCCCTCATCGGCCCGAATGGCGCCGGCAAGACCACCTGTTTCAACCTGCTGACCAAGTTCCTGGTGCCGAGTTCGGGCCAGATCCTGTTCAACGGCCGCGACATCACGGGCGCCCGGCCGGCCCAGATCGCCCGCATGGGCATCATCCGCTCCTTCCAGATCTCGGCCGTGTTCCCGCACCTGACGGTGCTTCAGAATGTGCGCATCGGCCTGCAGCGCGCCCTCGGCACCGGTTTCCATTTCTGGCGCAGCGAACGGAGCCTGGACCAGCTGAACCAGCGCGCGATGGCCTTGCTGGAAGAAGTCGACCTGGCCAGCTTTGCCGGCATGCTGACCGCCGACCTGCCGTATGGGCGCAAGCGCGCGCTCGAGATCGCCACCACCCTGGGCATGGAGCCGGAACTGATGCTGCTCGACGAACCGACCCAGGGCATGGGTCACGAAGACGTGCACCGCGTGACGGAACTGATCAAAAAAGTATCAAGCGGGCGCACGATCCTGATGGTCGAACACAACATGAACGTGGTGTCCGGCATCTGCGACCGCATTTCGGTGCTGCAGCGCGGCGCCATCCTGGCCGAGGGCAGCTATGCCGAGGTCTCCCGCAACCCGCAGGTGCTGGAGGCCTACATGGGCACCGAAGCGCCGCTGCAAGGAGCGCACTGATGGCAGCCGCACTCGAGATCCAGGGCTTGCAAGCCTGGTACGGCGAATCGCACATTCTGCACGACGTCAGCTTGAGCGTCGCCGAGGGCGAGGTCGTGACCCTGCTGGGCCGCAACGGCGCCGGCCGCACCACCACCTTGCGCGCCATCATGGGCCTGACCGGAACCCGGCGCGGCTCGATCCGCATCCACGGCCAGGAGGCGATCAGGCTGCCGACCTACAAGATTGCGCACCTCGGTGTCGGCTATTGCCCGGAAGAGCGCGGTATTTTCTCCTCGCTGTCGACCGAGGAAAACCTGCTCCTGCCGCCGGTGCTGGCGGCGTCGCAGGGCAGGGCGGCCGGCATGACGCTGGACGAGATCTACGAGATGTTCCCGAACCTGTACGAGCGCCGCCGCAGCCAGGGCACGCGCCTGTCCGGCGGCGAGCAGCAAATGCTGGCGGTGGCGCGCATCCTGCGCACCGGCGCTCGTTTGATGCTGCTGGACGAGATCTCGGAGGGCCTGGCGCCCGTCATCGTGCAGGCGCTGGCGCGCATGATCACGACCCTCAAGGCCAGGGGCTACACCATCGTGATGGTGGAACAGAATTTCCGCTTCGCCGCGCCGCTGGCGGAGCGCTTCTATGTGATGGAACACGGGCGGATCGTCAAAACGGTCCGCGCCGCCGAGCTGCAGGCCAGCATGCCGGAATTGACCGAGCTGCTCGGCGTCTGAATAACAACCTTGTACAACGGAGACCCAGCCCATGAAACGCACCGCCATCGCCCTCGCCGCCACCGCCTTGAGCGCGGCAATGTCCTTCCCCGCCCAGGCCCAGGTCTCGGGCGACACCATCAAGATCGGCATGATCACCGACCTGTCCGGCGTGTATTCGGACATCGACGGCAACGGCGGCGCCGAGGCCGTGCGCATGGCGATCGCCGACCTCGGCGGCGCCGTCAACGGTAAAAAAATCCAGTTCATGGTCGCCGACCACCAGAACAAGGCCGATATCGCCGCGAGTAAAGCCCGTGAATGGTTCGACCAGCAGGGCGTCGACATGCTGATCGGCGGCACCAACTCGGGCGCCAGCCTGGCCATGGCCAAGGTCGCGCAGGAGAAGAAGAAAGTGTTCATCGCCATCGGCGCCGGCTCGGCCAGGCTGACCAACGAGGACTGCTCGCCCTACACCGTGCACTACGCCTACGACACCGTGGCGCTGGCGCGCGTGGCCGCGCCCGCCATGATCAAGCAGGGCGGCAAGTCCTGGTACTTCCTGACCGCCGACTATGCGTTCGGCCAGTCGCTGGAAAAGGACGCCACCGCCATCATCAAGGCCAACGGCGGCAGCGTGGTGGGCAGCGTCAAGCACCCCTTGTCGGCGTCCGACTTCTCGTCCTTCCTGCTGCAGGCGCAGTCCTCGAAAGCCCAGGTGCTGGGCCTGGCCAACGCCGGCGGCGACTTCATCAACTCGATGAAAGCCGCCAATGAATTCGGCCTGACCAAGACCATGAAGATGGCCGGCCTGCTGGTCTTCATCAACGATATCCACACCCTCGGCCTGAACACGACCCAGGGCCTGTACCTGGCCGACGGCTGGTACTGGGACCAGAACGACCAGACCCGCGCCTGGGCCAAGCGCTACTTCGCCAAGATGAAGAAGCAGCCTTCGATGCTGCAGGCGGCCGATTATTCGGCCACCACCAACTACCTGAACGCGGTGAAGGCGGTTGGCAGCGACGATGCCGACAAGGTCATGGCCCAGCTTCGCAAGACGAAAATCAACGACATGTTCGCCAATAACGGCGAGATTCGCCCGGACGGCCGCATGGTCTACGACATGTACCTGATGCAAGTGAAAACGCCGAAGGAATCGAAGGGGCCGTGGGACTACTACAAGGTGGTGTCGACCATCCCGGGCGCCCAGGCTTACACGGCCAAGGCGGAAACCAAATGCGCGGCCTGGAAATAAGTAGATGCAGGCGATGATGAGCCAGCTCCTGCTGGGGCTGGTCAACGGTTCCTTCTATGCGATGCTGTCGCTGGGCCTGGCCGTGATCTTCGGCCTGCTCAACGTCATCAATTTCTCGCATGGGGCGCTGTACATGATGGGCGCCTTTGCCGCCTACATCGGCGTCACCGCCTTCGGCCTGAACTACTGGGCGATGCTGCTGCTGGCGCCGCTGCTGGTGGGCGTGTTCGGCATCCTGGTCGAGAAAACCATGCTGCGCTGGCTGTACAAGCTGGACCATTTGTACGGCCTGCTGCTGACCTTCGGCATTACCCTGCTGCTGGAGGGCGTGTTCCGCTCCTTCTACGGCGTGTCCGGCCAGACCCTGGACGTGCCGGAAGCGCTGACCGGCGCCACCGACCTCGGCTTCATGATCCTGCCGAACTACCGCGCCTGGGTGGTGGCCGCTTCGCTGACGGTCTGCCTGGCGACCTGGTTCACGATCGAGAAGACGAAACTGGGCGCCTACCTGCGCGCCGGCACCGAGAACCCGAAACTGGTCGAAGCCTTCGGCGTCAATGTGCCGCTGATGGTCACGCTGACCTATGGCTTCGGCGTGGCCCTGGCCGGCTTTGCCGGGGTGCTGGCGGCGCCCGTCATCAACGTCACGCCGCTGATGGGATCGAACCTGATCATCGTCGTGTTCGCGGTGGTGGTGATCGGCGGCATGGGTTCGATCCTCGGTTCCATCCTCACCGGCCTCGGCCTGGGCGTGATCGAGGGCCTGACCCGGGTGTTTTATCCGGAAGCCTCGGAGGTGGTGGTGTTCGTGGTGATGGTGATCGTGCTGCTGTTGCGGCCGGCGGGCCTGTTCGGCAAGGAGAAATAAAGGGCCTCGCAAACCTACTGCGCGTTGCATTGTTGGCCTGCGATGCTCGCTACGGTTTTCGAGGCCCTTTAAGAAAGGAATTATGAATAGGAAACTCGGCTATTTGATCGCCCTGGCGCTTGCCGTCGCCGCGCCCTTCGTCGGCTACCCGGTATTCCTGATGAAGCTGCTGTGCTTCGGGCTGTTCGCCTGCGCCTTCAACCTCCTGATCGGCTATACCGGCCTGCTGTCCTTCGGCCATGCCGCCTTCTTCGGCGGCGCCGGCTATGTGGCCGGCTACGCCTTGACGACGCTGGGACTGCCCTTCGAAGCCGGCATCGTGCTCGGCGTACTGGCCGCCGCCGCCGTCGGCCTGGTGATGGGCCTGCTCGCGATCCGCCGCCAGGGCATTTATTTTTCGATGATCACCCTCGCCTTGGCCCAGATGGTCTACTTCGGCGCCCTGCGCGCGCCGTTCACGCATGGCGAGGATGGTTTACAAGGCGTGCCGCGCGGGAAACTGCTGGGTGTGCTCGACCTGGGCCACGACCTGACGATGTACTACGTGGTGCTGGCGCTGTTCGTGGCCGGCTTCGCGCTGATCGTGCGCATCGTCCACTCTCCTTTCGGCCAGGTGCTCAAGGCGATCAAGGAAAACGAGCCCAGAGCCATTTCCCTGGGCTATGAGGTCGACAGGGTCAAGCTGCTCGCCTTCGTGCTCTCCGCGGCCCTGGCGGGCCTTGCAGGGGCTTTAAAGACGGTCGTACTGGGCTTCGAGACCTTGACCGACGTGCATTGGACCATGTCCGGCCTCGTCATCCTGATGACCCTGGTCGGCGGCATGGGGACGCTGGCGGGACCGATCCTCGGCGCCTTCCTGGTGGTCGCCCTGGAAAACAAGCTCGGCGACCTAGGGAACTTCCTCGCCGAGAAGACCCATGTAGAATGGTTCGCATCCCTGGGCGAATCGGTGGGCATCGTCACCGGGCTGATCTTTGTCGCATGCGTGCTGCTGTTCCGGCGCGGCATCGTCGGTGAAATCGCGGCGGTCTTCGATGCCGCCAGGCGCAAGGGGACAGCGAGCTAAGAGCGTCAGGCGCTCAAATACGGAGGTGGCCATGGTCGACGAATCCCTGATGGTGAACACCAACGGCATCCACATGCACGCCACCTCGACCGGGCAGGGACCGGTCATCCTGCTGCTGCACGGTTTTCCCGATACCCATCTCGTCTGGCGCAAGCAGGTGCCGGTGCTGGCCGGCGCCGGTTTCCGGGTCATCGCCCCCGACCTGCGCGGCTACGGCCGCACCGATGCGCCGCCCCACGTGCTCGATTACACCCTGGACAAGATCCGGGCCGACATTCTCGGCCTGCTGGACGCGCTCAAGATCGACAAGGTGCACCTGGTCGGCCACGACTGGGGCAGCCTGATCGGCTGGCAACTGGCGTCGATGGTGCCCACGCGCATCGAGCGCTTCGTGGCCCTGTCGGCCGGCCACCCGATGGCGATCGCCCGCGCCGGCATCCTGCAGCACATGCGCCTGAGCTATATTCCGATGTTCTGCATGCCGGGCATTGCCGAGCACACGCTGCGGGCGGCCGACTGGTTCGCGCTGCGCCAGTTCAGCAGCGAGCCGGGCCAGGCCGAGCTCTGGAAGCGCGAGCTCGACCCGCCGGGGCGCCTGACGGCGGCGCTGAACTATTATCGGGCCAACCTGAAGCTGGCGCTGCCGCAATCCTACCCGCGCGTAAAACTGCCGGTGATGGGCATCTGGAGCGACCGCGACCCGGCCCTGGGCGAGAAGCAGATGCGCGACTCCGCCCATTATGTGGACGGCGAATTTCGCTTCGAACGCATCCACGACGCCGACCACTGGCTGCAGCTGACGGCGCACGACAAGGTGAATACGCTGCTGCTGGATTTCCTTGGGACCAAGAAGCCGCAAAGTACTTTCTAGCGGGGACGACGGAAGCTGTTCAAAGCGCGGCCGCGTAAATCGCGCGCACATCCTCCCGCGTCAGCGCGCGCGGGTTATTTCCCAGCAGCCGGGTCTGCAGCATCGCATCGTCGGCCAGGCGGTCGAGGTCGCGCTCGACGATGCCGACCTGCTGCAAGCTCGTCTCCACACCCGTGATCTTGGCGATCTGTTGCATTGCAACAATCAAGGCCTGGGCCCGCGCCTCTTCGCTGCCGCTGGCGTGCGGCACGACGATGCCGGCCAGTTCCGCGTAATGGCCGCTGGCCGCCGGCAAGTTGAAACGCAGCACGTGCGGCAAGACCAGGGAGTTCGACAGCCCGTGCGCGACGTGAAAAATGCCGCCGATCGGATAGGCCAGCGCGTGCACCGCCGCCACTGGCGCGTTCGAGAACGCCTGCCCGGCCAGGCAGGCGCCCAGCAACATGGCTTGTCTCGCATCGAGGTCGTGGCCGTTCTCGCAGGCCTTGACGATATTCGCCGACAGCAGGGACAGCGCCTGGCGCGCCAGCATGTCCGACAGCGGGTTTTTCTTGTGCCGGCTGGTATAGGCTTCGATCGCATGCACCATGGCGTCGATGCCGGTGGCGGCGGTGACCACCGGCGGCAGGCCGACCGTCAGGCTGGCGTCCAGCACGGCCAGGTCCGCATACAACTGGGAAGACACGACACCCATCTTGGTGGTCTCGCCGGTGGTGACGATCGCGATGTTCGTGACCTCGGAGCCGGTGCCGGCGGTGGTCGGCACCTGGACCAGCGGCAGGCGCTGTCCGCCGACCTTGCCGATGCCATACATCTGCGCCAGCGGCTGATCGCCAGCGGCCAGCACGGCGACCAGCTTGGCCACGTCCATCGAGCTGCCGCCACCCAGGCCGATGATGAGCTCGCTGCCCTGCTTGCGGGCGAAGCTTGCTGCCGCCTCGACCACGGCCTCGGGCGGATCGGCCAGCACATCCGCGTAGACGCTCACGGTCATGCCGTGGCGCTCGAGGCTGGCACGCGGCGGCTCGGCCAGGCCAGTGCGCAGGAAGCCTGGATCGGTCACCACCAGCACCCGCCGCACGCCCGGGAAACGCTCGGCGACGAGTGTCCCCAGCCGCAGCGAAGCGCCGGGTTCGGACACGATGCTGGACACGGTGCTGAAGCCGAATGCGGGGGTAAGGGTGTTCATCGTGGCGTCTCCGGATGATGTTGTGTTTTCTCAAGCTTACATCAGCCGCCGGGTTTCGTTACCGTACAATGGCGGTTTCCCTCCAAGTGCATTTGTTCCCATGTTCGACCTCGTCCTCCTGGCCTGCGCGGCCTTTCTTGCCGGTCTCGTCGATGCTGTGGTGGGAGGGGGAGGGCTGATCCAGATCCCGGCGATCTTTGCCGTGTTCCCGAAGGAAGTGCCGGCGACGCTGATCGGGACAAATAAACTGGCGTCGATCTGCGGCACCTCGGTTGCGGCCGTCAAATATGCGCGCCGGGTGCCGGTGGCATGGGGCACCGCCGCACCGGCCGCCGCCGCCGCTTTTGCGCTGGCCTTCGTCGGCGCCTGGACCGTGACCCGTGTACCGGCCGATTTCGTGCGCAGCCTGCTGCCCCTGGTGCTGGTGGCGGTGGCCGTCTACACCTTCAAAAAGAAGGATTTTGGTTCGGTACATGCGCCGGTGCACAGCGGCATGACCGAGCGCCTGCTGGCCATGGGTGTCGGCGCCGCCATCGGATTTTATGACGGCTTCTTCGGCCCGGGCACAGGCAGTTTTCTGATTTTCATGTTCGTGCGCTTCTTCGGCTTCGATTTCCTCGGCGCCTCGGTGGCGGCGAAGATCGTCAACGTCGCCTGCAATTTCTCTGCCCTGATCTGGTTCGGCTACAGCGGCCACCTGATCTGGAAGCTGGCGGCGGTGATGGCGGTGTTCCAGGTGATGGGCTCGCTGATCGGAACACGGCTCGCGCTGAAGCACGGGAGCGGTTTTGTGCGCAAGCTGTTCCTGATCGTGGTGTCCTTGCTGATTGTAAAGACGGCCTACGATTCCTTCAAACACCTCGGCTGGTAGTGTTTCACGTGAAACAGCTGGACTTGTGTCGGCTGTCTGCGTTTCACGACCAGGCCTATTAGGTTCGCAGGCGCCCGCCACCTGCCATATCCTTGCACATACCAGTGCTCATCGGCGACGTGTGAGCAAAGCGGCGGCCATCCAGATCCGGGTTTCGCTCGGATTGCGTAGATCTTGCCCTCGCTATAACCGCTGCAAGCATTCGTCACGCAATAAGCGTCGGCGCTGTTTAAGACCGACGTGAAACAGCTTGCCGATATCAGAAGCCGAGAATCAGACAGGCGGCCATCGGGCAGCCTGTCTTGGGTCCCTGCGTTCGTGTCGTAGCCCTCGCGGTTGTTCCGATCGTCCTCGCCGAGTGCCTTGCGCCATGCTACCGGCAATGCCGAGCGCTGCTTCGCGGGATCCAGTAGTGGATCGGGCTTGTCGCCACGGATGCGCGCGGCGGCCATCTCGCGAGTTGGCAGGGCAGGCGCGACCGGTGATTTGGATGCCGCTGCTTTGCGGATCAGCGCGCCAGCCGACGGGTGCATCCTTGAGTACGGCGGCGAGCAGTGGCGCGGCCCGTCTTTCGCTGAGCTTCCTTTGGCAGCATGGCAGCAAGCCATCTGTTTGGTTCCACGTGAAACAATTTTCTGTCGTTTTCGACCCTCAAGCGAAGCCGCACGGAAAAAAGAATCTATAATCCCTGCTTAACTCTCCTCGCAGCACATTCCATCATGTTATTTCCGACAGAATTCGACGTGATCGTCGTTGGCGGCGGCCATGCCGGCACCGAAGCGGCACTCGCGTCTGCACGCATGGGTCAGAAGACCCTATTGCTTACTCACAACATCGAAACCCTCGGGGCGATGTCCTGCAACCCGTCGATCGGCGGTATCGGCAAGGGCCACCTGGTCAAGGAAGTCGATGCCATGGGCGGCGCGATGGCGATTGCCACCGACGAAGCCGGCATCCAGTTCCGCATCCTGAACTCATCGAAAGGCCCCGCCGTGCGCGCCACCCGCGCCCAGGCCGACCGCGTCCTGTACAAGGCCGCGATCCGTTCGCGCCTGGAAAACCAACCGAACCTGTGGCTGTTCCAGCAGTCGGTCGACGACCTGATGGTCGAAGGCGAGCGCGTGGTTGGCGCCGTGACCCAGATCGGCCTGCAGTTCCGCGCCCGTGCCGTGGTGCTGACGGCCGGTACTTTCCTTGACGGGAAAATCCACGTCGGCCTGCAGAACTACACGGCCGGCCGCGCCGGCGACCCGGCAGCGGTCTCGCTGTCCGCGCGCCTGAAAGAACTGAAACTGCCGCAGGGCCGCCTGAAAACCGGCACGCCGCCGCGCATCGACGGCCGCAGCATCGATTTCGCGGCCATGACCGAACAGCCGGGCGACCTCGATCCGGTGCCGGTGTTCTCGTACATGGGCAATGTGTCCATGCACCCGAAGCAGGTGCCGTGCTGGGTCACGCACACGAATGCGCAAACCCACGACATCATCCGTAACGGCCTCGACCGCAGCCCGATGTACACCGGCGTCATCGAAGGCGTCGGCCCGCGCTATTGCCCCTCGATCGAGGACAAGATCCACCGCTTCGCTTCGAAGGAATCGCACCAGATCTTCCTCGAGCCGGAAGGTCTTACTACCAACGAGTTCTACCCGAACGGGATTTCCACAAGCCTGCCTTTCGACGTGCAGCTGGCCCTGGTGCGTTCGATGCGCGGCCTGGAAAATGCGTTCATCCTGCGTCCCGGCTATGCGATCGAATACGATTATTTCGACCCGCGCGGCCTGAAGGCTTCGCTGGAAACAAAGGCGATTGGCGGCCTGTTCTTTGCCGGCCAGATCAACGGCACCACCGGCTACGAAGAAGCGGCGGCGCAGGGCATGCTGGCCGGTATCAACGCCGCGCTGCAGACCCAGGGCAAGGAAGCCTGGACCCCGGGCCGCTCGGAAGCCTACCTCGGCGTGCTGGTCGACGACCTCACCACCCAGGGCGTGGCCGAGCCCTACCGCATGTTCACCAGCCGCGCGGAATACCGCCTGTCGCTGCGCGAGGACAATGCCGACATGCGCCTGACCGAGATCGGCCGCAAGCTGGGCGTGGTCGGCGATGCGCAGTGGGAAGCCTTCGAGCGCAAGCGCGAATCGGTCGCGCTGGAGCTGGAACGCCTGCGCGCGACCTGGGTGAATCCGCGCATCCTGGCGGCGGCCGAATCCGAGCGCGTGCTCGGCCAGGCCATCGAACGCGAGTACAACCTGGCGGATCTGCTGCGCCGTCCGGGCGTCGAGTACGACAAGCTGATGACCATGCAGGGCAACGAGGGCCAGGCCCTCGCCGGCCCGGGCGTGGAAGATCCGGCGGTCAAGGAGCAGGTCGAGATCCAGCTGAAGTATGCCGGCTATATCGACCGCCAGGCGCGCGAGGTGGAGCGCCACGACTACTACGAAAACCTCAAATTGCCGGAAAACCTGAACTACCTGGAAATCGTGGCGCTGTCGATCGAGGTCCGCCAGAAGCTGGATAAACAGCGTCCGGAGACCCTGGGCCAGGCTTCGCGCATCTCCGGCGTGACCCCGGCGGCGATCTCGCTGCTGCTGGTGCACCTGAAAAAACGCGGCGCCAAGGGTTTTACGAATGCGCCGACGGAGAGCAGCGGCGAAGAGCCGAAGCAGGAGCTGGCCGAATGAAGAATTTCGACCGCAACAGCCTGTCGCAAGTGCTGGCCGAGGGTATCGCCGAGATGGGGCTCGAGGTCACCCCGGCCCAGCAGGAAAAGCTGCTGGATTACCTGGCCCTGATGTTCAAGTGGAATTCCGTCTACAACCTGACTTCGCTGCGCGACCCGATGCAGATGGTGACCCACCACCTGCTCGATTCGCTGGCCGCGGTGCCGGCCTTCGCCGCGGCAAAGAACGTGCTGGACGTCGGTTCCGGCGGCGGCCTGCCCGGCATCGTGCTGGCGGTGGTGCGGCCGGACATGAAAGTGTCGATGATCGACACTGTGCACAAGAAGACCGCCTTCCTTACGCAGGTGAAGGCGCAGCTAGGCCTGGCCAACGTCAGCATCCACACCATGAAGGTGCAGGAACTGGAAGTGAGCGACAAATTCGACGTCATCACCTCGCGCGCTTTTGCCGACCTGTCGGATTTCGTCAACTGGTCCTCGCACCTGCTGGCGGAGCAGGGCAGCTACATCGCCTTGAAAGGAACGGCGCCGCAGGACGAGCAGCAAAGGCTGCCGGCCGCATGGGCGGTGACGAAAGTGGAGCCGCTGCAGGTGCCCAGGCTGGGAGCGGAGCGCCACCTGGTTTTCATCCAGAAATCGGACTAACCGCGCAGAAAAAGCGCGCAACAGGCTAAACGATATAAACAGTTAATACCGTATTACTGACTAAACAGTATAAATCGTTTTAATGGTATTAACGGTATGGCTTTATAAAGGCATTCATGGCGAAAATTTTTTGCGTAGCAAACCAGAAGGGCGGGGTCGGCAAGACCACCACCAGCGTCAACCTGTCCGCCGGGCTGGCCAAGCTGAACCAGCGCGTGCTGCTGGTCGACCTCGACCCCCAGGGCAACGCCACCATGGGCGCCGGCATCAACAAGGCCGGGCTGGCGTCCTCGATCTACCAGGTGCTGCTGGGCGAGGCCGACGTCGCCAGCGCGCGACTGCGCAGCGAAGCGGGGCGCTTCGACGTGCTGCCGGCGAACCGCGAGCTGGCCGGCGCCGAAGTCGAGATGGTCGAGCTGGACAACCGCGAACGCCGCCTGAAGGACGCCCTCGCCAAGGTCGACGCCGATTACGATTTCATCCTGATCGACTGCCCGCCCGCGCTGTCGATGCTGACCCTGAACGGCCTGGTGTGCGCGCACGGCGTGATCATCCCGATGCAGTGCGAGTACTACGCGCTGGAAGGCTTGTCCGACCTGGTCAACACGATCAAGAAAGTGCACGCCAACCTGAACCACGACCTGCGCATCATCGGCCTGCTGCGCGTGATGTTCGATCCGCGCATGACCCTCTCGCAGCAGGTCTCGGCCCAGCTCGAGCAGCACTTCGGCGACAAGGTCTTCAAGACCATCATCCCGCGCAACGTGCGCCTGGCCGAAGCGCCCTCCTACGGCATCCCGGGCGTGGTGTTCGATCCATCGTCGAAAGGCGCGCAGGCGTACATCGCCTTCGGCGCCGAGATGGTCGAGCGCATCAAGACCATGTAATCCACATACATAACAAATCAGTCCAATACCATGGCAACGAAAAAACTGAAGGGACTCGGCCGCGGCCTCGACGCCCTGCTCGGCGGCGACGCCCACGACACCCCCCAAACGCCCGCCGGCAGCCCATCGACCCTGGCGGTGACCCGCATCCAGGCCGGCAAGTACCAGCCGCGCACGCGCATGGACGACGGCTCGCTGTCGGAACTGGCCGCCTCCATCAAGAGCCAGGGCATCATGCAGCCGGTGCTGGTGCGTCCGATTAGCGGCACAGGTGAGATCGGCTATGAGATCATCGCCGGCGAACGCCGCTTCCGCGCCGCGCAACTGGCCGGCCTCGAAGAGATCCCGGTGCTGGTGCGCGAGGTCGACGACCAGAACGCGGCCGCGATGGCGCTGATCGAGAACATCCAGCGCGAAGACCTGAATCCGCTCGAAGAAGCGCAGGGCATCGCGCGCCTGATCTCGGAATTCGACTTTACCCACGAGCAGGCGGCGAATGCGGTCGGCCGCTCGCGCAGCGCGGTGTCCAACCTGCTGCGCCTGGTGAACCTGGCCCAGCCGGTGCAGACCATGCTGATGGCAGGGGATATCGACATGGGCCATGCGCGCGCCCTGCTGGCGGTCGACGCCGCCAGCCAGATCGCGCTGGCGAACCATGTGATCGCGAAACGCCTGTCGGTGCGCGAAACGGAAAAACTGGTGGCCCGTACGCTGGAGGAGCAGAACGCGCCGGCGGCCACCGCGCGCCAGAAGGAAAAGTCGGGCGACATCGTGCGCCTCGAAGAAGAGCTGTCGGATCGCCTGGCCACCCCGGTGGTGTTCAAGATGGGTAACAAGGGCAAGGGCCAGATGATCATCGACTTTGCCGACCTCGACGTGCTCGACAGCGTGCTGGCGCGCTTGCGCGGCTGAGGGGGCACCGTTTCGCAGCTGTGGGCAAGTGGCAACTTGTCCACAGCGCCTTCCGCCTCACCCCGCCGGTATGTCTCGGTATATGTACATGGCGGACTCCCGGTAGATCCCGTCGCGTAGCCCGCCATACGAAGATTTTCGTAGGAAATTTAACAGTTTCCCCTCAAATTCCTTTGTCGTTTTTACATCGTCCAGCCCGCGATATAAGGACGGAAGAGTTTGACTACCGCATTCATAAGCCCTTATAATCCCGCTGATTCATGTAATTACCATACCGTAACTCGGTTCCACGACGGCTAGCGCGAAAGAAAAATAACAATGCTGCGCCTGGTCTCCCTGCAAATGATGGCAACAGTTGTCGCTGGCGTGATCGCCGGACTGCTGGGGGGATGGTCTGCGATGTTTTCGGCGGTACTTGGCGGGTTGTGTTGTGTCGTTCCCAACGGTGTCATGGCGCTGCGCCTGTTCGCCGGTACGCAAAAGCCGGGCGGCGCCAACCCTGCCACATTTTTCATCTGGGAATTTGTAAAGATTGCTTTGACGCTGGCGCTGCTCGTACTCGTGGCGCGGGTGTACCACGATCTGAATTGGCTGGCCCTGCTGGTCGGCTTCATCGTGGCGCTGAAAAGTTACATCATCTTATTATTTAGGCATTCACAATGACGAGTCCAACGGTAGAACAAGCCGCGGCGCACGCGCCAAACGCGGGAGAGTACATCCAGCACCACCTCGGTCACCTGACCAACATCCACCAGGGTTTCATCGTCGACTTCAGTGTCATCAACTATGACACCGTGTTCTGGTCGATCGCGATGGGCGTGCTGGGCGTGTTCGTCATGTGGCTGGGCGCCCGCAAGGCGACTTCCGGCGTGCCGGGCCGCTTCCAGGGCATGCTTGAATCCGTCGTCGAAATGGTCGAAGACCAGTCGAAGTCGATCATCCATGGCGACCGCAAATTCATCGCGCCGCTGGCACTGACCGTGTTCATCTGGGTGTTCCTGATGAACTGCCTGGACTTCCTGCCGGTCGACCTGTTTGCCGGCCTGTTCCGCGTCCTGGGCCTGGGCGAGCCGCATTTCCGCATCGTCCCGACCGCCGACCTGAACGGCACCATGGGCATCGCCCTGGGCGTGCTGGCCGTGGTCCTGTACTACAACGTCAAGATCAAAGGCATCGGCGGCTGGATCCACGAACTGTTCGCCGCACCCTTCGGTATTTATATGGCTCCGTTCAACTTCCTGTTGAACATGATCGAATACGCAGCCCGCACCGTGTCGCTCGGTATGCGACTGTTCGGCAACATGTACGCCGGCGAGCTGCTGTTCCTGTTGATTGCACTGCTTGGTTCCACGTTCACGGTGTTCGGCATCTTCGGCCATATCGTTGCGGGTTCGATCTGGGCAATCTTCCACATCCTGATCGTGCTCCTCCAGGCATTCATCTTCATGATGCTGACGCTGGTGTACATCGGTCAGGCCCACGAGAGCCACTGACCGACGCGATCGCAAGAACGAACAAGATAGTGGTAGTAAAGAAGTTGTAATTTTTCTGGTTTTTTAATTTTTAATCTTTTGGAGTAAATCTCATGACTGACGTTTCTTTCGTTGCACTGGCTTGCGGTCTGATCATCGGCCTGGGCGCTATTGGCGCATGTATCGGTATCGCGATCATGGGCGGTAAATACCTGGAAGCTTCGGCACGTCAGCCTGAGCTGATGAACACCCTGCAGACCAAGATGTTCCTGCTGGCTGGCCTGATCGACGCGGCATTCCTGATCGGTGTCGGTATCGCCATGCTGTTCGTGTTCGCCAAGCCGTTCACCAGCTAATCACGCTTTTCACGACAAGTGATCTGAAGAGCCGAACCTATCCCGGTTCGGCATCCGTTTTTGTGAGAAGGAATTTACCGTGAATCTGAACGCAACCTTGTTTGTTCAGTTCGTGGTCTTCTTCATCTTCGTTGGCGTCACGATGAAATTCGTGTGGCCGCCGGTGATGAAAGCGCTCGACGAGCGTGCCCAGAGGATCGCGAACGGCCTGGCCGCGGCTGACCGTGGCAAGGCTGAAATGGCCGCTGCCGAAAAACGCATCGCCGCCGAACTGGCGACGACCCGCGAAGAAAGCGCCAAGCGCATCGCCGACGCTGAAAAGCGTGCTGCAGCGATCATCGAAGAAGCCAAGCAGACCGCCGCCGTGGAAGCTGCGCGCATCGTCGAAGGCGCCCGCGCCGACGCCGAGCAGCAGGTGACCCGTGCGCGCGAAGAACTGCGCGGCCAAGTGGCTGCCCTGGCTGTTGCCGGCGCCGAGCAGATCCTCAAGCGCGAAGTGAACGCAGCGGCCCACGCCGACCTGCTGAACCGCCTGTCGACCGAGCTCTGATCATGGCTGAGTTCGCAACCGTCGCCCGCCCTTACGCCGAAGCGCTGTTCCGTGTCGCCCAGAACGGCGACATGGCGGCCTGGTCCGGCATCGTCTCGGAACTGGCGCAAATCGGCGCCAATCCGGACATGCAGGCTTTTGCCGGCAATCCGAACGTCACGCCGGCCCAGCTGGCCGAGACGATTGCGTCGCTGGTCAAGTCGCCCCTGAGCCCTGAAGCGAAAAACTTCATCGCGATGCTGTCCGAGAATGGCCGCATCAACCTGCTGCCGGAAATCGCGGCGCAGTTCACCCAGCTGAAGAACGCATCCGCCGGCGCCGCCGACGCGACCGTCTACAGTGCCTTCGAGATGTCGGCTGACCAGGTGAATGCGCTGGCCGCCGCGCTGGAAAAGAAATTTGGCCGCAAGCTCAACCCCACGGTCGAAGTCGATCCGTCGCTGATTGGTGGTGTGCGCGTGGTCGTCGGTGACGAAGTGCTGGATACCTCGGTCCGCGCGAAGCTGCAGCAAATGCACAACGCGCTGGTGGCCTGAGGGTCTTTGCACCGTCTACCGCGTCCAAGCCCTTGCCCTACGCATCAAGAAACTATTAGGAGTTAGCACTCATGCAACTTAATTCGTCTGAAATCAGCGAACTGATCAAGAGCCGCATCCAGGGCCTCGAAGGTTCGGCTGATGTTCGTAACCAAGGCACGGTGATCTCCGTCGCCGACGGTATCTGCCGCATCCATGGTCTGTCGGACGTGATGCAGGGCGAGATGCTGGAATTCCCGGGTAACACCTTCGGTCTGGCGATGAACCTCGAGCGTGACTCGGTCGGCGCCGTGATCCTGGGTGCTTACGAGCACATCTCGGAAGGCGACACCGTCAAGACCACCGGCCGCATCCTGGAAGTCCCGGTTGGTCCGGAACTCAAGGGCCGCGTCGTCAACGCCCTGGGCCAGCCGATCGACGGCAAGGGTCCGATCACCGCCTCGCTGACCGCCCCGATCGAAAAGATCGCCCCGGGCGTGATCGCACGTGAATCCGTCTCGCAGCCGATGCAGACCGGTATCAAGTCGATCGACGCGATGGTGCCGATCGGCCGTGGCCAGCGCGAGCTGATCATCGGCGACCGCCAGACCGGCAAGTCGGCCGTGGCAGTCGATGCGATCATCAACCAGAAGGGTCAGAACATGACCTGCGTGTACGTGGCGATCGGCCAGAAGGCCTCGACCATCAAGAACATCGTGCGCTCGCTGGAAGAGCATGGCGCGATGGAGTACACCATCGTCGTCGCCGCTTCCGCTTCGGAATCGGCTGCCATGCAGTACATCTCGGCCTACTCGGGCTGCGCGATGGGCGAATACTTCCGCGACCGCGGCGAAGACGCGCTGATCGTGTACGACGACCTGTCGAAGCAGGCTGTCGCTTACCGCCAGATCTCGCTGCTGCTGCGCCGTCCGCCGGGCCGCGAAGCTTACCCGGGCGACGTGTTCTACCTGCACAGCCGCCTGCTGGAGCGTGCTGCTCGCGTGAACGCCGACTACGTGTCCGCCTTCACCAACGGCGCCGTGACCGGCAAGACCGGTTCGCTGACCGCACTGCCGATCATCGAAACCCAGGCTGGCGACGTCTCGGCCTTCGTGCCGACCAACGTGATCTCGATTACCGACGGCCAGATCTTCCTGGAGACCTCGCTGTTCAACGCCGGTATCCGTCCTGCGATCAACGCCGGTATCTCGGTGTCGCGCGTCGGTGGCGCCGCCCAGACCAAGGTCATCAAGGGCCTGTCCGGCGGTATCCGTACCGACCTGGCGCAGTACCGTGAGCTGGCTGCGTTCGCGCAGTTCGCATCGGACCTGGACGAGTCGACCCGCAAGCAGCTGGACCGCGGTGCGCGCGTGACCGAACTGCTGAAGCAGAAGCAGTACTCGCCGCTGCCGATCTCGCTGATGGCTGCCTCGCTGTTCGCCGTCAACAAGGGCTATTTCGACGATATCGAAGTCAAGCGCGTGCTGGATTTCGAAGCCGGTCTGCACAACTTCCTGAAGTCCAGCCACGGCGCGCTGCTGTCGAAGATCGACGACAGCAAAGCCCTGGACAAGGACGGCGAAGCAGCGCTGGCCGCCGCCATCGCCGACTTCAAGAAGTCGTTCTAAGCGCGGCTTTCTGATGGAATGCGGGGCCGGGGCAACCCGGTCCCTATAAGGAGTAAGGGCTCATGGCAGCAGGCAAAGAGATACGTGGCAAGATCAAGAGCGTAGAAAATACGAAGAAGATCACCAAGGCGATGGAAATGGTCGCCGCGTCCAAGATGCGCAAGGCGCAGGACCGGATGCGCGCCGCCCGTCCCTACAGCGAGAAGGTCCGCAACATCACGGCCAACCTCGCCACTGCGAACCCGGAATACACCCACGCGTTCATGGCGAATGCCAAGGACACGAAGGCGAAAGCCGTCGGCTTCATCGTCGTCACGACCGACAAGGGTCTGTGCGGCGGCATGAACACCAACGTGCTGCGCCAGGTGACGCAGAAGACCCGCGAGCTGGAAGCCGCGGGCAATCGCATTGAAGTCGTTGCAATCGGCAACAAAGGTCTGGGCTTCCTGAACCGCATCGGCGTGAAGGTCGTTTCGAGTGTCACGCAAATCGGCGACACCCCGCACCTGGACAAGCTGATCGGCCCGATCAAGGTCATGCTCGACGCTTACCAGGATGGTCAGCTGGACGCGGTGTACCTGTGCTACACCAAGTTCATCAACACCATGCGCCAGGAACCGGTGGTCGAGCAACTGCTCCCGCTGCCGGCCGGGCACCTGAAGGCGGAAGCAGGCGCCCACTCGTGGGACTACATCTACGAGCCGGACGCGCAAGTCGTCATCGACGAGCTGCTGATGCGCTACGTCGAAGCGCTGATCTACCAGTCGGTGGCCGAGAACCTGGCGTCCGAGCAGTCGGCGCGCATGGTGGCAATGAAAGCCGCAACCGACAACGCGGGCAACGTCATCGGCGAGCTGAAGCTGGTCTACAACAAGACCCGCCAGGCAGCGATTACGAAAGAACTCTCGGAGATCGTCTCCGGCGCAGCTGCAATTAGCGCTTAAATGCGGCAGCTAAGCCGAACAAGCGATCTTACGAAACGACATTAAAACTATATCTGAAGGAACGAACATGGCTGATGGCAAAATCGTTCAGTGTATCGGCGCCGTGGTTGACGTGGAATTCCCGCGTAACGCAATGCCGAAGGTGTACGACGCACTGAAAATGGAAGGCTCGGAACTGACCCTGGAAGTCCAGCAGCAGCTGGGTGACGGCATCGTCCGTACCATTGCACTGGGCAGCTCGGAAGGCCTGCGTCGCGGCATGATTATCCAGAACACCGGCAACCCGATCATGGTACCGGTTGGTAACGCCACCCTGGGCCGTATCATGGACGTGCTGGGCAACCCGATCGACGAGCGTGGCCCGGTCGCCGCCGAGCGCACCGCTTCGATCCACCGCACCGCACCGGCCTACGACGAGCTGTCGCCGTCGCAGGATCTGCTGGAAACCGGCATCAAGGTCATCGACCTGGTCTGCCCGTTCGCCAAGGGCGGTAAAGTCGGCCTGTTCGGCGGCGCCGGCGTCGGCAAGACCGTCAACATGATGGAACTGATCAACAACATCGCCAAGGCGCACTCGGGTCTGTCCGTGTTCGCCGGCGTGGGTGAGCGTACCCGTGAAGGTAACGACTTCTACCACGAAATGGCCGATGCCAAGGTCGTCGACCTCGACAACCTGGGCAACTCGAAGGTCGCGATGGTCTACGGCCAGATGAACGAACCGCCGGGCAACCGTCTGCGCGTCGCACTGACCGGCCTGACCATGGCCGAAGCCTTCCGCGATGAAGGCAAGGACGTTCTGTTCTTCGTCGACAACATCTACCGCTACACCCTGGCCGGTACCGAAGTCTCGGCACTGCTGGGCCGTATGCCGTCGGCCGTGGGTTACCAGCCGACTCTGGCCGAAGAGATGGGCCGCCTGCAGGAGCGCATCACCTCGACCAAGACCGGTTCGATCACCTCGATCCAGGCCGTGTACGTCCCTGCGGATGACTTGACCGACCCGTCGCCGGCAACCACCTTCGCCCACCTGGATTCGACCGTCGTTCTGTCGCGTGACATCGCGTCGCTGGGTATCTACCCGGCAGTCGATCCGCTGGACTCGACCTCGCGCCAGCTGGACCCGCTGGTCGTCGGTGAAGAGCACTACGCCACCGCGCGCGCCGTGCAGGGCACCCTGCAGCGCTACAAGGAACTGCGTGACATCATCGCGATTCTGGGCATGGACGAACTGGCGCCGGAAGACAAGCTGGTCGTCGCACGCGCTCGCAAGATGCAGCGTTTCCTGTCGCAGCCGTTCCACGTCGCTGAAGTCTTCACCGGCGCACCGGGCAAGTACGTTTCGCTGAAAGACACGATCAAGGGCTTCAAGATGATCGCATCGGGCGAACTGGACCACCTGCCGGAGCAGGCGTTCTACATGGTCGGCACCATCGAAGAAGCGATCGAGAAGGCCAAGAAGCTGGCTGCTTAAGCGGCTCCTTTAAGGGACACACATGGCAAACACTATTCACGTAGACGTCGTCTCGGCCGAAGAGCAGATCTTTTCGGGCGAAGCCGAGTTCGTCGCGTTGCCGGGTGAATCGGGTGAGCTGGGTATCTACCCGATGCACACCCCCTTGATCACGCGCATCCGTCCGGGCGCCGTGCGCATCAAAGTGCCGGGCCAGACCGAAGACGAATTCGTCTTCGTGGCCGGCGGCATCCTGGAAGTCCAGCCGAAAGGCGTGACCGTCCTGGCCGACACCGCGATCCGCGGCGCCGACCTGGACGAGGCGAAAGCCCAGGAAGCCAAGCGCAAGGCGGAAGAGCTGATGCTGAACAAGGAATCCCAGATCGACTACGCCAAGGCGCAAGCCGAACTGGCGGCCGCGATCGCCCAGCTGGCGGCCATCGCCAAGCTGCGTCACAAGGGCCGCTGATTTTATATAGCGGTTTCAAGTGATGAAAAAGAAGGCAGCCTGCGGGCTGCCTTTTTTATTGCCCGGCCGTTCTGGAAATACGGCCGCTCGCCCTTATCTAGCGTGGATCACAACCATGGCTTGAAAGGGATCGACGATGAAACAAGAAACCGCAATCCTCGCAGGCGGCTGCTTCTGGGGCATGCAGGACCTGATCCGCAAGATGCCGGGCGTGCTGTCGACCCGGGTCGGCTATTCCGGCGGCGACGTGCCGAACGCCACCTACCGCAACCACGGCACCCACGCCGAGGCGATCGAGATCGTGTTCGATCCGGACCAGATGAGCTACCGGCGCCTGCTCGAGTTCTTCTTCCAGATCCACGACCCCAGCACCGCCAACCGCCAGGGCAACGATATCGGCGCCAGCTACCGCTCGGCGATCTTTTATACCAGCGACGAACAAAAGGCGGTCGCGCTGGACACGATCCAGGACGTCGACGCCTCCGGCCTCTGGCCCGGCAAGGTCGTGACCGAAGTGAAAGCGGCCGGCCCGTTCTGGGAAGCGGAACCGGAACACCAGGATTACCTGGTCAGGCATCCGAACGGCTATACCTGCCATTTCGTGCGCAAGGACTGGCGTTTGCCGCACCGCGGCCAGACCGCCGCTTGAAGGGGAAGTGATTAAAAAGAAGGCAGTTTGCGGGCTGCCTTTTTTATTGGCATGGCGTTCCGCCTGCTTGCGCGGCGGGATTGACTCGGTGAGCTTCCGTGTGGAAACTGGTTTTTTGTCGATGTCATCCGAAAAGGAGCCGCCCATGGACTACCAGTTCGCCCGCACCGTTCGTTACCTTGGCCGCTATTACCAGCGGCTCCCGCGTGAAGGCCGTATCGTCGTGGCCTGCATGGCCGTCTTGCTGCTCTGGATGCAAGCCGAATATTTTGGCGAAACCCTCGGCAAGACCCTGTATTACCTGACCCACTAAGATCCTGTCTCAGTACATTCGTGGGCACAGCGTGCCCACCCTACGGGCCCCGCATCCGGCGCCGCTGATCGTCGAGTTGAGCCGCGACGGCGACCGTTATTTTGCCCAGCCCCCCAACCAGCCCAAGCTGGAAGTGTTCGCCATGAGCGATACCGCCTTCTTCGCGAAGCAGCCCGAGGTCGAACTGGTGTTCGAGGAAGGCGCCGGCGGCGCGCTGACCCTGCGCCAGAACGGGCGCGAGATCAAGGGGCCGAAGCTGCCTTGATCGTGGGCGTGGCCGCTGCGGACTGCTCCTGCGCCAACCGCAGCGCCACCTTGTGCCTGAAATAGCCATCCTGTACGTAGCGGTACAGGTTGGCGCCGGGGCAGACGGTCTGCTTCGAAAAATCGCGGTGGCTGGCGATGTGATCCAGGCCCACATCGTATTTCTTCGCCAGCAGCGCCATGAGCCGTACGACGGCATCCAGCTGCTGCTGGTTCGGCTCGACTTCCTCGAAATTCCCGACCACCTCGATCAACGCGTGCCCGGTCGGGTCGTATTCCGTGTTGGTATCGCCGGCGTAGTCGATCTTGCGGCCTTCGAAGATCTTGCCGTCGAGGTCGATGATGTAGTGGTAGGGGATGTCCAGCCAGTGCTTGGTCCCGCGCGACCACTTTTGCAGGTTGCGCAGGTACTGCTGCGGGTCGGTGCCCGGTTTATAGGGCTCGCCCTGGTGGTGCAGGGTGATGTGGGTGATCGTCTGGCGGTGCGCCTGGGCCGGATCGGCCGGGGTCCCGCCCCAGGCGGACACGGGGACGATGCTTCGTTCGACCTCGGCGAGGGACTGGGCCCAAGCGGGAACGGCAGCGAACAGCAGCAGGGAGAGAGCGAGAGCAGGGCGGATCGTCATGGAAGAGGTTTCATGCGCCGTGGCGCGTTACAAAGCTGATAAGCTAGACGTGACCATAACATAGCGAGCCCAGCATGCGAACCATCGAACAAATCCTGAAGTCCGCCAAGACCGTGGCCGTGGTCGGCATGTCGAACAAGCCCGAGCGCGCCAGCTACGAGGTGGCCGACTATCTGCAATCCCAAGGCTACGAGATCCTGCCCGTCAACCCCGCCTACGCCGGCCAGGAAATCCTCGGACGCAGCGTCTACGCGACCCTGCAGGAAGCCGCCGACGCACTGGCGAAGGATGGCCGCCGCATCGACGTGGTCGACGTGTTCCGCAAATCCGAAGACGTGCCGCCGGTGGCCAAGGACGCCATCCACGTGCGCGCCGGCGCCTTGTGGATGCAGCTCGGGATCGAGAACCAGGTGGCGGCCGACCTGGCGCGCGCGGCCGGCCTGGACGTCGTCATGAACCACTGCATGCTGGTCGAGCACCGCAAGCTCGGCGTGCAGGCATGAACGCCCGCGAGCGCTTCCGCGCGCCCAAGAAGCTCGCGCTGCGCGACGAGGACGCCGGCCTGACGCCCTTGCGCGAGAAGAACGGCGACAAGAACGGCGGCGCCAAGCAGCGCGAGCGAGCGCTCACTGCCGAGTTGATCGCGCAGGTCGCCCACCTCCAGGAGATGCTGTTCGCCGGCCACAAGCAGAAGCTGCTGCTGATCCTGCAGGGCATGGACACCGCCGGCAAGGACGGCACCACCCGCGCGCTGTTCTCCGATTCGCAGATCAGCCCGATGGGCCTGCAGGCCACCGGCTTCACGGCCCCGACCGAGCGCGAACGGGCCCACGACTTCCTGTGGCGCATCCACGCGCACGTGCCGGGCGCGGGCATGATCGCCGTATTCAACCGCAGCCACTACGAGGACGTGCTGGTGCCGCGCGTGCTGGGCGATATCGACGGCAAGGAGACCAAGCGCCGCCTGGCCCAGATCCGCGACTTCGAGCGCATGCTGGCCGAGACCGGCACCACGGTCATCAAAGTGTTCCTGCACATCTCGAAGGACGAGCAGAAGAAGCGCCTGCAGGAACGCCTGGACGACCCGGAGAAGCACTGGAAGTTCGACCCCGCCGACCTGGCCGCGCGCGCGCAATGGGATACCTACCAGCGCGCCTACGAGGCGGCGATCGACGCCACCAACACCGACCACGCGCCCTGGTACATCGTGCCGGCCGATTCCAAGACCCACCGCAACCTGATCGTCGCCCACCTGCTGCTGGAGACCATGCAGGGCATGAAGCTGTCGTGGCCGGCGCCGAAGGCCGACCTCGACAAGGTCAAGGTGGAATAGAATGGCATTTCTTTAACCTTCATCTCCGCCGCCATGCTCAAGACTACCGCTCTGCTGCTTTCCCTCGGCGCCGCGTTCGCCGCCACCACGCCCGCCCAGGCCCAGAGCGCGTCCGCCGCGCCGGCGCCGGCTGCAGCGGCGGCGTCCTGCCCGGCCGTACTGAAGCACACCTTCAAACGCCTGCAGGACGAGGCGCCGCAGGACCTGTGCCAGTACAGCGGCAAGGTGGTGCTGGTGGTGAACACGGCCAGCTACTGCGGCTATACCCCGCAATACGAAGGCCTGGAGGCGCTGTACGCCAAGTACGCCGCGCGCGGCCTGGTGGTGCTGGGCTTCCCGTCGAACGATTTCAAGCAGGAGTCCGAGGACGCCAAGAAGATCGCCGACCTCTGCTACAACACCTATGGCGTGAAATTCCCGATGTTCGCCACCACCCCGGTGACTGGCGCCGCCGCCAATCCCCTGTACGTCGACCTGATCAAGGCCACCGGCAACCAGCCGAAGTGGAATTTCAATAAGTACCTGATCGACCGTAACGGCAAGGTACTCGACTACTTCCCGAGCAAGGTCACGCCGCAGGATCCAGCGCTGGTGGTCAAGATCGAGCAGGCGCTGGGCGGCTGATACGCTTTTCATCGAGGCCGGGCGCAATAACCCGGCTTTGCACATGGTTATTTGACTTACATCAACGACTCTGTTGCGGTGCGTCAAATACACTTTTCTTCGCCATACAACAAAACGAAGAAAGGTCTCACCATGAAAAACTCAATCCTGAGCATGATGATTGCCGTCCTGGGTTTTACCGCGACGGCCGCGATGGCGCAGGAGTCGCCCTGGCTGGTCCGGGCGCGCGCGGTGCACATCGATCCAGCCGACAAGTCCGATCCGGTCGGCGGCGCTGGCGCCAGTGACCGCCTGCACGTCAGCGACAAGTGGATTCCCGAAGTCGACATCGCTTACTTCTTTACGCCGCACTGGGCGGCGGAACTGGTGCTGACCTATCCGCAGAAGCACACCGTCACCCTCGACGGCGCCAGCATAGGCACTTTCAAGCACCTGCCGCCGACCCTCACCGCGCAGTACCACTTCCTGCCCGGGACCACCATCGATCCTTATGTCGGCGCCGGCCTCAACTACACTCTGCTCTCTAAGGTGGCCTTGCTGAACGGCGGGGCGCGCCTCGAACATGACAGCCTTGGCCTGGCGCTGCAGGCAGGCGTCGACTTCAGGATCGACAGCCGCTGGTCGGTCAATCTCGATGTCAAGAAGGTGCAGATTCGCAGCGATGTCGAAATCGACGGCGTGCGCGCCAGCCGCGTGAAGGTCGACCCGGTCCTGCTGGGCCTGGGCGTCGGCTACCGCTTCTGAGCCGCCTCTACAAGTTACCGCTTTCTCCAAGCGAGCCGGTTGTGGCCGGTTTATGCCGGCCTTGCGCCGGCTTTTTTCATGCGCTCACAGCCCGTAGGCTTGTCTCACCTCGTCCACGTAGCGCCGGCGCGAGCTGCGCGCCACTTCATGCGGCGCAAACGGCGCACTGGCGCGGTCGAGCAGCAGTCCGGAACGCGTGCACAGCCCATAAGTCCTGTCCAGGAAGTGCCGCCATTCGGCGCCGATGTGGGCATCGCCCGCCAGCGCCTGTGGATACCCGAGCTGCTTATCCACAGCTATATTACTCAGAGACTGCCGGTAGCGCTGCGCGAACACGGCGTAGGCCTGCTCCGGCCCGTTCAGCGCTTCCAGCAGCCCGGCCCAGGCCACATACCCTTGCGCATACCAGTCGATGGCGTGGCTTTCCGCATGCGGGCCGAAGAAGGAATCGCAGGCCAGGTCCAGGCGCAGCCGGTAAGAGGGCCGCGGCATCATGCCGGCAGCTTGCAGCGCGTCGAGGCGGGCGCCGGTCATGCAGGTTTGCGCCAGCAGCTGCGCGCGCGTCAGGAAGTGGTTTTGAAGGTAGTCGATCAGGTTCATGCCCGCCATGCTAGGGCAGGGCGCCGCCGCGATGCTCCGCTGACGCTCGAAGTATCAAGAAGCAGCTCAGCGCCGGATCGTCGCCCGCAGCGGCCCGCGCAGCGCATTGCACACCACGATCTCCTGGGCGCGCTCCAGGGTTTCGCGCGAGATCGGGCATTCGATCGCATTCCAGGCCGGGTCTTCCAGCAGCAAGCCGCGCATCACGCCGGGCAGCACCCCCGAGGACAGCGGCGGCGTGTACCAGCGCTCGCCGACGCGCACGAACACGCTGCTGCGGCCACCCTCGGCCAGTTCGCCGCGCTCGTTGAAGAACAGGGTGTCGAAGGCGCCCACGCTTTCAGCAAGCTTCCAGGCGGCGTCGTAGCGGCTGCGGATATTCGTTTTATGGCGCGCGAACAAGGAAGTGGAATCGACCGGCTCGTCGGACAGCAGCACTTCCACCGGGCCTGCCAGCGGCGCCAGCACCGAGGTGTGCACGACGACTTCTCCGTCCGGCTGCAGGGCCAGGCGCAGGCGGTGCGGCGTGTTCGCCGGCAGCACCGCGCAGGCGGCGATGGCGCCGGCCTGCGCCAGTTCCTCGGTGAAGGGATAGCCGAAGTAGGCGGCGGACGCCCGCAGGCGCGCCAGGTGGCGTGCCAGGTGGCGGCAGCCGTCTTCGCGGGTGGCGTAAATGGTCTCGAAGATTTCGAAGGTATTCGGCAGCCCGGTGAGAAAACCCGCCTTCAGCCGGCACTCGGCATATTCGGCGCCCGGATCGCTGTCGTAGACGATGCCGGCACCGACCCCGAGCTCGCCGTGGCGCACGCCATTGTGCTCCGGATGCAGCACCAGGGTGCGGATCGGCACGGATAGACAGAAGTCGCCGAAGCGCGCGCCGTCAGGGGCGCCAAAAGCCGGCGGATCGATCCAGCCCAGCGCGCCCGTGTAGATGCCGCGCGGGGCCGGTTCCAGCTCGCGGATGATCTCCATGGTGCGGCGCTTGGGCGCGCCGGTGATCGAGCCGCAGGGGTACAGGGCCTCGAAGATGTCGTTCAAGGAGATACCGTCGGCCAGCTGGGCCTGCACCGTGGAGGTCATCTGCAGCACGCTGCTGTAGCGGCGCACCTCGAACAGGGCCGGCACGCCGACGCTGCCGGTGCGCGCGATCCGTCCCAGGTCGTTGCGCAGCAGGTCGACGATCATGAGGTTTTCGGCGCGGTTCTTGGGGTCGGCGGCCAGCGCGCTGGAGCGCACCGCGTCGACGGCCCTGTCACCGCTGGCCGGCGCGGTGCCCTTCATCGGCCGCGCCAGCAGGCGCCCGGCGTCGTGGCGCACGAACAGCTCCGGCGACAGCGACAGCACCGCGCAGCCGTCCGGCAGGCCGATCAGCGCGCCATACGGCACTGGCTGGCGCTCGCGCAGGCGCGCGTACAGCGCGTGGATCGAGCCGAAGGCGTCGAAGCGGATCCGGTAGGTGTAGTTGACCTGGTAGGTGTCGCCGGCGGCGATGTAGTCGCGGATGCGCCCGATGGCGCGCGTGAAGGTGGTTTCGTCGACGTTGCTGCGCACATCGGCGATGCCGGCCGGGCCGGTCGTGCCGGCGCGCTCCGCCAGCCAGGCCTGCACTTCCTCGTTCGAGAGCGAGTCGTAGCCGCGGAACAGCAGCACCTGGGCCAGCGGGGCTTCGTGCAACTGAGCCTGGGCCTGCGCCGGCGGCACAATCTTCAGCAGCTGCTCGCCCAGTTCGTAGCGCAGCACCGGCACCGCGTACAGGCCGGCCGCCAGCGCTTCCTGCAGGCGCGCCAGCAGCAGCGGCCATTCCTCGGCCGCATGGCAGGCCAGCATGCCGGCGTAATCGCGGTACAGGCGCGAGCGCGCCGGCGGACTGGCGTCCGGGCTGGCGTCGTCGAGCAGGGCGAAGATGTCGTTCATTGCAGCGCAGGCGCTCGGGCAGCGAGCAGCAGCGACAGCTGCAGGCCGCTGTTCTCCGCCGGATGCTGGCGGAAGCCGCTCTTGGCGAAGCGGTGCCAGCGTCCGGTCACATAGGACACCAGCAGGCTGGCGCGCGCGGCCACGTCTTCCTCGCGCCCGTGGCCCTGGGTGACGGCCACCCGCAGCGCGCCTTTGAAGGCCAGTTCGACCTTGTCGTAGAACTGGTTCATGCGCAGCTGCAGGCGCTCGTCCTCGCCCACCAGGGCGTCGCCGATCAGCACCCGGGTCATGCCCGGATTGTTGGCGGCGAAGGACAGCAGCATCTGCAGCATCGCGTGAGCCTGGGCCACGCCGTCGTCTTCGCGCTCGACAATCTGGTTGCAGAGGCCGAACACGCTCGATTCGATGAACTCGATCAGGCCTTCGAACATCTGGGCCTTGCTGGCGAAGTGACGGTACAGCGCCGCTTCCGATACCGACAGCTTCGCGGCCAGCGCGGCCGTGGTGATCTTTTCGCCCTTCGGCTGTTCCAGCATCGCCGCCAGGGCTTGCAGGATCTGCAGTTTACGTTGGCCCGGCTTGGTGCTTGCCATGTTGTCGCGGTGCTCCGTGTTCAGGTCGAGATTCGGTTCGAGTTCAGGTCGCTGAGCGCAGCCGGCGCAGGTGCGACGGCAGCTGAAGCACGGATTTTACTTTGACATCGACGTAGGCGGGTCGTTTTAGCATCTTCGGCAAGGGCGCTTTACCGATCGGATCGCTGAAGCGCAGGTATTGCGTGACCCAGGCCGTGCGCACGCCGAGGCGCTTGGCCTGCTTCAGGTTGACCAGGGTGTCCTCGACCAGCACGCAGCGCCGCGCCGCCAGCCGGTGTTTTTTCAACAGGCGCCGCAGCATCAGCGTCGACGGTTTCGGCCGCAGCTGGCGGTGCACGTGCATGTCCTCGATCGCGATGTGATGCGCGAAATGGCGCTGCAGGCCGATGTGGCGCAGCACCTGCTTCGAATACGCGGTCGGCGCGTTCGTCAGCAGGATCTTGCGGCCGGGCAGGCGCTTCAGCAGGCGCGACAGGCCGCGCTCCCAGCGCACCATGTCATGCAGGGCCTGCAGGTCGTGCGTCTCGCGCAGGAAATCGGCGGCATCGACCTGGTGGTGGCGGATCATGCCGAGCAGGGTCGCGCCGTAGCGCTTCCAGTAGCCGAGCCGGGCCGCGTTCACCGCTTCCGCGCTGGCCGGCGTGACGCCGTCGCCGAGCACGCGCGCGATATACGTGTTCATGTTGGCGCTGATCGCAGGAAAGATCGCGTGGGACGCGTCGTGCAGGGTGTTGTCGAGGTCGAACAGCCAGACGATGGGGGACGGTGTAGGCACGGCAAGCTTTGCTAAGAGAGGCAGCCTTGCATTATATCGACACCGGTATCTGCGTATGCGCAGAGGGTCTCTGTCGGACAGTTTGATAATGAAATAACAATTTTTCATTCATTCCGACTGGAGGCCATATGCGCCGCCCGCTCTTTGCCTTCCTGTTCAGCCTGCTCTGGCTGCTCGCGTCCACCGCCTCCGCGGCTGCCGCCACTGAACGCGGCGCCCTGTTCAAGGTCAGCCTGGACGGCCACGAAATGCATTTGTTCGGCACCCTGCACGTCGGCCTGCCCGAGTTCTATCCGCTCGAGCCGCGCATCGCCGAGGCGCTCGGCCAGGCGTCCACGCTGGCGCTCGAGCTCGACCCGGCGCAGCCGCAGCGCGAACTGCTGCGCGCGGTGCGCGAGCACGGCATGCTGGACCCCGGCGCGGCCGGCTACGACGCCATGGAGGCGCAGCAGCGCGCCCTGCTGGACAAGCTGATCGAACAGGGCCGCCTCGACGCCTCCCGCGTCATGACATTCAAGCCGGTGCTGCTGGCGACCCTGCTGACCCTGGCCGAGTACACCAAACAGGGTTACCGCACCGATCTGTCGAGCGAAGCCTGGCTGGTGCGCCAGGCGCGTGCGCAGGGCGCCCGCGTGCTGGAGCTCGAATCGCTGGACCGCCAGCTGTCCCTGCTCGACCGCCTGGCGGAGCCGGACCGCTGGCGCTTCCTCGACGAGATGATGGCCGCCATCGTCTCCGGCGCCCAGCGCAGGGAAGCGCGCAACATGGTGCAGGCCTGGCGCAGCGCCGACCGCGAGGCCCTCGACGCGATCGCCGCGCGCTGCGAGCTCGACGCCAGCGTGTCCGGCAGCTTCGTGAACAGGGTCCTGCTGAAGGAACGCAACGCGGGCCTGGCCAACAGTTTATTGGACTTGCTGCGGCGGGAACCGAAGACCTTTGCCGCGGTGGGCGTGCTGCATTTGCTTGGCTCCGAAAGCGTACCGAAGCTGCTGCAGGAGAAGGGCGTGCAGGTCGAAAGGATTTACTGAGCGGGAAAATAAAAAAGGCCCGAACGAGTCGGACCTTTTTTATTTAAATCTGGCGGAGCGGACGGGGCTCGCCCACATCCTGCGGGCCGCGGAATCGCTTGCAAGCGATTCCCTTCGAGCCCGAAACCGGATCTCCCGCAGGGGAGATCCTCCTGTACCTGAAAATAAAAAAGGCCCGAACGAGTCGGACCTTTTTTATTTAAATCTGGCGGAGCGGACGGGGCTCGAACCCGCGACCCCCGGCGTGACAGGCCGGTATTCTAACCAACTGAACTACCGCTCCAGATGGTGCCCTTGACGTGGATTGAACACGTGGCCTCTCCCTTACCAAGGGAGTGCTCTACCACTGAGCTACAAGGGCATCAGACATTCATTTCGCAGCACCTTGAAGCGCTGCAAAATTTCAGTGAGACCGGATCATAGTGCCAAAGGCCTGTTCGGTCAAGACTTCCAGCAACAAACTGTGTTCAATGCGCCCGTCGATGATGTGCACGGTATTGACGCCGGACTTGGCGGCATCCAGTGCCGACGAGATTTTCGGCAGCATGCCGCCGGAAATCGTACCGTCCGCGAACATCTCGTCGATCTCGCGCGCCGACAGGTCGGTCACCAGCTTGCCCTGCTTGTCCTGCACGCCGGCGATGTTGGTCATCATGATCAGCTTTTCGGCTTTCAGGATTTCCGCGATCTTGCCGGCGACGACGTCGGCGTTGATGTTGTAGGCCTGGCCATCCTGGCCGAAGCCGATCGGCGAGATGATCGGGATGAAGGCGTCGTCCTGCAGGGCTTTCACCACCGCCGGATTGATCGCTTCGATTTCGCCGACAAAGCCGATGTCGAGGAATTCGCCCGGCTTTTCCTTGTCCGGCATCGCCATGCGGCGTGCGCGGATCAGGCCGCCGTCCTTGCCGGTCAGGCCGACCGCCTGGCCACCGTAGTGGTTGATCAGCATGACGATGTCCTGCTGGACTTCGCCGCCCAGCACCCACTCGACCACTTCCATGGTCTCTTCGTCGGTGATGCGCATGCCTTGCACGAAAGTGCCCTGCTTGCCGATCTTTTTCAGGGCATTGTCGATCTGCGGACCGCCGCCATGCACCACCACCGGGTTCATGCCGACCAGCTTCAGCAGGATGACGTCGCGCGCGAAGCCGTGTTTCAGGCGTTCGTCGGTCATCGCGTTGCCGCCGTATTTGATGACGATGGTTTTTCCGTGGAAATTACGGATATAGGGAAGTGCTTCGGCCAGGATCTGCGCCTTGATCTGCGGCGAGACCGCAGTCAGGTCGTTCTTCTGGTCGTCGCCCGTCATTGAGCTCAGCGTAGCGTTCATTGGGGGTCCAAAAAGAATTTGCGAGATTTTACAGGCAATGGCCCGTCGCAGTGCGCATTATAAAGGCAGCTTGTTGTATTTTCCGGTCTGTCCGGCTAAGGTGGGTCCATGAGCACTTGTACGCGTTGCGGCGCCAGCTTCGGCTGCGCCATGGTCGATGGCAGCGATGCCCCCTGCTGGTGCACCAGCCTGCCGCCGCTTGTTCCCTTGCCCAAGCCCGCCGGCACGGATGCGCCCGCGCCCGGCTGCTGGTGTCCGGCCTGCCTGCGCCAGCATATCGCGCTTCACCATCCGGCGTCGTCCGGAACAAGTCCCTGAGCTCAACGGCGGGTCCGGAAGAAGCGCATCATCTCGCGGCTCGCGTTCGGGCCCTTGCCGTCCGTGTAGGTGCCGCGCGCATCGCCGCCCGACCAGGCGTGACCGAAACCATGCACCAGCCAGTGTTCCGCGTGGATGCTGCCGTCCGGCTGGCGGTGCACCGTGCGCGTAAAGGCGTGGCCGTCCGGCACCCGGCCCGGCTCGACCGCGATCTGCTCGCCGGCATGGCGGCGCCGGCGCCGGATCAGTTCTTCGCCATTCGCCGGATGCACGGTGGTGTCCTGGTCGCCGTGGAAGACGATGATCGGCAGCTCGCGCACCTTGTTCCCTTTCGGGCGGCGGAAGTCGCCTTTCATCGCCGCCATCGCGGTCGGCAGGTCGTGCGCGGCCGCGAAGGGCAGGCCGGAGTGCACACCCACCGCCGCGTACAGCTCGGGATACAGCGTGCCCATGATGGCCGACATCGCACCGCCGGCCGACAGGCCCGCCACGTAGACCTGTTCCGGATCGATCGTGTAGCGCGCCATGATCTCGCGCGTCATGCCGGCGATGATCGACGGCTCGCCCTGGTCGCGTTTCTGGTCGATGGCATTGAACCAGTTCCAGCAACGGTGGGCGTTGGCCTGCTGCGACTGCGCAGGGTACAGCACCAGGCAGACATGCTCCTCGGCCAGCACGTTCATGCCGGTGCCGAGCGCGAAGTCGTCCGGATTCTGGGTGCAGCCGTGCAGCATCACCAGCAGCGGCGCGGCCTGGCCGGCATAGGTGCTCGGCACGTAGAGCTTGTAGTCGCGGGTGCCGGCGTCGTTGGTGAACGAAGCGTCGATGAAATGGCCGGGCATGCCGATCGCGGCGGCGCCGAGCGACAGCGGCGGCACATTGAAGGGATTCACGGACTGGCCGATACGGCTGAGGTCGGCCAGCATGTCGGAGACGGGATCGAAGCTCATCTGTTTGGAGGCCGTTGCTTGTGTTGCCGCGGGGTGCATGCTCGAGGCGGTCTTGATCGACTCGCGCATCATGGTGCGCGCCACGGACGGGCCGCGGCGCATCAGTGATCGGGTGGCGGCGCGCATCTGCGCCAGCATTTTTTTACTCAGGGACATCAGCCCTCCTTTGTCGGCGCCATGGCCGCGCTTCCAGTGTTGCCCAGTCTTGGTCAGCAAACTTGCACCAGGCTTACTGTGCGGGCCAAAGGGTCGCACTCTACGCCCATGCGCTGCCGGGTCAAGCGCGATTCGTCCGGATACGTTAATCTGCCCACCATGAGCCCAACATTTCAGCCAGGCATCTGCTTCGAGTGGCAGTACACGGTACCCGAGCGCGCCACGGTGCCTCAGCTTTATCACGATACCGCATTCTGCCGCGACATGCCGGATGTGCTCGCTACCGGCTACATGGTCGGGATGATGGAGCTTGCCTGTGTGCACGGCATGATGCCCTACATGGACTGGCCGAATGAACAAAGCCTCGGCACCATGGTCAATTTCCAGCATCTGGCGCCGACGCCGCCCGGCATGACCCTGCGCGTCAAAGGCGAAGTCGTCGAAGTCGACGGCCGCCGCGTGCGCTTCAAGGTCGAGGCCTGGGACGACGTCGAACGCATCTGCGAAGGCATCCACGAACGGGTCGTGATCGACCCGGCGCGCTTCAATGCCAAGCTGGCGGGCAAGATCGAGAAAGCTGCTGCATGAACCCCGAAGACCGTACCCCCATCCCATCCCCCTGCATCAACATCTGCCGCATGGTGCCTGCCACCGGCCTGTGCGAAGGCTGCATGCGCACGATCGAGGAGATCGTCGCCTGGGGCCGCGCCGACGACGACTATAAACGCGCCGTGTGGGCCGAGATCCGGCGGCGTGAAGCGCAGTTGTTCGAATGAGTACATGATGCAGCTGCCGGCCTCGATGCAGGTGTTCGAACGCGGCTGGCTGTCCGCCAACAACATCCTGTTCGTCGGCCGCGATGAAACGGTCCTGGTCGATACCGGCTATGTGACGCATGCGCCGCAGACGCTGGCGCTGGTTCGGCACGCGCTCGGCGACCGGCCGCTGGACCGCATCGTCAACACCCATCTTCACTCCGATCACTGCGGCGGCAACGCGGCTTTGCAACAAGCCTTTGGCTGCCGCATCGCGATTCCCGTGTTCGAGGCGGACAAGGTGCGGGACTGGGACGAGGCGGCGCTGAGCTACCGGGCCACCGGCCAGCAATGCGCGCGCTTTGGGTTCGACGAGACAGTGTCGCCGGGCCAGGTGCTGGCGATGGGCGGCCTGGAATGGCAGGCGCTGGCCGCGCCGGGGCACGATCCGCACGCGCTCTTGTTCTGGTGCGCGGAGGAGGGCATCCTGATCGCCGGCGACGCCTTGTGGCAGAACGGCTTCGGCGTGATCTTTCCCGAGCTGGCCGGCGAGCCCGGCTTCGGCGAGGTGAAGGCGACGCTCGACCTGATCGCGTCCTTGCGGCCGCGGCTGGTGATTCCGGGCCACGGCGCGCCTTTTACGGATGCCGACGCGGCGCTGCAGCGGGCATATTCCCGGCTGGATTACCTGTCCGCCGACCCGGTGCGCAACGCCGAGAACAGCGTCAAGGTCCTGCTGAAATTCTTGCTGATCGAGCGCCGCGCGATGGCGCTGGACGAGGTGGAAAACCTGTTCGGGACGGTGCCGCTGCTGGTGCTGGCGCGCCAGCGCTTCCTGCCGCGGCCGCCTGCCGAGCTGGCGCGGTGGGCGGTGCGGGCGCTGGAGAAGGCCGGCGCGGCGACGGTGCAGGGCGGCATGCTGGTCGACGCCTGAATTAGAGCGCAGGATCTAGCACGATCGTGCTTTTTTCGCCCTATAATCGCAAGAAGCTGGTCCCGATCAACCCTCTGCGAGAACATCCATGGCGCTGCCCCCAGTCCTGCAAGATCTTTCCTTACCCGTCATCGCATCGCCGATGTTCATTGCCAGCAGCCCCACGCTGGTCGCCGCGCAGTGCAAGGCCGGCATCGTCGGCTCCTTCCCGGCGCTGAACGCGCGCCCGGCCGAGCAGCTGGACGTCTGGCTGACGGACTTGCAGCGCGAGCTGGCCGACTACCAGGCGGCGCATCCGGAAAAGAAGGTCGGCCCGATCGCCGTCAACCAGATCGTGCACCAGTCGAACGACCGCCTGGCGCATGACGTCGAGGTCTGCGTCAAGCACCAGGTGCCGATCATCATCTCCTCGCTGCGCGCGCCGCCGCAGGAGATGCTGGATGCGGTGCACGCCTACGGCGGCATCGTGCTGCACGACGTGGTCTCGATCCGCCACGCCGAAAAGGCGCTGGAAGCGGGCGTCGACGGCCTGATTCTGGTCGCGGCCGGCGCCGGCGGCCATGCGGGCGCCCTGTCGCCGTTCGCGCTGGTGGGCGAGGTGCGCAAATTCTTCGACGGCCCGATCGCCCTGTCCGGCGCCATCGCCACCGGCGACGCGATCCTGGCCGCCCAGGCCATGGGCGCAGACTTCGCCTACATCGGCTCGCGCTGGCTGGCGACGAAGGAATCCAACGTCAACGACGCCTACCGCACTGCGATTGTGGAGTCCGCGGCCTCCGACATCGTGTACACGAATCTGTTCACCGGCGTGCACGGCAACTACCTGAAGAAATCGATCGTGGCGGCCGGGCTGGATCCGGACAACCTGCCGGTGTCGGACAAGAGCAAGATGAGTTTTGGATCGGGCAGCGCCAAGGCCTGGCGCGATATCTGGGGCGCGGGGCAGGGCGTCGGCTTGATGGATGATGTGCCGACGGTGGCGGAGATGGTCGAGCGCCTGGCGCAGCAGTATCAGGCGGCCAGGGCGCGTTTGGGTATCAAATAAGCGTCGTTCCCGTTAGCTTCAAAACCGTCATCCCCGCGCAGGCGGGGATCCAAGTTCGCCGATCCGAGCGAACGCTTGCGACGACTCATCCTCAACTTGGGTTCCCGCCTGCGCGGGAATGACGGGGTAGGGCGCGGGAAGTCATTTCGGGCAATGCCCGGAATGACGATTATTCAGCCGCAGGCGGCGATTCTTCCACCTGCTTGTCCTCGTCCTTGATCACCCACAGTCCCGGCAGGTTACGCCAGTAACCATGCGCATCCATCCCGAAGCCGACCACGAACTGGTTCGGGATGGTCAGCCCCACGATATCCGCCTGCACCGGCTTCTGCTTGCCCAGGTCCTTGTCCGCGAACACGGCCAGGATCACCTCGGCCGCGCCCATGTCCAGCAGGCGCTGCTTCACGTGGGCCAGGGTCTCGCCTTCGTCGAGGATGTCGTCGACCACGATGATGGTGCGGCCGGCCACGTTCTGGCGCGGGATCACCTTCCACACGACTTCGCCGCCGCGGTCCTGGTCGCCGTAGCGCGTGACGTGGATGTAGTCGAATTCGAGCGGGAAGCGCAGCTGGGGCAGCAGGTGGCCGGTGAAGACCACCGCGCCGCCCATCACGCCCAGCACCAGCGGGAATTCGCCGGTGCTGTCGCTGTCGAAGCGGCTGTTGAGCACCTCGGCGACGTTGCGCACCGCGGCTTGCACCGTGTCGGCGCTGACGAGTTCCTCGGCGCGGGCCAGCAGGTCGCGCGCGCGGGTGTAGTGGAAGTCTTGTTCTTGCATGATTTATTGTGAGAAAAAGAATGCAGCGCCGATTATCCGCCAGATTGCGTTGGGCCAGCGTTCCTCTTGGTTCAACGCAAGGAGGCTCTGCGCCATATACGGACAGAGGGGGGTATGATACATAGCTTGGAGAATTCCCAACACATTCGTATCCCCGATATGCCAGCAACCACCGACACCACCGGCCTGCGCGCCGAACGCCTTTCCCAACTGCGCGCCGTGATGGCCCGCCACCAGGTCGACGCCTTCATCGTCCCTTCCGCCGATCCCCACCTGTCCGAGTACCTGCCCGGCCGTTGGAAGGGCCGCGAATGGCTGTCGGGTTTTACGGGCTCGGTCGGCACCTTCATCGCCACCCAAGATTTTGCCGGCGTCTGGACCGACGGCCGCTACTACACCCAGGCCGAGCAGGAGCTGGCGGGCACCGGGATCCGCCTGATGAAGATTCCCTCGGGCGCCAGCCTGCTGCACATCGACTGGCTGGCCGAGACCATGCAGCCGGGCCAGACCGTCGCCGTCGATGCCCGCGTGCTGGGCCTGGCCGTGGCGCGCCTGCTGGAAGACGCCCTGAAAGCGCGCGATATCAAACTGCGCACCGACCTCGACCTGCTCGACGAGATCTGGCGCGAGCGCCCCGGCCTGCCGGCGGACGCGGTCTACGAACACGAAGCGCCCTACGCGACCATGACGCGCGCGGATAAGCTGCACGCCACCCGCAACGCGATGGCCAAGCTGGGCGCCGAGCGCCATTTCATCTCGACCCTGGACGACATCGCGTATTTGTTTAACCTGCGCGGCGCCGACGTCAGTTATAACCCCGTGTTCGTGGCCCATGCGCTGGTCGAGCCCGCGCGCGCGACCGTCTTCGTCGCCGACGGCAAGGTCCCGGCCGCGCTGCGCGAACGCCTGGAGCAGGACGGCGTGCGCGTCGCCCCCTACGAGCAGGCGCGCGATGCGCTGCAGGCGCTGCCTGCGGGTAGCAGCCTGCTGATCGACCCGCGCCGCATCACCGCCGGCATGCGCGCCGCCGTGCCGCAGGGCGTGCGCGTGGTGGAGGCGATCAACCCGACCACGTTTGCGAAATCGCGCAAGCTGCCGGCGGAAGCCGACCACGTGCGCGATGCGATGGAACAGGATGGCGCCGCGCTGTGCGAGTTCTTCGCCTGGCTCGAGCCGCTGCTGGCGGACCCGCAGCGCGCGCCGCTGACGGAGGTCATGATCGACGAGCAGATCACGGCGGCACGCGCACGCCGTCCCGGTTTCGTCAGCCCCAGCTTCGGCACCATCGCCGGCTTCAACGCCAACGGCGCGATCATGCACTACCGCGCCACGCCCGAGAATCACGCCACCATCACCGGCGACGGCCTGCTGCTGATCGACTCCGGCGGCCAGTACCTGGGCGGCACCACCGACATCACCCGCGTGGTCCCGGTCGGCGTACCCACCGCCGCGCAGAAGCGCGACTTCACGCTGGTGCTGAAGGGGATGATCAACCTGTCGGTGGCGCGCTTCCCGCGCGGTACCAGGGGGCCGATGCTGGATGCGCTGGCGCGCGCCCCGATCTGGGCCGCCGGCATCGACTACGGCCACGGCACCGGCCACGGCGTCGGCTACTTCATGAACGTGCACGAAGGCCCGCAGGTGATCTCGCCGACCGCCATGCCGGAGCCGCACACCGCGATGGAGCCGGGCATGATCACCTCGAACGAACCGGGCATCTACCGCCCCGGCAAGTGGGGCATCCGCATCGAGAACCTGGTGCTGGCGCAGGTGGCCGACACCACCGAGTTCGGCGAATTCCTCGGCTTCGAAACGCTGACCCTGTGCCCGATCGACACCCGCTGCATCGACATGAGCCTGATGCGCGGCGACGAGGTCGCGTGGCTGAACGACTACCACCGCAGCGTGCGTGCGCGCCTGCTGCCGCTGGTCGACGGCGCCGCCCGCGACTGGCTCGAACAGCGTACCCGGGAGATCTGAATGGCAGCCGGCATCCGCTCCACCCGCGCCAGCGCCGCCGTCGACCGGCTCAAGCGGCGCACCGGCGTCACCACGTATTCGATGGCGCGCACCGGCGCCGGCCACTTCTTCCTGTCCGAGAAGGCCGGCGCGCCGCCGCTGTGCCCACCGATGGAGCTGGACGACTTCGTGAAATTCGTCGACGGCCTCGGGCCGCAGCCGGAAAAGCGCATCACCAAGAACGACGCGGCCTTCGAAAAACAACTGGTGCGAAAGAAGCAGCCTTGAATCCGGTGACACCGCAGAACGCCGTCCTGACCCTGCCGGACCTGGTCCACCTGTATTGGTCGCACGCGGAACTGCAGACCAACGCCCTGATTCTGCTGCACCTGATCGGCGCGCTGCTGCTCGGCCTGATGGTCGGCTACGAGCGCTCCTACCATGGCCGCGCGGCCGGCATGCGCACCTATGGCCTGGTGTGCATGGCTTCCTGTGCGCTGACCATCATCGCCGGCTACCCGAACGCCTGGTATGGCGGGCATGGCGCCGCGGTGGCGCTGGTCGACCCGACCCGCGTGATCCAGGGCGTGGTCACCGGCATCGGCTTCCTCGGCGCCGGCGTGATCATGCGCTCGGGTTTCAATATCAGTGGACTCACCACGGCGGCCTCGATCTGGGCTTCGTCGGTGATCGGCATCATGGTCGGCGTCGGCTTCTACATGGCGGCGATGGGCCTGGCCTTCTTCTCGGCGATGATCATGATCTACCTGAACCGCGCGGTCAGCCTGCTGCCCTCGCGCCAGGCGGTGGCGGTGACGCTGCGTTTCAAGCCCGGCGTGCGGCCGCAGGAAGACGAGCTGCGCACGATGGCGCTGGAACGCGGCTACGAGATCGCCGGCGGCTCGCTCACCATCGGCAGCGACAAGGGCTGCCAGGAATGGCGCTTCGTGGCGCTGGCGCTGGCGAATCACGCGGGCGCGCCGCTGTCCTCGCTGGCCTCGGAGCTATCGACCTTCGAAGGCGTGGACGGTTTCCTGCTCTCGCACGCCCGCAACTGACAGGAATTCAACATGACAGCACAGGAAGTACGCGATTTCTGGTTCGGCGCACCCGGCAGCGACGCCGCCGGCCAGCCGCGCAAGGAATGGTTCGTCAAGAGCGAGGCTTTCGACGAGGAGATCAAACAGCGTTTCGGCGCCATCATTCCCCAGGCGATTGCCGGCGGCTTGCGTGAATGGGATGCCGAGGGGCCGCAGGGCGTCCTGGCGCGCATCCTGGTGCTCGACCAGTTCACCCGCAACGCTTATCGGAACAAGCCGGAATCCTTCGCCGGCGATGCACTGGCCCTCGCGGCCGCGCGCGAGCTGGCCGACAGCGGCGCGCACAAGCAGCTGCCGCCCTTGCTGCGCGCCTTCGCCTACATGCCTTTCGAGCACGCCGAGGACGCCTTCATGCAGGAGCGCGCCGTCGAGCTGTTCACGGCGCTGGCCATTGAGCACCCGGGCTTCGACGACATGCTCGACTATGCGCACCGCCACCGCGGCGTGATCGCGCGCTTCGGCCGCTTCCCGCACCGTAACGAGATCCTCGGCCGCGCCTCGACCCAGGAAGAGATCGAATTCCTGCGCCAGCCGGGTTCGCGCTTCTGATGGCGCCCACGCTGAACATCGTCGGCGCCGGCCATGTCGGGCGCGCGCTCGGACGTTTATTCGCCACGCGCGGCGTGTTCGCCGTGCAGGATGTGCTGACCCGCTCGGGCGGCAGTGCGCAGGCGGCGGCGGCCTTCATCGGCGCCGGCCGTTCTGTCGATGCCATCGTGGCGCTGCGGCCGGCCAGTGTGTGGATGCTGGCCGTCTCCGACGACCGCATCGCCGAAGTCGCGCAGCAGCTCGCGGCCAGCGTTGCGATGAAAGATGCGGTGGTGTTCCACTGCAGCGGCGCCAAGGCCTCCGCCGAACTGGAGGCGCTGCGCGCGGCCGGCGCCTTCGTCGCCAGCGTGCACCCGGTGCGCAGCTTCGCCGATCCGGCGCAGGTGGCCGCCGCCTTCGACGGCACCTTCTGCGGCGTCGAAGGGGATGGTCAGGCGCTGGCGCTGCTGGTACCGGCCTTCGAGGCGATCGGGGCGCGGGTGGTGCCCATCGACGCCAGCGCAAAGACCGTGTATCACGCGGCCTCGGTGTTCGCCTCGAACTATCTGACCACGGTGCTGGACGCCGCGCTGCGCGCCTACCAGGCGGCCGGCATCCCGGCGGCGGCGGCGCGCGAACTGGCGCGGCCGCTGGCCACCGAAACTCTTGCCAATGTGTTCCGGCTGGGACCGGAGATGGCCCTGTCCGGCCCGATCGCGCGCGGCGACACCGCCACCGTGGCGCGCCAGCAGGCGGCGCTGTCGGCCTGGGACCCGGCCACCGGAACATTGTACGAAGCGCTGGCCTCGGCCACCCGTACCCTGGCGCGGCGCAAGCATGGAGAGCAGACATGATCAAATGGAGTGCTTGGGCGACCCTGGCCGTGCTCGGCGTGTATGTCTGGACCGGCGTGATGGCCGGCTGGGCGCGAGCGAAATACAAGGTGCCGGCGCCGCAAATGGACGGTCCGCTGCCTTTCCTGAGTGCGCAACGGGTGCAGGCCAATACCCTCGAGCAGTTGCCGCTGGTGCTGGCGCCGCTGTGGCTGTGTGCTTATTACCTGGGCGATACCTGGGCGGCCGCCGGCGGGTTGCTGTGGTGCCTGGGGCGTATCCTGTATGCGCTCGGCTATTACCGCGACCCGAGCAAGCGCGAAGCCGGCTTTATGATCGGCATGCTGGCTTGCGGCGCCCTGGTCGCGGGCAGCGTGGCCGGATTGCTGTTGCAGTAGAGCAAAAATTCAGCAGGCTCACGTCGACAAAGTTCCCGTAGTGCAATAAGCTGGGAAGTCTAGACCACGGAGGATCGCATGCTGTTTTTGAAGAGTACCAGCGTTACCAAGGCGCCGGGCATTTACGAAGTCGATGTCGCTGCCAAACCGCCTGGCAAGACTTTCGGCGTCTTCCTGGCTACCGACCCGGACAGTCCGCCGCAGGCCGTGCTGACCGCGCTGCAGGAACTCGGGTTCAAGAACACCTATCAGCAAGGCTATGTCCACAAGGACAAGGGCAAGGTGCTCGACATGCACTTCCAGAAAGACGGCACCGATCTGTTCAATGGCTGGAAGACCGACGAGTGCGCGAGTAACCTGGCGGCGTTGGATGCGCTGTTTGGTAACTTTGGCGTCACAGTGACGCCGCGCGTGATGAGCCTGGCCGAAGCCTACGCTTAAACCACCTCGATGTGATACAAGGCCCAGGGGCAAGCTGCAAAGCGCTGCCCCAGCGGCAGCTTTGCCATGTCCGGTACCCGGTCGGCGTCATAGACGGCCCATAGCGGTCCCAATCCTCCCAGCGGCATCGGCTTGCCGTCCACGTGCGTGGCGACGATGAAGCGCCGTGCGTGCGCGTCACCCAGCAAGAGCTCGACCTTGTAGCCGTCCACCGCGCGCAGCACCAGCACGGTGTGGTGCCCGAGTCTGGCGCCGGCGCGCGCCAGCACGTCTTCCAGCAGCGGCCCGCGCAAGCTATGCGGCTTGCCGTCGTATTCCAGCGTCGGCTTGATCGTCTGGGCCGGCAGCGCGCGCAGGGCGGCGTCGTCGAACACCCAGGCCTGGCGGAAGCTCACGCCGTGCTTGTGCATCATCTGGTCGAGCGCCGGGTCGAAGGGTCCGCGGTTGCCGCGGTCGATGTTGCCGGTGACCGTCAGCAGGGCCGGGCCGTCCGGCGGCGCGGGCTGGGAGCCGGCTGCGGCCCGGCCGGCGAGCGGAAGGGCGCCGGCCGCTGCCGCCGCGCCGAGGAACTGGCGTTTGTTCATGCGAAAATGTCCTGGTTATGGAATCTTGCCATCATACCTAGACTGACTTGCATGGATCTGTTTTCCGACGAGGCCAAACTGCAGGCTATCCCGATCGAGGATGGCGAACTGGCGCTGCTGCACCGGCTCTCCATGCCGCTGAGCAATGCCGAGATTTTCGCGCGCCTGGTCGACGAAACCGCCTGGCGCCACGAGACCATCGTCGTGTACGGCAAGCGCCATTTGCAGCCGCGCCTGACGGCCTGGCATGGCGAAGCCAGCTATGCCTATTCCGGCCTGCGCCTCGAAGCGCTGCCCATGACGCCGCTGCTGGCGCAGTTGCGCAGCGCGGTCGAAGCCGCCACCGGCCACCGCTACAACAGCGTGCTGCTGAACTATTACCGGGACGGCGCCGACAGCATGGGCATGCACAGCGACGACGAGCCGGAACTGGGTCCGCAGCCCGCCATCGCCTCGCTCAGCTATGGCGCCAGCCGGACCTTCATCCTGCGCCACAAGCGCAGCAAGCGCACGCTGAAACTCGAACTCGCCGACGGCAACCTGCTGCTGATGGCGGGGTCCCTGCAGCATCACTGGCTGCACGGGATCAACAAGACTGCAAAACCGGTTGGCGCGCGGCTCAATCTCACTTTCCGCTACATCGCTTAATTACTGGGCATTTGCCGTCAATATCAGTCATTTTATTACTGAATAATGGGTCAGTAAGTTACATGTGCTTACAGTTCTTACGAAATGGGCACTGACTTAAGCATTTGGCAGCTGCTATCTTGACCACATCGCGATTCATTTTGCATCGCGACTCAGTCAAACCAAGTAAAGGATGCCGAATATGAAAAAGCTTATCGTTGCACTGATCGCAGGCGCCGCCGCCATGACCGCCGCCCAGGCCCAGAACTTCACCACCGACCAGCCGCACGCTTACGTCGGCGTGGGCGTGGCTTCGGCCAAGAACATCCAGTCGGACGACTACAAGGCCGGCGGCAAGATCTACGGCGGCTACGAATTCAACCGTACCTGGGCTGCTGAAGCCGGCTACACCGATTTCGGCGACCATGACGCCGCCGGCGGCACCACCAAGGGCAACGGCACCTATATCGCCGCCAAGGCCACCGCGCCGGTCAACGACCAGTTTGCCGTGTACGGCAAGGTCGGCGTGCAGCATAGCGAGCGCAAGTTCGACAGCGCGGCCCTGAACCTGAAGGACACCGATACCGGCGCCTACGGTGCGCTGGGCGTGCAGTACAAGCTGAACCAGAAGGTTGCGCTGACTGCCGAGTATGAGCGCTACGGCAAGGAGAAGGATCTCGGCGCCAAGGCGAACGTCTGGACTGTTGGCGCGCACTACAACTTCTAAGTTAGCGCGACATTAAGCGACACGTGGGCACGGGGTGCCCACCCTACAGCGTAATGTACGTAGGGTGGGCTCCCCGAGCCCACGCGAATATAAAAGGGCCTTCGCGGCCCTTTTTGCTTTACAGCGGCGCGTGCATCGGTGCGCTTCGCGGCCCCATCCACGGCGGCGGCGCCAGCGGCGCCTGTGGTGCATCGAAACCGGCGGCCACGAAGCGGTGCAGCGAGGACCAGGGCCAGTCGGCGGCGTGCTGGCAAAAGCCGTGGCGCATGGGATTGCTGTGCACGTAGTCGATCAGGGCCGCGTACTCGTCGTCGTCGCCGACGCGGTAATCGCGGTAGTGGCGCTCCCAGATCGCGGCGTCGGCCGCGTTCGCCAGCGCCAGCCCGGTCTTGTGCAGCGCTTTGGAAAAGGCGATCTTGACCGCGCGCCAGCGTGTGGCGCAATCGTGGTCGCCGGGAGGCAGGGTCCAGATCGCATGCGCGTGATCGGGCAGCACTACCCAGGCATCGACGTGGAAGGGTTTGCGGATCCGGGCCTGGCGCATGGCTTCGCCGAAGGCCGAGAAGTGGTCCGTCAACAAAGTGCTATTCCGGTCCAGCAGGCGCACCGTGAAAAAGTACGTCATGCCGGGAACGCGGTTATCGCGGTAACGTGTCATGAATGATCGTGGCGTGAGCCGACCTCAACGACGCCTGATTCTACACATGAGATGGAAATCGGGCCGATCCATTTCCGCGCGAAAAAAATCGAGGCACGCACATCCGGAACCAGGCTTCAGGATTGTCCACACACGCGGCTGTCGCCAGCGAAGAATGAAAAAAAGCTCCCCGCCGGGAGCTTTTGTGGTGCGAACGCGACTAAATTGTTGCGATGCGCGCAGCTCAGGTCGTGAGCGGCTTGTAGCGGATCCGTTTCGGCTTGGCGCCTTCTTCGCCCAGGCGCTTCTTCTTGTCGGCTTCGTATTCCTGATAATTGCCGTCGAAGAAGGTGACCTGCGAGTTGCCCTCGAAAGCCAGGATGTGGGTTGCGATACGGTCCAGGAACCAGCGATCGTGCGAAATCACCATCACGCTGCCGGCGAATTCCAGCAGCGCATCTTCGAGCGCGCGCAGGGTTTCGACGTCGAGGTCGTTGGACGGTTCGTCCAGCAGCAGGACGTTGCCGCCTTGCAGCAGGGTTTTCGCCAGGTGCAGACGGCCGCGTTCGCCGCCCGACAGGTTGCCGACCACTTTCTGCTGGTCCGCGCCCTTGAAGTTGAAGCGGCCGAGGTAGGCGCGCGACGGCATCTCGAAGCGGCCGACGCTCAGCATGTCGGCGCCGCCGGTGACGTCTTCGAACACGGTCTTGTTGTTGGCCAGTTCGTCGCGGTGCTGGTCGACCAGCGACACCTTGGCGGTCTGGCCGATGGCGACTTCGCCGCTGTCCGGCTGTTCTTTGCCGGCGATCATCTTGAACAGGGTCGACTTACCGGCGCCGTTCGGACCGATGATGCCGACGATCGCGCCCGGCGGCACGGTGAAGGACAGGTTGTCGATCAGCAGGCGGTCGCCGAAGGCTTTGCTGACGTTCTTGAACTCGATGACTTCGTTACCCAGGCGCTCGGCGACCGGGATGAAGATCTCCTGGGTCTCGTTGCGCTTCTGGTATTCGTATTCGCTCAGCTCATTGAAGCGGGCCAGGCGGGCCTTCGACTTGGCTTGTCGCGCCTTCGGATTCTGGCGCGACCATTCCAGTTCCTTCTGCAGTGCTTTCTGGCGCGCCGATTCGGTCGCTTCTTCCTGCTTCAGGCGGGCCTGCTTCTGGTCCAGCCAGGACGAGTAATTGCCCTTCCAGGGGATGCCCGAACCGCGGTCCAGTTCCAGGATCCATTCGGCGGCGTTGTCGAGGAAGTAGCGGTCGTGGGTGATGCCGACCACGGTGCCCGGGAAGCGCAGCAGGAACTGCTCCAGCCACTCGACCGATTCGGCGTCCAGGTGGTTGGTCGGCTCGTCCAGCAGCAGCATGTCCGGCTTGCTCAGCAGCAGCTTGCACAGCGCCACACGGCGCTTCTCGCCGCCCGACAGCACGCTGATCTTCTGGTCCCAGGGCGGCAGGCGCAGCGCGTCGGCGGCCATCTCCATCTGCAGGTTCAGGTTGCCGCCGTCGGCCGCGGCGATGATCGACTCCAGGCGCTCCTGCTCCTTGGCGAGGGCGTCGAAATCGGCGTCTTCGTCCGCATAGGCGGCGTACACGGCTTCCAGCTTGGCTTGCGCCTCGAAGGCTTCGCCGAGGCCGGACTCCACTTCCTGGCGCACGGTCTTTTCCGGATCCAGCTGCGGTTCCTGCGGCAGGTAGCCGATGTTCAGGCCCGGCATCGGGCGCGCTTCGCCCTGGATGTCGGTATCGATGCCGGCCATGATCTTCAGCAGGGTCGACTTGCCGGAGCCGTTCAGGCCCAGCACGCCGATCTTCGCGCCCGGGAAAAAGGACAGCGAAATATCCTTCAGGATCTGCCGTTTCGGTGGGACGATCTTGCCCACGCGGTTCATGGTGTAGACGTAATTGGCCATGTGATAGGTGTAATTCGGTGAGAAATAAGGACGACAGGATACTGTAAAAATTCGGGGTCAGAGCCCGAATTTAGGCAATTTCCTAAAATCGGGGTCTGACCCCGGCTTGATGTTGATTAAGCTTGCTTTGCGGTGGCGCTTGACGGGCGGCGCAGCAGGCCCTCAAACGCGAACAGGGCGAGGGCGGCCCAGATCAGGGCGAAGCCGACCAGGCGGTCCGGCGTAAACGGTTCGTGGAACAGCCAGACGCCGAGCAGGAATTGCAGGGTCGGCGACAGGTATTGCAGCAGCCCCAGCACGGACAAGGGGATCTGGCGCGCGCCCGATGCGAACAGCAGCAGCGGGATCGCGGTGATCGGCCCGGCCGCCATCAGCAGCAGTTGCGTCGACGTCGAGCCGGTGTTGATGAAGGCGTTCTGGCCGTGCATCGTCAGCCACACCACGTAGGCGGCCGCCACCGGGAACAGCACCATGGTCTCGAAGGACAGGCCCTCCAGCGCGCCCAGCGCGGCGGTCTTGCGCAGCAGGCCGTAGCCGCCGAAACTCACCGCCAGCGCCAGTGCAATCCACGGCACGGTGCCGGCCTGCCAGGTCAGCCAGGCCACGCCCAGCGCCGCCACCGCGATCGCCGCCCACTGCGCCGGCCGCAATCTCTCCTTCAGCAGCAGGTAGCCGAGCGAGATGTTCACCAGCGGATTGATGAAGTAGCCCAGGCTGGCTTCGATCACATGGTTGTTGTTGACCGCCCAGATATAGATCAGCCAGTTCACGCTCAGCAGCACGGCGGACGCCACGAAACTGCCAAACACCCGCGGCCGGCGCACAATGGCCAGCCAGGCCCATTGCCTGCGCACGGCCAGCACGATCAGCAGGAACAGCAGCGACCACAGCATGCGGTGCGCCAGGATCTGCATCGGCGGCACCTCGCCGATGGCGTGGAAATACAGCGGGAACAGGCCCCAGCACAAGAAGGCCGAGGCGGCGGAAAGGATGCCGGTACGCATGGGGAGGGTGTGTCGATTGCAGGACCGACATTATCCCCGATCTAAAAAAGCGCTGCCGGCGATCCCCCCGTTCAGCGCATTTGCCGATTACTTGCCGATCGCGAACAGGGTGGCGTTATTGATCGCATACACCGTCCCGTCCGCGCCGATCGCGGTCGGCGTGTAGGACTCGCCCAGGCCGCTGGTCAGGCGGATCTTCTGGCTCAGCGTATTCGTGCTCAAGTCCCAGCGGTACAGCCAGCCATCCTCGCTGTTGATCAGGATGGACTTCGTAAACGGATCGACCGCGGCCGTGTTGATGCACCATTCCACCACGCCGCCCGGGAAGTCCGGGTCAAGCGTCACGCCCATCACCGCCAGCACTTCCTTCATGACCGGGACCGCAGGCGCCACCAGGTCCGGCTGGCTGGCGTTGGGATCCAGCACCGCCACCTTGTTGCGCGAATCGCCGCTGCCCGCGCGGCCGTAGTTGTTGTACTTGGTGGTGAGCAGGTACTTCGATGTGCCGGCATAGCCGGGCACCATCGATGCCGGGACGATCGAGGCCGTGTCGTCCCAGCCGAAGGAACCCGGGGTTTTGGTTTGCGCCAGCGCCGCATCGAAATGCAGCAGCCAGCCGCGCCCGTTGTGCTGGTTCTGCGTGGTCTCGAGCACGCCGAAGAAGACTTCGCCGTCCGGGCCGATGGTGGGCGAGGCGGTGCTGTCGTCGGACACCCGCGCCGGCTGTTTGGTTTGCGGATCGAGCAGCAGGACTTTCGCCTTCGCCTGCAGGGTGGCGGCATCCAGCGCGAGCAGATAGCCCTTCGAACTCGGGCCGTTGACGGCCACGTACAAGGTCTTCTGGTCCGGCGACAGGGCCGGGGCGCTGTTCATCGCCGCCTTGTCGACCGCATCGTCCTGCGCCAGCGTGGACGCCGCGACCCAGCTGCCGGCGCCGTTCGCGCCGATGCGGGCGATGCCGCCCTTCAGGCCCGCCGGATTCGAGGGCAGCGCGCTGAAGCCGAAATACAGGTTGCCCTGCGTATCCGCCGTGATCGGCGTGTTGATGAAGACCGAGGCGTCGAACGCGCCCCTGGCGCCGTTGTAGGCCGCTTCGCCGTAGAACACCAGGCTTTTCAGGGCGCCATTGGCCGCATCGGGCGCGTCGCGCAGCATCACTTTGCCGCCCGCGCCGGGGAAGGCCAGCTGGTTGCCGGCGGTGAGCGTCAGGTTGTAGCTCGGGGTCCAGCGGTGCGCCGGCATGATGTAGTCGCTGTCCAGGGTCCAGGCGAGAACCCCGGTGCGGCCGTCGTGCGCCTCGATGCGGTACAGCTCCTGCACCCCGCGCTTGACCGGCACCAGCACGGTGTTTTTGGTGGTGATGGCCGGCGAGCCATAGTGCACCAGCAGATAGCCCTGGGCGCTGTACTGCGGCGCCATGTCCACCGCGGTGCGCCAGGCGATGCGCGCCAGGTCCTGGGTCGCCACCTGCGCCTGGGCCGCGTGCTGCGCGTCGGCGCCGAAGCCCAGCCAGGCCGGCCCGCTGACCGGCGTGCCGCCGCCGACCGGAGGCGGATTGGTCACCACCGCGGAGGAACCGCCGCCGCTGCCGCCGCAGGCAACCAGCACCGCGCAGGCGAGGGTGGCAAGGGCCGCCAGGCGGCGGGCATGCGGGGTGGCTGCAGCAGTCGGCATGGCGTCTCCGTTATTAAAGTTTTGCTCACAGCTTGCCGAAAGCGCCTAAAAATTGCAACCTGGCACGAAGCCTCGGCTACACTTTATTCAGTTCGACAACAGGATTCACCCATGACGCGTTTCCGCTGCCGCCTTCTGCTCCTGCCGCTGGCGCTGTGCGCCCGTGCGCAGGCAGCGGCGCCCGCGGTGCAAACAGCGCAAACAACGCAAACAGCGCAAACAGCGCAAACAGCGCAAACAGCGCAGCCGGTCCGCCTGCGCTACCCGCTGCTGTTCGCGGCCCAGGTGCCGCCCCCGCACGATCACGCCACCCGCCTGTCCGCCTTCGCCAACCACCTGCCCGGTATCGAAGCGGTGCCGCGCGGCGGTGACCTGATGCTGCGCTACCCCGACGGCGCCCTGCGCAACCTGACCCGCGAAGCCGGCTTCGGCAGCGAGGGCGAGCAGGGCGACAAGGCGATCGCCGTGCGCGAGCCTGCAGTGCACTGGGATGGCAAGCGCGCCCTGTTCAGCATGGTGGTGGGCAGCGGCCCGAAGGCGTTCTGGCAGGTCTACGAAGCGGCCGGACTGGAAGCGGGCGGGCAGGTCCGCATCCATCGAGTGGCGGGCCAGCCAGCGGACGCGAACAACCTGTCGCCGTTCTACGCCGCCGATGGCCGGGTCCTGTTCACCTCGGACCGGCCGCGCAGCGGCCTGCCGCACCTGTACCCGCAGCTGGACGAATACGAGGCGACGCCGACCACCACCGGCATCTGGAGCCTGGACCCGGCCAGCGGCCGCCTGCGCATCCTGAATCACACGCCCAGCGGCGCCTTCAGCCCCTTCGTCGACAGCTATGGCCGCATCGTGTTCGTCCGCTGGGACCATCTGCAGCAGGACCAGCTGGCCCAGCGCGACCGCGACGCCCAGGGCAATGGCGTCGCGCTGCCCTTCAAATCCTTCAACTACGCCGGCGAAGCCGCCAATGCGCCGGCGCTGGCCACGCGCGCCGAGACCTTCCCCGAATCGCGCACCGGCGGCAGCGGCCCGTACGGGGCGGTGAGCGCCTTCACCACCAGTTTCTTCACCGCCTGGCAGATGGCGCAGGACGGCAGCGGCGAGGAGACCCTGAACCACGTCGGCCAGCACGAGCTGTCCTTCGGCCATTTCATTCCCAGCTTCCGCGATGACCCGAATTTATCCGGCCGCAGCGTCGACCGCCTGCACGCCAACCGCAACAGCGTGCGCCGCGAGGGCGGGCTGTTCCAGCTGGCCGAGGATCCGCGCCGGCGCGGCAGCTATCTCGCGATTGCGGCGCGCGACCGCGATACCTATGCCACCGGCCAGATCGTGCGCCTGAGCGGCGCGCCCGGGCTGGATGCGGAGCGGATGACGGTGGCGCCGGTGACGGCCGGGCATCCCGGCGACGCGCTGCCGACGGGGCGCTTCCGCAATCCGCTGGCGCTGGCCGACGGCACGCTGGTGGCCAGCCACGCACCCGAAGTCGATGCGCCGGCGCCGGACCGGCCGCTGGCCGGCCTGCGCCTGGTGCGCCTGGTGCGCGGCGGCGACGGCCTGTATCGCGCCGGCGCCCCGCTCACGGCCGGCATCCGGCGCAGCCTGTGGTGGCGCGGCGCGCAAGGCCGCCAGGCCTGGTCCGGTGCATTGTGGGAGCTCGAGGCGGTCGAACTGAGGCCGCGCCCGCGTCCCGTGCGCGCGCGCAGCGGGCTGGAGGCGCCGGAGCGCGCGGTGCTGGCCGCCGAAGGCGTCGACGAAGCAGCCTTGCGGCGCTGGCTGACCACGCGCGGCCTGGCGCTGATCGTCACGCGCGACCAGACCAGCCGCGATCGGGCAGAATTGCAGCAGCCTTTCAACCTGCGCGTGCCGGGCGGCGCCAGGACGGTGTCGCAGGATACGCCGGGCGGGCGCACCTACGACATCGCGCACTTCCAGCTGTTCCAGGGCGACCAGGTGCGGGCCTACCCGGGCCGCCCCGGTCGGCGCGTGCTGGCCCAGCCGTTGCACGAAGCGATCAACCCGGCCAATCCGGGCGGACCGCCGGGCAGCGTGCGGATCGCCCGCGACGGTTCGACCGCGGCGCTGGTGCCGGCCGGGCGCGCCCTGACCTGGCAGACCACCGACCCGCAGGGCACGGCGGTGGTCCGCGAACGCAACTGGATCAGCTTCCAGGCGGGCGAGATGCGGGTCTGCGCATCCTGCCACGGCGTCAACCAGCGGGACCAGGCGGGACGGTTTGCGCCCCTGAACCAGCCGGAAGCGTTGCGGGATTTACTCAAATGGTGGAAAAGCTTGCCGAAATGAGCTTCTCATCATGAAAGATTTGCATTTTTCTTGACGATATCTTATGGTGCGCTGCACCAGAACAAGCAATGGTGACATCTTGAGTGAGCAACACAAGAAAAGCAGTCTCGCGGCACTGACCCTGGCTGCCGTCGGTATCGTCTACGGCGACATCGGCACCAGCCCGCTGTACACGCTGAAAACCATCTTCGACCCGACCCACGGCCTGCCCCTGAGCACGCCGAACCTGCTCGGCATCGTCTCCCTGATCTTCTGGGGCCTGACGATGATCGTCTCGCTCAAGTACGTGACCCTGGTGCTGCGCGCCGACAACCGCGGCGAGGGCGGCATCATGGCCCTGATGGCGCTGGCGCTGAATTCCGTCACCCGCCAATCGCGCTGGCACTACGTGCTGATGATCATCGGCGTGTTCGGCGCCACCATGTTCTACGGCGACAGCGTGATCACCCCGGCGATTTCCGTGCTGGGCGCGATCGAGGGCCTGGAAGTGGCCACGCCCGGCCTCGAAAAATGGGTGGTGCCGTTGACCATCGTGGTGCTGGTGATCCTGTACAGCGTGCAGCGCCACGGCACCGCCGGCATCGGCCGCTTCTTCGGCCCGATCATGGTCGTCTGGTTCGCGGCGCTGGCCATCATGGGCGTGATCAACATCGTCGAGGCGCCGGTGATCCTGCAGGCCCTGAACCCGCTGCACGCCTTCGAATTCATGCTGCGCGAGCGCTTCATCGCCTTCGTCGCGCTGGGCGCGGTGGTGCTGTCGCTGACCGGGGCCGAAGCCCTGTATGCCGACATGGGCCACTTCGGCAAGAAGCCGATCCGCGCGGCCTGGTTCATGGTCGTGTTCCCGGCGCTGGCCCTGAACTACCTGGGCCAGGGCGCGCTCTTGATCATGCACCCGGACGCCGTCGAAAATCCCTTCTTCCACCAGCTCGGCAGCTGGAGCGTGCTGCCGCTGGTGGTGCTGTCGACGATGGCCGCGGTGATCGCCTCGCAGGCGACGATTTCCGGCACCTTCTCGATGACCAAGCAGGCGATCGCCCTCGGCCTGCTGCCGCGCATGCGCGTGATGCACACCTCCGAAAGCGAGATCGGCCAGATCTACATCCCGGCCGTCAACTGGCTGCAGCTGGCGGTGGTGCTGATCGCGGTGGTCGGCTTCGGCTCCTCCGATAAACTGGCCGGCGCCTACGGCATCGCGGTGACGGCCACCATGTTCGCCACCACCATCCTCACCTTCTTCGTGACGCGCTACCGCTGGCACCTGCCGCTGGCGCTGTGCTTCGGCGCCACTGGCTTCTTCATGATCATGGACATCATGCTGTTCTCGGCCAGCACCCTGAAGCTGCTGCATGGCGGCTGGTTCCCGCTGCTGCTGGGCGCGATCCTGCTGACCATCATGCTGACCTGGAAGCGCGGCCGCGAGCTGGTGTTCGAAAACCTCGAAAAGCACGCGATCCCGCTGGAGGACTTCTTGCAGTCCCTGTTCGTCGGCCCGCCGGCGCGCGTGGCCGGCACCGCGATCTTCCTGCGCGGCGAAACCGACGGCGTGCCGCACGCCCTGCTGCACAACCTGCTGCACAACAAGGTGCTGCACGAGCGCGTCGTGTTCCTCACGGTGCACATCCGCGAGGAGCCCTACGTGCCGGAGTCGGAGCAGGTCGAGGTGGTGTCGCTGGGCCACAACTGCTTCCAGCTGAACGTCAGCTACGGCTTCAAGGACGAGGCGAACATCCCCGACATCCTGCGCCTGTGCGCCTTGCAGCAGCTGGAATTCGAGATGATGGAGACCTCCTTCTTCATCGCGCGCCAGACCGTGATCTCGGTGCCGGGATCGGGCATGATGCCGTGGCGCGAGCACCTGTTCGTGCTCATGCAGAGGAACGCGCGCACCGCCGCCGACTACTACCAGATCCCGGCCAATCGGGTGATCGAGCTGGGGACGCAGGTAGAGATATAAATTGGCCCCCGCCTGCGCGGGGGCGACGTGGAGGAACGCGGGGGCGACGTCTTATTTAGACAAAGCCGTACAAATTTGGCATAGACAGCCACAGTGACTCCTTGGTATGGTCGAAGTTTCCTTAGTTCATCTTCGATTATTGCAAGGAGCACCATGAAACTGTTGTCCTTCCCGCTGGCAGCCGCCTTCGCCGCCGTATTGAGCCTGTCCGCCTGCGGCGGCGGCGGCGGTGATTCCGGCCCCAAGGTCGAGGTCGCCAACCCGGCCGCCCTGACCAAGACCGACACCGTGGTCGGCACCGGTACTGAAGCCGTCAACGGCAAGAACGTCACGGTCACCTACACCGGCTGGCTGTACAGCACCACCGCGGCCGGCAATAAGGGCACCCAGTTCGATACCGGCAGCTTCAGCTTCCTGCTCGGCGCGGGCAAGGTCATCGCCGGTTTCGACCAGGGCGTGGTCGGCATGAAGGTGGGCGGCAAGCGCACCGTGCTGATCCCGTCGAACCTGGGCTACGGCGCCACCGGCCAGGGCTCGATCCCGCCGAACGCCGGCCTGGTGTTCGAGATCACCCTGACCGCGGTCCAGTAAGCACGGCGTCTCACTCCCGCAGCGCCAGCGCCGGCCGGATCCGCACCGCGGCCAGCGTGTGGCGCAGGGTCGACCCCAGCGTCACCGCGCAGGCCAGCAGCAGCGCGGCGACGATGGTCCAGGCGCCGATCGGCGCCCGTTCCGCAAAGCTTCCCAGGTAGCGCTGCATGGCGATCCAGGCGAAGGGCAGCCCGGCCACGGCGCCGGCGCCCACCAGCAGCGCGAACTCGCGCAGCACCAGGCTGCCCACCGCGATCCCGTTCGCCCCATACAGCTTGCGCAGCACGATCTCGCGTTCGCGCCGCTGCACGCTGTAGGCCGCCAGCACATAGATGCCGAAGGCCGCAATCGCCATCGCGATCACGCTGGATGCCGCCAGCAGCTTGGCCAGGCGCAGGTCGTCGGCATAGAACGCCTCGACGATGAAGCTGTCCATGTGCACCACGCTCACCGGCTCGTTGGGGAAGTGGCGCGGCCAGATCTCCTCGATTGCGTGCTTCACCGCCACCGGATCGCCGCTGCAGCGGATCGTCAGGACTGACACCCGGTCGCGCAGGTAGAACACGCTCGGCTGCGCGCCCTCGCGCGCCGAACGGTGCCGGATGTCGGGCGCCACGCCCAGCACCTGCATTTGCCGGTCCTCGTTGTCGGTACCCTGGATCACCTTGCCGACTGCGTCCTGCGGGCTGGCGAAGCCGAACTTGCGCGCCGCCGAGGCGTTGATCACCACCCGGTCGGTCTGGTTCACGCGGTCCAGCGCCGCGCTGTACAGGCGGCCCGCCACCGGCTTCAGGCCATACACGTCGAAGAACTCCGGGCTCACCGAATACTGGTTGACGTCGGTCGCCTGGCCGCCTTCGCGGCGCAGCGTGGTATAGGCGTTGGTGAAGGTGACCGGCGTGCTCGACTCGGCCACGTTCGCCACGGCGGGCAGGCGCAGCACCTCGTCACGGAAAGCGCGCAGGCGCGGGTCGCGCATGTCGTTCCCGGCCGGCAGGGTCAAGAGCGGGCGCGGATCGAAGCCGGGATTCAGCGTGCTGGCGTAATGGGTCTGCCAGGCCACCGCCAGCGTGGTGCCGGTCAGGCCCATGGCCACCGCGAACTGCAGCGCGGTGAGACTGCGCCGCAGCCACAGGCCGCCCGCGGTCTCGGTGCCGTTGCGGCCGGCCAGCGCGGCGCTGGCGCGCACCCGCAGCGCCGACCAGGTCGGCCAGGCGCCGGCCGCCACGCCCAGCAGCACGCCGAAGGCCAGGGCCCCGGCGATCGCGCCAGGGCTGAACATGCGGTCGAAGCGGCGCTGCACCAGGTCGGCAAACAGCGGCAGCACCAGCCAGGCCAGCAGCAGGCCGAGCACGGTGGCGATCAGGCACACCAGCACCGACTCGGCCAGGAACTGGCGCGCCACCGCCGGCGCCGAGGCGCCCAGCACCTTGCGCATGGCGATCTCGCGCTGGCGCGCCAGGGTGCGGATGGTGGCGAGGTTGACGTAATTGGTCGCCGCCAGCAGCAGGATCAGCAGCGCCACCACGGCCAGTCCCAGCATGGCCTGGCGCTCGCCGTGGATCGGCGAGTGATCGGTCGTGTCGGGGTCGAGGTAGGCATCGGCGATCGCCCCGAGCTTGTACTCGATCACATCGCGCCCGCCGAGCGCCGCCACCTGCTCGGCATAGTCGCGTTTCACCAGCGAAGAGGCGCGCAGGCCGCGCCTGACGGCCTCCAGCACGGCTTGCGGATCGGCGCCGGGCAGCAGTTTCAGGTAGACCCGGCCGGCCGTGCCGCCCCAGGCGTTCCTGAAGTTCTTGATGGAAGGCCAGACCGTGCCGCTGGAGCCGGCCAGCGCCTCGAAGGGGATGGTGGTGGCCGCCGGCTGGTCGGCCACCACCGCCGCCACGACATACGTCTGGCGGTCGTGCTGCAGGGTCTTGCCGACCACGTCGGCGCGTCCGAACAGCCGGATGGCGGCATCCCGCGTCAGCGCCAGCGCATCCGGGCGGGTGAGGGCGGCGTGCAGGTCGCCGGCCAGCACTTTCGGCGCGAAGATCTTCTCGAAGTCCGGGTCGACCAGGGCCACGCCCAGCGTGCCGACGATGTCGCCGGCGCGCACGTCGAAGCTGACGCCGGAGACGGCGCTCGCCAGCAGCGGCTGGCCGCTCGCCAGCGCCGCGTCGCGCGCCGGCAGGCTGACGCCGTCGGACCACCCGGTGCCGATCGCCTCCACGTTCCAGTGCTGCATCAGCCGCATCACGCGCTCGCGTTCCGGCACGTTCTCGTCATAGGAAAAGGAATGGCGTACGAAGCCGAGCAGCAGGAAGCACACGGCAATGCCCACCGCCAGGCCGAACACCACCACCGCCGAATACGCCGGCTCCTTGACCAGCAGACGCCAGCCGATGCGGAAATCGCGCACACTTGTTTTCATCGTCATGCCATGTCCTTATTCACGCAGCGCCAGCGCCGGGCGGATCCGCACCGCCGCCACCGTATGGCGCAGGGTCGAGCCGAGGGCGACCATCCCCGCCACCAGCAGCGAGCCGGCGATGGTCCAGGCGCCGATCGGCGCGCGTTCGTTGAAGCCGGCCAGGTAGTTCTGCATCGCCAGCCAGGCCGGCGGCAGCCCGATCAGGGCGCCGGCGCCGATCAGGACCAGGAACTCGCGCATCACCAGGCTGCCCACCGCCGCGCTGCCGGCGCCGTACAGCTTGCGCAGCACGATCTCGCGGGCGCGCCGCTGCACGCTGTAGGCCGCCAGCACGTAGATGCCGAAGGCCGCGATCGCGGTCGCGATCACGCTCGACGCCGCCAGCAGCTTGGCCAGGCGCAGGTCGTCGGCGTAGTTGGCGGCGAAGTCCGCGTCCATGCGATGCACGTTGAGCACCTCGTTCGGGAACCAGCGCGGCCAGAGTTCCTCGATCGCGCGCTGCACCGTTTCCAGGTCGCCGTCGCTGCGCACGGTGAAGGTGGACGTGCGCGGCATCAGCCGGTAGATGGTCGGCTGCATCGTGTCGCGCGCCGAGCGGTGGCGGATGTCGCGCGCCACGCCTGTCACCTGCATGGTGTCGTCGTTGTTGGGCGCGCGGATGGTCTTGCCGACCGCATCAAGCGCGCTGGCAAAGCCGAGCAGGCGCGCGCCGGCTTCGTTGAGCACGACTTTTTCCTGGTCCCCAGCCTTGTCGCGCGCCGGGTCGAACAAGCGTCCAGCCACCGGCTTCAGGCCGTACACCTGGAAGAACTCGGGGCTGACGCCGAGCCAGTTGATGTTGACCGGGGCGCCGCCGTCGCGCTGGTAGGAACTCCGGTTGTTGTTGACCGTGACGCGCGAGCCGCTTTCGGCCACCCCGCTCACGCCCGGCAGGCGCACCAGGGCGTCGCGGAAGGCGCGCACGTTGGCGTTGCGCATGTCGTCGCCGGCCTGCAGCACCAGCAGCGGACGCGGATCGAAGCCCGGATCGAGGGTGCTGGCGTAGCGGGTCTGCCAGGCCACGGCCAGGGTCATGCCGGTCAGGCCCATCGCGGTGGCAAACTGCATCACGGTCAGCACGCGGCGCAGCCACAGGCCGCCGGCGGTTTCGACGTTGCCGCGGCCGGACAGGGCCGCGGTCGGGCGCACCTTCAGCGCCGACCAGGTCGGGTAGGCGCCGGCCAGCACGCCGAGCGCCGCGCCCAGCAGCACGGACAGGGCCAGCGAGGCCGGCGTGAACATGCGGTCCAGCTTGCGCTGCACCAGGTCGGAGAACACCGGCAGCAGCAGCCAGGCCAGCAGCAGGCCGATGGCGGTGGCGATCAGGCAGACCAGGATCGACTCGGCCAGGAACTGACGGCTGACCGCGCCGGCGCTGGCGCCCAGCACCTTGCGTACCGCGATTTCCTTCTGCCGGCGCAGGGTGCGCACGGTGGCCAGGTTGACGTAGTTGGTGGCCGCCAGCGCCAGGATCAGCACCGCCACCGCGGCCAGGCCGAAGATGGTCTTGCTGTCGCCGTGGGTGTCCGACTGTTCGCGCAGGTCGGGGTCGAGGTAGGCGCCGGCCAGGGAGCCGAGCCGGAATTCCATCAGGTCGTGGCCGTTCAGCGAGGCGATCATTTCCGGCGTCATGCTGCGGTAGAAATTCGAAGCCAGCATCGCGCGCCGCGCCGCTTCGGCCACGGCCCGCGGATCGGCGCCCGGGGCCAGCTTGACGTAGACCGGGCCGTGGGTCGAGCCCCAGTTGGTCGTCACCAGCGCGCGGTATTCCTCGTCCCAGATGCTGGTCCTGGTGCCGGCCAGGGCCTCGTAGGGCAAGGTGGTGGCGGCCGGCTGGTCTTCCAGCACCGCCATCACCTGGTAAGGGCGGCCGCCCACCTGCACGGTCTTGCCGGCGGCGTCCTGGCTGCCGAACAGCTTGATGGCGGTCTCGCGGCTCAGCGCCAGCGCATCCGGGCGCGCCAGCGCGGCGGCGAGGTCGCCGGCCAGCACCTTCGGCTGAAAGATGCTGCGGAAATCGGGGTCGACCACGGCCACGTTGACGGTCTGTACGTGGCTGCCGATCTTGACGTCGATACTGCGGGCGATGAAGGCGGAGGCCTGCAGCGGGACGCCGCTGGCGACGATGGCGTCGCGCGCCGGCAGGCTGGTGGCATTGCCCCAGCCGCCGTCGCTGATGGCCACGTTCCAGCGCTGCATCAGGCGGTAGATGTTGTCGCGCTGCGGCACGTGGCGGTCGTAGGACAGCGAGTGATTCACGTAGCCGAGCAGCAGGAAGCAGGCGCAGAAACCCACCGCCAGGCCCAGGATCACGACCGCGGAAAAGGCCGGTTCCTTGACCAGCAGGCGCCAGCCGATGCGGAAATCCCGCAGGTTGATTTTCATGATGCGCTCCTCAAGCCGCCTGCAGGGCGTCGACCACCACGCGGCCGTCCAGCAGGTGCAGGGTGCGCGAGGCCTGGGCCGCGTGCGCCGGCGAGTGGGTCACCATCACCACCGTCGTGCCCTCGGCGTTAATCTGGCGCAGCAGGCGCATGACTTCGTCGCCGTGCGCGGTGTCGAGGTTACCGGTCGGTTCGTCGGCCAGCAGCATGGCGGGATCCGCCACCAGCGCGCGCGCGATCGCCACGCGCTGCTGCTGGCCGCCGGACAGCTGCGAAGGACGGTGGCCGGCGCGGTGCGCCACGCCCAGGCGCTGCAGCATCTCCTGCACGCGGCGGCGGCGCTCGGCGGCCGGGGTGCCGGTGTATTCCAGCGCCAGCTCGACGTTCTCGTACACGCTCAGCTCTTCGATCAGGTTGAAGCTCTGGAAGATGAAGCCGACCTTCCCGCGGCGCAGCGCGTTCAGGCGCGCCTCGCTCCAGCCGGCCACGTTCTGGCCCTCGAACCAGTATTCGCCGGAAGTCGGCACGTCCAGCAGGCCGAGCACGCTGAGCAGGGTCGACTTGCCGCAGCCGGAGGGCCCGGTGATGGCCACGTATTCGCCGGCCGCGATGTCGAGGTCGATGCGGTCGAGGGCCGTGGTTTGCACTTCGCCCGCGTGGTGGACTTTGCTGACGCCTGAGAGTTTGAGCATGCTGGAATCCCTGTTCTGTGAGTGTGAGTTTTACTTGGTGAGCTGCAGCCGCTCGGCCTTGCCGAATGGCGCGTAACTGGAAATGACCACGTTTTCGCCCGGCGCCAGGCCGGACAGCACTTCGATCTGGGCGTTGTTGCGGCGCCCGAGTTTGACGCTGCGCTTCTCGGCGCGCTCGCCGTCGCGCCCGACCACGAACACCCAGGCGCCGCCGGTGTCGTTCACGAAGGCGCCGTTCGGCAGCAGCATGGCCTTGGCCGGTTCACCCAGGGTCAGCTGGGCGTCCATGCTCTGGCCAGGGCTGATCACGTCGGGCTGGGCGCCCAGGAACACCATCTCGGCGGTGAAGCGGCCTTCCTTGATTTGCGGATAGACGGTGGCGACCTTCAGCGCAAAGGACTTGCCGTCCTGGGTGACGGTGCCGGTGCGGCCGGCCGTCAGGCGGCTCAGGTAAAACTCGTCGACCTGGGCGCTGAGCTTGAAATGCTGCGGGTCGTCGATGCGGCCGATGTGCTGGTCCGGGCGCACGGTCTGGCCGACCAGCATGCGGAAGTCGGTCAGCACGCCGTCGGCCGGGGCGCGCACGGCCAGCGCGTCGACGGTGGCGCTGACCAGCTTCAGGCCCGACTGCAGGCCGTGCAGGCCGCTGTCCAACTGGTCCAGCGCGCGGTCGCGCACCTTTTCCTCGCTGGCGACGGCGCGTTTTTCCTCGTCCAGCGCGCGCTGCTGCTGCGCCAGTTTATCGGCCGACTCTTCCAGCGCCACCGCGGAAATGAAGCCCTGGTTTGCCAGCCGCTTGTTGCGCGCGTGCTGCTTCTGGGCCTGGCTGAATGCGAATTCGAGATCCGACTGGCGGCGCTGGTGGTCGGTGCGCACCGCTTCCTGGGCCACGCGCAGCTGGGCCGCATTAAAAATCTGCTGCGAGTACTCGGTCTGGCGCGCCAGCAGTTCCAGGTTGCGCTGCGGGTTCGACAGCCGGAACAGCAGGTCGCCCTTTTTCACGGCCTGGCCGTCCTTCGCGAACACTTCCTCGACGCGGCCGCTCTCCACCGAATCGAGGATGATGGAATTCAGCGGCTCGGCGGTGGCGCGCACGACGATGTCGTCGCGGAACACGCCCTGTTCGACCCGGGCCAGGCGCACGTCGCGGCTGGCCACCTGCAGGCCGTGCGGGACGAACTGCCAGCCGGCCCAGGCCAGCACGCCGGCCACGGCGCAGGCGACGGCGATGCGCTTGATCACGCGGCCGCGCCGTTTCGGGATGACGGTGTCCATGGCGGCGCCGGTGACGGCGGGAGGAGGAATGTGGTCCATGTGATGCGTTGTGTTGTCGAATGATGATGCAATTCCTTTTGCAAGCGCCGTGCCAGGCCGTTTTTGCGTGCTTTTTGCCCCTTTTTTCGCCTCTGTCCGCCCCACCTGTCCGGATCCGGACAGTGATGCATGTGCGCTTGCGGACAGGTGGCCGCGGCTGTTCGCTTACAGGGTATGGCGCTGCTAGAATGGCAACATCCCGTCGTTCCCGCGAAGGCGGGAACCCAGGTTTTGCATGCGTATCGGTAGTGCATCCAACTTGGGTCCCCCGCCTGCGCGGGGACGACGGGTCAATTTTCCGACGCGATGGCCGACACCGCCCACATCCTGATCCTCGACGACGACACCGACGTCGCCTATGCCGCCCAGATGCTGCTGCGCCGCCGCCATGGCCGGGTGGCGACGCTGGACGATCCCGCCCGCCTGTCGAACCTGCTGGAAGCGGGCGCGCCGGACGTGGTCCTGCTCGACCTGAACTTCACGCCCGGCCGCATTGACGGCGCCGAAGGGCTGGCGGTGCTGGACCGCCTGCGCGCGCTGGCGCGGCCGCCCGCCGTGATCGCCCTGACCGCCTATGCCGATGTCCCGCTGGCGGTCGAAGCGCTGAAACGCGGGGCCAGCGATTTCATCACCAAGCCCTGGGACAATGCGAGATTGATCGCCGCCGTCGACAGCGCACTGGCGCGCCGCAGCGCCGCCGCCGGCGCGGCCGCCACCAGTGGCCTGATGGGCGACTCGAGCGCGATGCGCGACGTCAAATCGATGATCGCCAGCGTCGCGCCCACCGAAGCGAATGTGATGGTGCTGGGCGAGAACGGCGTCGGCAAGGAACTGGTGGCGCGCGCCATCCACGCGGCGTCCGGCAGGGCCGGCGCCACCTTCCTCGCGGTGGACATGGGCGCGCTGCCCGAATCGACCTTCGAGAGCGAGTTGTTCGGCCACCGCAAGGGCGCCTTCACCGATGCGCGCAGCGACCGCGCCGGGCGCTTCCAGGCGGCGCGCGGCGGCAGCCTGTTCCTCGACGAGATCGGCAACATGCCGCTGGCAAGCCAGGCGAAGCTGCTGACCGCGCTGGAGCGGCGCGAAGTCACGCCGATCGGCGCCGACCGTCCGGAAGCGATCGACGTGCGCATCGTCAGCGCCACCAACCTCGATGAAGCGCGCCTGTTCGATCCGGGCGTGTTCCGTCCCGACCTGCTGTTCCGCCTGAACACCATCGTGATCCGCGTGCCGCCGCTGCGCGAACGGCGGGATGACGTGCCCGGCCTGCTGCACCATTACCTGTCGCTGTACGAGGCGCAGTACCGGCGGCCGGTGCGCGAGCTGGCGCCCAGCGCACTGGAGCGCCTGTGCGCATGGTCCTGGCCCGGCAACGTGCGCGCGCTGCGCCACGCCTGCGAACGGGCCGTGATCCTGGCCGCCCAGGACGAATACCGCTACGAGGATTTCGGGTTGGCGATGCCGGCGCCGGCGCCGCTGCCGGAGGCGCCGGCACGCCTGGCCGCCGTCGCCGCGCATGACGGCGCCGATGGCGAATTCCGTCTCGGCGCGCTGGAACGCGAGACCATCGCCGCCGCCCTCGACAAGGCCAGGGGCAATATCAGCCTGGCGGCGCGCATGCTGGGCCTGAGCCGCGCGGCGCTGTACCGCAAGCTGGGCAAGCATGGCATCTGAACGGCGCCTGAAGGCGGGCGCTGTGCTGGCGCTGGCCGGGGTCGCCCTGCTGGCCTTCGGCGCCGGCGCGGAGCACGAGTCGCCGCGCCTGGCGGTGCTGTACGGGCTGGCCGCGCTGCCGCTGGCCTTTCATCTGTGGCGCAGCCTGGACCGGCTGGCCGCGCAGCGCCGTGCGCCGCTCGCACCGTCGGCCGGGCTGCCGATCGAGCAGCAAGCCCTGGTCGACAATGCGCTGGCGCTGGAAGCGCGCCTCGAGCACACCCCGGTGGCCCTGTTCCGCATCGACGGCCTGGGGGGCGAGGGCCAGGCCGCGCCCCTGAACGGCAATGCGCGCAAGCTGGTGGCGCCGGGCCGCGCCAGCGATCCGGCCGCTTTGTACCGCCAGCTGGCGGCGCAGCCGGGCGAACGGCGCGCCTTGATCGATTTCGACACCGAGCGCGGCACCGAGCGCGCGCTGCTGGCGGTGTCCTCGATCACGCTGCAGGGCAAGCCGCAGCGGCTGGCGGCCCTGATGCCGGTCGAGAGCGAGCTGGAAGCCGAGGCCCTGCACGCCTGGCGCCAGCTGGTGCACGTGCTGACCCACGAGATCATGAATTCGCTGACGCCGGTGGCCTCGCTGTCGCACACGGCCTACGGCTTGCTGGGCGAGTTCCGCGGCGCGCTGCCGGAGGACGTGGGCACGGACCTGGGCACGGCGCTGGACGCGATCCGGCGCCGCGCCGACAGCCTGGTCGATTTCGTCGCCAGCTACCGCAGCCTGTCCAACGTGCCGGCCGCGCGCCCGGAGCGGGTGCGCCTGGACGCATTGTTCGAGCGCGTCGCCGCCCTGGTGGGACCGGCCTGGCGCGCGCGTGGCGGCGCGGTTCACTTCTCGCTTGAGCCGGCCTCGCTGGAATTGATAGCCGACCCGGGCCAGCTCGAGCAGGCCCTGATCAACCTGCTCAAGAACGCTTTCGAGGCGACTGCCGGCGGCCCGGGGAATGCCTGGGTGTCGGCAAGGCTGGTGCGCGGCGCGCGCCTGCGCATCGAGGTCAGCGACGACGGCCCCGGCGTGCCGGACGGGCTGGCGGCCCACATCTTTACCCCCTTCTTCACGACCAAGAAGCAGGGCGGCGGCATCGGCCTGGCCATGGTGCGCCACCTGGTGCACGAGAACGGCGGCACGGTGCGCCATGCGCGCTCCGTCGGTCAGGGCGCGCGCTTCGTCCTCACGTTCTAGGCTTACCGCGCACGCCTGATCTGGCGCAGGCCGGCCGTATGCGGGCGGCGTATCGTTGGCACGCCTGATGTCCGGAGCCCGCCATGCGATCGATGCTGCCTGCCTTGCTGTTGCTGATTTCCGCGCTGCTGCCACGCTCCGTGCTGGCCCAGGCCAGCTACGCCACGACCTTCCTGCCCGCGAATTTCCAGGCCTTCGCCATCGACGAGGCCGGCCGCGTTGCCGGCCGCGGCACGGATCCGAACGGCAATGCGCTGGCCTTCGTGTGGACCGCCGGTAACATCGCCTTCCTGCCCGCGCCCACGGCGGACGGGCAGACCCTGGTGGCGAATGCCCTCGGCAGCGGCGCAGCGGCCGGCGCCTGGCTGTCGGGCGGCAGCATGCGCGGCTTCGTCTACGTCAACGGCGCCAGCCAGGATACCGGCACCCTGTACGGCGGCGATACCGTCGCCTGGGGCGTCAACGCGGCCGGGCAGGCGGTCGGCGAATCGCTGGACGCCGACGGCAACAGCCGCGCCTTTCTGTACAGCGGCGCCGGTATCGTCGACCTCGGCACCCTCGGCGGCGCCACCGCGCAGGCGCGCGGCATCAACAACGCCGGCACGGTCGTCGGCGGCGCCCAGCCGGGGCCGGACTTTCCGAACGACGGCGCCCATGCCTTCCTCTACAGCGGCGGCGTCATGACGGACCTCGGCACCCTGGGCGGCGGCTTCAGCTGGGCGAACGCCGTCAACGAGGCGGGCCAGGTGGCGGGCTACAGCCTGCTCGCCGGCGATACCGGATTCCATCCCTTCCTGTACAGCGGCGGCGTCATGCTGGATCTCGGCTCGCTGGGCGGCGACTATGCCGAAGCGCGCGCGCTCAACGAGGCCGGGCTGGTGGTAGGCCTCGCCAGCCTGCCGGGCTTCGGCTTTTCACACGCCTTCCTGTACGCGGACGGCAGCTTGCAGGACCTGAACCTGCTGGCCGAGGGCCTCGGCGACTTCACCCTGACCGAAGCGGTCGGCATCAACGGCCAGGGTCAGATCATCGCCAACGGGTGTAATGACTTCGGCTTTTGCGCGCCGGTGCTGCTGACGCCGGTGCCCGAACCGGCGCAGTTCATCCTGATACTGGCCGGGCTGCTGCCGCTGTCGCGCCGTCTGCTGCGCGCCACGAAACGCGAATAGCCACTATGCTAAGTCTGCCTGGCCCCTGGCAGATTTGGAGAATGGTATGGCAACAACGGACATGGCGGACGCACACGCGATCCAGGATCTCACACCGCGGCAGCGGGTCTTCGCGATCGTCGGTGCATCGTCGGGCAACCTGGTCGAATGGTTCGACTTCTACATCTACTCCTTTTGCGCGCTGTATTTCTCGTCGGCCTTCTTTCCGAAAGCCGATCCGACCGTCCAGCTGCTGAACACCGCCGGCATCTTTGCCGCTGGTTTCCTGATGCGCCCGGTGGGCGGCTGGCTGTTCGGCCGCGTCGCCGACCGCTACGGCCGCCGCAACGCAATGATGATCTCGGTGCTGATGATGTGCGGCGGCTCGCTGCTGATCGCCTGCCTGCCGACCTATGCCACGATCGGCACGGCGGCGCCGGTGCTGCTGCTGGTGGCGCGCCTGTTCCAGGGCCTGTCGGTGGGCGGCGAATACGGCACCAGCGCCACCTACATGAGCGAAGTGGCGGAGCCGGGCCGCAAAGGCTTCTTTGCTTCGTTCCAGTACGTGACCCTGATCGGCGGCCAGCTGGCGGCGCTGCTGGTGCTGGGCATCCTGCAGCTGCTGCTGACGCACGACGAACTGGTGGCCTGGGGCTGGCGCATCCCCTTCGTGGTCGGCGCCGCCTCGGCCCTGGTCTCGCTCTACCTGCGCCGTTCGCTGCATGAAACCACCAGGGAATCGGAGCGCAAGAGCGAGCAGGCCGGCAGCGTGGCCTCGCTGCTCAAGCACCACGGCCGCGCCTTCGTCACCGTGCTCGGTTTCACGGCCGGCGGCTCGCTGATCTTCTACGCGTTCACGACCTATATGCAGAAGTACCTGGTCAACACGGTCGGCATGAGCACCACCACCGCCAGCCGCGTGATGACCGTGTGCCTGCTGATTTATATGTTGATGCAGCCGGCCTTCGGCGCGCTGTCGGACCGGATCGGCCGCAAAACCTCGATGATCCTGTTCGGGCTTCTCGCCGCCATCTTCACCGTGCCGATCCTGAGCACGCTGCGCGGCGTCGGCAGTCCGCTGATGGCGGGCGTCCTGATCACCTGCGCGCTGGCGATCGTCAGCTTCTATACCTCGATCGGCGGCCTGATCAAGGCCGAGATGTTCCCGGTCGAAGTGCGTGCGCTGGGCGTCGGTCTGTCGTATGCGATCGCGAACGCGATCTTCGGCGGCTCCGCCGAATACGTGGCCCTGTGGTTCAAGCAGGCCGGCCACGAGCCCTATTTTTACTGGTACGTCAGCATCATGGCGGGCATCGCCTGCCTGGTGGCCTTCCTGATGCCGGACCCGACCAAGTCGGGCCACCTCAAGTAATCTGAGCGTCTAACAACCCGCAGGGCAAGGCGCATCGCCGTAGTGGCGTACCACGAAGACAGTACGTTAGTACGGCGAGACGATGCAACGCAGCCATGTGGGTTTGTTAGGCGCTCAGCACCATGTCGATGTGCAGGATGCCGTCCTCGTCATAAGGCTCGGAGACGGTGACGAAGCCGAAGCTGTGATAAAAGGCTTCCAGATGGGCCTGGGCGCCGATGCGGATCGCGTGGCCCGGGTGCAGCTGCTGCGCCAGCGCGACGCCCTGCGCCACCAGCTCGCGGCCCAGGCCGCTGCCGCGCGCGGCCGGGCTGGTGACCACGCGGCCGATCGACATCTCCTCGTACTTCGCGCCCGGCGCCAGGCAGCGCAGTTGGGCCACCAGTTCCGTTTTGCCGTCGACTTCGCGCCAGCCGAGCAGGTGCTGGGCGCCCGGGTCGAGGCCGTCGATGTCCGGGTACAGGCAGGTCTGCTCCAGCACGAACACTTGCTGGCGCAGCGCCAGCATTGCATACAGCTGCGCGACCGTCAGCTCCTTAAATCCCTTCCATTGCCAGCTAATCATTTGTTTGTTTCGGTGAACAATTGTTTGTAAATCAGGCCGCCGTCTCGAAACCTTCGAGGACGTTGACCACCTTGGTGCCCAGCTCGGGCGCGACGTCGCCGCCTTCGAACACGAAGACCGTCGGCAGGCCCAGGTAGCCGATGCGCTCGCCGATGCGCAGGAAATCGGCGCCCGACAGGCCGAAGCCGCCGACCCCCAGCGACACCACCAGCGCCTGCGGCGCGAACATCGACATCTTCAGGCAGGCCGACTCCAGCGCCGCGAACCATTGCGCCGTCGTGGCGTCCTGCGGCAGCGGCAAGTTCATGTTGTAGCCGAGGCCTTCGCCGGCCCCGGTCTCGTCGGCATGGCCGAGGTAGAAGGGGAAGTCGTGGCGCGGGTCGACGTGGACCGAGGCGAACAGCACGTCCTTGCGGTGATAGAAAATGCTCTGGGTGCCGTTGCCGTGGTGCTGGTCGAGGTCGAGGATGGCGACGCGCTGTAGGCCGTCGTCCAGCAGGTGCTGGGCCGCCAGCGCCGCATTGTTCAGGAAGCAGTGGCCGCCGAACCAATCGGCGCCGGCATGGTGGCCGGGCGGCCGGGTCAGCGCAAAGCTGCCGTGCTCGCCGAGCCGCAATGCGTGGGCCGCGTTGACGGCGCAATCGGCCCCGGTCTTGGCCGCGACCCAGGTGCCGGCGGTGAGCGGCGTGCCGCTGTCCATCGAGTACAGGCCGAGGCGGGCGCTGAAATCGTCGGGTTCGATGTCGTGGCGCATGCCGCGGATCGGCCAGACCGCAGGCAGCGCATCGCGTTCAAGGTTGCGCGGGTCGAGATTCAGCCACGCGCTCCAGGCGCTGCGTAAAAAATGCAGGTAGCGCGGCGTGTGCACCCGCTCCAGCGACACCAGCGGGACGCCGTGCGGCGTGACGATCTGGCCCAGGCCGCGCCGGCTCAGCTCGGCAACGACCAGAGCAGCCCGCTCGGGCTTTTCCGAACACGAGACACGTTCGCCGCGGAACAGCGCGTGGCGCGGGGCGTGCTGGGCGTGGTGTTCGTTGTAAAAGGTGAGCAAGATATCCTCGCGCGGTGGAATCCCGGCCACCGGCTTTAAAACGTCGTCCCCGCCTGCGCGGGGACGACGTTTTAAATAATTTCGCGGTTCCGGGAATCAGCAATTACCGCACAGTGTACTGCTGTTATACGCAGCAACAAAATCATCGAAGCTGCCCGTGCCCGTCTGCTCGATCTGGCGCTGTTCGGCCAGCGACGCCTGCGCCATCTCGTCGAACACGGCCACCTCAAGCGGCATCAGCGCGTCGGCGCGGAAGGCCTGGGCGTGCAATTCGCTCTGCTGCAGGCCGAATTTCGCAAACGAGCCGAGTTCGCGCACCGCTTCCAGCACGCGCGCGGACGGCGTCAGGGACGCATCCAGCACCTTGGCCTTCTGCGCTTCCAGCGATTCGAGGTGGGCGCCCTTGTAGTTGTGTTCCTTGTCCAGCAGCTCTGCCAGCGGACGGATACGCTCGATCAGTTCCAGCGCCCAGTCCTTCAGCGGGATTTCCTGTTCGTCGCGCGTCAGGGTCAGGTCCGGGCGGCGGCCTTCCTTCACGGTGCGGGCGAAGTTGCGGGCGTGAACTTGCCCCTCCATCGCATTGATCTTCGGGCTTTCCTCGAGCGCGCAGAAGAGCAGGAAGGCGTCCAGGAAGCGGCCGGTTTCCAGCGCGATGCCGACCGGTTCGAAGGGGTCGACGTCCAGGCAGCGCACCTCGATATACTGCACGCCGCGGTTGCACAGTGCCTGCACCGGGCGCTCGCCGGTGCGGATCACGCGCTTCGGGCGGATCGTCGAATAGTATTCGTTCTCTATTTGAAGGATGTTGGTCGACAGCTGCACCCACTCGCCATTTTTCCTGGTGCCGATCTCTTCGTACGGCGGGTAGGGGCGGTTGACCGCGTCCATCAGCGAGGTGACGTAGCTTTCCAGGCTGTTCTCGTGCGGGCGCAGGCCGGACTGGGCGTCGTTCTGGTAGCCCAGGTCGCTCATGCGCAGGCTGGTCGCCCAGGGCAGATACAGGGTGTCGTCGGACAGGGTCTCGAGCTGGTGCGCGCGGCCGCGCAGGAAGCCCTTGGCCAGCACCGGCGAAGCGCCGAACAGATACATCAGCAGCCAGCTGTAGCGGCGGAAGTTGCGGATCATCGCGATGTAGCTCTCGGACTGGAAGTCGCGCAGCGCGTGGCGGCGCTCCTCCATGATGCCTTCGCTTTGCGCGATCACGGTCCAGAACTGTTCCGGCAGCGAGTAGTTGTAGTGGATGCCGGCGATGCACTGCATGGCCTTGCCGTAGCGCAGCGCCAGGCCGCGACGGTAGACGTGCTTGAGCATGCCGATGTTCGACTCGCCGTACCAGGCGATCTCGATGTCTTCCTCGGCCGGCAGGTCGCAGGGCATCGACTGGCTCCACAGCATCTCATTGCCCAGCTTGCCGTAGGCGTAGCGGTGGATCGCGTCCAGGCGGTGCAGGGCCAGGGCGATGTCGTGCTCGGCCGGGGTGATGAATTCGAGCAGCGCTTCCGCGTAGTCGGTGGTGATCTGCGGGTTGGTCAGGGCCGAGCCGAGTTGCACCGGATGGGGCGTGCGCGCCAGGTGGCCCTGGCTGTCGACGCGCAAGGTCTCGCGCTCGATGCCGCGCAGGCCCTGCAGCAGCAGGCCGCGGTGCGCATCGTCGTCCAGCAGGGCCAGGCGGCGTTCAAGTTGATTCGGCTTCGACACGGTGTTTCCTTTCTTGTACTGCAGATGAGGTGCAGAGATTAACCGAAAATAGCCAAGCGCGCCGGGCACCCTCCAATTCTGCATTATGTGGTGTTTTTGTTACTGAAACATGTCGTCCGCGCCGCCCGGCCTGGCGCCTGGCGGGGTGGCCGGCGCCGGTCCGGCCGCGCTTGGCGGCGCGGGCGCCGCGGCTGGCGCCGACTCGGCCGGCGGCGTGCGCTGGGCGGCAATCCAGCGCCGCACCTGGCGTTCCAGCACGCCCAGCGGCAGGGCGCCGTTCTCCAGCACGGCGTCATGAAAGGCGCGGATGTCGAAGCGTTCGGCCAGCGCAGTTTGCGCCTCCGCGCGCAGCGAGGCAATGCGCAGCTGGCCCAGCTTGTAGCCCAGCGCCTCGCCGGGATGGACGATGTAGCGGTCGACCTCGACCTCGTTATCAAGGGGCAGGTTCGCGGTATTCGCGTTCAGGTAGTCGATGGCCTGCTGGCGGTTCCAGCCCATCGCGTGGATGCCGGTATCGACGACCAGGCGCGCGGCGCGCAGCAGCTCGTCGGCCAGGTAGCCGAAGCGCGAGAACGGGTCGCGCAGCAGGCCCAGTTCCGGGCCCAGGCTCTCGGCGTACAGGGCCCAGCCTTCGCCATACGCCACGTACCAGCCTTGTCGCCGGAAGGCCGGCAGCGCGGCATTCGCCTGCGTGCGCGCGACTTGCAAGTGGTGGCCGGGCAGGCCTTCGTGCAGGGTCAGGGTTTCGATCTCCCACATCGGCCGCGTGTTCAGGCGCGAGGTGTTGATCACCAGCGCCGCCACCCGGTCCGGACTGCCGGCTTCGTAATAGGCCGCACCCTGGCCCTCGGCGCCGGCGGCCTGCACCGGCTTGACCGCGAGTTCGTCCTGCGGGATCGCATTGAACAGCAGCGGCAGTTTGCTGGCCACGCGCGCGATGGTGCGGCGGTAGCGGTTCAGCAGGGCGTCCGGCTCGGTGTAATAGAGGCGCTGGTCGCTGCGGGCGAAGGCGATGAATTGCGCCAGGTTGCCGCGGAAGCCCGTGCCCGGCACCAGCGCCGCGATCTCGGCGCGGATGCGCGCCACTTCCTTCAGCCCCAGCGAGTGGATCTCGGCCGGCGTCATCTCGCTGGTGGTGGCGCTCTTGACCAGGTAGGCGTACCAGGCGGGGCCGCCGGGCAGGCTGGAGGCGGCGATGCTCGCCCGCGCCGCCGGCAGGTAGTCGGTGCGAACGAAATCTTCGAGCTGCTGCACGCTGGGGGCGAGGGCGGCGACCGCGGCCTGGCCCTCGAGCGCCAGCTTTGCGCGCGCTTCCTCGGGGATGGTGGCGGGCAGGCGGCGGAAGGGCTCGGAAAGGGGGCCGTCGCCGAGGTGCTCGCGCAGGGCGCGCAGCTGCTCCGGCAGCGCGGCCATCGCAGCTTTCGGCGCGGTCCAGCCGGTGCGCATCCCATAGCGCATCAGCTCGATCAAGCCTTCGATGTGGCGCGGCGCCGCGTTCAGGCGTGCGATATAAGTGCGGACATCGTCTTCGGTCACGAAGGGCATCTGCGCAACCAGCTGCGGCAGGCGGATGTGGAAGCCGTCGCGCGCCGTGAGCGGCTGCGGATCGACCGGCGCGATGGCGATGCGCGCCAGGCTGCGTTCCTTGTCGGCGACGAACAGCTCGAGCGACAGCAGATCCTGTCCCGTCAATTGGCTGCGGTCGAGCTGGCGCGCCAGGTCCAGCATGCGGCGTTCGTGTTCGACGGCTTTGGCGGCGCCGGCCGGCGAACTGTCCGACAGCTGGGCATCGTAGCGGTGGTCGCCGACCGAGGTCGCGAATTCCGGCTGGTGCTTGAGGCGCCACTGCCAGTCGCGCTCGAACAGGGCGCGCGCCTGTTCTTTCACATTGTCCGCCGCCGTGGCGTGCGGCGGCGCCAGCAGGCACAGGGCGGCGAGCAGGGAAACGGTGAACAGGGATAAGCTGAGCCGGGCCGCGAACAGCCGGGGCGCGGACGGGCTGGGCATGCGTTCGCTCCGGAAAGTGGGCCGGCCATTTTAACAAATGGGGTTTTTGGCCAGCGCCGGGGTGGTTTTATCCGCCGGCCCGGCCGCCGCTGACCCGTTCGATGCCGGCCAGATCGCGCCAGCTCTGCACCTCGGTGTAGCCGGCAGCGTCCAGCAGCGCACGCACGGCGGCGGCCTGGTCGTAGCCGTGTTCCATCAGCAGCCAGCCGCCGGGCAGCAGGTGGGCCGGGCTGCCGTCGACGATGCTGCGCAGGGCCGACAGGCCGTCGGCGTGGTCGGTCAGCGCGCCGCTGGGTTCGAAGCGCAGGTCGCCCTGGGACAGGTGCTCGTCGCCGGCCGCGATGTAGGGCGGGTTCGAGGCGATCAGCTGAAAAGTCTCGCCGGGTGCCAGGGCGCTGAACCAGTCGCTTTGCAGGAAGCGCACGTGGGCTCCGTTGCCGGCGGCATTCCGGCGGGCGACGGCGAGCGCCGCTTCGCTGACATCCAGCGCGGTGACGCTTGCATCCGGGCGGCTGTGGGCGACGGCGACGGCGATGGCGCCGCTGCCGGTGCCCATGTCGAGCAGGCGCCCTTGTGCCGGCAGGCGCTCGAGGGCGAGTTCGACGATCAGTTCCGTGTCCGGGCGCGGGATCAGCACCGCTTCGCTGACGGCGAAGTCGAGGCCGAAGAACTCGCGCTTGCCGACGATGTAGGCGATCGGTTCGCCGGCCAGGCGGCGGCGCACCAGTTCATCCAGTCGGGCCGCTTGGTCCGCGCTCAGCGGCTGCTCGGCGCGCGTGATCAGCTGCACGCGCGACAAGCCCGTCGCATGGCACAGCAGGATGCGGTTTTCCAGCGCATCGAGCGGCAGCGCGGCCTGGACTGCGCCGATCGGGGCGCCGGCTTCGATCATCATCAGCGTGCGCGGCGCACCAGCACCCAGATCAGCGCCAGGGTGAGGATCACGAACCAGACGGCCGACCACTGCGGCACGTTCAGGCCGAAGACCGGGTCCTGGGCCGCCTCGCACAGGCCGTCGGCGCGGAACAGCCAGGGCAGCATGGTCGCGGTCGGGATCTTGTTCAGCATGGTCTCCATCGGGTCGATGCCGCAGGAGAAGCCCGGATGCGCCAGCACGTACAGGTGCTTGCCCACCGTGGCCAGCCCACCCAGCGCACACAGCAGCGCCACCGTGCCCAGCGCCTTGATTTTATTGGCGAAAGCGCCGATCAGGCTGAAGATCGCAATGCCCAGGAAAGCGTAACGCTGGATCACGCACAGCGGGCAGGGCAGCATGTCCTTGACGTGCTGGAGATAGAGGGCGGCGCCAACCAGGGCAAGGCTGACGGCAGCGACCAGGAGCAGGGCGTTACGGGACGTGGGCATGGATCTTCCTTTGATGACGAATCTTGCGATTTTCGCACGGCGACACTTAACTTGGCCTGAATCAAACCGGGGTCAGACCCCGATTTTTGGAAATGTCCCGCAGGCTCTTGCCAAAATTCGGGGTCTGACCCCGGTTTGCGTTTTATCAGTCGCCGAGGGCGGCGAGGAGTTCGGCCTGGTGTTCGGCGGAGAGGGCGCTGGTGAGTTCGTTCAGGTCGCCGTCCATGATCATGTCCAGTTTATACAGCGTCAGGTTGATGCGGTGGTCGGTCAGGCGGCCTTGCGGGAAGTTGTAGGTGCGGATGCGCTCGCTGCGGTCGCCGGAGCCGATCAGGCTTTTGCGGGTGGCCGCTTCCTTGCTCTGCTGTTCGCGCAGCTGCACGTCCTTGATGCGGGCGGCCAGCACCTTCATCGCCTGGGCCTTGTTCTTGTGCTGGCTGCGGTCGTCCTGGCACTCGACCACGATCCCGGTCGGCAGGTGGGTGATGCGCACCGCGGAGTCGGTCTTGTTGATGTGCTGGCCGCCGGCGCCGCTCGCCCGATACGTGTCGATGCGCAGGTCGGCCGGGTTGATGTCGACGTCCTCGACCTCGTCCGCTTCCGGCATCACGGCCACGGTGCAGGCCGAGGTGTGGATGCGGCCCTGGGTCTCCGTGGCCGGCACGCGCTGCACGCGGTGGCCGCCGGACTCGAATTTCAGCTTCGAATAGGCGCCGCTGCCGACCAGGCGCACGATCACTTCGCGGTAGCCGCCCAGGTCGGACGGCGATTCCGACACCATCTCGACCTGCCAGCGATTGCGTTCGGCGTAGCGCGTGTACATGCGCAGCAAATCGCCGGCGAACAGCGCCGATTCGTCGCCGCCGGTACCGGCGCGGATCTCGAGGAAGATGTTGCGTTCGTCGTTCTCGTCCTTCGGCAGCAGCATTTTCTGCAGTTCCAGGTCGAGATCAAGCAGGCGCCCTTTCGCGGCCTCGATCTCGTCCTGGGCGAATTCCTTCATCTCCGGATCCGCCAGCATCTCCTGCGCGGCGGCGATGTCACCCTGGGCCGTCTGGTACTGGTGGTAGACGGCGACCAGCGGGCCGAGCTCGGCGTGCTCGCGGCTCATCTTGCGGAAGTTGTCCATGTTCGAGGTGGCGCCTTCGGTCGCCAGCAGTTCGTCCAGTTCGACGAGGCGGTTGGCCAGCTGGTCCAGCTTGAACAGCATGGATGGTTTCATAGTTGTATAAAACGGAAGAGGTGAACAGCCGCGCAGGCGGCACGGAATGCGGTCGCGACCGCAGGATAGCAGAAGCGGGGGACGCTAACGGCGGCCGCGGAACAGCTGGGGCAGCAGGGCGGCCAGGCGCGCGCGTTCGTCGCCCTGGGCACGGTGCAGGGCCTGTTGCGGGCCGTGCAGGAATTTGGCGGTAAGACCCTTCGACAGCGCTTCCAGCACGGCGTCGGCGTCCTCGCCTTTCGCCAGCAGTCGGCGCGCGCGTTCGAGTTCGGCCAGGCGCAGGCTTTCGCTGGACTCGTGCAGGTCGCGGATCACCGGCACCACGGCGCGGTCGCCGATCCAGTGCATGAAGGATTGCACGCGGTTCTCGATGATGGCTTCGGCCTGGGCCACGGCCGCCTGCCGGTGTTCGACGCCGGTACGCACCACGTCGGCCAGGTCGTCGACCGTGTACAGGAATACGTCGTCGAGCTTGCCCACTTCCGGTTCGATATCGCGCGGGACCGCCAGGTCGACCATGAACATCGGGCGGTGGCGGCGCGCCTTGATCGCGCGCTCGACCAGGCCTTTACCAATCAGCGGCAGGGTCGATGCGGTCGAGGAGATCACGATGTCGTACTGCGGCAGCAGCTCGGGCAGCTCGGCCAGGCGGATCGCGCGGCCGGAAAAGCGGGCGGCCAGGTTCTCGCCGCGTTCGAGCGTGCGGTTGGCGATCGTGATCGATTTCGGGTTGTGGGCCGCGAAGTGGGTGGCGCACAGCTCGATCATCTCGCCGGCGCCGATGAACAGCACGTTCTGCGCGCTGACGGCGTCGAAGATGCGTTCCGACAGGCGCACCGCGGCGGCGGCCATCGACACCGAATGCGCGCCGATCTCGGTGGTGCTGCGCACTTCCTTGGCCACCGCGAAGCTGCGCTGGAACAGCTGGTGCAGGTAGGTGCCCAGGCCGCCGGCTTCGTCGGCGACCCGCACCGCATCCTTCATCTGGCCCAGGATCTGGGCCTCTCCAAGCACCATCGAATCGAGCCCGGAAGCGACGCGGAAGGCGTGGCGCACGGCGTCATGCTGGGGCAGCATGTACAGGTGCGGACGCAGTTCGGAAAAATTCAGCTGGTGATAATCGGCCAGGAAACGCGCGGAGGCGTCGAGCGGATCGGCGACGTCGCTGGCGGCGTACATCTCGGTGCGGTTGCAGGTCGAGAGCAGGGCGGCTTCGTCGTCGCCGCCGCTGTTGAAACGGCTGAACCAGCCGCGCGCCGCCTGCACGGCGCCGCCCAGGTGCTCGGGCGCCAGCGCCAGTTGCTCGCGCAGCGAGACCGGTGCTGTGGTGTGGTTCAGGCCGACGGCGAGCAGTTGCATGGGTGGTCAAAAAATGGGCAGCGCGCCCATTATACCCTCTTGCGTGGAGGGTTTCACGGCATGGCTTCAGGCGCCCAGCTTCTCCAGCCGGTAGCCGTAGCTGTACACCGGAACCAGGCGGAAACCATTTTCCGGACGCAGGCGCAGCTTGTTGCGCACGCGCGAAACGTGGGTGTCCATGGTGCGCGACGGCACCGCGGTTTCACGCACCCAGATCGACTCGTGGATGTAGGCGCGCGACAGCGGACGCCCCAGGTTGCGGAAGAACAGCAGCGCCAGGTTGAATTCCTTGTGCGTGACGTCGATCGCTTCGCCGCCCATGGTCAGGCGGCCCGGGCGGGTTTCGAAGGTGTAGGGGCCGAATTGCAGCTGCTCGGCGCCGTTCTGCGACGGATAGGCGCGGCGCAGCAGGGCCTGCACCCGCGCCACCAGCTCGCCGCGGCGCAGCGGCTTGACCAGGTAGTCGTCGGCGCCGGCGGTGACGCCGGACACGATATCGTCCTCGGAGGCGCTGCCGGCCAGGAAGATGGTCGGCGTGTTCGGCGCCATCTTTTCCTTGGCGCGGCGCAGCAGCTCGGCGCCCGGCACGTCGTTGACCTGCCAGTCGAGCACCAGCAGGTCGGTGCTGTCCTTGCGCAGTTGCCCCAGCATTTCCTTGCCGCTGTCGAAGGCCTGGCATTGGTGCCCGGCCCCGGTCAGCACCTGGCAGATCAGCTCTGCCTGGGAGGTATCGTTATCCAGTACTGTAATTCTCATGATGGTGCTTTTTCGGCCGGTGGGACTACAACTAATGTTGCTGTAGGAGCACTCCTACAACTTATTTCCGAATATAGCAGACTTTTTAAAATCAAAGCTACATATGCTTCAGATAAATTTACATTTTCGTTGGGGAATAGCGTCACAGCCGTGACAACGCGTCCGCTGCAGCCGGGCTACACTGTCCTTACGAAAGCAAACCGGGGAAGGCGATGCTCAAAAAAATCTTCAGAAAAAAGACACAGACCCATGCCGGCACGGTGGCGCTGCTGCCCCTGTCGAGCGACGACATCGGCCAGGTGCGCGAACGCTGCCGGGCGCTGGTGCGCAGGAAGGCGGCGATTTCGGCCGGCATCTCGGCGGTGCCGATTCCCGGTGTGGACATCGTGGCGGATCTCACCAGTTTCGCCTCCATGGTCGAGGCCATCAACAAGGACTTCGGCCTCACGCCCGCGCAGATCGAGGCGCTGCAGCCGCACATGCGGGTCGTGACTTACCAGGCGATGGCGGCCCTGGGCAGCACGCTGGTGGGCAAGCTGGTGACCAAGGAACTCGTGCTGAAACTGTTACGGAAGTCGGGGGCCAAGCTGGCGGCCAAGTCGGCCACCAAGATCGTCCCGCTGGCGGGGCAGATCGCCTCCGCGGCGATCGGGTTCGCGCTGTTCCGCCAGATGGGGTACCAGCACGTGGAAGCCTGCGCCAGGGTGGCGCAGGAGGTAGGACAAAAGACAGCGGCGCCGGTTTAGGCGTCCGGCAGGACCACGTTGACGTCGAGGACTTCCAGGTTGCCCTGGCGGTCCAGCGAGATCTTGATGTCGTCCGCGTTGACCTTGGTGTACTTCGAGATCACCTCGATCAGCTCGCGGTGCAGGGCCGGCAGGAAGTCCGGGCCGCTGCGGCCGCCACGTTCGCGGGCGATGATGATCTGCAGCCTTTCCTTGGCCGCACCCGCACTTTTCTGTTTCTGAGGAAACAGGAATGAAAGCAGAGGCATGTCACTTTGCTCCAAACAGGCGCTGCAGGAAGCCCGGCTTCTCGTAGCTGGTGTAGCGCAGCGGGATCTCTTCGCCGAGGAAGCGGCCGACCACGTCCTGGTAGGCCTGGGCGACGTCGGTTTCCTTGAAGTGGATCGCCGGGTTGCCCTGGTTCGAGGCGTGCAGCACGGCTTCCGATTCCGGAATGATGCCGATCAGCGGAATGCGCAGGATTTCCTGGACGTCCTCGTAGGACAGCATTTCGTCGTTTTCCACGCGGCGCGGCGAGTAGCGGGTGATCAGCAGGTGTTCCTTGACCGGTTCGCCGCCGCTCTGGGCGCGGCGCGACTTGGCCTGCAGGATGCCGAGGATGCGGTCGGAGTCGCGCACCGACGACACTTCCGGGTTGGTGACGATGACGGCTTCGTCGGCGAAGGTCAGGGCCATCAGCGCGCCATGCTCGATACCGGCCGGCGAATCGCAGATGATGTAGTCGAAGCCCATCTGCACCAGATCGTTCAGCACGCGCTCGACGCCGTCTTCGGTCAGGGCGTCCTTGTCGCGGGTCTGCGAGGCCGGCAGGATGAACAGGTTGTCGCAGTGCTTGTCCTTGATCAGGGCCTGGGTCAGGGTGGCTTCCTTGTTGACGACGTTGATCAGGTCGTACACCACGCGGCGCTCGCAACCCATGATCAGGTCGAGGTTACGCAGGCCGACGTCGAAGTCGATGACCGCGGTCTTGAAGCCGCGCATTGCCAGGCCGGTCGAGAAGCTCGCGCTCGAAGTGGTCTTGCCCACACCGCCCTTGCCGGACGTTACAACGATAATTCTTGCCATGAAATATTTCAGTCCTATTCAGTATCTGGTCAGTGCCGGGTAGCTCAGGCGCGAGTCGCCGAACCCAGCGATGATATATCGATTCGGTCGCCAACCAAACGGATTTGTGCCGGCTGGCGCGACAGTTCTGTCGGGAAACCTTCGTCGAACGTCCGATAAACACCCGCGATCGACACCAGTTCCGGCTGCATCGCCAGCGCAAAGATGCGCGCGTCGGCATTGCCGGAGGCGCCGGCCAGGGCGCGGCCGTGCAGCGGCGCATACACGTGGATGCTGCCGTCGGCGATGATCTCGGCGCCGTTATTGACGACCGCCGTGATGATCAGGTCGGTGCCGCGCGCATAGATGCGCTGGCCGGCGCGCACCGGGGTGTCGACGACCATGGCCTGGACTGGCGCGGCCGGTACCGGGGCGGGCGCAGGGGCCGGTGCCGGCGCCGGTGCAGCCGGCGCTTCCTCGCGCGGCGCCGGGGCCGCGGCCCGCGTTTCAGAGGCGCGCGTTCCGCTCGAGCCGTCGTCCAGGAACAGGCCATGGGCGCGGATCGTGTCGTGCAGCGCCGCCGGGGCGCCGCGCACCGCGACCGCGTTCAGGCGGTAATTCTTCAGCAGGCCCACCAGCGCCGGCCAGTCGACTTGCGCGGCATCGTCGGCGATGCCGGCGATGTCGATGACGGCGAATTCATCTTCGAAAAAGTCCGATACCCCGCCGGTCATCTGCTTGAGTGCGGCATCGATCGCGATCGGATCGGCCGAATGCAGGATGGTCGAAATGGCCACGACCGTGGAAATCTTGATTTCGATGGGTAAGGAAGTCGGGCTCTTGGACATAAAACGTTCTGGTTGGCACTAGCCCGTGCATTCTACTGTGAAATTTCCTTGAAAGGTAAAGGGTTTCAGCCCTTTGGTTATAGGCGGCAACGGGTATTTCCCTACATAAAAAACTGAACAATAAGAGATGCTCCGTAATAGTGCGCTAAGTAGTTTTCGCAGTTCTCTTCAATAAATAAACTGATAAGATTGATTTTGCTTAAACGTCTTACTAGGGATGTATCTAACATTGTTGGCTTTCTGCCCAACAGGCTTACTTTTCGGAGATTGATATGGAAGACGTCGTCATCGTGGCTGCCGGCCGCACCGCCATCGGCAAATTCGGCGGCAGCCTCTCGAAGGTCCCTGCCACGGAACTGGGCGCGCAGGTGATCAAGCAGCTGATGGCCAGGACCGGCATCGATCCGGCCGCCGTCAGCGAAGTCATCATGGGCCAGGTGCTCACCGCCGGCGTCGGCCAGAATCCGGCGCGCCAGGCCGTGATCAAGGCCGGCCTGCCCGACAGCGTCCCGGCCTCGACCCTGAACGTGGTCTGCGGCAGCGGCCTGCGCGCGGTCCACCTGGCGGCCCAGGCCATCAAGTGCGGCGACGCCGAGATCGTCATCGCCGGCGGCCAGGAAAACATGAGCGCTTCACCGCACGTGCTGAACGGCTCGCGCGACGGCTTCCGCATGGGCGACGTCAAGATGACCGACACCATGATCGTCGACGGCCTGTGGGACGTCTACAACCAGTACCACATGGGCGTGACCGCCGAGAACGTGGCGCGCAAGTTCGAGATCTCGCGCGCCGAACAGGACGAATTCGCGCTGCAATCCCAGCTGAAGGCCGAAGCCGCCATGAAGGATGGCAAGTTCAAGGACGAGATCATCCCGATCGAGATCGCTTCCAAGAAAGGCACGACCGTCTTCGATACCGACGAGTATCCGAAGCATGGCGCCACCCTGGAAGGCCTGGCCACCCTGCGCCCGGCCTTCAACAAGGAAGGTTCGGTCACCGCCGGCAACGCCTCCGGCCTGAACGACGGCGCCGCCGCCGTGATCCTGATGTCGGCGTCGAAAGCGAAAGAACTGGGCCTGACCCCGATCGCGCGCATCAAGGCCTATTCGCTGTCGGGCCTGGACCCGACCATCATGGGCATGGGCCCGGTGCCGGCGGCACGCGCCTGCCTGGAAAAGGCCGGCTGGACGCACGAAGACGTCGACCTGATGGAAATCAACGAAGCCTTCGCGGCCCAGGCCGTCGCCGTCAACAAGCAGATGGGCTGGGACACCTCGAAGATCAACGTCAACGGCGGCGCCATCGCGCTGGGCCACCCGATCGGCGCGTCCGGCGCCCGCGTGCTGGTGACCCTGCTGCATGAAATGGTCCGCCGCGATGCGAAGAAGGGGCTGGCCAGCCTGTGCATCGGCGGCGGCATGGGCGTTGCGCTGGCGGTCGAGCGCTGAACAAGTAGTCAAGTAGTTCCAACGACAATAACCGGTTCGTAAAAACTAGGAGAAGACAATGGCAAGGGTGGCATTAGTGACTGGCGGCATGGGCGGACTCGGTGAAGCAATCAGCATCAAGCTGCTGGCGCTCGGCTATACGGTCGTGACGACGTATTCGCCGGGCAGCAAGAAGGCAGAGGGCTGGCTCGCCGCAATGAAGGAACAGGGTCACGAATTCAAGGCCTACGAGTGCGACGTTGCCGACTACGATTCGGCCCAGGCCTGCGTGGCCAAGGTGACCCAGGAAGTCGGTCCGGTGGACGTGCTGGTGAACAATGCCGGTATCACGCGCGACATGACCTTCAAGAAGATGGACAAGGTCAACTGGGATGCGGTGATCAGGACCAACCTGGATTCCGTGTTCAACATGACCAAGCCGGTCGCCGACGGCATGGTCGAGCGCGGCTGGGGGCGGATCATCAACATCTCGTCGGTCAACGGTTCGAAGGGCGCCTTCGGCCAGACCAACTACTCGGCGGCCAAGGCCGGCATCCACGGCTTCACCAAGGCGCTGGCGCTGGAAGTGGCGCGCAAGGGCGTGACCGTGAATACCATCTCGCCGGGCTATATCGGCACCAAGATGGTGACCGACATCCCGAGCGAAGTGCTGGAATCGAAGATCCTGCCGCAGATCCCGATGGGCCGCCTGGGCAAGCCGGAAGAAGTGGCCGGCCTGGTCGCCTACCTGTCCTCGGATGAGGCAGCCTTCGTGACGGGCGCCAACATCGCCATCAACGGCGGCCAGCACATGCAGTAAACAGACGGTGTCCTTCACCGCCAAGCCTTACCTGCGCTCGGTTTCCATCGACCCCGCCGCCGAGGTCGATCCCGAGCGCTATCCCTTTTCGATTCCCGCCGTGCGCGAGCTGGGCGTGCTCGAACCGCATCCGGACGTCACCTTCTTCGTCGGCGAGAACGGCGCCGGCAAGTCGACCGTGCTGGAAGCGATCGCGGTGGCCCTGGGGTTGCCGGCCGAGGGCGGCACGCGGAATATCTTGCGCGATCAATCGGAAGTATCGCCGCTGCATCGCCACTTGAAACTGGCCAGGGGTTTCAGGCAGCCGCGCTTTTCCTATTTCCTGCGGGCAGAAAGCGCCTTCAGCATGTTCAATTACCTGGACGAGGCGGCGAAGGAATTCGGTTCGCCGCCGCCGCCGCGCCTGAATTTCAATTCGCATGGCGAAGCCTTCATGCGCGTGCTGCAGGGCTTGAGCGGCAATGGTCTCTACCTGATGGACGAGCCGGAAGCGGCGCTCTCGCCAAACCGCCAGCTGGCCGCGCTGGCCGTGATCGACAAGCTGGTGCGGCAGGGCGCCCAGTTCATCATCGCCACCCATTCGCCGATCCTGCTGGCCTATCCAAGAGCGAAAATCCTGCTGTTCGACGAATGCGGCCTCAACCACGTCGACTACGAAGACACCGAGCACTACGCCGTCACCCGCGATTTCCTGAACCACTACCCGCGCCGCCTGCAGCAGTTGCTGGAAGACGAATAGCCGCTGGGCTGCGCCATGCCCGCGGCGCCTTGTCGTATCCTCGGTTGACGATAAGGACAAGGACAAGGCGGCCAGCATGGCAATCGATACCAGGCAGGTGCAGGAAACCGTGATGCTCTCCGGTCCGCAGCGCTACGAATATTTCATTCGACGCGTGGCCGTCACGCGCACCGTATGGAGCCTGTACCGCAACGGCTGGGCGCTGGCGAAGAAGGAAGACGGCACCCTGGTGTTTCCGCTGTGGCCGGACAGCGAATTTGCGAAAATATGCGCGGATTACGAGTGGACCGGCTACGAGCCGCAGTCGTTTCCGCTGGACGAACTGGTCGGCGAGCTGCTGCCCCAGCTGGAGCAGGACGGCATCGCCACCGGCGTGTTTTATACCCCGGGTGCGCGCGACGTGATGCCGAGCGCCGGCTTGCTGCTGCGCGACCTGGACGATGAATTGAAAAGTTTGAGGAACCCATGAATGCCTTGCCCCACGGCGGCCTTGCGCTGTCCAGTCTTGAAGAACAGCTGTTGCAACCCGGCGTCAAAGGCTTGCCGATCACGGCGCCGCTGCGCCAGGGCGCGATCGGCGTGCAGGGCTGGAAGCTGCTGCATGGCGACACCAGTTTCCCGGTCGCGGTCTTGAAAACCTCGGCGCTGCGCCACAACCTGGACTGGATGCGCGCCTTCTGCGAGCGCAACAAAGTCGAGCTGGCGCCGCACGGCAAGACCACCATGAGCCCGCAATTGTTCGGCGCCCAGCTCGCCAACGGCGCCTGGGGCATCACCCTGGCGAATGCGGTGCAGGTGCAGGTGGCGCACCGCTTCGGCGTGCGGCGGGTGCTGGTCGCCAACCAGCTGGTGGCGAGAAGCGATGTGCGCGCCGTGCTGCAGCTGCTGCACGACGATCCGGATTTCGAATGCTTCGTGCTGGCCGACTCGCTGGCCGGGGTGGCGCGGCTGGCCGAGGAGGTGGCGCAGCACCCGCTTTCCCGGCCGCTGCCGGTGCTGGTCGAACTCGGCTTGTCCGGCAAGCGCGCCGGCTGCCGCACGCTTGACGAGGCGATGACGGTGGCGCGCGCGCTCGAACGGGCGCCTGGCCTGCTGCTGGCCGGCTTCGAAGGCTACGAGGGTTTGCTGGACGACCCGCAGGCGGTCGAGGACTTCGTGCGTCAACTGTGCGCGCTGGTGCTGGAAGCCGACGACGAGGGCCTGTTCGGCAGCCCCGAGATCCTGGTCACGGCCGGCGGTTCCGGTTTCTTCGACCTGGTCGCGCGCGGCTTCCAGGGCCTGCACGGCCTGTCGCGGCCCCTGCGCCCGGTGCTGCGCAGCGGCTGTTATTTGACCAGCGACCATGGCATGTACCAGGTCCAGTTGCAGCGCCTCGACCGGCGCGAGGGCATCAAGCCCGGCGAGGGGCTGCGCCCGGCGCTGGAAATCTGGAGCGTGGTGCAGTCGCGCCCCGAACCGGGCCTGGCCATCCTCACCATGGGCAAGCGCGACGCCTCGCACGACGCCGGCCTGCCGGTGCCGCTGTGGACCCACCGCCCCGGCCCCGGCGCGCCGCATGCGCTGCCGGCCGCCTGCGAGATCGTCAAGATGAACGACCAGCACGCCTACCTGCGTTTGCCGGAGGGGGACCCCATTCGCGACAGCCTGGCGGTCGGCGACCTGGTCGGCTGCGGCATCTCGCATCCGTGCACGACCTTCGACCGCTGGCCGCTGTTGCTGGCGGTGGACGACGACTACCTGGTGCGTGGGGCCTTGAACACCTTCTTCTGATGCGCATTTGATACGGCCGGGCGGTGCGCTACAATCGGGCTGTCGCTCCATGAAAACCATGCCCATGCCCGCCATTCCGCCGTCGCTGTTCCCGCCCATCCTGCCCAACCGCCACGGCATGCTGGCCGTCGACGGCCTGCACACGATCTACTGGGAAGAGGTGGGCAACCCGAACGGGATCCCGGTGATCTTCCTGCACGGCGGTCCCGGCGCCGGGCTGTCGCCGCAGCACCGGCGCTTCTTCGACCCGGCGGTCTACCGCGTGATCCTGTTCGACCAGCGCGGCGCCGGCAAGTCGACCCCGCTGGGCGAATGGCGCAATAACACGACCCAGCTGCTGATCGAGGACATCGAACGCCTGCGTACCATGTTCGGCATCGAGCGCTGGCTGGTGTTCGGCGGCTCCTGGGGCTCGACCCTGGCGCTGGCCTACGGGCAGGCGCATCCGCAGCGCTGCCTCGGCTTCGTGCTGCGCGGGATCTTCCTGTGCACCCCGGCCGAGATCGAGTTCTTCCTGTACGGCGTGCAGTGGTTCTATCCCGAGCTGTACGACGAATTCATCGCCCCGATTCCGCTCGAGGAACGCGGCGACCTGCTGAAGGCCTATACGCGCCGCCTGCTGTGCGACGACCCGCAGCAATACTGGCCGGCCGCGCGCGCCTGGAGCCGCTTCGAGGGCCGCCGCGTGTTCCTGCTGCCGCAGGAAGAGGAGACCTCGTCCGACACCCTCGACCTGGGCGTCGGCCGGCTCGAGTCGCACTACATGGCGAACGGTGCCTTCCTCGAGGATGACCAGCTGATCCGCGACCTCGGCCGCATCGCCCACCTGCCGGCGGTGATCGTGCAGGGCCGCTACGACGTGATCTGCCCGCCGCTGTCGGCCTACCGCCTGCACCAGGCCTGGCCGAATTCTCGCCTGCGCATGATCCCGGACGCCGGCCACGGCGCGCTGGAACACGGGATTGCGCGTGCCCTTGTCGCAGCCACGGAACAGTTCAAGCGCTTCGGCAAATTCGAATAAGAGCTCATGAACATCCAGACCAACGACATCGGCCACGTCATCCAGCTTGCCATCGCGCCCGTATTCCTGCTCACCGGCGTGGCGACCAAGCTGACCGTGCTGATGAACCGCCTGGCGCGCATCATCGACCGCACCCGCGTGCTCAAGGAAGCGCTGCGCAAGGCGCCGAACGAGGAATGCAGCGAGGAGCTGGACGTGCTCTACACGCGCTGGCAGCTGATCAACTACGCGCTGACGTCGAGCACCGCCTGCGGCCTGCTGATCTGCGTGATCATCGCCTTCCTGTTCCTCGACGACACCGCCAACCTGCCGCTCGACCGCTACATCGCCGGCATGTTCGTGCTGGCGATGGTGGCCCTGATCGCCAGTTTCATTTTCCTGCTGCGCGAGGTGTTCGTCTCCTTCCGCTACATGCGCATGCACCTGCATGACACCGCCCGTTAGAATCAACCGAAAGACCAGTTTATGCACGACTACCAACGTCCCCCCACCCTGCATCGTTATGGCATGCGCTCCGACCTGGAACAGGCGCTCGGCGCCGGCCAGTTCCGCCTGCTGCCGGCGAACGGCTTCCTGACCCTGTCCTTCTCGCAGGCCTGGGACAAGCAGCTGTTCACCGCGCTGGGCCCGGCCGACGCCTGCCTGGTCATCCACAACACCGAAGAATTCGGCGAGCGCCTGCACCGCGCGGTCCAGCGCACGCTGCCCAACTGGGCCGGCATCGACGGCCCGGTCGAATACGGCGTGCGCTCGCGCCTCGGCCTGGCTTTTACCAAGACCGCGGCCGAAGCCCGCGAAAAGGAGTGGCAATTCGCCTGGCGCTCGATGTCGCCGCAGGCCAGTTTGAATCCGGTGACGGTGCGGATCGGCAGTATCGAGCAGTTTGCGGAGATTCGTTCGCCGGAGAGCTATCCCGTTTGAGCTGATCATTTTAGAAACACGGCTCCAGGAAAAGCGGGTGTAATGCAGCCACCGTCGTCCCCGCGAAGGCGGGGACCCAAGTTTGTACGCGTTTCGGCTGCTAATGCAGAACTTGGGTTCCCGCCTGCGCGGGAACGACGTTCATCAAGGACTCGAATGAACGCACCCATCCCCACCACCGCTTACCCCCACCTGCTGTCCCCCCTCGACCTCGGCTTCACCACGCTGAAGAACCGCGTGATCATGGGCTCGATGCATACCGGGCTCGAAGACCGCTTTTATCACTACGGCAAGCTGGCGGCCTTCTACCGCGAGCGGGCGCGCGGCGGCGTCGGCCTGATCGTCACCGGCGGCATCTCGCCGAACCGCCAGGGCTGGCTGCTGCCTTTCGGCGGCACGCTCAATTTCATGGGCGACGTCCTGAACCACCGCCGCGTCACCCGCGCCGTGCATGAGGAGGGCGGCAAGATCCTGCTGCAGATCCTGCACGCAGGACGCTACGGCTACCAGCCCCTGGTCGTCTCGGCCTCGAACCAGAAGTCGCCGATCTCGCCGTTCCGCCCGCGCGCGCTGAGCGAAAGCGGGATCGAATCCACGATCAAGGCCTACGTGCGCTGCGCGAAGCTGGCGCAGCAGGCCGGCTACGACGGCGTCGAGGTGATGGGCAGCGAAGGTTACCTGCTGAACCAGTTCCTGTGCGCGCGCACCAACCGCCGCACCGACCGCTGGGGCGGGGCCATCGAGAACCGCATGCGCCTGCCCGTCGAGGTGGTGCGCCGCATCCGCGAAGCCGTGGGCCGCGACTTCATCATCATGTACCGCCACTCGGTGCTCGACCTGGTCGAAGGCGGCAATACCTGGATTGAAGTCGTGGCCGTGGCCAAGGCCCTGGAAGCGGCCGGCGCGACCATCCTGAATACAGGCTACGGCTGGCATGAAGCCAGGATTCCGACCATCGTGACCTCGGTGCCGCGCGCGGCCTTTGCCGAGGTGGCGGGCCGGCTGCGCAAGGAAGTCGGCATCCCGGTGGTGGCCTCGAACCGCATCAACATGCCGCACGATGCCGAGCAGCTGCTGGCGCGCGGCGACGCCGACATGGTCTCGATGGCGCGCCCCTTCCTGGCCGACGCCGACTGGGTCGCCAAGGCGACATCGGGCCGCAGCGACGAGATCAACACCTGCATCGCCTGCAACCAGGCCTGCCTTGACCACACCTTCGCGAACAAGCGCGCGACCTGCCTGGTGAATCCGCGCGCCTGCCATGAGACGGAGCTGGTGTTCCGCCCGGTGGTGCGCAAGCGCCGCGTGGCCGTGGTGGGGGCGGGGCCGGCCGGGCTGTCGGCGGCCACCGTCGCCGCCGAGCGCGGGCACGAGGTCACGCTGTTCGATGCGCACGACCGTATCGGCGGCCAGTTCAACGTCGCCATGCGCATCCCCGGCAAGGAAGAGTTCACGGAGACCATCCGCTACTTCGGGCGCAAGCTGGCATTGACGGGGGTGCAGCTGCGCCTGGGGCAGCGCGTGACGCGCGAAGAACTGGTCGCGGCCGGCTACGACGACGTGATCGTGGCCACCGGCGTCACGGTGCGCATGCCGCGCATCGAGGGCATCGACCATGCGAAAGTGCTGTCCTACCTGGACGTGCTGCGCGCGAACGCGCCTGTCGGCAAGCGCGTGGCGATCATCGGCGCCGGCGGCATCGGCTTCGACACGGCGGAATTCCTGCTGCACGATCCGGCGGAGGCGCTGCCGGTGCCGGTCGAACAATGGATGGCGGAGTGGGGCGTCGATCCCAGCGTGCGCACGGCGGGCGGCCTGCTTGATGCGCACAAGCCGACGCCCCTGCGCAGCATCTGGCTCCTGCAGCGCAAGACCACGCGCCCGGGCGCGGGACTGGGCAAGACTTCGGGCTGGGTGCACCGCGCCACCCTGGTGCGCAATGGGGTGACGATGCTGGCGGGCGTGCAGTACGACCGCATCGACGACGCCGGCCTGCACATCACGGTGGGCGGCGAGCAGAAGCTGCTGGAAGTGGACAACGTGATCGTCTGCGCCGGGCAGGAAAGCCTGGCGGCGCTGATGCCTTCGGATGAGCCGAAGGCTGGGCCGCGTTTCTACAAGATCGGCGGCGCGGCGCTGGCGGCCGAACTGGACGCGAAGCGGGCGATCCGCGAAGGGGCGGAGCTGGCGGCGCGCCTGTGATGGACAGCGTGGCGACGGCCTGGTTGCTGGTGCTGCTGGTCGGCGTGGCAGCCGGGGTGGTCAGCGGCATCGTCGGCACCGGTTCGTCGATGATGCTGATGCCGGTCCTCGTCATCTTTTTCGGTCCGCAGCAGGCGGTGCCCATCATGGCGATCGGCGCGGTAATGGGCAACCTCGGCAAGGTGCTGGCCTGGCGCCGCGAGATCGACTGGCGGGTCTGCGCCGCATATTGTTCGACCGCGGTGCCGGGGGCGGCGCTTGGCGTGCGCACGCTGCTGGCGCTGCCGGTCCATGCCGTCGACCTTGTGCTCGGCGCGTTTTTCATCGGGATGGTGCCGGCGCGGCGCTGGCTGGCGCGGCGCGACTTCAGGTTCAGCCTGCTGCACCTGGCCTTGATCGGCGGCCCGGTAGGCTTCCTGACCGGGATCGTGGTCTCGACGGGCCCGATCACGGTGCCGGTGTTCACCTCGTATGGCCTGGAGCGTGGTGCTTTCCTGGCGACGGAGGCGGCTGCCTCGCTCGCGGTGTATGTCAGCAAGATCACGGCATTCAAGGAGTTCGGGGCGCTGCCGGCCGATGTGGTCGCGAAGGGTTTGATCGCCGGCGTGGCGCTGATGAGCGGTTCGTTTTTCGCCAGATCGGTGGTGTTGCGGATGCAGCCCGCCACCTTCAGGCTGCTGGTGGACGGCTTGATGGTCTCGTCCGGCCTGTCCCTGTTGTGGGCGGCGGCCCGGTAAGGGGCACCGCCGGCGCAAAAAATGGCCGGGCGCCTACCGCTGCCCGGCCGCTATCGCCAACAAACCGGGCTCAATCCTGCCCGGCCCCGCTGCTGCGTTTCCTGGTCTTCCTGCTCGAATCATCCGAGGCCGGCTGCGCGCTCTGGGTCGATTGCGAGCCCGAGGCCTGCTTCTGTTCCATGCCGCCGTAGCCCGATTGGCGCGAGGCGTTCAGGCGGTCTTCCTCGCCGCGCGCCTGCATGCGCTGGGCGCTCTGGCGGGCGCTCCAGCCGGCTTGCTGGGCGCCGCCGCGCTGGCTGCCGAGGTTCTGGTCGCCCATGCCGTTGCCCTGCAGCGAACCGCGGGAGCGCAGCGCCGCACCTTGCTGCTCAATATTTGCCGACTGCACGTTGGCACCGCCAGGCGCGACCCAGCCCGGCGCCCGCGGTTGCTGGCTGCCGTTCGCGACGGTGACCGTTTTTTCCTTGGCGATGCCGCGTGCGCGGACGCTATCAGGTCCTTTTTGCTTCGTCATTTTGATCCTCCTCAGGTGCTGCGCAATTGATGCGCTGACTGGGAGATGATGCGCGCGGGGAAGGCCGTATTCCAGAGGAATCGGGAGCGCACCTTTGTAGGACTGGAACTACCAACACTCTTCAGTGAGTGAAGAGTGTTGGTTGTTGATGAGCTTGGGTCCCTGCCTGCGCAGGGACGACGACTATCACTTCTTGCGCACCACCACGCAACCGATCGAATACCCGGCGCCGAAGGAGCAGATCACGCCCTGGGCGCCGCTCGGCAGGTCGTCCTGGTAGGAGTGAAAAGCGATGATCGAGCCGGCCGAGGAGGTGTTGGCATAGGTGTCGAGGATCACCGGCGCCTCGCCGGCCTCGGCGTCGCGGCCCAGCAGGGTGCGCACGATCAGCTGGTTCATGCTCAGGTTGGCCTGGTGCAGCCAGAAGCGGGAGATGTCCTCGACCTTCAGGCCGGCGCCTTCGACCGTGCTGCGGATGGTCTCGGCCGCCATCGGGCAGACCTCTTTGAAAACCTTGCGCCCCTGCTGGCGGAACAGTTTATCCGCTTGGCCGACGCCGTCTTCGTCGAAGCGGTTCATGAAGCCGAAGTTGTTGCGGATGTTGTTCGAGAACTTGGTCTTCAGCTTCGAATCGAGGATCTCGAACTGGTGCTCGCCGACGGCAGTCTCAAGCGCTTCGATGACCATCGCGGTGCAGGCGTCGCCGAAGATGAAGTGGCTGTCGCGGTCGCGGAAGTTCAGGTGGGCGCTGGTGATTTCCGGGTTCAGCACCAGCACGGCGCGCGCCTGGCCGGTCTGCACGGCCCCGGCCGCGGTCTGGATCGCGAACGTGGCCGATGAGCAGGCAACGTTCATGTCGAAGCCGAAGCCCTCGATGCCCAGCGCGTCCTGGACCTCGACCGCCATCGCCGGGTAGGCGCGCTGCATATTGCTGGCGGCGACCAGCACCATGTCGATGTCGGCCGGGGTGCGGCCGGCGCGGGCCAGGGCCTGGCGCGCGGCGGCGACGCAGATCTCGGCCTGCAGCGACAGTTCCTCGTCGGCGCGTTCCTTGATGCGCGGGGTCATGCGGGTCGGATCGAGGATGCCGGCCTTTTCCATCACATAGCGCGACTTGATGCCCGAGGCTTTCTCGATGAAGCCGCTGCTGGACGGTTCCAGCGCGGCGACTTCGCCGGCCGCGATCTTTTGCGCATGCTCGGCGTTGAACAGTTCGACGTAGGCGTTGAAGGCCGTCACCAGCTCATCGTTGGAGATCGAATTCGGTGGCGTAAACAGGCCGGTGCCGCTGATGACGACAGGTTTCATGGTTGGCTTTCCAAGGTGATAACGGGAGGAAACTCCCGGTGAATCTGCCGATTCTACACAATCGTACAGAGCGTGGGAACGGCCCCGGTATCAGATCAAAAGTGCGTCAGTGGGCCTGCTGCGCCAGCGGTCCGGCCCTGTCCATGCCGCCGGCCCGCTTCGACAGCTGCAGCGGCAAGCCCTGCAAGTGGCGCAGCGCCTGGGCCAGTTGGAAATCGGTGTCGCTGCCGAATTCGACCGGTTTGCGGCGGCGCTCGGCGGCCAGGATGCGCATCTGCGCCCTGATGTCGTCCTTGCGCGTGGCTTCCTCGCGCTCGCGGTCGTTCGAGAGATGGCTTTTCAGGTCGGCTTCGCGCATGCGCAGCGCGTTCAGGCCGTCGCCGTCGGCGTTTTCGTCGACCGGGAAATCGGGCACCACGCCGCGCGCCTGGATCGAGCGGCCGCTGGGCGTGTAGTAGCGCGCCGTGGTCAGTTTGACGGCGGTCTCGCCGGCCATCGGACGGATGGTCTGCACCGAGCCCTTGCCGAAGGTCGGGCTGCCGACGATCGCCGCGCGCTTGTGGTCCTGCAGCGCGCCGGCCACGATTTCCGAGGCCGAGGCCGAGCCGGTGTTCACCAGCACCACCATCGGGATGGTCTTAAACAGGTCCGGCAGCTTTTTCAGCGGGTCGTCGCCGCGGCCCAGCATGTAGTGCTCGGGGCGGCCGTAGAAGCGCGCCTTCGATTCTTCCAGCTGGCCGTTGGTCGAGACGATCTCCGCGCCGGCGGGCAGGAAGGCGGCGGCGGTGCCGATCGCACCCTGCAGCAGGCCGCCCGGGTCGTTGCGCAAATCGAGCACCAGGCCTTTCAGGTTCGGCTCCTCGCGCGCCAGCGCCGCCAGCTTGGCGGCCAGGTCGTTGACGGTCGGCTCCTGGAACTGCGCGACCCGCACCCAGGCATAGCCGTCGCCGTTGGCCTTGACGATCTTGCCCTTGACGCTCTTCTGCACGATCTCGTCGCGCACCACCGCGATCTCCAGCGGCGCCTTGCTGCCTTCGCGCAGGATGCTCAGCACGACTTTGGTGTGCGGCTCGCCGCGCATGCGCTTGATGGCTTCGTCGATGTCCATGTCCTGGACTTTCGCGCCGTCGATGCGGGCGATCAGGTCGCCGGCCTGGATGCCGGCGCGGGCGGCCGGCGAATCCTCGATCGGGGCGACGATCTTGACGTAGCCCTCGTCGCTCTGGCCGATCTCGATGCCGAGGCCGACGAAGCGGCCCTCGGTGCCCTCGCGCAGTTCGCGGTAGGCTTTCTTGTCCAGGTAGGCCGAATGGGGGTCGAGCGCATTGACCATGCCGGACATGGCGTGGGTCATCAGCTTGCGGTCTTCGACCGGCTCGACGTAGGTGGATTTGATCAGGCCGTAGACGCCGGCCAGCTGGCGCAGGCTGTCCAGGGGCATGCCGTCCGCGACCGGCTTCTGGGCCAGCGCCGAAAATTGCATCGTGACCGCGACGCCGAGAACGGCGCCCAGGGCGAGGAGGGCGGAATGCTTGAGTTTCGAGCCCATGTGCTGGTCGGTCCTTCGATAAGGTTATGCCTGAGCGTAGTGGAGTATAACTGTCCCGCGCGCGGAACGGACGCCCGAGCCCGGTCTTCGTGAATATGCACGGTGATATAATGGCCCGTTCACGTGCATATGTTGCTTATTTAAAATGAAGAAAGTCCTCATTCTCGGCGTCAACGGCTTTATCGGCCACCACCTGTCCAAGCGCATCCTCGAGACTACCGACTGGGAAGTCTACGGCATGGACATGAATTCCGAGCGCATCACGGAGCTTCTCGGCCATCCGCGCATGCATTTCTTCGAAGGCGATATCACGATCAACAAGGAGTGGGTCGAGTACCACGTCAAGAAGTGCGACGTGATCCTGCCGCTGGTCGCCATCGCGACCCCGTCGACCTATGTCCAGGCGCCGCTGAAGGTGTTCGAGCTGGACTTCGAGGCGAACCTGCCCATCGTGCGCTCGGCCGCCAAGTACAGGAAGCACCTGGTGTTCCCGTCGACCTCGGAAGTCTACGGCATGTGCCACGACGACGAATTCGACCCGGAGAACTCGGAGCTGGTCTATGGCCCGATCAACAAGCCGCGCTGGATCTACGCCTGCTCCAAGCAGCTGATGGACCGCGTGATCTGGGGCTACGGCATGGAAGGCCTGAACTTCACCCTGTTCCGCCCGTTCAACTGGATCGGCGCCGGCCTGGATTCGATCCACACCCCGAAAGAGGGTTCTTCGCGCGTGCTGACCCAGTTCCTGGGCCACATCGTGCGCGGCGAACCGATCCAGCTGGTCGACGGCGGCGCGCAGAAGCGCTCCTTCACCTATGTCGACGACGGTATCGACGCGCTGGTGCGCATCATCGACAACAAGGACGGCAAGGCCAGCGGCAAGATCTACAACATCGGCAATCCGTCGAACAATTACTCGATCCGCGAACTGGCCCACATGATGCTGGAACTGGCCGCCGAGTACCCGGAATACCGCGACACCGCCAAGCAGGTGCAGCTGGTCGAAACCAGTTCCGGCGCCTACTACGGCGCCGGCTACCAGGACGTGCAGAACCGCGTGCCGAAGATCGAAAACACGGTCTCGGAACTGGGCTGGGCGCCGCAGGTCAATATGCGCGATGCGCTGGCCAAGATCTTCGATTCCTACAAGGATAATCTGGTCGATGCGAAGGATCTGATTCCGGAGCGCCGCCAGCTGGCACGCGACTAAGACCCCGCTAGTTACAGTAACACCCCGTCATTCCCGCGCAGGCGGGAATCCAAGTTTGTTTGCAAATCGCAGAACTTGGATTCCCGCCTTCGCGGGAATGACGTTTTTTGGGGTTACGGTTTGATCGTCTTTACGATTTCCGCGAACTTGTAAATCCATGTATGGCCGCCGCCAGTGCGCCGTAAGTAATTGTAAGAATCAACACGAGAGAAAACCCCCGCGCCTATAGTTCTTATCAGTTTTTCTCTCTCTCCACTTCTTGAAGTGGTCTTTGCCCACGGTGCCCCCGTGGGCTTTTTTATGGTGACGATCCTTATGCCTACCCGCCTCCTTCGCGCCTGCCTGTTCGCCTGTGCCCTCGGCGCCGCAGGGTCGACGCTCGCCGTCCCGCTGATGGACATGCGCGCCGAAGACCTTGTGCCGATGGCGTCCGAATTCAAGAAGTCGCTGAACCTGAACGCCAACCAGCAGACCCTGTGGCAGCAGGTCGAAAGCCGCTCGCGCGCAGTGCTGCGCGAGCGCCAGCACCGCCGCGAGGCGCTGCAGGACAAGGCGAAAACGCTGCTGGCGAAGCCGGACGTCGAACTGCGCGAGCTGAACGCGCTGGTGGAAGCGGAAAGCGCGGCCGCTGTCCAGGAAGACAGGCAGCTGCGCGAACTCTGGCTGAGCGTGAACGATGCCCTCGACGATGCCCAGCGGCGCCAGGTGGCGGCCCTGGTGAACGAGCAGCTGCTGCGCGTGGTGCCTGAAGGGCGTCCAGGCGGCGAGCGGGGCGGCGAAAAGGGTGGCGAACGCGGCGGCCGCGGCATGGGCGGTCATGGCCGCGGCGGCATGGGCGGGCCCGGCGGTGGCATGGGAGGCATCGGTGGCAGCGCCGGCGGCATCAATATCGGCGGCTGAGAATTCACATGCAGTGCGGCTCGGCGCCAGCGATATTTCGTCGCTTTTTTGCCGGCCAGGCATACATACGATGTATCGTAAAGTAACATCAAGCACTTGACCCGCATCTTGGCTTTGCTTAACGGCTAGAATTTGGTCCAACCGGATGGCAACAGTCCGGGCAACCCATCAACGATAAGCATGAGCAAACTGATCCCGATGGCCTGCCTGGCCTTGCTGGGCACGGCGGGACAAGCATGGGCTTCCGCCCAGAAAGAGCAGGCTGCAGGCCGCACGCACCGGCGCCGTGCCGGTTCACTCCCAGTCTCCAGCAAGCCGCGTTTCCACGACACCGAGCCCAGCCTCGATACCGCCGGTACGGAGCGCCGCGACGTAAGCGCATGCATATTCCAGTGTAAATGCCAGACAACAGCCCGGTTTTGGCAGGCCGGGCTGTGATACATTTGCCGATGGCCACAAGCCGTTCTTATCCCTGCAACCAAGGACACCGCGTGAAACGTTACCTTCTGAGCACCCTGACCCTGTCCATGATGGCCGCCTTTGCCGGCGCCGCCGACAATGTCCATTCCGCTGCCGCCGGCACGACCTCCGGCATCGAGACGCAGTACATCGACCAGGGCGTGCGCGTCCAGGACGATTTCTTCGGCCACCTGAACGGCAAATGGCTGCAGACCACGGAAATCCCGTCGGACCGCACCAGCTGGGGCACCTTCATCGCGCTGCGCGACAGCACCCAGGGCCAGATCCGCGGCATCGTCGAAGCGGACCAGAAGAAGCCGGGCAAGAAGGCCGGCAGCGACGAGCAGAAGATCGGCGACCTGTACACCAGCTTCATGGACGAGAAGAAGCTCGAAACCCTCGCCGTCAAGCCGCTGGCCGGCGAGCTGAATCGCATCCGCGCGCTGAAGGACAAGAAAGGCGTGCCGGCCCTGGTGGCCCATTTGTCGCAGATCGGCGTGTCGGTCCCCTACGGCATCGGCGTGGCCCAGGATGCCAAGGAATCGACCAAGTACGCGACCTATATCCGCCAGGGCGGCCTCGGTCTGCCGGACCGCGACTACTACCTGAAGATGGATGACAAGCGCATGGCCGGCATCAAGGCCAAGTACGAGCAGCACGTCACCAACATGCTGGCGCTCAGCGGCGACAAGGATGCCGCCGCCAGGGCCAAGGCCATCGTCGCTTTCGAGACCGAGCTGGCCCAGGTGCAGTGGAACCGCGTCGACCTGCGCGACCCGAACAAGAGCTACAACAAGATGAGCGTGGACGAGCTGTCCAAGCTGACCCCGGACTACGACTGGAAGGCCGCGCTGGGCGCCGCCGGCATCGGCAACAAGGCGGACTACGTGATCGTCGGCCAGCCGAGCTACATCACCGGCTTCAACCAGGTGCTGGCCAAGACCGATCTCGAGACCGTGAAGTCGTATTTCCAGTGGCAGGTGCTGCGCGAGTTCTCGCCTTTCCTGTCGAAGGCCTTCGTCGACGAGCGCTTCGATTTCTATGGCAAGACCCTGTCGGGCGTGAAGGAAATGGAACCGCGCTGGAAGCGTGGCGTCAGCACCGTCGAAGGCGCGCTGGGCGAAGCCCTGGGCCGTGAATACACCGCCCAGTACTTCCCGCCGGAGCGCAAGGCCCGCATGGAAGAGCTGGTGAAGAACGTGCTCGCCGCCTACAAGGAATCGATCGACAAGCTCGATTGGATGGGTCCGGAGACCAAGAAGGAAGCGCAGGCCAAGCTGGCCAAGTTCAACCCGAAGATCGGCTACCCGAACAAGTGGCGCGACTACTCGAAGCTGGCGATCAAGAAGGATGACCTGATCGGCAACGTGATGCGCACCGCCACCTTCAGCTACAACCGCAACATCAGCAAGCTGGGCAAGCCGATCGACCGCGAAGAATGGGGCATGACGCCGCAGACCATCAACGCCTACTACAACTCGCGCCTGAACGAGATCGTGTTCCCGGCCGCGATCCTGCAGCCGCCGTTCTTCAACGCCGCCGCGGATGACGCGGTCAACTACGGCGCGATCGGCGCCGTGATCGGCCACGAGATCGGCCACGGCTTCGACGACAAGGGCAGCCAGTCGGACGGCGACGGCAACCTGCGCAACTGGTGGACCAAGGAAGACGAGGCCCGCTTCAAGGCCAAGACCGACATGCTGGTCAAGCAGTACGACGCCTTCGAGCCGGTGCCGGGCTACCACGTCAACGGCGCCCTGACCCTGGGCGAGAACATCGGCGACAACTCGGGTCTCGCCATCGCCTACAAGGCTTACAAGATCTCGCTGCACGGCCAGCCGGCCCCGGTGATCGACGGCCTGAGCGGCGACCAGCGCTTCTTCATGGGCTTCGGCCAGGTGTGGCGCTCGAAGATGCGCGACGAGGCGGCGATCAACCAGGTGAAAACCGATCCGCACTCGCCGGGCCAGTTCCGCGCCAACGGCACCCTGCGCAACCAGGCGGCTTTCTATGAAGCCTTCGGCGTCAAGGAAGGCGACAAGATGTACCTGAAGCCTGAAGAGCGCGTCACGATCTGGTAATACCAAGCGCCAGAACAGGGACGGCGGCGATCCCGTCGTCCCACCTACTGATAATACCGAGGGAGATGAAAGAATGAAGAAGCAGTATCTGTTGAGCGCCCTGACCCTGGCCCTGATCGCCAGCGTCAGCCACGCAGAAGGCAGCGGCGCCGCCGCCGCGAAAGCCACCGCCACCAAGGGCCAGACCCTGAGCGCCGGCATCGCCACCCAATACATCGAATCGTCCGTGCGTCCGCAAGACGATTTCTTCGAATACCTGAACGGCAAGTGGCTCAAGACCGTCGAGATCCCATCGGACAAGTCGAGCTGGGGCTCGTTCATGGAACTGCGCGAGAACACCCTGCCGCAGCTGCGCGGCATCATCGAGAACGTCGCCCAGAAAAACGCTGACAAGGGCACCGACGAACAGCGCATCGGCGACTTCTACGCCAGCTTCATGGACGAAGCGCGCCTGGAACAGCTGGGCGCGACTCCGCTGAAGGGTGAACTGGACAAGATCGCCGCGCTGAAGGACAAGTCCGAGCTGCCGGCCCTGCTGGCCCACCTGGGCAAGATCGGCGTGGGCGTGCCTTTCGACTTCGGCATCCACCAGGACAACAAGGATTCGACCAAGTATGTCGCCGACATCGGCCAGGGCGGCCTGGGCATGCCTGACCGCGATTACTACCTGAAGGCCGACGACGCCAAGCTGGCCGCCACCAAGGCCAAGTACCAGCAGCACGTCGAGAAGATGCTGAGCATGGCCGGCGACAAGAACGCCGCCGCGAATGCCAAGGCCATCGTCGACTTCGAGACCGAGATCGCCAAGGTGCAGTGGACCAAGGTCGAACTGCGCGACCCGATCAAGGCCTACAACAAGGTCAACCTGGGCGACCTGAACACGGTCGCCCCGGGCTTCGACTGGAAGACCTGGCTGGACACCACCGGCCTGTCGGGCAAGGCCACCTACGTGATCGTGGGCCAGCCGACCTACCTGAAGTCCTTCATGGAAGTCGCCAACAAGACCCCGATCGATACCTGGAAGGCCTACCTGTCGCTGCACCTGATCGAATCCTACGGCAGCTTCCTGTCGAAGAACTTCGTCGACGAGCGCTTCGACTTCTACGGCAAGACCCTGTCGGGCGTGAAGGAAATGGAACCGCGCTGGAAGCGTGGCGTGGGCGCAGTCGAGCGTTCGCAGGGCGAGGCGGTGGGCAAGCTGTACGTGGACAAGTACTTCTCGGCCGAGAAAAAAGCGCGCATGGAAGCGCTGGTGAAAAACCTGCTGGCCGCCTATAAGCAATCGATCGACAAGCTCGACTGGATGAGCCCGGCCACCAAGAAGGAAGCGCAAGCCAAGCTGGCCAAGTTCAACCCGAAGATCGGCTATCCGAACAAGTGGAAGGACTACTCCAAGCTGGAAGTCTCGCGTGACGACCTGGTCGGCAACGTGATGCGTTCGCGCGTGGTCGAAGCCGACCGCGAGATCAACAAGCTGGGCAAGCCGATCGACCGCGACGAATGGGGCATGACGCCGCAGACCATCAACGCCTACTACAACCCGGAGATGAACGAGATCGTGTTCCCGGCCGCGATCCTGCAGCCGCCGTTCTTCGACGCCAACGCCGATGACGCGGTCAACTACGGCGGCATCGGCGCCGTGATCGGCCACGAGATCAGCCACGGTTTCGACGACCAGGGCGCCCAGTACGACGGCGACGGCAACCTGCGCGACTGGTGGACCGCATCGGACCACAAGAACTTCAAGGCCAAGACCACCGCGCTGGTCAACCAGTACAACGCCTTTGAGCCGATCAAGGGCTACCACGTCAACGGCGAACTGACCCTGGGCGAGAACATCGCCGACAACTCGGGTCTCGCCATCGCCGCCAAGGCCTATCACATCTCGCTGAAGGGCAAGAAGGCGCCGGTGATCGACGGCATGACCGGCGACCAGCGCCTGTACGCGGGCTGGGCGCAGGTGTGGCGTTCGAAGATGCGCGAGCAGCAGCAGATCGTGCAAGTGAAGACCGACCCGCACTCGCCGGGCCAGTACCGCGCCAACGGCACCCTGCGCAACCAGCCGGGCTTCTACGAAGCCTTCAAGGTGAAGCAGGGCGACAAGATGTACCTGGCGCCGACCGAGCGCGTGATCATCTGGTAAGCACGTCGCTTTCGTGACGAATGAAGGGCCGCGGCATGCCGTGGCCTTTTTTCGCTCGTCGCATGGGAGCCGCGCACGGGACGAAATGTGTTGTAAGCATTTGCAATAATGTAAGATAATTTCAACTTATCAATTCACCTGGCTTCTAGCCTCTCAATGCAAGTTCACCTTACGTACGATGTTGAGATCTGGGCCAATAGCTGGACCGAGATGGATGCCAGTTTGCCCGAGGCATTTCGACGACTCACGTACGGCCCATTGCCGCGAGAGCGCGGCGCCCTGCCGCTCAATCTGCAGATTTTGCGTGACAACGGCCTGAGGGCGGTGTTCTTCGTCGAGCCCCTGTTTTCATACTACTATGGACTGGACGCCTTGCAGGAGCTCGTCGGCGTGATCATGGAAGGGGGCCAGGACGTGCAGATGCACATTCACCCGGAATGGCTGGATGTCTTACCGAACGAGATCGTCCCGCGCCGCAAGAACATGCAGATGCTGCACCGTTTTTCGCTGGACGAGCAAGAAGTCCTGCTGGAAGCCGCCGCCAGCCGCCTGGTCGAGGCCGGCGCACCGCGCCCGACCGCATTCCGCAGCGGAAACTACTCGGCTAACGCCGATACCTTGCGCGCACTGGCGCGCATCGGCGTCAAGGTCGACTCCAGCATCAACGCCTGCTTCGATTTCCCGTATCCCGACATGGGCGGCACGCGCCTGCTCTACCCCTCGTCGATGGAGAACATTGCCGAATATCCGGTTACCCTGTTCCGCGACGGTTTCGGACGGGTGCGCCCGATGCAGATCACCGCTTGCTCGATGTCGGAAATGGTGGAGGGCCTGAGCCGCGCACGCGACCAGGGCTTGCCGGCGGCAACGCTGGTGTCGCACAACTTCGAACTCCTGAGCGCCGACCGCCGTAGCGAAGACCGGATCGTCACGCGCCGCTTTGCCGGCCTATGCGAATGGCTGGGCCGCAATGTGGCGGAATTCCCGACCGCATCGTTCGACCCCTCCGTGGTGCCGGCAGTACCGCCGTCGGCCTGGGAGCTACCGCGGGTCTCGCCGCTGGCAACCGGGCAGCGCTACCTGGCTCAAGCGATGCGCCGGCTGGTGCATTAGAAAGTGGCAATAATGAGTCTCTGGCAAGTGCGTGACGTACCGTTCAAGTTCCAGCTGAGCGACTGGACCTTGTCCGAGGCGTCGATCCGCATGCAGCAGCGTTCGATCGGGCTGGCCGAGGCGGAAGATCCCGAGGCCATCGCCATTCCCGGCAAGGACCAGCTGGCGCCGGGTAGCCAAGGCTTCGCGCTACGCCGCCAACCGATCAAGGAAGCGCTGCCGCGCCTGGCGCGTACCGGCCCCTTCCTGCGCTACGTCCCCTTGCAGTACCAGCACTGCTACATCGACCTGAACACCTCCTTCGAGGAATACCAGAAGAAGTTCTCGTCCAAGACGCGCTCGACCATCAACCGCAAGATCCGTAAGTACACCGAACACTGCAACGGGACCCTGAAATGGCATTCCTACCGCAAGCCGGACGAGGTCCAGGCCTTCTTCGAGCTGGCGCGTGCGGTGTCGAAGTTGACCTACCAGGAAAAGCTGCTGGACGCCGGTCTGCCCGATACGCCCGAGTTCATGGAGCGCGCCCGTGCCCTGGCCGCTGAAGGGAAGATGCGCGCCTACATCTTGTTCGACGGCGAGCGGCCAGTCTCCTACCTCTACTGCCCGGTCCAGGACGAAGTCGCGATCTACGCCTTCCTGGGTTACGACCCGTCCTACATGCACCTGTCGGTCGGCACCGTGCTGCAGTGGCTGGCGCTGGAAGAGATGTTCAATGAAGGCGGCCTGCGCTACTTCGACTTCACTGAAGGCCAGTCCGACCACAAGCGCCTGTTTGCCACCCACCAGCGCCAGTGCGCCCACGTGTTCCTGGTCCGGCCCACGCTGCGCAATGCCGCCATTCTCCGCGGCCATGCGATGATGGACGAGTTCTCCGGCTGGCTGGGCCGGGTGCTGGACCGTTACGGCGTCAAGGCGAAAGTGCGGCGCCTGCTGCGCGGCCATGGCTGAGGGTCTCGACATGCCTGCCGAAGCGCTTGCGCGGCGCGGTTTTGTGCGTGCGCATACCGCTGCAGCTTGGGAACAGGCTTATTTGCCCGGCAATGGCTGGTGCGGTCCCCTGAAAGTGGTGCGCGGCGCGGGCGCCGAAGTGGCGTTCGCACGTAAGCGCGCGAGCAAGCTGGACCTCTGGGCGCTGGGCGGCTACTACTGGCCGTGGCGCGGCGTGGCCCTCGAAGCGGGCGCCGGCGAACAGTCGCTGATCGGGCTCGCCGATGAACTGACCAAGCGGCCGTGCGGCGCCATGCTGCGCATGGGACCGCTCATCGACGGCGACACGGACACCCAGGACTTCGTCAAGCTGCTGTGCGCGCGGGGCTGGCGCGGCCTGCGACAGGAAAGCGGGCAGGTGTTCGAACTGGCGCTGCCGGCCTCGATGGAAGCGCTGCAGGCCCAGGTCAGCGGCTCGTTATGGAAGAACATCGCCTACCAGCGCCGCCGTCTCGAGAAGCAGGGCGCGGTGACTGCCGAAAGGCACCGCCTCAGCGCAGCGCAGGCTATGCCGCTGCTGCAGCGCGCGGCGTTGGTCGAGCAGGCCTCCTGGGTCGCCCAGCAAGGAGAGGAAGTGAAACTCATGGGCGCGCAGAACCAGGCCTATTGGTCGCAGCTCGCGCAGCACGGCGACGAACCGAAGGTTGTGCTGTGGCTGCTGTCCTGGGGCGAGCGCGACATCGCCTTTTCGCTACACCTCGAACATGGGAAGACGATGTGCATCGTGGCCAACGGCTATGACGAGGCCTTGAAGGCGTCCAGCCCGGGCTCGCTGCTCTCGCTCGACATTTTCCGCGACGCGATCGCACGCGGCATGCGCCTGGTCGACTGGGGCCAGGGCGATTCCGGCTACAAGCAGCGCTGGGGCGCGCAGCCGGGCGCACGCATGGTGGACATGATCCTGTTCCGCCCGGGACTCGTCGGCGCCTTGGGCCACCGCCTACTCAAAAAGGTCTTGTCCAGCTGGGAAGCGCTCTAGCATGGCTGCGCTGTGGAAGCACGAACGGGTAGCGCTGCTGCGCGAACGCGGCGGCCTGCGCAGCCTGGGTTTCTGGCTGCTGCGCAGGGCGCTGGCGCTCGATGTCTACACGCTCTTTGCGCTGCCGCTACGTGACGCCGGCCCCGCTTTCCTGCCCGGCTGCACGCTGCTGCGGCTGGTCTCCGAGGACGACCTGGCGAACTGTCCCGGTAGCCTGCTCAAGCAGATCGGGCCGCATACCGGCATCGGTGTGGACAAGCTGATCGCGCAAGGCGGGCGGATCTACGCGCTGGTCGAAGACGGCGCCGTGCGCTCGCAGACCCGGATCGACGTCGGTGTCGCCCACACCGATACACCCTGCCCGCTCACGCTTGAGGTGGGACCGCATAACGCATTTCTGAGCTTCCTATACACGCACCCAAGCAGCCGGCGCGGCGGCTGGGCCAAGAAACTTCTGCTTGCTACCGCGTCCAGCATGGCGCAGGAAGGGCTGCACGTCTGCCTTTCGCACGTGCAGGCAACGAACTTGCGGTCGGTTAACACCTTCTTCAGCCTGGGCTGGCGGCATGCCGGCTGGCTGCTGGCCAGCCGCAGCGGGCGCTATCTCGGGACCCTCTGCGCTCACCCCACGCTGCGCGTGACACGCTAAGCATTTAGTAGCCTTGCACCACAAAAGCTCGCTGCGGAGAGTTTTTTATTGACGCTACAATAAGAACACGACAACACTGAAGGGACGTCCTATCATGAAACGCTTTGCATTGAGCGCGCTGAGCCTGGCGCTGGCCGCCTGCTTCGCGCACGCCGCGCCGGCGGCCAAATCCGCCAACGCGGCAACGTCCGCCTCCCGCCCGGTCCTTGCCAGCGGCATCGCCACCCAGTACATCGATCCCGCGGTGCGTCCGCAGAACGACTTCTTCGCCCACCTTAACGGCAAGTGGCTGCAGACCGTCGAAATCCCGGCCGACCAGGCCAGCTGGGGCTCCTTCGACCAGCTGTACGAGGATTCGCTGACCCAGCTACGCGGGATCATCGAGAAGGTCGCTGCGAAGGGCGGCGCCGGCGGTACCGACGAACAGCGTATCGGCGACTTCTACGCCAGCTTCATGGACGAGCCGCGCCTGGAACAGCTGGGCATCGCGCCGCTGAAGGGGGAACTCGAGCGCATCGCCGCACTGAAGGACAAGTCGGAACTGCCGGCGCTGCTGGCCCACCTGGGCAAGATCGGCGTCAACGTCCCCTTCGACTTCGGCATCCACCAGGACAACAAGGACTCCACCAAGTACGTGGCCGACATTGGCCAGGGCGGCCTGGCGATGCCGGACCGCGACTACTACCTGAAGGACGACGACGCCAAGCTGGCCGACGCCAAGGCGAAATATGAGCAGCACGTCGAGCGCACGCTGGCGCTGGCCGGCAACGGCCGCGCCGTGTTCGATGCGCGCTCCATCGTCGGCTTCGAGACCGAGATCGCGAAGATCCAGTGGACCAAGGTCGAGCTGCGCGATCCGATCAAGGCCTACAACAAGGTGAACCTGGCCGACCTCGACAAGCTGGCGCCCGGCTACGGCTGGAAGTCCTGGCTGGACGCCGCCGGCCTGTCCGGCAAGACGACTTACGTCATCGTCGGCCAGCCGAGCTACCTGAAAGCCTTCGTCGAGCTGTCGAACAAGACTTCGCTCGATACCTGGAAGGCCTACCTGTCGATGCACCTGGTCGACGCCTATGCCGGCTACCTGTCGAAGGCCTACGTCGACGAGCGCTTCGGCTTCTATGGCAAGACCCTGTCCGGCACCCCGGAACTGGAACCGCGCTGGAAGCGTGGCGTGGGCGCGGTCGAGCGGGCGCAGGGCGAGGCGCTGGGCAAGCTGTATGTGGCCGAGTACTTCCCGCCGGAGAGAAAAGCGCGCATGGAAGCGCTGGTGAAGAACCTGCTGGCCGCCTATAAACAGTCGATCGACAAGCTCGATTGGATGAGCCCCGCCACCAGGAAGGAAGCGCAGGCCAAGCTGGCCAAGTTCACCCCGAAGATCGGCTACCCGAACAAGTGGAAGGACTACTCGAAGCTGGTGGTGAAGCGCGAGGACCTGGTCGGCAATGTGATGCGCGCGCGCGTGGTCGCCGCCGACCGCGAGATCGACAAGCTGGGCAAACCCATCGACCGCGACGAATGGGGCATGACGCCGCAGACGGTGAACGCCTATTACAACCCGGAGATGAACGAGATCGTGTTCCCGGCCGCGATCCTGCAGCCGCCTTTCTTCGATGCGAATGCGGACGACGCCGTGAACTACGGCGGCATCGGCGCCGTGATCGGCCACGAGATCAGCCACGGCTTCGACGACCAGGGCGCGCAATATGACGGCAACGGCAACCTGCGCGACTGGTGGAGCAAGGCCGACCACAAGAACTTCAAGGCCAAGACCGCGATGCTGGTGAACCAGTACAACGCCTTCGAGCCGCTGCCGGGCTACCACGTGAATGGCGAGCTGACCCTGGGCGAGAACATCGCCGACAACTCCGGCCTGGCGATCGCCACCAAGGCTTATAAAATCTCGCTGAAGGGGAAGAAGGCGCCGGTCATCGACGGCTACACCGGCGAGCAGCGCCTGTACATGGGCTGGGCCCAGGTGTGGCGCGCCAAGATGCGCGAGCAGCAAACCATCGCGCAGATCAAGGCCGACCCGCACTCGCCGGACGCCTTCCGCGCCAACGGCACGCTGCGCAACCAGCCGGGCTTTTATGAAGCCTTCGGCGTCAAGCCGGGAGACAAGATGTACCTGGCGCCGAAGGAGCGGGTGATTATCTGGTAAGCACGCCAGCGCAGTCGTCGTAAAAAGGGCCGCATTGCGCGGCCCTTGTCGTTCTACTGCGCCTCGTAGGCGCCGATGTCGAGATTACCGAGCACCGGGCGCGCCACACCGGACGCGGTGTGCTTGTACTGCGCGACCGGCTTGAGCGACACGCCGCTGCTCGAGGTGCCCGGAGTTGAACCGGCGTTGGTCACCAGCGTGTTGGCCAGCGGACGCAGGTCCCAGGCCGAGCGGCTCACGAAGCCCGGCGACACCGAACGGTAGTTGGTCTTCTGGACCGCGCTGGTTTGGGTGCTCAGGGTGCCGGTGCCGCCGAAGATATTGTTCTGCAGCAGGGCCGGGGTGGTGACGCCCGAACCGATCTGGACGAAGGTGCCGCGCGAGCTGTCGTCGTTCAGGAAGGTGTTGTTCACCACGTACAGGTCCTTGCCCGGATTGCTGGCGCCTTCTTCACCGTAGGCCAGCATGCTCGGGTTGCTGTGGCTTGCCGGCTGCTGAATCACGTTGCCGATCACATACGAGGTGCCGGCGTTCGGAAGGTCGATCTCATAGCTCGGCTTGCCGATTGCAGTGCTGCCCGCGACACCGGACGAGAAGCGGTTGTACACGATCGTGTTGACGCGTGCGCGCGACTTCAGGTTGTGGCCGACATTCGCATCGTGCGAGTAGTTGTAGCGGAAGGTCAGGCTGCCGACGTTGCCGATATACAGGTTGTGGCTGTAGCCGTCGCCGTAGCCGTTGTGGCCGAACTCGGTGTACTCGATCAGGACGTTACTGGCCGTGTTCACGCCGCTCAGAATGCCGTTCTCGTTATCGTGCAGGAAAGAATTACGCAGCGTGAAGTTAGTGCCTTCCAGGCGCAAGGCGGCGCCGTTCTTGTCGGCGACCTTGGCGCCATACATCTCGACGTTATCGACGGTGACGTTGCTGCCGGAGACGACCCAAATCCCTTTGCCCATGGCGTTCTTGCCGTTGGCATTGATCTTCGGGCGGCCGTTGACGCCGCGGATGGTGATGTTGCTGGCGTAGATGCCGCAGACGTCGCCACTATAGGTCGTGTTGCCGGTGATTTCGACCACGTCGCCGCTTTTCGCAACGACGATGGCCTTGCAAGGGGTGGCGTAGGTTTTGCCCGGACCCACCGACAAGGTGGCGGCCGAAGCGGAAGAGGCGAATGCCAGGCCGAGTAGGGCGGCCGGGACGAAGATGGAACGACCTTGCATGTGTTTCCTCATGGTCCAAGAAAGAGAGTCCGTTCCCGAAGTCAATGCTTATCGGAAACGCGAAACCCCAAGCCTAACGAACAAATTGTGACGAGGAAAGTAACCATGTGTAACAAGATTGCTGACTAAATGTTATTTTTTTCAGGAATCTGTCTATGAAGAATGTGAATTTTTACCTGCAGAAAACTGTTACAGAAAAAATTCAAGTAAGGGCATAAATGCGACATGCGGTTACAAGAATTCATGTAGAAAAGCCTGGCTAGTGAGATCAGGCCTTGCCTTGGCCGCCTCATGACAGCTTTTAACGCGTCTTGGAACAGGCTGAATTGGCGTGTACGCAACAGGTCACAGAGGAGATAACAATTTATAATAGCTAGAAATCAATTTTTTTAGCTAGAGTTGCAGCTGCATGCTTCCTTGTCGTGCGCAAGCTCGCTTTTGTTTCTTCCAATCTCAAATCACCCATGACCACTGCCTCCTTCCCAACCGATTCCGCATCGATCTACGCTACCCTGACCGAAATTCTGCGCGACACCTTTGACAACGATGATTTGGTGGCGGCGCCGGCAATGACTGCGGCCCAGGTAGAAGGCTGGGACAGCATGGGCAACGTGCGCCTCTTCCTGTCGATCGAGCAGGAGTTTGGTGTGCGTTTCAATGCCAGCGAAATCAGCGGTATCAAGAATGTTGGCGAACTCGTCGCACTATTACAGCAAAAAGCCGGCGCTTAACGCTGTCTGAACCACTTTCCGCGCAAGGCTTCGTATGAAATTGAAGGAATTACCATGGTTGCCGCCGGCAGGCGACGATTTCCGTCCGCGCGTCCGCGCTTTGCGTCAAGCAGCAGAAATCGATGAGCGCGACATTCGCGTTCTCGCCACCTCGGCCTTGAATCTGCCTCAACTCGAGTTGCTGGCAAAAGCGGTGCCAAAAACGGCGCTACCGCTCGGCGTAGAGTGGATCAAGATGGCCGTTCTTTCAAACGCCACGACCGATTTGCTGCTGCCGGCGATCGTTGCCAGTGCACCGCGCCATGGAATCTGGGTCGATGCGCACGGTGCGCCCTTCGGTTCCTTCGTCAACGAAGCGCTCGACCCAGAGTCCGAAACGCATCGGCGCCGCAACGACGTGGTGGTTCTGGCGCTCGATTACCGGGCCTTTGGCTTTACGCCCTGTCCAGGCAATGCCGCGCGTGCTGCCGAGCTGGTGGACGCCGCCGTGCAAACCGTCACGCAGCTGACGCAAGCTTTCCAGGCGGCGAATGGCGCCCTCGTGGTCGTGCAAACGCTGGCGCCACCGGCGACTGGCTTGTTCGGCAATCTCGATGGCCAGTTGCCGGGCACCTTGTTGTGGATGGTGGAACGTTTCAATCAGCAGTTGCGTGCCGTTCAGGCGCCTGGTCAGGTGCTGCTCGATGTCGCCCGTCTGGCGGCGAATATTGGTCTGGATCAGTGGCATGATCCAATCCAATGGAACATTGGGAAATTCCCGTTCAGTCACGACGTGGTGCCGCTGTATGCCGATACGCTGTGCCGACTCGTCATGGCTGCCAAAGGCAAGGCGAAGAAATGCCTGGTGCTGGACCTCGACAACACATTGTGGGGTGGCGTCATCGGTGACGATGGCATGACCGGTATCGTGCTGGGGCAGGGCGATGCGGTGGGAGAAGCTTTTCTGGAAATCCAGCGAACTGCATTGGCGCTACGTGAACGCGGCGTTATTCTCGCGGTGTCGTCGAAAAATGACGAGGCAGTAGCCCGCCAGGTGTTTCGCGAACATCCCGACATGCTCTTGCGTGAAGAGCATATCGCCGTTTTCCAGGCCAATTGGAAAGACAAGGCCAGCAACCTGCGCGCAATCGCCGATACACTGTGTATTGACGTGAGCGCGCTGGTGTTCCTGGACGACAATCCGGCGGAGCGTCAACAGGTCCGGCTGGCCCTGCCCGAGGTGGCGGTACCGGAATTACCCGCAGCGCCCGAATATTATCCGGCCATGTTGCTGGCCGGCGGCTACTTCGAAGCGGTGCAGTTTACCGACGAAGATCGGGTGCGCGCAGCCCAGTACCAGGAGAATGCCGCACGTACCGTGGCCTTGGGTGCTGCCTCCGACATGAAGACCTACCTCGAATCCTTGAGCATGACCGCGCATGTATCGCGCTTCGATGAAGCCGGACGCGCGCGAATTACGCAGCTGATTAACAAGACCAATCAGTTCAATCTGACGACGCGCCGCTACACGGAAGCGGAAGTCGCCGCGTTCGAGAGCGATCCGGGTGTGATCGGACTGCAAATCCGTCTGCAGGACCGTTTTGGCGACAATGGCATGATCAGCGTGCTTATCTGCAAGCGCGATGGTGAGCGCGGGGTGATCGACACCTGGCTGATGAGCTGCCGGGTCTTGAACCGCCGCCTCGAAGAACAGGTTCTGAATATCCTGTGCGTCTCCGCCCGTGCGCAAGGCATCAGGCAACTCGTCGGCGAGTACCGCCCTACCGCCAAGAACGGCATGGTCAGCGAGCACTACCGCAAGCTCGGCTTCACGCTTGCGGAAGAGCGGGCCGATGTCGTGACCTGGACGCTGATGCTGGACGACTACGAACCGCGCAGCGTACCAATCGCCGTTGTTGCAAGCAGCGGCCTGGAGACAGCTTTGGCCGAAGAGCTCGCCGCAGGTTGATGACATGTTATTCAATTCCTATTCCTTCATCTTCGCTTTCCTGCCGCTGACCGTTCTCGGTTATATGATGGTCAACCGGCTGGGCTCGCGCTCGGCCAGCCTGGGTTGGCTGATCCTGTCGTCGATGGCGTTCTATGGCATCTGGAATCCCATTAACCTGGCGATCATCCTGCCGTCGATTGCAGTGAACTACGGACTGGCGCTGGCGATCCGACGTCAGCTGTATGGCGCGACACCGCGGCCCTCGGTCGCCAACCTGCTGACGACTGTCGGCGTAGTCCTGAATCTCTGCTTCCTCGGCTATTTCAAGTACAAGAACTTCTTCCTTGGCTCGATCAATGACGTGGCCGGAACGCACTTCGTGCTCACCCAGGTAATGCTGCCTCTGGGGATCTCCTTCATTACGTTCCAGAAGATTGCCTTTCTGGTTGACGTGCGCTCCGGCGCGATTCGCGACTTCGACCTGTTCGACTTCCTGACATTCGTGTTCTTCTTCCCGCAACTGATCGCCGGACCGATCGTGCACTATCGGGAAATGATGCCGCAGTTCGCGCAGATCAGCAGCCGTCTCGATCCGGAAAACCTGGCTGTTGGCATGACGATTTTCGCGATCGGTCTGTTCAAGAAAGTGGTGCTGGCAGACGGCATCGCCTTCTATGTGCCGGAAGGCTTCAATACCGCTGCTGCAGGCGGCAGCCTGTCATTTTTTCCAGCCTGGATGACGGCCCTGGCCTATACCCTGCAAATTTACTTCGATTTTTCCGGCTACTCCGATATGGCAATCGGCCTGGCGCGGATATTCGGCATCAAATTGCCGATGAATTTCAATTCGCCGCTCAAATCGTCGAGCATCATTGAATTCTGGTCCCGCTGGCACATTACGCTGACGCGCTTCCTGACGGCCTATGTTTATACGCCGATAGTGATGTCGCTGACACGCAAGCGTATGGCCAAGGGAAAGCCTGTCATTGGACGCAAGCGTCCGACACTGGGCGCATTCCTGCTCCTGTTGTGCTGGCCGACCGTGTTTACGATGTTTCTGTCGGGTTTCTGGCATGGCGCCGGCTATACCTTCCTGGCATGGGGCGTCCTGCACGGCGTTTACCTTACGATCAACCACGCATGGCGCCAATGGCGTCCGAAATGGGACAAGGCTACGTATGAGCGCATCATGAAGCCGCTCGGCTTCGTGCTGACGTTTGCTGCAGTAACGGTCGGCATGGTCCTGTTCAGAGCCCCTACGATCGAGTCGGCGCTCCACATTCTTCACGGCATGGCCGGCTTGAATGGCGCTTCGGTGCCGATGGCGCTGTTGAACCGCAGTGCCAGCCTAGCGTCCGTTTTGCACCACCTCGGGATCGCAGGCGACATGAGTTCCGGAGCCGTTTTCACCGCAACGACACTTTGGATCGTGGCCTTGTTCCTGATCGCGACGGTGATGCCGAATTCGCTTGAACTGATGCAGCGTTATGCGCCTGCGCTGTACTTCGAACCGGGCAAGTCTGGCTCGCCGAAACCGGCATGGCGCCTTGGAATGACGACGGTGAGCTGGACTGCCGGCTGGGCCATTCTGATCAGTGCCTTCTTCGTGTTCGGCGCCCTCGGCTTGAGCCGTCCCAGCGAATTTCTCTATTGGCAGTTCTAAGTCATGACTCCATTCCGGTACTGTCTCACCCTTGGCGCGACTGCGGCCGCGCTGGCCGGTGCCATCGCCACGTTTAACTACGCGGTCGATCCTTACTTGCTGTTCGACGTCAAGCGCGTCCACGGCTTCAACGACTTGAAACCGTCTGTCGCCACACGTGAAAGGATGATGAAGGCTTATCAGGTCAGCCGGATAAACGCCCGCACCATTGTCATGGGCAGCTCGCGTCCCGACCTCGGCATCGACCCGGCGACCGCTTCCTGGCCGGCCTCGGCCCAACCGGTTTACAACCTCAGTCTGGTCGGATCGGGTATCGGCGCTGGGCTGAAGTATCTGCGCCATTATCTGGCGATGAACGAAAAGCAGGCTCCGCACACCCTCGTGGTCGGTCTCGATTTCGAATCCTTTTTGTATGTGCCGTCGCAGTCAGGTAACCCGACTGTGCAACGTCGCACCATGGGCGAGCTGGAAGAGCGCCTGGCCGTCGACGATGAAGGCAATCCTAATCCGCAAAGGACGGTCCGGATACTCAAGGATCGGGCACTGGGCTTGTTGTCGCTCGACGCGCTCGGTGACAGCATCAAGACGATCGCTGGAAGCCGCGCATCCAATGCCGTCAATCTCGAGCCGAACGGCCATGTATCCGAAGCCAGCATGCGCGACGCAGCGCGTGCCGACGGCTTCAAATTGTTGTTTACACAAAAACATCTCGAAGTGATCAAACAGTATGGCAAGCCACGCCGTGTCCTGTCCGATCGCGCGGATGCGCCAATTCGCGGATTTGACACCTTGCGCGAACTACTGTCGCTCGCGAAGGCCAAGGATATCGAAGTCATCTTCGTTATCCAGCCAGCTCACGTCTCGCGTCTGGAATTGTTGGATCGAATGGGATATTGGGACGATTACGAACGCTGGAAACGCGAATTGACTATGTTGAGCGCCGAGGCAGGCACCAGTCAGAAAGTTGTGCTGTGGGATTTTGGCGGCTATGAACGACAGGTGAGCGAGACGGTGCCGGGCAAGGATAGCGGCGCTTCAGACATGCAATGGTTCTGGGACCCCGTGCACTACACGTCGAAGCTGGGCGACATGATGGTCGCGCGGATATTCAAGGATGGACAGGCAGAGGGGTTTGGGGTGCAACTAAAGCCGGAAAACGTCGAGGCGCAAATCAGGAAAGTGCGCCTCGACCGCGATGCCTTCCGAACAGCCATGCCTGAAGAGGCGGCACGGCTGTCGCGGCTGGTGTGCGGCACCTGGCCTTGCCCCGCATCGAACGACATCGTCGCGTCCGCCCGCTGAGTATCGGGTATGGATCACCGGTACATGGCAAAGACGTAAAAAAGCCGGGGTATCGCCAGCTGGCGATACCCCGGCCATTGGCAGGGGATGCGTGTTGCGTTAGCGCGGAACGATGGCGAACTGCGGACTGATCGCGTAGTCCGGCTTGACGCTACGGCCTGTGAACTTGGTCCATGCGGCTTGTCCAGCGGTACCACCTGCACGTGCAGCGTAGGCCAGGGCCGGCTGCATATTGGACGGATACCCTTCCGTCGACGACGAGTAGCCCGTCATTTCGCCAACTTTCACACCCAGCTTGGTCGCCATGGCCGCGCTGCCGCATTCGAGCCCCAGGAGATCGGGATTAGTGGCCTTGTAAGCTTGGGCAATCGTCGTATAGAACGGAGCGGTGGCCGAGTCACGTACTTTCAAAGTGTAGCTGGCGCCCTTAATCCAGCAGGCGCCGACACCAGTCATGCGCTCGATAGGGAACTTCGATTTCCAGGTCAGCAAAGACGTTGCATTGGTAAAGCCGAGATCTGCAGTATGGCCAACTACTGACGTGAAGAAGTCGTCCATCCATGGGCCCGTACCAGTATTGTTGTCATAGTTCACTGCGTAACCGTTGGCAATAAAGCCCAAGCTGTTTGCCGACGAGTTATTCGTGTAGGTACTGTTGTAGTAATCCAGGTTGTTGTTGAGAAGGCGGGTGAATGTAGCCTTCAACGCGTTGGTGTCCGGCGTAATATAAGCAGCTTCGGCGACGGTACGCAGGCTCCAGGCTTGACCTCGCACCTGGTCTGACTTGTACAGGCCTTTACCGGCCTCACGGTATCCAGGGTTCGACGAGAACGAATTCCACATCGCCCAAAACTGCAGCTCTTCCAGGTAGTAATAGTCACCGGTAACCAGATAAGGCAGATAAGCAAAGTTTGCCTGGTGCGCCGAATCATGGTCGTTAGGCGTCTTGCAAGCCGTCGACGATGCGCATGCAGGGAAATATTCGTATTGCTTGGTTGCCTTGTTGTATGTGTCGGTGTTCAAGCCGAGCGTCGTCATGTACGGATAGTCCTCGACACTGATCGGTCGATCGGTCTTGCGGTCGCGGTAGTGCGACGACCAGCTGCCCGACAGGTCTGCCGTTCCCAGCACGACGTCCTTTGCACGCTTGTCCATGCTGAGCAGATAGCTCACGCTCCAGCCCGGGAGAAGACCGATTTCCGGACGGCCGCCGGTTCCCGGCATGTAAGGAGCCGCCATGCCGACAGCCATCGGCTCGGTGATGGCACCGGTCCATTTGGTTTTGAAGCCCGCCAGAACCGACTCAGGGGTCACGATGCTCTGGTCGTAATTAGGCACTGCACGCGAATTGATCAGGTAAGCGGTGTTGTGCTTGACGTTGACTTCCGGCGTTGCGGTATTGAACCAGAACAGCTTGCGCCAGCGGGCATGGTGATAATGGTTCAGCCCTGCCTTGGTGTAGACCGACATGCCGCCCATGATGACGCTGGCGTCGTAGGTGAAGTTCTGCGGCGACGGCTCATAGGCCCAGTCGTTCTCGACGACGACGTCGGCACGCGCCTTGTTCGTGCCCGGATACCAGCGGATGGCCAGACGGGCCGACAGGTGCGGGTGCGCGGCGCCGCTGCTGGTACGCAGCGGGGCCGAGACCTGCCATTCGGTGGCGACCGGGCCATTCAGCCAGGTGGTCGGGGCAGCGCTCTTGAGCAGATCTTCCGCCGCGACGTAATAATCGACGCCGCCGACATTGGCGTGGACGGACAGCGTGAAGCCGCTGCGCAGCAGCGAATCCACGGTGACCGTACCGGTCGGCGCGGTGCCGCCTTTGACCAGCGACATGGTGCGCACCTTGGCCGGGGCGATGCTCGGCACAACAGCGGAAATGATGGCATGACGCACGGAACCGTCCGGATGGGTCGCCTTGACGTCCACCTGCAGCGGGACGGTGGTGCCGTCGTCCAGGCGGCCGGTCAGTTTGTCGGTGGCAAGCAGGTTGCCTTGGGCGAAAACTTGACCGAAAGTGACAGGCACGTTGGTCTGGGTCGCGGTCGCGCTGGTGTTTTCGAAACGAATATCGGTAATGCCGACACTCGAGGTGGAAGCCGGCGACGACGTGGTACCGCCAGTGGTTGACGGGACGGTGGTGGTGATCGGGCCAGTCAGGATGCCTGGCAGGGAGGTGCTGAGCGAAGCAGCGGTCTGGGCACCGGTCGAGGTGCCTGGAGTCTGGTCGCTACCTGCGCCACAGGCGGCAAGTGCGGAGCTGATGAGTACAACGGAAAGACGCCGGAGCGACACGAAGTTTTTAACAGATTTCATATTCAGTTTCTCTGGTTAAGCGCTAGTCGGTTTCTTTTTATTTGGTAGTGCTAGATTACGCCAAAGAAATTAGTGATGCACGGAAAAAGTCAAATAAACCCCTATTTGTTCCCGTACGGCAACGCAACATTGTCGAGCAATTTATGAATATTATTCTTATGAAATGCATTCTCGACAGTTTTTTGTATGGGTAAAAAGGACTGTTTTAAAAACAAAACAAAAAAGCCGCCCGTAGGCGGCTTCTTGTAGATGAGAAATTGTTACTTGGCAGCGGCGACCATGTAGTCAACGGCGCTTTTCACATCCGCATCCGGCGCGCTTGCCCCGCCTTTCGGCGGCATCATGCCGGTCTTGCCCTGGAAGCCCTTGAGCGCATGCTCGTACAGCACAGCCGGACCCTGGGCGATACGAGGCGCCCAGGCTGCCTTGTCGCCCATCTTGGGAGCGCCTGCGATGCCAGCGCCATGGCAGGCCATACAGGTGGAGCCATACAAGGTCTTGCCGGCGCCACTGTCGGCGGCTGGGCTTGCAGTTACCGGGGCAGCAGAAGGGGCAGCGGCCGCCGCCGGGGCAGCTGCTGCTGCATCACCATTCGCGGCTTGCGCCGGAGCGGCAGGGGCTGGCGCTGCCGGTTCCTTGAACTTGGCGCCCGATTGATTCGCCATATATACAAGAGCGCGCGCCACTTCGACGTCGTCCAGGTCCGGGTTGCCACCCTTTGCCGGCATCGCGCGGATACCGTTGATCGCGTGCTGGAGGAGGGTGTCGTAGCCTTGCGCGATGCGTGCGCTCCAGGCGCCAGCATCGCCGGCTTTCGGTGCGCCGGCGGCGCCGGTGGCGTGGCAGGCGGCGCACACGGCAGTGTAGACGGCCTGGCCATTCTGCAGCACCTTGGGCGCGTTCGCATCCTTCAGCGCGAAACCTTCCTCGGCGACCGGACGCACGCGCGCCATGACCGATTCCGGGTTCTGCCCTTCCGAGCCCGCGCCGGTCAAATGTCGATTCGTCACGAACGACACCAACAAGATGATGCCGATGACGATGACGAGGAAAAACCCTGCCACTGCGGCGATCAGCTGTTTCGGGGTTCGGATGAAAGCCTGGTGTTCACTGTGATGTGCGTCGCTCATGATTTCCTTACTTAACAATAAAAAAACCTGCTGGCGTCCGGCGCTTAGCTACCTTACCCGTCATAAATGGCGCGGAACCGGGCGATTATAGATCGAAAGCACGTTAATGGAAACGCAATTTCTCTACAGTCAACATTGGTATCCATAGACGGGATGGCCAAAATTCTGTATCCTTCGCCTCACTCCTGCGCGGCTGTAGCTCAGTGGATAGAGTATTGGCCTCCGAAGCCAAGGGTCGCTGGTTCGATCCCAGCCAGCCGCGCCACCCCTGCAATTCCCACATTCCCGTCGTCTTTCCTCCCGCTGCGTCTACCGGCCAGACCTCACCGCACGTGTTTGCTTACGGTGACCACTACTGCTGAGCGTAATAAAAATTAGCAATAATTCTCCTGCGCACGATAGAAGTCCTGTAGAGATTGTTTTTTTAAAAATGTTAAAATTGCATCTGGGTTACGAATGAAGCCTTGTGACATTGTGCGAAGCCAGCTGTGGTTTTTTGAGCGCCGATTACAGGCAGTTGTTGAGTGCCATTCTGTTTCCATGCTATATTTTAAGTTAGCAGAATTGCAAAAATTAATATTCTTACGGAACACGATATGAAAGTAGATCAGGTCGTTGCAGTCGTTGGATTGGGCTACGTGGGTATGCCTTTGGCTGTTGAATTCGGCAAAAAGTCGAAAACCATCGGTTTCGACCTGTCGGCATCGAAGATCGAGAATTACAAGAAGTTCATCGATCCGACAGGCGAGTTGTCGACTGAGCAGCTGAAAGCGGCACAACATCTTGAGGTCACGACCGACCCGTCGGCGCTGGCACAGGCCGACTATATCGTGGTGGCTGTGCCGACCCCGGTCGACATTGCCCATAATCCGGACTTCACGCCGCTGGCCGGCGCCAGCAAGACCGTCGGCAAATACATGAAGCGCGGCGCGATCGTCGTCTTCGAGTCGACCGTCTACCCGGGTGCGACCGAAGAAGTTTGCATCCCGATCATGGAAAAAGAGTCGGGCCTGAAATGGATGGAAGATTTTCACGTTGGCTTCTCGCCGGAGCGCATCAACCCGGGTGACAAGGAACACACCCTCACTACCATTCTGAAAGTGGTGTCGGGCGACGACGAGGCGACCTTGGACAGCATCGCCAAGCTGTACGAGTCGGTGGTGACCGCCGGCGTGTATCGCGCTTCCAGCATCAAGGTGGCCGAAGCCGCCAAGGTCATCGAGAACACCCAGCGCGACCTGAACATCGCCCTGATGAACGAACTCGCGATCATCTTCGACAAGGTCGGCATCGACACGCTGGAAGTCCTGAAGGCCGCCGGCACCAAGTGGAACTTCCTGCCCTTCCGCCCGGGCCTGGTGGGCGGCCACTGCATCGGCGTCGATCCGTATTACCTGACCCACAAGGCCGAGATGGTCGGTTACCACCCGCAGGTGATCCTGGCGGGCCGCCGCATCAACGACGGCATGGCCAAGTTCGTGGCCGAAAAGACCGTCAAGTCGATGATCTCCTCGGGCTTCCACGTGAAGGGCTCGAAGGTCAACGTGATCGGCCTGACCTTCAAGGAAAACTGCCCGGACCTGCGCAACTCGAAGGTCGCCGACATCGTCCACGAACTGGAGTCCTACGGCTGCGACGTGCATGTCTACGACCCGGTTGCCGAAGCCGAAGAAGCCCAGCACGAATACGGCATCAAGCTGGAGCGCTGGGAAGACCTGCCGAAGGCCGACGCCCTGGTCGTGGCCGTGCCGCACAAGGAAGTGCTGGCCCGTTCACTGCTCGACTTCCAGTCCAAGCTGAACGACAACGGCTGCTTCATCGACGTCAAGTCCCAGTTCGACTCGAAAGCCATCAGCGAAGCCGGCTATTGCGTCTGGCGCCTGTAAGCTTCTCTGAACCGACTCCGCCCGTGCAGGCCTGCGCTACCGCAGTCGGCACGGCGGGCGGCACACCGGTGATCCTTGTCTGAACGTGTGCAAAAAGTAAAGTGTCTCAATCGTGAAAAAGATTCAAGATGTCCAACAGCACTTGAGCCAGAACAGCTATCGCTGGCTGGTCACCGGTGCGGCCGGCTTCATCGGTTCAAATCTGGTGGAAACCCTGCTCAAGTTGAATCAGCGCGTCACCGGCCTCGATAACTTCGCGACCGGTCACCAGCACAACCTCGACCAAGTCCGCGAACTGGTCGGCGAACAAGCTTGGCAGAACTTCACTTTCCTGCAAGCAGACATCCGTTCGCCGGACGATTGCGTGCGCGCCTGCGAGAACGTCGACTTCGTCCTGCACCAGGCTGCATTGGGTTCGGTGCCCCGCTCGATCGCCAATCCGCAGCTGACCAACGAAACGAATATCACCGGTTTCCTGAACATGCTGGTAGCCGCGCGCGACGCCAAGGTGAAGCGCTTCGTCTACGCCGCCTCCAGTTCGACCTACGGCGACCACCCGGGCCTGCCGAAGATCGAAGACCGGATCGGCAAGCCGCTCTCGCCGTATGCCGTGACCAAATACGTCAACGAGCTGTACGCCGACGTGTTCGGCCGCACCTATGGCATGGAATCGATTGGCCTGCGCTACTTCAACGTGTTCGGTCCGCGCCAGGATCCAAACGGCGCCTATGCGGCCGTGATCCCGAAGTGGGTGGCGGCGCTGATCCGCAACGAAGAGCTGCGCATCAACGGCGACGGCGAGACCAGCCGTGACTTCTGCTACATCGATAATGTCGTGCAGATGAATCTGCTGGCGGCGCTCGCGGACAGCGAAGCGGCCAACCAGGTTTACAACACGGCCTTGAATGACCGCACGTCGCTGAATCAGCTGCACGCGATGATGTGCTCCCTGCTGGCCGACCAGTTTCCGCACGTGGCGGCGCACAAGCCGGTCTACGTCGACTTCCGCGCCGGCGACGTGCGCCACTCGCAGGCCGATATCGGCAAGGCCGTCTCGATGCTGGGCTATGCGCCGACGCACCGGATCGGCGACGGACTGAAGGAAGCGATGAACTGGTACGTGCGTAACCTTTCTCGATAAGCACTGCAGTATTTTTAAGTAGAAGAATACCGGAGGCTACCGTGCTTAAGATTTCCAACCACTATGTGTCGAAGATCGTCTTCGTCCTGCTGTTCGTTGAAGTGCTGGTCCTGCTCGGCGCCGCCTACGTCGGCGCGGCGGTACGCTTCATGGAGCTGGGCCAGCCGGTCGGCCTGCCGAACATCGAGAGCCTCGATCACTTCTTCACCTCGGCCATCGCCTTCACCGCCGCCATCATCTTCAGCATGAGCGCGATGGGCATGTACCAGCTCGACTTCAATGAAGGCCTGCGCAATCCCTTCTTCATGAAGCTGATGCCCTCATTCCTGATGGGCTTCCTGATCCTGACCCTGGTGTTCTACGTCGCACCGGACCTGTATTTCGGCCGCGGCATCCTGGCCCTGGTGTTCGCGATCGCCGCCGCCGGCATCTTCATCGCGCGCATGATCTTCTTCAAGAGCTCGGAGCTGCGCTTCCTGGAGACGCGCATCCTGTTCCTGGGCAGCGGCCCATTGGCCAAGGAATGCAGCGACCTGGCCGTACAAAGCGCCAGCTACCACCGCTACAACATCACCGGCTTCATCCCATCGCCGAACGAAGAGCTGTGCGTGTCCTCGACCAGCCTGCTGAACGGGCGCGAAGGCGATACCCTGGTGGCGCTGGCGCGCCAGTACAACGTCGAGGAGATCGTGGTGTCGGTGCAGAACCGCCGCGGCGGCTTCCCGATCAAGGAACTGCTCGACTGCAAACTGGCCGGCCTGAAGGTCACTGACGCCGCTACCTTCTTCGAACGCGAGACCTGCCAGATCCGGGTCGACTCGCTGCAGCCATCCTGGCTGGTGTTCGGCGGCGGCTTCGACCAGAGCTTCGTGCGCACCTTCATGAAGCGCAGCTTCGACATCGTCTGCAGCACCATCATCCTCTTGCTGACTTTCCCGCTGATGCTGCTGGCCGCGCTGGCCGTCAAGCTGGAAGACCGCGGTCCGGTATTCTATTCGCAGGAGCGGGTAGGCAAGGACGGCAAGACCTTCTTCGTGCATAAATTCCGCAGCATGCGCACCGACGCTGAAAAGGGCGGCAAGCCGCAGTGGGCCCAGCAGAACGACCCGCGCATCACCCGCATCGGCAACTTCATGCGCAAGACCCGCATCGACGAGCTGCCGCAGATCCTCAATGTGTTCAAGGGCGACATGTCCTTCGTCGGCCCGCGCCCGGAGCGCCAGTATTTTGTCGACCAGCTGATCGAGGTGGTCCCGTATTACAATGTGCGCCACAGCGTCAAGCCGGGCATCACCGGCTGGGCCCAGGTGCGCTACGGTTACGGTTCGTCCGCCGAGGACGCGCTGCAGAAGCTGCAGTACGACCTCTACTACGTGAAGAACAACAGCCTGTTCCTCGACGTCCTGATCCTCATCGACACCCTGAAAGTCGTCCTGTTCCGCAGCGGACGCTGACCGGCCCCGCGGCCGCCGGCGGCCGCGGTCCTTTGTTCCCATCTGTCCGAACCGTGCATCGTGACCAATCTCACAGTCTATAGTTACGCGTTTGCCGCAGCCGGGTACCTGTTGCTGGGGATTCCGCTGCTGCCCGGCTGGCGCGGACGGTTCCAGCGCGCCAGCCTGTCGGCGGCCTGCCTGGCGACCGCCCTGTGGGCCGCCGCGCTGGCCTGGGATGCGTCGAACGGCAGGCTGTGGACCACGCTCAGCGGTGCGCTCGAGGTCGTGCGCGACGGCGCCTGGTCGGTGTTCCTGGTCGCGCTGCTGGGCCATTGGCGGCAGGAGGGCAGCCGTTTCCCCTTCGGCATGCGGCCTTCGCTGTTCGCGGCCGGCTGCTGCTACCTGGTGCTGCTGGGCGCGCTGCTGGTCGGCCACTGGTACAACGAACTCCTGAGCACCCTCGGCGCGCTGCCGCTGGTGACCGCCTTCGCCTGCCTGGCGGTGTACGGCATGCTGCTGGTCGAGCAGGTCTACCGCAACAAGACCATCGAGGAGCGCTGGGCGATCAAGTTCGCCTGCCTCGGCATCGGCGGCATGTTCGCCTACGACTTCTACCTGTACACCAACACCATGCTGTTCCGCGACCTGAATCCGGAACTGTGGAACGCGCGCGGCCTGATCAACGCCCTGACCGTGCCGCTGGTGGCGGTGTCGATGGCGCGCCGCAAGTCCTGGACCACCTCGGTCGGCGTCTCGCGGCGCGTGATGTTCCATTCGGCCGCGCTGTTCGGCTCCGCGATCTATTTGCTGGCGATGGGCTCGGCCGGCTATTACCTGCGCTTCTTCGGCGGCCGCTGGGGCACGGTGATGCAGGCCGGCTTCCTGTTCGGCGCGATCTGCCTGCTGCTGGTGATCCTGTTTTCCGGCACCTTCCGCTCCTGGCTGAAAGTCTCGATCAGCAAGCACTTCTTCACCTATAACTACGACTACCGCGAGGAATGGACGCGCTTCACGCGCACCCTGTCCGAACGCGGCCCCAATCTCGGCGACCGTGTGATCCAGGCCATGGCGGCGCTGGTCGAAAGCCCCGGCGGCACGCTGTGGCAGCGCGACGACGGTAACCGTTTCGAGCCGCGCGCGCACTGGCAGGCGCCGGACACCAGCATGGCCGAGCCGCACAATTCGGTGTTCTGCCAGTTCATGGAAAGCACCCAGTGGGTGATCGACATCGACGAGTACGTGGAGCGCCCCGATAAGTACGAGGGCCTGGACGTGCCGCAGTGGCTGCTGGACTATCCGCGCCGCTGGCTGGTGGTGCCGCTGATTCTCCACGAGAAGCTGTTTGGCTTCGTGGTGCTGCAGCGCGCGCGCAGCCCGCTCAAGCTGAACTGGGAAATCATCGACCTGATGGAAATCGCCGGCAGCCAGGCCGCCGGCCACCTTGCCCAGGAAGATGCGGCCAACGCGCTGATGGTGGCGCGCCAGTTCGAGTCCTTCAACCGCATGTCGACCTTCGTCGTGCACGACCTGAAGAACCTGGTGGCCCAGCTGTCGCTGATGAACGCCAACGCCGAGAAGCACAAGGACAACCCCGAATTCCAGCGCGACATGCTGGAAACCCTGAACCACTCGGTGCAGAAGATGAAGCTGCTGCTGCAGAAGCTGTCGCGCAGCGAGAACGCCGAGAAGCCGCTGCCGCTGGCGGTCGAGCAGGTGGTGCGCCAGGCGGTGGCGCTGAAGAACGCCTTCGAGCCGCGTCCGCAGCTGGTGGTCGAGGTGCCGGGCCTGAACGTGATGGCGGACCGCGAGCGCCTCGAGCGCGTGGTCGGCCATTTGATCCAGAACGCGATTGAGGCCACGCCGCGCGACGGCCACGTGATGATCCGCCTCGGCCGCCGTGACGCCGACGGCGGCGCGCACGCGGTCGAGATCGAGATCACCGACACCGGCGAAGGCATGAGCGAGGAATTCATCCGCGAACGCCTGTTCAAGCCCTTCGACTCGACCAAGTCGGCCGGCATGGGCATCGGCGTGTTCGAAAGCCGCGAATACATCACCGAGCTCGGCGGCATGCTGGAAGTCAGCAGCAAGCCCGCGCTCGGCACCACGTTCAAGGTCGTGCTGCCGCTGTACCACGAGCCGGCGCCAGCCCTGATCTCCTGAGAGGACATCCGTGATCCAAACCAAACCCAAACTGTTAATCATCGAAGACGATCCGGGCCTGCAGAAGCAGCTGCGCTGGAGTCTCGACGCCTACGAGGTGGTGGTGGCCGGCGACCGCGAGGCCGCGCTGGCCCAGATTCGCCGCCACGAACCGGCGGTGGTGACCATGGACCTGGGCCTGCCGCCCGACCCGGACGGCTCGACCGAAGGCCTGGCCACGCTGCAGCAGATCCTGGCGCTGGCGCCGGACACCCGCGTGATCGTCCTGACCGGCAACCAGGACCACAACAACGCCGTCAAGGCGATCGGCATGGGCGCCTACGACTTCCACCAGAAGCCGGTCGACCCCGAAGTGCTGAACCTGGTCATCCAGCGCGCCTTCTTCCTGCACAACCTGCAGCAGGAAAACCGCCGCATGCAGCAGTCGCAGGCCGATTCGCCGCTGGCCGGCGTGATCTCGCGCGACCCCGGCATGCTGAAGGTCTGCCGCACCATCGAAAAGGTGGCGCCGACCTCGGCCTCCGTGATGCTGCTGGGTGAATCCGGCACCGGCAAGGAAGTGCTGGCGCGCGCCGTGCACGCCATCTCGCCCCGCTCGAAAGAGCGCTTCATGGCGATCAACTGCGCGGCGATCCCGGAAAACCTGCTCGAGAGCGAACTGTTCGGCTACGAGAAGGGCGCCTTCACCGGCGCCGCCAAGCAGACCAAGGGCAAGGTCGAACTGGCCCACGGCGGCACCTTCTTCCTGGACGAAGTCGGCGACCTGCCGATGCCGCTGCAGGCCAAGCTGCTGCGCTTCCTGCAGGAGCGCGTGATCGAGCGCATCGGCGGCCATGAAGAGATCCCGGTCGACGTGCGCATCGTCTGCGCGACCCACCAGAAGCTGAAGGATCTTTGCGCGCAAGGGCGCTTCCGCGAGGACTTGTACTACCGCCTTTCGGAGATCGTGGTGACCATCCCGCCGATGCGCCAGCGCGAAGGCGACGCCGCGCTGCTGGCCCACCATTTCAAGAACAAGTTCTGCGCCCAGGAATCGCGCTCCTCGCTGCACTTCGCGCCGGACGCGCTGGCGGCGATCGAAGCCTATGCCTGGCCGGGCAATGTGCGGGAGATGGAAAACTGCATCAAGCGCGCGGTCATCATGGCCGACGGGAACACCATCGTGGCCGACGACCTCGGCCTGCCGGAGCTGCCCGATTCGGAAGGCGAGGAATCGCCGCTCAACCTGCGCCAGGTGCGCGACGAAGCCGAATATAAAGCCATCGTGCGGGCGCTCGCGCGCGCCGACGGCAATATCGTCAAGGCGTCCGAAATGCTCGGCGTCAGCCGTCCGACCCTGTACGACCTGATGGGACGGCACGGCATCAAGGCCGGCGCCTGAACGCAGCGGCATCGCGCGCATGAAACGCCGCCTGCTGACCTGTGCCGCCCTGCTGGCGCTGCTGGGCATGGGCGCCATGCTTGCGGGCGCGCTTTACTTGCAGAGCCGGGGCATCGCGCCGCGCACTCTCGCGCCCTATATCGAAACCCGCAGCAGCGGCCATAACGCCCTCATTACCGGCGCCGGCCAGCGGGTCGGCGCCGCCCTGCAAAGCCTGGACCGCGGCGAGGCCCTGCCGGCGGACGCGCCGCCGCTCGGCGTGGGTGCGCAGCCGATCGCGGTCACCCGGGACGGCGCGCGTATGCCCAAGCTGGTCACGTCGAGCGAGGAGGCAAGGCGTGCGATCGCCGCCGCCATGCCGGGCGACGCCATCGTGTTCATGCCCGGCACCTATCGGATCCGCGGCGACGTAATCGCCAACCGCCGGGGCGAAGCCGATGCGCCCATCGTCGTGCGCGCCGACCGGCCGGGCACCGTGACGATCGAGTTCGATGCCGGTGAAGGCTTCCGGGTACTGGCGCCGTACTGGCGTTTCGAGAATCTGAGCATCCACGGCGTGTGCGCGCACCAGGAATTCTGCGAGCACGCTTTCCACGTCGCGGGAGGCGCCCACCATTTCGCCGCGCTGAACAACACGATCCTCGACTTCAATGCCCACTTCAAGATCAATGGCGAAGGCGCGCTGTTTCCCGACGCTGGCCTGATCGAGGGGAATACGCTGTCGAATACAGCGCCGCGCCAGACCGACAAGCCGGTCACGCCGATCGACCTGGTCGCCGCCAGCGGCTGGATCGTGCGCGGCAACCTGATCGCCGATTTCGTCAAGGCCGGCGGCGACCATATCAGCTATGGCGCCTTTGCCAAGGGCGCCGGCGCAGGCACCCTGTTCGAACGGAATGTCGTGCTGTGCGAACAGCGCCTGCGGCGCCAGCCGGGCCAGCGTGTCGGCCTGTCCTTCGGCGGCGGCGGCACCGGCAAGCCGTACTGCCGCGACCGGCGCTGCATCACCGAACAGGACGGTGGCATCATGCGCGCCAACCTGGTAGCGTCCTGCTCGGACGTCGGCATCTACGTGAACGCCGGTGCCAACAGCAAACTGGTCGACAACACCCTGATCGATACCGCCGGCATCGATGTGCGCTTCCCGGAAAGCAGCGCCGAGGTTGAGGGCAACCTGGTGGACGGCGCGATCCGCAGCCGCAACGGCGGCCGGCTGCACGAGGGTGACAACCTGCAGACGCCGATTGCCTTGCTCTACGCTGGATACCACCCGCTGCGCGCTCTGTTCGCGGCGCCCGCAAGCTTCGATTTAAGCTGGCGTGAAACACCCCGCGAACACCTGACGGCGGCCTTCCCGGCGCCCGACCTGTGCGGCACGCCGCGCAAGGAAAAGCGCCGCTACGGCGCCTTCGAGGATTTTGCGGCCTGCATTGCGCGGTCGCGCTAGCGCTTACCAGGAGCGCAACCAGGCCCCGGTCCAGTCCGCGACCTGCTGGTGCCATTCGCGCCGCGAGCAGGTGTGGTCGGCACCCGCCAGCGTATGGCGGGTCACATGGGAGCTTTCCAGCAGGCGCCGCCAGTGCGGCGCGCCGTCGGCCAGGCCTGCAAATTCCTGCGCCGTCAGGTCGGCGCCGCTCAGCATCACCAATACCCGGCCGCCGAATTCCTGCAGTGCAGTATGCATGCGCTGGGGCAGGCTGGCCTCCGCGGCTTGTGGCGCCTCGGTTCCGCTGCGGCCAAATGCGTTACGTGCCACCGACACGAAGGAACGAACCGCGCCGAACGCGTCGAAACGGCCGCTGGCGATCTTCTTCCACAGGCCGGGTTCCAGCAGTCGGTTGCGGTAATAATGCTTCAGGGTCGCCGCGGCGGCGCCGCTTTCGGTGCGCACCCACGGGTTCAACAGGGCCAGACCGGCCACCCGCGCATCGTCCGGCGCATACATGGCCGCCGCCGAGGCGCCGTCGCACAGGCCCCACAGGACCACGTCGCGCATGCCGGGCACCTGCGCGAAAAAGCAGTCGAGCGCGGCACGCAGGTCGTCCTGCACCTGTTCGAAGTCGCGCGGTTCTCCTTCGCTGTCGCCCATGCCGCGGTAGTCGAAGCGCATGACGGGAAAGCCGGCCTGCGCCAGGCTGCGCGCCAGCAGCGTGAACTGGCGGTGGCTGCCGGTGCGCACCTGCGGGCCGCCGACCACGATCAAAATGCCGCGCGAAGCGGCTTGCGCCGGCAGCGACAGTACGCCGTACAGCCAGGCGCCGGCGCAGGAAAAGGACAGGGTGCGTTCTTCAGCCTGCATGCGCGGCCTCCCGGTACAGCTGGCAGGTGGCATCCAGCAGGGCGGGACATTCTGCGATCTCGGGTGTGGTCCAGAACGCTTCCCCCTGCACCAGGTGCACGCCGAAGTCGATGCGCTGGGCCTGCCAGATGGCGGCGATCCGGCTTGATGCCGGCGGCAGCGGCCGCCCGGCCGCGGGCAGGACTTCGAACCAGTCGATGCGGCAGCCGCGCGGCGCCAGCACCGAGGCGTCGAGCGGATCGATGGCGGCGGCCAGCTCGGGGGCGAGGTCGTAGCCGGCGATTTCCACCGAACGGCCCTGTTCGAGCGCCGCGCGCAGCGCCTTGGTGCCGCCGTTGGCCGCGCCTTCCTGCACCATGTCGGCAGCGATGCGCAGGCGCAGGAACTGGTTCATCACGGCGGCGCCGTTGGTGACCGGCTGCCACAGCAGCAGGCGTTGCGGCAACTCGCGCGCGCCGGCGGCGTAGTCGAGCGCCAGCAGGGCGCCCAGGCGCAGTCCCCACAGCCCGGTCGGGCAGCCCAGGCGTTGCTGCAGCCAGGCGCGTGCGGCGTCGACGTCGCGCTTCCAGCCGTCCCAGCGCGCGTCGCCGAATTCGCCGCTGCTGTCGCCGCAGCCGTGCAGGTCGATCTGCAGCACGCCGACGCCCAGCGCCGCCAGCGCGCGCGCCTGCAGCGCGGCCATGCGGCGCGTCTTGTTCATCTCTTCGGCAAAGGGGTGCAGGTAGACCAGCGCGCCGCGGCAGGCGCCGGCGGGCGCGTGGTAGAGGCAATAGCGGACCCCGTCCTGCACGGGCAGGAACAAGCTCTCCGCGGGCGCGTGGCTAGGGGCCATGCCTCAGCCGGCCTTCGCGGCCACGAAGGCGGCCAGGCTGCCGAGGGTTTCGAAGGTGCTGGCGCTGATGTCGTCGTCGTCGACAACGATGCCGAAGTGGTCTTCCAGTGCGCCGATCAGGGTGACCACCGCCATCGAGTCGAGCTCGGGCAGGCTGCCCAGCAGCGGCGAATCGGCATCCAGGCTCTGGCCGGCGGCGCCGAGGTTGAGTACGTCGATCAGGATCGTCTTGACTTCATTCAGGTACATGGGAACTCCATTATCGGTGCAGGCGGCGCAAGCCCGACCAACGGTAATAATTGACATGGTACATAGTGCGTACCTCATCCGTCCAGCGCAGGTGCCATTCCATCACGCGGCCGTAGAACTCGATGCGGTCCAGGCGTCCGGCGTCGAACAGCGCGCGCGTCGCCTCCTCGCGCATCAGCAGCGTCGGCGAATAATTCTTCGGCACGCTCTCGTCGTAGGCGGTCTTCAGCACCACGATGCAGCCGTCGTCCTCGACGCACAGGTCCATCGCCACCAGCTGTTCGCCGAAGAAGTAGCGATAGACGCTGGCCGCGCCGCGCCGCGCCAGGGCCTCCAGCATCGCACGATAATAGCGCCCTTGGGCGTCGTCCGCATGGACCGCGGTGCCGCTCGCGCCTTTCCAGCCCGAGCTTTCCAGGCGTCCGAAGTCGGCCACGGCCTGCGCCATGTCGGCGGGCGTGCGACTGATGCGCAGCGACAGCGCCACGCCTTCCTTGGCCAGGCGAGTGCGCTGCTTCTTGAGGTTGCTGCGCAGGTTCTTGCCGCGCGCGTCCCAGTAGGCGTCGAAGCCGCTGGCCATGCTTACCCTGGCGGTGTCGATGTAGTCGAGCGTGGCCAGACGCGCCGCATCAGGCGGGCGCGGCATCAGGTCCGGATCCATCTGCATCAAGCCGAACACCAGCGCAAAACCCGGCAGGGCGCGCATCAACGAGGCCAGCAGCGGCTCCAGGTCCAGACCGGGCATCTGCAGCCACAGGCCAAGGGGCGCCTGCGGCGGCTGGAAGGTGGCCCAGCTGCCGCGCCGCGAGGGCGTCACGATCGTCATCGCGACCACGGCGCCCTCATGTTCGCAGGTGGCCAGCAATTCGCGCCCGGTACCGAACTGGTCCAGCAGGGGCGCCACGAAATCCCGGGCCAGCAGCAGCGAAGCGTTCGCCGCCCGGTGCAGGTCTTCCCAAACGGCGGCGTGGGCGGCCAGTTCGCGGGCCGGCGCGATGGTCCACTTCATGCCTGCAGCGCCTTTGCGATCTGTCCGACGATCCAGTCCAGCTCCGCCTCGCGCAGCTCCTGGTGGCAGGGGAAGGACAGCACGTGGCGCGCGAGCCATGCACTGTTCGCGCAGGCGCCGTCGGCGGCGCTCCCCGGCAGGGGCAAGCCGAAGCGCGTCACCGGCACGCCGGCGGCGTCGATGCGGGCGAACAGGCGTTCCGGATCGTCGGCGAGCAGCGGATAGACCCAGGGGCAAACGCCGTCCGGCAGCGCCGGGAACAGAGGGCGGATGCCGGGCAGGCCGCGCAGGGCGGCGTCCAGGCGCAGATAGTTCGCGCGGCGCAGCGCCGCGATGCGGCTCGGCGACATCAGGCGCAGCATGGCCCGCGAAAACAGCGAGGAACGCTTGTCCAGCCACGCGGGATCGAAGTCAAAGCTGCTGTCTGACGAGGACGGCGCCAGCGCCGGCGCGGCGCCACGCCGCTTGACCAGCTTCCACAGCGCGCCCTTGAGCCGCAGCGGCAGCCACAGGGCGGCGCGCGCGGCCGGCAGCCTGCCGTAGGCGAAGCCTTTTTCCAGCGCGTCGAGCGCGGACTTGGCCTCGAAGCCGGCGCCGGCGCCATGCAGCTTCACCCGGTCGAGGGCGTGGCGCCCGGACACCAGTGCGCCGCCTTCGTGGATCGGGAAGAACTTCATGCTGCTGCCGATCGCGTAGTCGCCAACCGCGCCAACCGGCCGGCCACGATAGCGTCCGATGAAGGCGTGCGCGCAGTCCTCGAGCAACTGCAGGCCGTGGGCGTCGCACAGCGCCCGGACCTGCTCGACCGGCTGCATGAAGCCGAAGTAATGGGTGAGCATCACGGCGCGGGTGGCGGGGCCGATCCTGGCGGCGAGGTCCTCGAGGTCGATCGTGGCGTCGGCGCGCAGCCGGTAGAACACCGGCACCGCGCCGCGCCATAGCACCGGCGGCAGCATCGACGGGCTGTGCCAGGCCGGTACCAGCACCTCGTGGCCGGGGCCGACCCCCATCTCGCGCAGCGCCAGCGCGATCGCGATGCGACCGCTGGTGACCAGGCGCGCAGGGCCGGCGTCGAGCAGCGAGGGCAGGCGCACCGGCGCCGCGCGGCGGAAGGAGGCGGCGGACAGGATCGGTGCGAGAGGGACCAGCGGACGGGGAGCCTGGGTAGAAACCATGCCCGAGTATAGCCGCAGTGCTGCAAAAATTGCCACGATATCACAGGCGCCCCCCGCAAACTGTTAAGATGCCAGCCTGCACGACACCCTACGCTTATGCCTGATCTGATCCACGATTTCATCTTCGATTCCGCACGCCGCAGCCCTGGCGCCGAAGCGCTGGTGCACGGCGCGGACCGGCTCGACTATGCGGCACTGGCCGACGCCGTCGAACACGCTGCCGGCGCGCTGCTCGGCTGCGGCCTCGAGCGTGGCGAGCGCGTCGCCGTTTACCTCGACAAGCGCGTCGAGAACGTCGCCGCGATGTTCGGCGCGGCCCTGGCCGGCGCCGTGTTCGTGCCCGTCAATCCGCTGCTCAAGCCCGAACAGGTGGCCTACATCCTGGCCGACTGCAATGTGCGCGTGCTGGTCACATCGAGCGAACGCCTGGCCCAGCTCGGCTCCGCGCTGGCGGCCTGCCCGGACCTGCGCAGCGTGCTGGCGACCGGCGCAGCGCGCCCCGGCCTGGCCGCCGGCAGCGCCGCCGTGCGCACCTGGAACGAGGCGCAGCACCGGCCTGCGCCGGCGCTCCTGGCCGCGCGCCGTGCGATCGACGCCGACATGGCCGCGATCCTGTACACCTCCGGGAGCACCGGCCGGCCGAAGGGCGTGGTGCTGTCGCACCGGAACATGGTGGCCGGCGCCGTCAGCGTTGCCAGCTACCTGGCACTGACGCCGCAGGACCGGGTGCTGTCGGTGCTGCCGCTCAGTTTCGATTACGGACTGTCGCAGCTGACCACGGTTTTCTTGACCGGCGCCACCGCAGTGCTGATCAACCACCTGTTCGCGCGCGATATCGTCAAGGCGGTCCAGGACGAGCGCATCACCGGCCTGGCGGCGGTGCCGCCGCTGTGGATCCAGCTGGCGGCGCTGCCGTGGCCGGAGGACAGCACGCTGCGCTATCTGACCAATTCGGGCGGCACGATGCCGCGCGCCACCGTCGACGCCTTGCGCCGGGTACTGCCCGCCGCCCGGCTGTTCCTGATGTACGGGCTGACCGAGGCCTTCCGCTCCACCTACCTGCCGCCGTCCGAGTTGGACCGGCGCCCCGATTCGATCGGCCGCGCGATCCCGAATGCCGAGGTGATGGTGGTGCGTCCCGACGGCTCGCGTTGCGCGCCCGGCGAGCCGGGTGAGCTGGTGCACCGCGGCGCTTTGGTGTCGCTCGGTTACTGGAACGATCCGCTCAAGACCGCCGAGCGTTTCCGCCCCGCGCCCGGCCACGATCCGGCCCTGCCGCTGACCGAGATGGCAGTGTGGTCCGGCGACACCGTGCGCATGGACGAAGAAGGTTATTTGTATTTCATCGGCCGCGGCGACGACATGATCAAGGTCTCGGGCTACCGGGTCAGCCCGACCGAAGTCGAGGAAGCCGTGCATGCGAGCGGACTGGTGCTCGAAGCCGCGGCCTTCGGCGTGCCGCATCCGGCGCTCGGCCAGGCCATCGTGCTGCTGGCGGTGGCGCGCGAGGGCGTGGCCGACAGCGACCTGCTGAAGGAATGCCAGCGCCGCCTGCCGGCCTATATGGTGCCGGCGAAAATCGTCCTGCACGGCGCCGAGTTCCCGCGCAACCCGAACGGCAAGATCGACCGCAACCTGCTGCGCCTGTCCCATTCAACGATGTTCGATACCACGCCATGAGCGCCACCAAGCCTGTCCATGCAGCGCAGACGCTGTTTCCCGCCACTCAAGGCAGCCTGCTGGTCGGCGGCGTGCCGCTGGAACGGCTGGCGCAGCGCGTCGGCCGCACCCCGTTCTACGCCTACGACCGCGCCCTCGTCACGGAACGCGTGCGCCAGGTGCGCGCCTGCCTGCCGGCAGCGATCGGACTGCATTACTCGATCAAGGCCAACCCGATGCCGGCGCTGGTGCAGCACCTGGCGGGACTGGTCGACGGCCTGGACGTCGCCTCGGGCGGCGAACTGAAGGTGGCGCTCGACACCGGCAAGCACCCGGCCGACATCAGCTTCGCCGGTCCTGGCAAGAACGAAGTGGAGCTGGCGCAGGCGGTGGCGGCCGGCGTGCACGTGCATGCCGAATCCGAACGCGAGATCCGCCTGCTGGCGCGCATCGGCGAAGCGCTGGGCGTCAACCCGCAACTGGTCCTGCGGGTCAATCCGGACTTCGAGCTGAAGGGTTCCGGCATGCGCATGGGCGGCGGCGCCAAGCAGTTCGGCATCGACGCCGAGGAGATCCCGCGCATGCTGGCGCTGGCGGCGCAGCTGGGCCTCACGGTGCTGGGCTTCCACATCTTTTCGGGTTCGCAGAGCCTGAAGGCCGAGGCGATCGCCGAGGCGCAGGCCCAGACCTTCGAGCTGGCGCTGCGCCTGGCGGACGGCAACCGCGATCCGGTGCGCGTGCTGAACATCGGCGGCGGCTTCGGGATTCCGTATTTCCCCGGCGAGGCGAGGCTGGATTTGCAGCCGATCGGCGATGCGCTGGCGGCGGCGCTGCCGCGGGTGCAGTCAGCGCTGCCGGACGCACGCCTGAACATCGAACTGGGGCGCTACCTGGTCGGCGAGGCCGGCGTGTACGTGGCGCGCGTCATCGACCGCAAGGTCTCGCGCGGACAGGTGTTCCTCGTTACCGACGGCGGCTTGCACCATCACCTGGCGGCGTCCGGCAATTTCGGCCAGGTGATCCGCAAGAATTATCCGGCCGCGATCGGCAACCGGATCGGGCAGGCGGAAATGGAAGTGGTGTCGGTGGTGGGGCCGCTGTGCACCCCGCTCGACCTGCTGGCCGAGAAAATGGCATTGCCGCGCGCCGAGCCGGGCGACCTGGTGGTGGTGTTCCAGTCGGGGGCTTATGGGCTGAGCGCGAGCCCGGGCGGCTTTCTCAGCCACCCGGATGCGCTTGAAGTGCTGATCTGAGCTTCCGGTTCAGCCTCAGGCGGCCTGTGGTACGTCTTCGCTGATCTGCCAGTAACGATGGTAGACTTCGGCGAGCTTGATCAGGTAGCTGTAATCGCGCACACCGAACGTCGTCAGCGTGCTGGCCACAAGCAGCAGCTTGCGGTCGATGATATGGTTCGGGAAGCGATCCTGCTTCAGGATCCGGTGCCCGTTCTTGCCCATATTGCGGCGCATCTGCACGTACATCTTCTTGTCGTAATATTCCGTCCACTGGTATTTCAAGCCTGGGGGACTAGGCAGTGTGCAGGGAATATGGCCTGGATAAGCTTGCCACGGGATCGTATTCAGGCCGTTCGGGAACTCGGCCAGCCAATCCATGTAGAAGCGGTGCAGCATCAGCCACTCGCATGGAATCCGGATTACGCTTTCGAGGAAGTCGGCATCGAAGAACGGCAGTTGCAGCTCGATGCGTTCGAGATCAATGTCCTCGAAGTGCTGGACCAGATGACGGCGCTGGTCGTTGAACATCAGGAAAAGGTGATATATGCGGCTGCGGTCCGGGCTGTCGATCGCTGCAATTTCCTCTGCTACGCCCTTGGACGGCAGATCGGCCAGGCTGTCCGCGAAAGGACGGCGGATGAGGCGCATCGGCAGATGCGAGGTCAGTACCTTGATGTCCTCGATGGTCGGGCCACGCTTCATCGCCTCGACGACCTGAGGTGTCATGTAAACGTGGCCGAGACCGACGCTGCCGCCGTCGCCGGACCACACGATCTGCGCTTGGCGTGCTGGGCCGGCACTGAAGGTCTTCTTCAGCCACATCGACACTGCGTCCTTGCGATAGCCTTGGCCGACGTTTTCGGCGCTGGTCTGGATCTCGGTGTGATGCGTTCCTATCTGGTCTGCCACCAGTTTGGCGAACACGCGGTCCTGGCTGCCGTCCGGCGCATAGTTGACGGTGTAGACTTCACGGCCGCTGGCGCGCAGGCCGCCAACAATCGCACGCGAATCCAGTCCGCCGCTCAGGAAGGCTGCGGCGACAGATTCGCGTCGCTGACGGCGGTCGATCGCTTTGATGAATTCCTGATAGCTGCGTTTGGCGCTCTGATAATAATCGCAGTTTTCGTACAGCGGACCGTCCCAGCGGAAGTACAGCTCGCGCTTGACCTGGCCGCCGGAAAATTCAATGTGTTCACCGGCGCGCAGCATGACGATGTCGCGATAGGGCGTGCGATCCGCTAGCGGATACGTGAAAGCGGCCACTTCGGTGACGCCGCGGATGTCGAATTTCTTGCTTACCAGTGCGGCATTTTCGAGGATACGCAATGCACTTGCGAACACCGCGAACTGCGGTCCGATCCACACGTACAGCGGACGCACGCCAGTTTTGTCGACGAACAGGCTGGTGCTGCCACTGGCAGCGTCGTGGTGGGCGCCGCAATAAGTGCCACGCGCGCGGCGCAGCACATCGGCGGTGCACGCGCCGGCATGCAGGACGGCTGCATCCTTCGCGCGGGTCCAATCGTCGTCGCCTTCGCCGTCGCTCAGCAGGGGCTCGCCGGCGATGATGGTCGCGTTGCCGGCAGCGTCGCAGATATCGCCGCTCACACCGAAGACCCCAATGTCGACTTTGACCGCCAGGAAACCAGGCGCATGGTATTCCACGGGGATGTCGGTCGGGTAGCGCGAGACGGCGGACCGCAGTTGGCTCAACAGCTCGTCAGGCAGGGGCTGATTGGGGTGGAGGCTGCAGGCGCCGGCAAAAATCGTCATGGAAGTAGCCTTCGAATAGGATTGTTAAAGAGAAGCCATGGCTGGCGTACGAATACCAACTTTGGACAAGATACTGAGCAGCATTTCGCGGTTGAACAGCCACGAATATAGCGTGTAACTTGCCATACCCAAGGCAACTAGCACCATCAGGGCAGTTGGCGGGGACATCCGGTCCTGGAACAGCATGTCGGCGCCGACGATGGTGGCGAACATCAGCAACGCGCATACGGCGGATGGGATCAGCGCGGCCATCATCTGGCGGAACGGCAGATCGATGAGTCGCATTGGGATCGCGAAATTCGGGTATAGCAGCAGCAGTGCGGTCACGGTGAAGCCGGCCGCCACGCCTACTGCGCCCCAATGCAGGCCGATCGCCAAGCCAGCGAACACGATTAGATTGGACAGCACGCCCCAGCGTAGCTGCAGATCGGTACGGCCCTTGGCGATATAGATCGAGCCAGTGGTGGTCAGTACCGAGCGAATGGCGCCGAGCGGCGCGAACATCGCCAGCAGGGTCGCGACCGGCATCCAGTTGGGGCCGAATACGGTCAACACAAAATGTCCACGCACCGCCAGCAGGCCAATCATGAGCGGGAAGGTGACGAACGCGATCGCTGAGCCGACCTGAAGGAAGGCTTGGCGGAAGCGCGGTAAATCGTCTTGTGCTTGTGCATAGTAGGGCGTCATCACGCGCGCGAAGACCGAGGAGATTGCCTGCATCGGGAAACTCATCAACTTGTATGCAAGATCGTACAGGCCGAGTGCTTCGGTGCCGAGGAAGCGTCCGATCAGCAGATTGTCGACATTCTGCGCGAAGTAGTAGAAGACGTTATAGCCGGTGAGGTTCAAGCTGTAGCTCATGATCGGCTTTACTTCCAGCCAGCGGAACAGCATTTTGGGCCGCCAACCGCTGGCGCCCCACATGAAAACGACGCCGAGCAGTGTATTTGTCAGCACTTGGTACACCAGGCTCCAAACGCCTTGGCCAAGTACGGCGGCGACCATGCCAACCATATATGACAGAAGCGCCGCCGCGAGTTCAATCTTGGCCAGCTTGACGAAGGCCATTTGCCGGGTCAGCAGGCTGCTTTGGACAATGCCAAGGGCCGACAGAAAGAAGGACGGCGCCATTGCCATCAGTACGCCCTGAACCCGCGGCTCGTGATAGAACACCGCTGCCAGCGGAGACAGCGCAACGATAGCCAGGGTCATCCCCAGGCCGAATGCGGTGTTCAGCCAGAACACGCTGGACAGGCGCTCCTCGCTCAGGTCTTTGTCGCGGATCAGCGCGGTGCCGGTGCCGAGGTCCTTGAATATGTCGATAAAGCCCAGCAAAACGCCCGCCATAGCGACCAAGCCGAAATCGGACGGCGCCAACAGGCGCGCGAACGCGACGTTGGCGAGAAGGGCCAGTACCCGCCGGCCCATGGTGGAGACCGACGTCCACTTGACGCCGCTGACAACGGAACTCATGACCGGGCTTCCGTAACGGTATGTCCGACGGTGTCTAAAATGCGCGCAAGCTGGCCGGCGCGGCGCGTACGCGACGACGCGGCGACCAGTTCCGCGCTTGCCACGTGCGCCTCGCCGCGCTCGATGTCGTCGAGGAAGCGCTCCAGCACCTCGGCGATCTCGCCCGGGCGGTCCATGTTGGCCAGGCTGGTAAAACCGCCTGCGCGCAGCACGCGCGCGGTTTCGCCGGCGGTATCGACCAGGCCGAGGACCGGTTTTCCAGCCCGGAAGTATTCGTAGATCTTGGCCGGTATCTGGGTGTTGAACGGCGTGCCCTGGAAGACCATCAGGCCATCGGCCGCCAGCATCTCGGCCAGCGCGTCGCGGTAGGGCACCGGCGGCGCCACCTCCACGATGTCGGTGACGCCGTGACGCGCCACCAAGTCAGAGATGGTCTCCAGGTGACCGGGCGCGCGCAGGACCACGCGCAGGCGCGATGCATCGGTCTTGCCGGCGTCCCTGAGGGCGGCGATCCCCTGCAGGAAGGCGCTGGGGTCGCGGCCATCCTTGTACAGCACGCCGCTGTGCACCAGCGTCAGGCGGCGCGGGCCCGGCACCGGTTGCGGCGCGGCGGGAATCGAGGCCAGGGCCGCGCCGAAGCCTTCTTCGTCGTAGCCGTTTTCGATGACGCTGAACTTCGACGCCGGAATCTCCGGATAGCGGTTGCGATAGGAGGCCATTGCGCTGTGCGTGGTAAACACCGCCGCCTGGCAATGGCGGATCGTCTGGCGCTCGATCCATTGATAGACCTTGCGCTGCATGCCCGGGGCAGGATACGCGGGCTGGATGATCGGATCGCGGAAATCGGCCACCCAAGGGATCCCGGTCAGGCGATGCAGTGCCCATGCGATCAAATGCGCGGTCGGGATCGGGAAGGTCGACCAGATCACTTGTGGACGGTAGCGGCGGATCAATCCCAGGCCGGCCGGCACCGCGCCCAGGAACCAGGACACCCAGCGGTCGGGCAAGGCCAGTAGCTGCAGGTAGCGGCCCTTATAGCCCAGATGGTGCTTGGCGTCGAGCGCGAAGGCGCGGCGCACCACCAGGCCGGCGGGCAGATTGGCGAGCTGCGACGGATTCTGCTGGCTGTACACGCGCGGGTGGGCCGACAGGACCATCGGCTCCCAGCCGTACTTCCCCAGGTGCTTGAAGAAGCTGAGGGTACGCTGGATGCCGCTGCTGCTGGCTTCCGGCGGAAAGTGGAAAGCGATCAGCAGGGCCCGTTTGCCCGTCTCTGCCGATCCCGACTGGTGAAGGGCAGGCGCCGCCGGAAGCCGGTCCGGATCGTTACGAGGGCCGCCGGCGGACGGCGTGCTGGTAGATTCTTTGGTTAACATCGTTTTACTCTTGGGTCAGCCAGCGCAACAGGCGCAAACCGAAGAACACGGGATTGCTGTCCCATGGACGGCTGCGCGGCAGCCGGAACATGTTTTGTCCCTGCATCGCGGCGCCGACTTCGGTCGTGAAGGCGGCCGTGAAGCCAGCGGCGCGCACCATCTCCACGTGGCGCTCGTCGAAGTCCTTGCCGACCTTGCCGTTCGGGTAGGCGAAGTAGCGCACGGCGGTGCCGGTGATCGCTTCCAGGTCGTGCTTGCATTGGACGATTTCGTCGCGCGCCGCTTCGTCGCCTAGCGAGGTGAGGATAGGGTGCGATACCGTATGCCCGCCGATTTCGAAATTTTGCGCGGCCATTGCCTGGATCATCGCCGGCGTCAGCATCAGGCTGCCGGCGTGGCTGCCGGCCACCTCGGCCACGCGTTCGGTCAGCGCCAGCCGTTCCGCCGGCGGCAGGTATTTCGCGTGCGCGGTCAGTGTGTTCAGCAGGTTCTTGCGGTCCGCCCGGGTGCGCAGCACCTGGGGGCCCAATCCTGCCGCGCTCAGATCGAATTCGCCGTCGGGCAGGCAGCGCACCGCTGCGGCCAGGGTCTCGTTCCACATGGCGCCCGAGTCCAGGTAGCCGGTCGTCACGAATACGGTGGCCGACAGGCCGAATTCTTTCAGGACCGGCAGCGCCAGGTCGTGGGTCGAGCGGTAGCCGTCGTCGAAGGTGATGCAGACCGCGCGTTGCGGCAGGGTGCCGGCGGCGAGCTTCGCCATTGCCTCGGACAGCGGCAGCACGTTGAAGCAGCGCGCCAGCAGCTTCATTTGCCAGCGGAAGGTCTCGACCGTCGGCTCGTCGTCGAACAAGGGGTCGGGCTCGGGCAGGATGCGGTGATAGTTAAGGACGAACAGGCGCCTGGCGCCGCTGCGGCGGGACAGCATGGTCCCGGCCGCGCGCACCAGCAGCTCCGGCAGGTCGTTAATTACTCGGGAGGTCATCATGCGCGGCTGCTTTCCAGAATAGGCGGCTGAGGCGCCGCAGCGGATACCGGGTGCTGCTTCGGCTTCCAGTTCTTCGGGATCAGCACTTTTTCGAGTAATACCAAAATGATCACGACATCATACAGCAGGTCGGCATAGGCAAGGGTCAGGAACGCGCCGCCGACGCAGTAGCCAGCCAGGCTGACCTGGCCCATCGCGGCCAGGTCCGACGCCCACTTCAGCTCCGGCTTGTCCTTGCAAAACCGCAGGACACGGCTGCCGGTGCGCCAGCTGATCACCAGGAAGGCAAGGAACAGCGCGAGGCCAATGAAGCCGTGCTCGCCCAGCACCTGGAAATATATGCTGTGCGGCGCATGGACGTCATACGGATTCGGCGCGTAGATGTGGAACATCCTGGGCGTGAAGACCCGGTAACCTCCGCCCAGGAGGTTGTCGGTGGCGATATTGAAGGCAAAGTGCCAGGCATTCACGCGACCCATCGCCGAGCCGTCGGCCTTGTATTCGCCGATCGATTCCATCCGGCCGAACCATTGTTCCGGCATCAGGAAGAAGATCAGGGGCAGGATCATCAGGACCACGAGGCCGGTCTTGAGCTTGTGACGGCTCTTCAGCCAGAGCATGAACATCATGGCGGCGCCGCCGATCAGGGCGCCGCGTGAGTAAGAGCCCAACACCGCAGCCCCGGTCAGCAGCGCCAGTGCCGCAAAGCCCCAGCGCATCCAGCGCTTGGTGGCCTGCAGGTAGTGGTACCAGACCAGGGGGACGATCGTTAGCAGCGCCAGCGCCAGGTCGTTGTTGTCGGCAATGTAGGTGCCGGGCGGCCCCATGACGCGGCTGGAACCACCGGAGAGCAGGGTAAACACGCCGCCCTTCAGGCCGTAGAATCCGAGCGACAGCATCACCACCAGCGCAAACTGCTTGACGTCCTTTTCATTGTTCAGTGCGGCAATCGTCACCAGGGTAAAGAACAGGGTCTTCATGACCCGGTTCCATTCTTCCCAGGCGCGTTCCTGTTCGAACGCGAACGGCGTCGTAATCGTCATCCACACCATGAACACCATCAAGACGATTGTCAACGGCGTCTTGGGAAGCTTGATCTGCCCCGGACGCAGGTACAGCGATACCAGGGTCAATCCGGCGACCACCGCCACCCAGGGGAAGCTGAAGGCGAAGCCGTAGGCCAGCCGGTGCGGGTTCATCAGCGACAGCCAGGCGAAGGTCATCACGCCGATGGCCGGCCGCTTGGGGATTTGCACCACGAGGGCCGCGATGGCGAGGAAGACGATGATGTCACGCATGGCAGTACGCCCCATCGCGCTGCACCAGCGCCTTGAACACGGCCAGCTGGCCGGCGGTGGTGTCGTCCCAGCTGAAGCACTCGGCGTAGCGGCGGGTGGCGGTGCGGTCCGGGTAGTTGGCGCGCAGCGCCTGCACGCCGTCGGCCACGCCGCGCGCACTGAGTTCGTTCATCAGCACGCCGGCTTCCGGCGCCGCCACGACTTCCGGCGTGCCGTACACGCGGCTGGCCACCACCGGGGTGCCGCAGGCCATGGATTCGAGCAGCACGTTGGCCCAGCCTTCGCGGCTGGAGGCGAGCACGAGCGCGTCGGCCTGGTTGTAGTGCTGCACCAGTTCGGCCTGGCGCACGGCGCCGAGGAAGTCGACGCGTCCGGCCACGCCCAGGTCCTGCGCCAGCTGCACCAGCTTGGCGCGGTCTGGACCATCGCCGGCAATGCGCAGATGGACGTCCGGCAGCATCGGCAGTGCGCCGATGATGCGTTCCTGGCCCTTGACCGGCACCAGGTGGCCGACCGCGAGCAGCGTGAACGGGCTCTGCTCAGCGGGACGCGGCGTCGGATGGAACAGCGCCAGGTCGACGCCGTTACGCAGGGAGGTCACGTGCTCCGGCGCCACGCCGAGCTCGATCACTTCGTCGCGCAGCGCGTTGCAGACCGTGATGACATGGTCAGCGCCGGCCGCGGCCCACTGGATCATGCGGCGCGGCAGGCGGTAGTTCGGCAATTGGGTGATGTCGGAGCCGCGTGCGGTGATCGTCACCGGCTTGTTGAAATAGCGTCCGAGCATGACGGCGGCCACACCGTCCGGGTAGAAATAGTGGGCGTCGATCACGTCGAAGTCGAAGCCCTCGTCGAGCAGGCGGCCGATGGCGCCGCGGCTGGCCGCGGCCAGCAGCGCCGGCGCCACGTTCATGCCGATCTTCGGCAGCACCGGATAGCGCGGGTGCGCCACCTCGATGCCGAAGCGCTGCTCGTGGCGCGGCACCGCGGCCCACGCGGCCCAGGGGCCGAAGCGCGGATGGCGCGACGGAAACCACGGCACCGGCGCGACCACGCGCGACTCGACCTGGCCGCTGGCGATCAGGTGGCGCAGGCGGGTTTCAACGAAGATCCCGTGTCCCGGCTTGACGCTGTTCGGGAACAGGGTGCTGAAGGTCAGGATCTTCATGCCGCCCTGCGGGCGGTCAGCTGCCCATAGATGTTCTTGTAGCGCGCCACGCTGGCGCGCCAGTTGCGTTCGGTTTCGACGTATTCGCGACCGGCCGCGCGCAGCGCCGGCCAGCTGTCCTGCGCCTGCAGCAGGGCGCCCAGCTTGTCGGCCAGCGCGTCCGGATCGTCCGCCTTGAACAGCACACCGGTCTTGCCGTCGGCGATCAGCTCGAGGTGGCCACCGACATCCGAGGCCGCCAGCACGCGGCCCTGGGCCATCGCTTCCAGCGGTTTCAAAGGTGTGACCAGGTCGGTCAGGCGCATCGACAGGCGCGGGTAGACCAGGACATCAAGCAGGTCGTAATACTTCTGCACCTGCTCGTGCGGCACGCGGCCGGTGAACACCACCTTGTCGGCGATCCCGAGTTCGACCGCCTGACGGCGCAGGGCTTCGTCCTGCGGACCGCCGCCGACCAGCAGCACCCGCAGGTCGGGCTGTTTCGCGACCAGGCGCGGCACCGCGCGCAGCAGCACGTCCAGGCCTTCGTAGGCGTAGAACGAGCCGATGAAACCGACCAGGCGGCTGCCGGACAGGCCGAGCTTTTCCTTGAGGGCGAGGTCAGCGCTGCCGCCGACCTCGAACTTGTCGATGTCGACCGCGTTCGGGATCACCGTGACCTTGCTGGCCGGGATGCCGCGCGCCACGATGTCCTTGCGCAGGCCTTCGCAGATGGTGGTAACGGCATCCGCACGCTGCAGCGCCCAGGTCTCGAGGGCGCGGGTGGCGCGATAGCGCAGGCCGAATTCCTTGGCAGTGCCGTGGTCGACCGCGGCGTCTTCCCAGAAGGCGCGCACTTCGTACACGACCGGGATGCCGAAGCGGCGGCCGGCGCGCAGGGCGGCGACGGCGTTCAGCGATGGCGAATGCGCATGCAGGACATCCGGCTGGATCTGCGGAATGATCTCGGCCAGGCGCCTGGCCAGGCCGTCGATCACTTCCTTCTGGTTCAGGACCGGCAGCTTCGCCAGCGGGCCGGTCGAGGCGCGCGTACGGTAGAAGTGCAGACCGTCGACGGTTTCCTCGAGCATGTCGCCGGAATGCTGCTTGGAGCCGGTGACGTGGAAGGTTTCCCAGCCGAGCGCGCGCTGCTCGCGCAGGATCGAGCGGGTGCGGAAGGTGTAGCCGCTGTGCAGCGGGATCGAATGATCGAGGACGTGCAGGACACGCATTTACGCTCCCTCCATTTCTTTGCGAAGGAATGCCTCGAACATCAGCGTGGTCCAGATTGGCGCGCTGTAGTCGCGGCGGCCGGATTCGTGCTGTTCGACGATTTCGGCCAGGAAGGCGGTGTTGAAGATGCTGGTGCCGGTCAAAATCGGGCCCAGCAGCGATTCGCGCACGCGCTGGCGCAGCGGACCGCGGAACCAGGCCGCCAGCGGCACCGCGAAGCCCTGCTTCTTGCGGTACAGAATGTCGTGCGGCAAGTGGCGTTCCATGCTCTTCTTGAAGATATATTTGCCTTCGCCGTTCTTCAGCTTGATCGACGACGACAGACCGGAAATCCACTCGACCAGTTCGTGGTCCAGCAGCGGCACGCGAACCTCGAGCGCATGCGCCATGCTGGCGCGGTCGACCTTGGTCAGGATGTCGCCGGGCAGGTAGGTTTTCATGTCCAGGTACTGGATCAGCGACAGCGGGTCGTCGGTGGGAGCGTTGGCGGCGTGGCCGCGCATCACGTCGATCGCGCGGTGGCCTTGCAGGCGCTGGCGGAATTCCGGGGTGAACAGGCGTTCGCGCATGGCGTCCGACATGATCGACACGCCGTGGAAGTAGCCTTCGACCAGGTCGCGCGCCAGTGATTCGAAGGTGGTCTTGGCGCGGAAAACACGCGGCGCCCAATCTGCCTTCGGATAATAGCGGCCGAGCGGGCCAAACACATTGCGGCGTAGTGCCGGCGGGATTTTCGAGCGGACCGCGTCTTCCGCCATGGTCAGGCGGTAGCGGCGGTAGCCGGCCAGGTTTTCGTCGCCGCCGTCGCCCGACAGCGCTACCGTGACGCGCTTGCGCGCCAGCTGGCAGACGCGGTAGGTCGGGATCGCGGAGCTGTCGGCGTACGGCTCGTCGTACAGGCCGGCGAGCGTGTCCAGCAGCGCGTAGTCGTCGGTGTCGACGGTCTCTTTGTGGTGATTGGTCTTGTACTGCTGCGCGACCTGCTCGGCGTATTCGGATTCGTCGAAAGCCTTGTCGTTGAACGCGATCGAGCAGGTGTTGACCGGCTTGTCGTCCAGGCCCGCCATCATTGCCACCACCGCGCTCGAATCGACGCCGCCCGACAGGAAGGCGCCCAGCGGCACGTCGGCCTTCAGCTGGCTCTTGACCGCTTCGCGCACGCGCGAGGCCAGCTCGCCGGCGGCGTCGGCCTCGGTCATCTGCGCGTGCTGCTTGAACGGCACGTCCCACCAGCGCTTCGGCTCAGGCACAGGCTGGCCGATGCGCACCGTCAGGCAGTAGCCGGGCGCCAGCTTGCGCGCGCCCGCATAAATGGTTTTCGGTTCCGGCACATAGCCGAAGGCGAAGTATTCCTCGACCGCGCATGGGTCGATCTCGCGCGACAGCCCAGGATGGGCGCGCAGCGATTTTAGTTCGGAGCCGAAGATGAACATTCCGTCCGGCAGGTGCGCGTAGAAGAAGGGTTTGACGCCCATATGGTCGCGCGCCATGAACATGACCTGTTTGGTGCGGTCCCAGACGGCGATAGCGAACATGCCGCGCAGGTGGTGCACACAGTCCTCGCCCCAGGCTTCCCAGGCATGCAGGACGGCTTCGGTGTCGCTGTTAGTGCGGAACGCGAAGCCGAGTTTTTCCAGCTCGACGGTCAGCTCGCGGTAATTGTAGATCTCGCCATTGAACACCACACCGACGTCGCCGGCGGCGTTGAACATCGGCTGTTGACCACTGGCCAGGTCGATCACGGACAGGCGCCGGTGGCCGAAGCCAACGCCGGGCTCGGTATAAATGTCGCCCTCGTCAGGACCGCGGTGATGCTGGGTCTCGTTCATCCGCTTGAGCAGCACGGGATCAATCGGGCGTGCGCCCATGGTATCGAAAATACCGACTATTCCACACATGATTTGATGGGCTTCCTGAATGGGGTTTTACGTTCGAGCAGGCTGTCGTAGAGCGCCTGGTAACCGGCGACCATCGCCGGCATCGAATAATGGGAGAGCACGCGCGCGCGGCCGGCCGCACCGTGGGCTGCGGTCAGCTCGGGGGCGCGCAAATAGGGGGCCAGGGCGTCGGCCATCGCGGACGGGTCGCGCGGCGGCACCAGCTGGCCGGTGATGCCTTCGGCGATTACTTCGGGTACGCCGCCGACGCGGGTGCCGACCGCGGGCAGGCCGCTCGCCATCGCTTCCAGCACGCTGCCGGGGGTGCCTTCGGCGATCGACGAGATCGCATACACGTCGAAGCCGCGCAGGATCTCGGGCACGTCGTAACGGGCGCCCGGCAGCCACACCAGGCCTTCGAGGCCAAGTGCGCGCACTTTTTCGCGCAGGGCCGGCAGCAGGGGGCCATCGCCGACGATCGCCAAGCGCAGCGCGGCCGCCTCGCCCGGCAGGCGGGCGCGCAGGAGGGCGAAGGCGTCGACCAGAGTCGCGTGGTCCTTGACGTCCTGCACCCGGCCAACCGTGCCGATCACCCGGCAGGCCGGGCCGAAACCGAAATCCGGGCGCTGCTCGTCCGCCGCCAGCGGGCGGAAACGTTCGGCATCGATACCGTTGGCCAGCAGGCTGCTCTTGTGTTCTGGTACGCCGATCACCTGGCGGTTCCAGGCCAGCATGTCGCCGGAGTTGGCGTAACAGTGGTCGTAGAAGGGCAGCATCAGCTGGCGCAGCACCTTGTGCTTGGGGTTGCGTCCTTCCGGGTCGGCGGCGTCACGGCCGTGCAGGCCGTTGACGCGCACCGGCACGCCCGCCAGCAGCGCCACCGGCGCATATTCGATCGCGGCCAGGTTATAGGTATGCAGGATGGCGGGCTTCAGCCGGCGCAGCAGCTTGAACAGCGCGGCATGCGTGCCGAGCGACAGGCCGGGCTGCTTGTCCAGTGCATATACTTCCACGTCCGGCTTACTGATTTTGCGCGCGAAATCCGTATAGTGCGTGAGCGCGACGACCGCGTGACGGTAGGCTGATGCGGGCATCCGGTTGATGCGCTCGATCAGCAGGGTTTCCAGTCCCCCAAAGTCGAGACGATAGGTGAGATGGACGATCAGGGGGGCGGTCATCGGTTCTTCTTCAGTGCGTGTAACTGCGCGTATTGCTTTAATGCCGGCGCTCGTTATCGAGCGCCACTTTGATATTTTTATAATTGTCTAACAGAAATGAATGTAGTGTCGCACGCGCTGTATCCGGATTGTCATTAAAGGGCGCAGACAGCATCACAGCCGCACCATCGTCGCCATGTAACAACAGTTTGGAGCGTGCCTGTAATAATTTGCCGACCACGGCGCTGGTGGTGTCACTGTCGCCCACCCGCATCCAGTCCCACACCAGCAGCGCGCGGCCATCGCTGCGCAAGACGGTCTCGCGCAGCGCCAGCGTAGCGTCGCCGACATTTTCGACACGCTTGGCCGACGCCGTTTCATGCCAGGTGTCCTTGTAGCCGGCCAGCCGGTTGAGGGAACTAATCAGGGATTTTTCGCGATTCTGGTTGCGGTAGTACAGCAGGGTGAGGCCGACCGGCGTCGCGCCCTGCGCGTAGCTGCGATGCAGGGCGACGTCGGGTGCCATGTAGTACGGCTTCCAGTCGGCGAATTCGGGTGCCTTTGGCCATTGCACGGCCACGTCAGCCAGCTGTACTGGCGCCGGATTGTGGTTGGCGTGCTCGCCGTAAAGCGCGAAGGCCGGCCACACGGCGCTGAGGATGATGACGGCGGCGGCCATGCCGGGAATGCGGCCCGGGACACTGACGCCCCCCTGCGCCGCAGACGTCGCTGCTGCCAGCGCCTCGGTGTCTTCGCGCCAGTAGCTGCCGATCCAGAACATGATGAACATCACCAGGCCGAAGAACAGCCAGCCGTAGATCAGGTGGTCGACGCCGGTGGCCAGTTCCATGCCGGACAGGTGGCCGATCATCACGATCATGTAGGCGCGCAGGCCGTTGGCGATGATCGGCACCACGATGGCCAGGCCGATGAACAGCACGCGCCGCGCCATCGAGCGGTAGGTCAGGTAGGCGTACAGGCAGCCCAGCGTGATCGAGGAGATCAGGTAGCGCACGCCGCTGCAGGCCTCGACCACCGACCAGTTCCCGGTCGGCAGCTCGAAGCGGGTGCCGCTGCGCAGCACCGGGATGCCGGTGGCGCGCACCGCGGCCACCGTGAAGTCGGCGGTGAACTGGATCAGCGGGGCCACGAAGATTTCGCCGAAGGGCACCGCGAACAGCAGGAACAGCAGCGGGAAGGCCAGCGAGCCGGCCAGGCGCGGGCCGAGCATGGCCAGCGCCGCCACCGGGAACATGGCGACGAAGGTGTATTGCGAGACCACCTGCACCTCGCCCAGCTGGGACGCCAGCCAGCCGGCGCCGAGCAGCGCCAGCAGGACCAGCGCCGGCGCATAGGGCTCGGGCGGATAGACGCTGAAATTCTCGCGGCGGCGCCAGATCAGCCACAGGCTGATCGGCAAAATCACGTAGCCGTGGGCGAAGGTCTCGGAACTGTTCCAGATCGAGACGATCGAGTGCACGGTGCCGAAATACAGGGCGAAGGGCGCCAGCAGGGCCAGCGCGATCAAGACGATGGACGAACGCGCCAGCGGCGGCGCGGCCGGGGTGGCGGTGTGGGCGACGCCGGGCGGCGGTGTCAGGAACATTCCAGGTTCTCCCCTATGCATGCGAGGTTGCTCGACCAGCTGTAGCGGCGCTGGACCTTGGCCCGCGCGGCCTTGCCGATGGCGTCGGCGGCGCTGGCCTGGCCGGCCAGCAGGGTGGCGACGGTGTCGACGAAGGCGGCGGCGTCTTCGGCCAGCACCAGTTCGGTGCCCGGTTCGGCGTCGATGCCTTCCAGGGCCTGCGGCGAAACCACCACCGCGCGCGCCATCGCCATCGCTTCCAGCACCTTGTTCTGGATGCCGCGGGCGATGCGCAGCGGCGCCACGGCCACCGCCGCGTGCGCGATATACGGACGGACGTCCGGCACGGTGCCGGTCACCACCACGCCGGCCTGGCCGGCCAGGGCCTGCACCGCCGGCGCCGGGCGAGCGCCGACGATGTAGAAACGCAGGTCGGCGAAGCGCTCGCGCAGCTGCGGGAAGACATTCCGCGCAAACCATTCCACGGCGTCGACGTTGGGCCAGTAATCCATCGCGCCGGTGAACACCAGCGCGCGTTCGCCCGCCGCGTAGGGGCTGGCGTGGGCCTGCTCGGGCGAGAAGTAGTCGGTGTCGACGCCGTTGTTGAAGTGGCCGATCTTGGCGGTGCTTTCCGGCGCCAGCTGGCGGAACAGGTCGGCCTCGGGCGCGGACACGAACAGCGAGGCGTCGTAGTCGCGCGCCACCTGGCGCTCGTAGCGCAGCAGCTGGTTCGCCTCGTAGCGGTACAGCCAGCTCATGGGCGCGGATTTCTTGTCCGCGTACTGGCGCCATTTATCCGAGTCGACGTCGCAGAAGTCGACCACGCGGCGCGCATCGCGGTAGGGATCGGCGTACTGCGCCATCGCCGACGAGAACACCAGCACGCGTTCGATGCCGCGCGCGGCCACGGTGTCGCGCACCCAACGCGCGATTCCGGCGTCGCGGTAGTACTCGAGCGAGAGCGAACGGTTCTTCAGCAGCGCGCCCAGGCTCTTGATACGCGCCGCCAGCGGGCGCATGCGGGCGAAATGGCTGCTCGCGCACAGCGCCTCGACGTGCGGCACGTACTGCCAGTCGTCGGGATCGTCCACGAAGGTCGCCAGGTGTACGCGGTAATGCTTCGCCAGGTGCTTGAGCAGGTGGTACGAACGGATCTTGTCGCCCTTGTTGGGCGGGTAGGGGATCCGGTGGATCAGCAGGAGCAGGTCTTCCACGATTTTCAGCCCAGGTTGCGGACGATGTACGGACCCATGAAGTTCGCCAGCGGCAGCGGCAGCTTCTTCCACATCTTGATGAACAGCTGGTATTTCGGGTTCAGCGGGTTGTTGTCCGGCAGGGCGGTGGCGCCGTACAGCTTGTACTCGTAGGGCAGGTGCTCGGCGGTGAAGCCCCAGTTCTTCTTGAAGTCGTAGGCGCCGGTGCCCAGCTTGCTGCGGCCGAAGTCGAAGATCCGGCAGCCGCGCGCGGCGGCGGCCTGCATCAAGTTCCAGTACATGAAGTCGTTGCCGGCCACGTTGCGCGCGATGTCCATGCCGCCGCCGTAGTAGGGCACGACTTCGTCGCGCCAGTAGAACGACAGCACCGATCCCACCAGTTCGTCCTTCTCGGTGAGGATGGTGCGCACTTCGCACTCGTCGCCGAAGGTCTTCTGCAGCAGGGCGAAGTATTTTTTCGGGAATACCGGGGTGCCGAGGCGGTGCACGCTGTGCGCATAGGCTTCGAACATGCGATCGACGTTGTCCTCGACCACGCCCTTCAGGCCCAGCTTGATGCCCTTGCGGACCATCGCGCGCTGCTTGCGCGGGATCGCGTTCAGGTTTTCCTCGTCATCGCCGCTGATCTCCTTGCGGAAGGTGACGTACAGCTCCTTGGTGTGCCAGTTCGGATCGATCGGGTGGAAGCGCCGCATGCCGCGGTATTCCAGGTGGCCCACGCCGAGCTGTTGCGCCAGTTCGTGCGCGGCCTGGTCCAGCAGCGGGCGCGCGGCCTCGTTGGTCGCGGCCGGGCCGCCGTAGACGCAGAAGGGCATCGCACCCAGCGAGTGGCCGAACAGGCGGCTCTTGATCTCCGCGAGCGGCAGCACGCCCTGGATCTGGCCATCCTGCTCGACGAAGTAGAACCAGGTCTTGATGCCGAACGAGGCTTCGATCACCTGCTGCCAGCCGGACAGGTGGAAGAAGGTGGCTTCGGGGCAGGCGCGGACGAAGGCGTCCCAGCGGGTGCGGTCCTGCGGCTGCATCAGGTGCAGGGTCAGCGGTCCGGCGGCAGTGGCCGGCGCGGTACGCTTGGTTACTGCTGCTTCAATGATCGAGTTCATGCTTGATTCAGAAAAATGCGGTCCATGCGGTCCCAGGCGAAATCGCGCGCCAGGGCTTCGATGCGGCTTTCCATCCGGTCGATGTTGATGTAGTGGCGGAAGCGCGATTTGGCGTCCAGGCCCGCGGGACGCGGCTGCTGGCTGTCGAGCTCCCACGGATGGAAGTAGAACAGCGCGGGATGGCGGTCGTCGCGGTTGACCTTGGCCATCATCCAGCGCGACAGCGCATAGGGCAGCAGACGGAAGTAGCCGCCGCCGCCGGCCGGCAGGTTACGGCCCATCATCTGGACCGTGGTGATCGGCACTTCCAGCAGGCCATCCGGGCCGTTTGGATAGAACGCGAAGCGCGGCGCTTCCGGCATGCCATAGTGGTCGTGCGCGATCGGGTAGATGCTGGAGCTGTAGCGGTAGCCGGCTTCCAGCAGTTCGTCCAGTGCCCACAGGTTGGTGCGGCCGATCGAGAAGCTGGGCGCGCGGTAGCCGAGCACTGCCTGGCCGCCGATGTCTTCCAGCAGCGCCTTGCTCGAGCGGATGTCGTTGGCGAATTCGGCGCGGGTCTGGTCGGAGGCGCGCAGGTGGCCGTAGCCGTGGCTGGCCAGCTCGTGGCCGCCGGCGACGATGCGCTTGACGACCTGCGGATAGCGCTCGGCGATCCAGCCCAGCGTGAAGAAGGTGGCGCGCACGCCCTTGCGCTCGAACAGGGCCAGGATGCGGTCCATGTTGGCTTCGACGCGGCACTCGCGGCTCGGCCAGCTGGCGCGGTCGATGTAGGGCGCGAAAGCCGAGACCTGGAAGTAGTCCTCGACATCGCAGGTCATCGCATTGCGGATGCGTTCCCCCGGCGCCGGCAGGCGATGCGGGGCGAGTTCGAACATGTTCATTCTTGGTTGTCCATCGGCTGGGTTACCGCCCCCTGGGGCGTGGCGACGATCTTCTTCAGGATCGACAGCACGGAAACGATCGATTTTTCAAGACGCATCATGCGTTCGTCGAGCACCTCGACGCTGGCGACGCGGCGTTCGCCGACGCGCTGGTCGAGCGTGCGCAGCTCCTGCGGCAGGCTGCCCAGGCCGGACCCCGGCAGCGTTTCCTGGACCGGTGCGGCTTGACCTTCGGGCAGCTGGAATTCCTCGCTGATGTCGCTGATGACGGTGTTGACGTCCGCTTCCGTAAAGGCGTGCATCTCTTCCAGGTAGCCCATCAGCAGCACCCGGTCCATCAGGGTGTTGACCTTGCGCGGGATACCGCCGCTGTAGGCGTAGATCGCGGCATGGGCGCCGTCGTCGAAGGCCGGGTCGCCGTTCCAGCCGACCGTTGCCAGACGGTGCTCGATGTAGGCGCGGGTTTCCTGCGCGTCCATCGGGCCCAGGTGGTAGCTGGCGATCACGCGCTGGCGCAGCTGCTGCATGCCGGGGCTGTGCAGGGTGGCGCGGAATTCGGGCTGGCCGAGCAGGAAGGTCTGCAGCAGCGACTTGTCGTCGGTCTGGAAGTTCGACAGCATGCGCAGTTCTTCGACGGTGCGCGCCGACAGGTTCTGGGCTTCGTCGATGACCAGCAGGGCGCGCTTGCCCTGGCGGTCGACTTCGGTCAGGAATTTTTCCAGGCGCGTCAGCAGGTCGGTCTTGCTCGCGCCTTCATACGGCAGGCCGAACGCCGACACCACCATGCGCAGGGTGTCTTCCGGGTCCAGGTGGGTGTTGACGATGTGCGCCGCCACGATCTGGTCCGAGGGCAGGCGGTTGAACAGGTTGCGCACCAGCGTGGTTTTGCCCGCGCCGACTTCGCCGGTGACGATGATGAAGCCTTCGCCCTGCGACAGGCCGTACTCGAGGTAGGCCATGGCGCGCTTGTGGCCCTTGCTGCCGAAGAAGAAGTGCGGGTCCGGGCGCAGCTGGAAGGGTTTGGCGGAAAATCCGTAAAAGGTCTCGTACATCGCTGCTCCGAATTAAAGCTGGACGGTAATCGTCGCCGCCAGGGCGTTCTCGTTGTAGCCGGCAGGGGCTGCGCCCGCGCTGTTGATCAGGACGCCGCTCGGGCCATGGACATGGCGCAGCTCGAGGCTGCCGCGTGTCTTGCGGTCGAACTGGCGCGTCAGCCCCAGGCTGATCTGGTGATTTGGCGATTCGATGCCGGTCGCGAGCGACAGGGCGCGGCTGCCCGTCACCAGCAGATTGGCGCTGGTCCGCGGCGACAGGCGGTAGTCGAAGCCGGCCTGGATGCCCTTCTGGCGCACATTGTTGTTCAGTGAACCGAACTGGCTTCCCAGCAGTTCGCTGTCGCTCTGCTGGGTCGTCAGGGCGACGCGTTCCGACTTGTACACCGACAGGCTCACGCTGCTGTACGGCATGCTGTAGATGTAGCCCGCCTGCAGGCGCTTCTCGCGTATGAAGCGGTTGCTCAGGTAGTTCACGGAGTCGGCCAGGGTCGGCGGCAGGCCGCTGGCGGCGATGTAGTTCTGGACCGCCTGCGCGCGCAGGACCGGATCCGTGATCGTGGCGCTGAACAGCTGGTCGAGCATGGCCGCGGTGTCGATCGCCGCGGGCAGCAGGAACTGCGAGCGGCTGGTCGTCACCTGGTCGGTGTAGCTGAGATTCGAGACCAGGTGGCGGTTGCGCTGCACCGCCTGCAGCGAACCGGTCTTGCCGAGATAGCTGTGCCCGAACCTGGCGTCGACGCTGGTGCGGGCGGTCGGCGTCCAGGTAAAGCCGGCGGTGAGGCTGCGGCCCGCGTTGCGGTCGTGCGAGGTCGAGTATTCGTAGCTGTCGTAGCCGGCCGTGGCGAGCGCGGTCCAGGTGCGGCTGAGGCGGTAGTGCAGCGTTGCCGAGGCATTCGACATGTGCGACCCGCCGAAGCGCTCGGTCTCCATGTCCTGGCGCGAGTACTGCAGCGTCCAGCCGAGTGGATTCGTGCTCTGCCTGCTGTTCAAGGTGAACGCGCCCGAGCTCGACAAGCTGTTGCCGAAGGCGGAGGTCTGGTTCTGGCCATCGGTCCTGACGCCGTCGCGCGTCAGCTGGACCCGCAGGTCGGCCACGCTGCCGAAGCGGTGCTGCAGGATCGGGCTGATGCTCCAGGTCTGGACGTCGGTGCTGTTGAAGGTCGAGTAGGGCGTCGTGAAGCGCGGCCCGAAGGCCGAAATCGCCTGCCTGGAACCGCTCGCGCGGGTTTCCAGGGTCAGCAGATTCTCGATCAGCATCGCCTGCGCATTCACCGCATAGCGGCGTTCGCGGTCGTGCGTGTTCGGCAGGTTCTTGTCGTCGTAGGCGTAGAAATGCCATTCGCCGGAGGCTGCCAGGTGCAGGCGGCGCGAATGGCTGACCAGCGTGAAGCCGGGGGTCGATTCGGCGATCCACTGGCCATGGGCTTCCTGGTCGCGCTGCAAGCCCGGATTGTCGCTATAGGTTTCGGAGACGCCGATGGTCGGCGTGAATTTCCAGTCCGCACGGCACTCGGCCGACAGCATCAATGCCGCGAGGGCGAACGGCGTCAGCCGCAGCGCCTTGAGCGGCAGCTTAGCCGTAGTGATAGTCATACGTCTCTTCGATGCCGGGGAGGTCCCTGGTCTTGTTATAGATGAGATTGACGTTGCCGAAGCCTTCGATCTGGCTCAGGGCTTCCTTGACCGCGTGCTGGGTCGTGGTCTGGGCTTCGACCACCATCACGATCTGGCCCATGTGCGAAGCCAGCACCCGCGATTCCGAGGTCAGCAGCAGCGGCGGCGAATCGAAGATGACGACGCGGTCCGGGTAGCGGTTGGCGATTTCGCTGACCAGGTTGCTCATGGTCGAGCTGGCCAGCAGTTCGGTCGCGCGCGGCGTGCTGGTGCCGGCCGGCAGGATCGACAGGGTATCGACGTTGGTGCGCAGCATGACGTCCGCCATGTCGAGCTTGTCGTCGACCAGGATGTCCATCAAGCCGCGCTGGTTCGGCAGGCCGAGGGTGCGCAGCACCGAGGGGCGGGCCACGTCGGCGTCGACCAGCAGTACGGTGTGGTCGAGTTCCATGGCGATGCTCATCGCCAGGTTGATCGCCGTATAGGTCTTGCCTTCGCCCGGCAGCGAGCTGGTGACCATGATCAGGTTGCCCGGCTTGCCGGCCGGCGAGCGTTCGCCGAAGGCGCGCTGCAGCAGCGGACGCTTGATGATGCGGAAGTCTTCCAGCAGCGGCGTACGGCCGCCGGCCGCGGTGACCATGCCTAGTTCGCGCATGCGCGCCAGGTCCAGTTCGACACGGCGGGTCGTGAATTTCGGCATTGCCGGCTGTTCGTTGCCGATGGCCGGCGCGGCCGGGATCGCGTGCACGGGTTCGTGGACGACGGTGTCGTGGATGACGGTTTCGGCCACGGCCGGGCTGTCCGCCAGCACGGCGTGGGCCACGCTCGCCTCGGCGGGGCTGGCAGGGACGGCCGTGGCGGCGCTGCGCTGCCGGTCGATGCGGCTGGCTGCTTTTTCAATAATGCTCACGTGGTACTCCTTGCAATCTTTGCGGGGGCGCCGCGATTAAAGCGTGGGGTGGGACAGGATGGCCGCCATGCCGGCCCCATAGATGCCGAACAACACCAGCACCGATACCCCGAGGGCGGCCAGGCGGCGCTTGCGGCGCACGGTCTGTTCCGCGGTCCAGTTCATGCCAATCGAGCCGAGCACCGGCAGGCCGGTGACCTCACGCAGGGTGGCCTGGCTCAGGAAGGTCGGGCGCAGCTGGCTCATCAGGAAGGCGACGGCGATGCCGGCCGCCAGCGCGCCGGCAAACACCAGCGAGAACAGGCGCAGGCGGTTCGGGCCGGTCGGCTGGGTCGGGACGATCGGCGGATCGATCACGCGGAAGGCCAGCATGTCGGTGGCGGACGACAGGTCGCCCGACAGGCGCGCCGATTCGCGGCGTTCCAGCAGTTTCTGGTAGTTTTCCTTGTTGACCTGGTAGTCGCGATTCAGCTGGGCGAGCTGGGCTTCGACTTCCGGCACCTGGCCGCTCTGGGTGCGCAGGCGCGCCACGCGGGCCGCGTATTCCTCGACCCGGGTACGCATCGATGCCACATGGGCCTCGGCCTGCGACAGCGAAACGCTCAGCTGCTGCAGCATCGGGCTGTAGCCGGCGCCCGGATCGGCGCTGCGCTTCTTGTTCTTGGCCAGATCGGCCTTTTGCGCCAGCAGCTGGTCCAGCAGGCGGCGATTGGCGACGATGTCCGGGTGCTGCTCGGTGTACTGCAGACGCAGCGCGTCCAGGTTCTTCTGGGTGGTGGCGATGCGGTTTTCGAGTTCCGGATCGGTGACCGGGATTTCGACGACTTCGCCTGACTTGCCCGGCTTGGCCGGCTCGCCCGAGATCTGGCGGCGGATCGCGTTGCGGGCCTGCTCGGCCTCGGCCAGTTCCAGGCGCGCCTGGCTCAGGGCGTCGGTGGCCGCGATCAACTGGCCGCTGAAGTCGCCGCCGCCTTCGCGCGGCAGCAGGCCCATGTTCTTGATCTTGAACTCTTTCAGCGAGTTTTCGGCGGCGGTCAGCTTTTCTTCATACGACTTGATCTGGTTGTCGATGAACTGTACGGCCTTTTCCGAATCCTGCGTTTTGCCGCCGTAACTGCCCTCGACGAAGATTTGTAGCAGGGACTGTACGATGTCCTTGCCGAGCTTCGGGTTGCTGGCGTTATAGGTGATCGTGTAGATGTCGTCGCGCTCGGTGCCCGCAATCTTGATCTGGGAGATCAATTCGTCGACCATCTTTTCGTGTTCCTTGCTGTCCTTGGCCTTGACGTCCAGGTCCACCATGCGCATCAGGCGCTCGACGTTCGGGCGGCTGATCAGCGTGCGGCGCATGAACACCACCTGCTGGTCCAGGTTGGGCATCGTGGTCATGCCTGACAACAAGGGCTTGAGGATGCTCTGGGTATCGACATAGACACGGGCGGAGGCCTCGTACTGGTTCGGCAGGCGCAGTACCACGGCCCAGCCGATGACGGCGATGGTCCAGGTAATGGCGACCGCGTACCAGCGGTACTTGCCGATTGCTTTAAGGAAATTCAGGAGGGTGGCTGTGATCTCTGCCATCGTGTCAATCTCACAATGAAAAATCTGGAGTCAGGTAGTGATCCAGATCAAAGGAAAATGGAATACATCGCATCATCGCTTGTACTCAGGGCAATTGCAATTAAGCACAAGAAAAATGTGAAGGGCTCAACAAGGCGTACCTCGTCTACAACACAAATTCCTTTAAGAAACCCGGAGTTAGGCTAGTTTTGGATTGGCTTTGTGAAATTATTGACGGGGTTTTAATGAAATCGCTTCCATTTTTTGCATTGAGGAAATAGGACTATGACGTGCAAAGCATTCATGAAGTAGACTTGCGGAATCGCAACTTTCTCAAAGTAACTGCTTCATTGTAATGTCTAAATTGCAAAAAGGGGTGCACGGTTGGTGCGCTATCGAAACACCATGGAAGCTGTGGCAAGCTGTGTTGGCTGGCTTGGCAGCAATTTGCGTACTGGCGCCAGCAGTGGCGGCCGACTTGACGGCCGTGATTCCGGTCGTCAAGCGTTCAGTGGTGGGCGTCGGCACTTTCGAGCGCACGCGCAGTCCGTCGACCGTGTTCTTCGGCACCGGTTTCGTGGTGGGCGACGGCTTGAGCGTGATTACCAATGCGCACGTGGTGCCCGAAAAGCTGGACGAGGCGCACATGGAGCAGCTCGGCATTGTCATCGGCGACGGCGACATGGTGCGCTTTCGCCCGGCCCAGCTGGTGGCGCGCGACACCGAGCACGACCTGGCGCACCTGCGCCTGAGCGGGCCGCCGCTGCCGGCATTGAAGCTGGGTGATTCGGACGGCGTGCTCGAGGGGCAGGGCCTGGCCTACACCGGCTATCCGCTGGGCATGGTGCTGGGCCTGCATGCCGCCACCCACCGCGCCACCCTGGCCGCCGTCACGCCGATCGTCATGCCCTCGCTCAATTCGCGCAAGCTCGACCCGCGCCAGGTGGTGCAGCTGCAGCGCAGCTCCTTCGATATTTTCCAGCTCGACGGCACGGCCTATCCCGGCAACAGCGGCAGCCCGGTCTACGACCCGGCCAGCGGCGAAGTCTGGGGCGTCATCAATGCCGTGTTCGTGAAAGGACTGAAGGAGAGCGCGATCAGCAATCCCAGCGGGATTACCTATGCGGTGCCGGTAAAGTATGTGAAGAATCTCATGCAACAGAAGTGAGGCTTTGGGAAAGTTTTCTAGCGTGCGAGGCTTTTCCTAAAGCACTATGTTATACAATACATAGCCGTTAGCGGCTTATTAACATTTGTGTTGGACGAAAGGGAATGACGTGGGCAAGTACAAGGCGAACCTGATCAAACATACGGCAATGGCGGCCACCGCTGCGCTTGCACTGGTCCTGACCGGCTGCGCCACCCGGACTCTTCCGCCGCAAACCCAGGTGACCAATCCCGACTACCTGATCGGGCCGGGCGACACCGTCAACATCATGGTCTGGCGCAATCCGGAGGTGTCGATGTCGGTGCCGGTCCGTCCGGATGGCAAGATCACCACCCCGCTGGTCGAAGACCTGCCGGCCGCCGGCAAGACTTCGACCGACCTCGCGCGCGACATCGAAAAGGCGCTCGCCAAGTTCATCCAGCAACCGGTGGTGACCGTCATCGTCACCAACTTCGTCGGCAATTTTAGCGAGCAGATCCGTGTGGTGGGACAGGCCGCCAAGCCGCAGGCCCTGCCGTACCGCCGTGACATGAGCCTGATGGACGTGCTGATCGCGGTCGGCGGCGTGACCGAATTCGCGGCGGGCAACCGTGCCAGCCTGATCCGTACCGTCGACGGCAAACAGCAGAAATTCAACGTCCGTTTGGACGACCTGATCAAGGAAGGCGATATCTCGGCCAACATGCCGATGCGCCCAGGCGATGTGCTTGTTATTCCTGAAAGTTACTTCTGAAGCTCTGTCAGTTTTCTTTACAGCATAGGAAGATTAAGCACGATTCTTATCGGCAACTATAGTTTTAAGTGGCTGATTTCTAAAGCGTTGCTTTTGAGCAGGCATGGGGTGGCATAGGTATTGCTTACTCTTAAAGAATCTGGCATTGTTTATGCTGCCTAACTGTTTAGATACCGAACGAGGACCTTAAGTGGCTACCGAAGACCCGCACGCAAGCGAAAATGGCAAGCTTTCAGCAGACACCGGCATTGAGCAGGTCCAATTTGCCACCTCAGATCCCTTGTCGGTAAAAGGCAAGGCGCGTCGTCGCTTTGCCAGGGCCGGAGCCGGTGCGACTGGGGTGTTGCTGACTTTGCACAGTCAGCCCGGCATGGCATGTACTTTTTGCGGTGTTTCGATGTCGGCCGCCGTATCGGCAGTGGGTAAGCAAAAGACCACTGCCGTGATGAGCCATCAGGCACGCTCCCCAGTCTGCTACGGCAAATTGCCGCGCGAATGGACCACCATGTCCTGGCCCAAAGGGTGTGCGTCTGGCGACTTGTTTCGCAAGCATTTCAGCTGCAGTTCGCGCAGTCCGTATTACAACGTGACCTGCAAGTCAATCATGGCAGGATCGAGCAAAGATCCTTCGCGTATGGCCCAATATATTTTGGCGGCCTACTTGAACGTTCTGTCGAACCGCGTGAATTTCCTTACCGTCGGTTCGTTGCAGGAATTGTGGATCGAGTGGAGTACGAAGGGGTATTATGCACCGATGGCCGGCCAGCGCTGGTATACCAATGATATCGTCGGTTACCTGTACGGCACCATGGACTGACGTGGCCGACCGTGAAATTTGGCGTCTGCGCCCAGGGCAGACTCTTCAATACCGGCACTGGGACGATGAATATGTGTTGTACAACGACCTGTCCGGTGACACCCATCTGCTCGATGACGCCGCTATCGAAATCCTATTGTTCCTGAAAAACGACCCTGCTCCCTTACCCGTGCTCGCCGCCGTGCTGCAGTCGGCTTTCGATATCGACGATACCGAATTGTATGAAGAGATAGGTATTCTGCTTGAACGGCTGAAACATCTCTACCTGATCGATACGCTGGCATGCTGACGGTCGCATCGCTTTCCCGCAACGAACTCAACAAGCGTCTGGCAGGCGTGGGCTTAGTGGTGCGGACCGGGCCTTTCGTTAGCCGCATCCACTCGCCGATTGCTCAGATTGCTGATGGTATAGCCTTGCTGTACGGCGATTACCCACTCGTGGACGAGAACGGCTTTGCCGACTTTCATGTGAATATGCGACGTTCTGCAGGTTTGCGGCGTTGGTACAAACCGCAAGTGCGCTTCGATCTCGATGGGCACGAACCTTTCGAGCCGTTGCCGGAAGCACATGCTTTCCCCATGCTCGAGTGGGCCTTGAACTGGTGTATTTCGACCCGTGCGCACAGTTGGCTAACGGTGCATGCAGCCGTCGTCGAAAGGAATGGCTTGGCAGCGATCCTGCCGGCGCCACCAGGGTCAGGTAAGAGCACCCTGTGCGCGGCCTTGGTCAACCGTGGCTGGCGCCTGCTATCCGACGAGCTGGCGATGTTTCGTCTGGCGGACGCACGCCTGGTGCCGGTGCCGCGCCCGGTCAGCTTGAAGAACCGGTCGATCGAGGTGATCCGCAACTATGTGCCCGACGCCGTATTCAGTGTCCCGGTCGGCAACACCACCAAAGGAACGGTAGCGCACCTGAAAGCGCCGTCCGAGAGCATTGCCCGCGCCGACGAGACGGCACAGCCCGCCTGGATCGTTTTCCCCAAATACGAGTCTGGTGCCGCAACCTCACTGGTACCGATTCCACATGCGCGCGCCTTTTTCCGCGTGGCAGAAAATGCATTCAACTATAGCCATATGGGGGCTGCCGGATTCCAGACCCTGACGGCTGTGATAGACGGCTGCGCCAGCTATGATTTTCGTTACAGCAACATAGATGAGGCAATTGCCCTGTTCGCTGCCCTGGAGAGGCCTCGGCAGTGAAGCACATGTCGATATTGTTACTTGCGCTGCGCAGTCCCGGTCAGATCGCCTCGTTCAGCTTGGCCGACTGGAACTTGCTATTGCGTCAGTCAACCAGTGCGAATCTGACGCCGACCCTGCTTGCTACCATCGAGGAAGCCGGCACCCTCGACCAGGTGCCGCATCAGGCGCGCGCCCAGCTCGACTGGTCGCGCGCGCTGGCAACGCGCCATCGCCAGGCCGTAGGCTTCGAGGTCGACTGTATCCAGAGTGCTTTGCGGCCGACCGGTTTGCCGCTCATCCTGCTGAAGGGTGCGGCCTACACGATGGCCGGCCTGCGTGCTGGCGAGGGCCGCTTGTACGGCGACATCGATATCCTCGTGCCCAAGTCACGGCTGGACGAGGTCGAATCGGCGCTGATGTTGCACGGCTGGGCCAGCACTCACCACGATGCCTACGACCAGCGTTATTACCGCGAGTGGATGCACGAATTGCCGCCAATGCATCACGTGCGGCGCCAGACCAATATCGACGTCCATCACGCGATCGTGCCGGAGACTGCAGCGGCGCGCCCCGATCCGGCCAAGTTGCGCGCGGCCGCGGTGACTGTGGCGGATGCCGGCGACGGCCTCCCACCTGTGCAGGTGCTGGCCCCGCACGACATGGTGCTGCACAGCGCCGTGCACCTGTTCTCGGACGGCGAATTCAAGCATGGCTTGCGCGACCTGTTCGATATCCACCGCTTGCTGCTGGAGTTCGGCGGACAAGCCGGGTTCTGGGCGGGGCTGGCGCCGCGTGCGCGCGCGCTCGAGCTCGAGCGGCCGCTGTTCTATGCGCTGCGCTATGCGGTGCGTCTGTTCAACACGCCGGTGCCGGACACGGTGCTGGCGGACGCGGGCAGCGGGGGCGGAAGCCCGGGCCGGGCACTGCTGGCGCTGATGGACCGGCTGTTCCTGCGCGGCCTGGCGCCGGCCCACCCGAGCTGCGCCGATGCCCTGACGCCGCTGGCGCTGAGCATGTTATATGTGCGCGGCAACTGGCTGCGCATGCCGCCCCTGCTGCTCTCGCGGCATCTATTCCATAAAGCCTTCATCACGCCGCGCGTCGACGCCGGCCAGGTCCAGCAGTAAAAATAACAAAGTAGAAATGAAAACACCCTGCAAGCCGAGGCTTTGCAGGGTGTAAAGAATTCCGTCAAGCCGAAGCCGATGGCGGCTTCGGCCTGGCAAGGCCGGATTATCCGGCGCTTGTCCTGACGATTACTTGCGGCGACGACGCAGGCCAGCCACGCCAGCCAGGCCCAGGCCCAGCAGAGCCAGCGAACCCGGTTCCGGGACTTCGCCGATATTGCCTTGCACGTCTCCGGTTGCGTCGACAGTCCAACCGGCACCCGACGAACGGCCGGTTTGACCGAAAGTGGTCTTGAGGTACAGATCATGCGCGTGACCGTTCAGGTCATTTTGCATGTTGGTATCGAAAACCTCTTGCCATGAGCCGCCGGTCACGTCCAAGTAACCTGCGCCAAAACCAGAAATGTTATCGTTCTGGAAGGTGGAGGTATAAGTGGCACCTGGGCGATTCTTAACTGCGTCACCGCTGAAAACAGCGGAGAGAGCAAGTTCGCCACCCGTATTGGAAATGCCGTTGTAGCCTTTTTCACCAATACGGGCGGAGGGGCCCTGGGTAAAATCGTAATTGGCGCTGTTCAGATACAGGTTCATCCAGCCACCAGTGCTGTAGGTAACGGTCGTCATGTCGCCACCATCTTCGTCACCGATCACGCTGACACGCATGTCTTTCAGGCCACCGAAAACACCGGTCATGTAGCCATCTTTCTCGATGCTGAACAGCGTTTGATTGTTCGACAGACGCGAGATGGACTGTACCGAGAAAATACCCCAGGTATCTTCCTTGCCGTCGAACGAATTTGGCGCTTTATACAAAGCAGCAGCGTCGCAGGTGTCGACGGTGTCGCATTTTTTACCCAAAGTATCACCGTAGCCAGTGGTGCCAGCGTCGAACGCATTGATAGTAATTTTGATATCGCCAGCGACCAAGGTCAGGGCGCTTGCTGGAGCTGCCATGCCGAGGGCCAGTGCGGCTCCAGCGACAATTCCCGAAATCTTCTTCATGTTCATCTTGATCCTCACAAGGTAGTTATACACAACAGCGACACAGAGTATTAAGCATTATCTGTGCCATCTTTAAATTTTATTTTTAAGTAATTGATTTTAAAAGAAAAAATCGACTCATCGTAAAATTTTGGAAATTATCATAATGTGGCTGTAAGAAAAACCGACAGTTAACTAGCGAACACATCTGTCGCATAATAGCTGGCCTGGAGCAGTGCCCTGTACCGATTTCCACGATAACTTTCACCAAGCCACTATGACTACATTCAACTACGACGAATTTACCAAGCGAAACGGCGGCTATATCAACATCGCGACACAGGACAAGATACGTAACGTCCGAGTCCTGTTTGCAGGATGCGGGCTGGGTAGCAGCACAGTCATCTGCGCGGCGCGCAGCGGTTTCCAGAACTTCGTGCTGATCGACGGCGACACGATCGACGCCCACAACCTGAATCGCCAGTTCTTCGATCTCGAGGATGTCGGCATGACCAAGGTCGAAGCGTTGAAAAAGCACATCCTGCGCATCAATCCGGAAGCCAAAGTCGAGGCCCACGTCGCCATGCTCGACAAGAACAACGCCGCTGACCTGGTCAGTAAGGTCGACCTCATCTTCGACACCATCGACTTCGTGGACCTGGAGGCGGTGCTGGCCCTGCACGGCAATGCAGCCGCGCAAGGCAAGCCGATCTTCACGGCGATGAACATCGGCTTCGGCGCCGGTGTGCTGTATTTCCCGCCGAACTCAGGCAATTCCTTGCCCGAAATCCTGCAGCGGGACGTCGAGGCCGCCGCGGCCGAAGGCAACCTGAGCTATACGGCCGTGTTCGGCCGTGTGATGGCACGCATCGGCGCCCATCTCGACCAGCAAGTTCGGGAGGAAGTCGCCAAGGCATTGACCATCATGGAAGATGGCACGGCTTGCCCGGCATCGCAGATTGCCGTGGGTAGTTTCTCGGTGGCCGCCCTGGCGGTGGCAATGATGCATGACACGCTGGCGGGAATGGAAGTGCCTGCGGCGCCGAACATGGTCATCCACAGCTTTCGCAACCACATCACCAAGCGCGTCAGTATTGCCGCTTAATTTTCCTGCTGGCGCACCACGTGCAGGTGCGCGGCATGATGCTCGACCACCGGCAGCCGTTCGCTGAACCAGGCTGCCAGTGTCGGGTTGCCGGATGCCATTTTGTCGCGCAAATCTTCCAGGTCGAGGACGTAGGGGGTCACGGCGCCGTAATAGCTGGCTTCCGGGCCGATCGGCGTGAATCGGAAACCCATCTTTTTCAGGGCATGGGCGAGCGAACGTTCCATTGCCGCAAACCAGTAGCGCACACCTGTCTCGAAGCTGTGGCGGAACATTTCGCGGTACATGCCGAGCAAGAGCATGGGTGAGGTATAGTCTCGGCGGTCGATGGCGGGATCGATCGGCGGCTCTTCCGACCCGAAGCCGGGAATGCCGAGCACGCTATCCGCGCGCCGGCGGCGATGGCTTTTCCTGACTACCAGGCGCGAGATCTCGGCACATTGCTCCGAGTCGGGCATCTCGAAATCGTCGAAGGTCCGGCAGTGGAGTTCGAACGGATATGGCTTGGCACCTTTGGGCTGCACGAGCCTGACTGCACCCACCAGTTTCTCGTCCATCGTGTAGGCCGCGAAATGGGTGGAAACACTATCGTAATCGTCGAACTCCAGGCCGTCTACGTACTGTTCTGCCTGGAGAAAAGCGCATTCCACGCAATACACTTGGTGGCGTAGCTTGAAGATATCGCTGGGCACCGTACTGGCATGGTTGCCCAGGTATATTCGGAAAATTTTACGGTTGACGTAATCGATACGTTCCTGGTGCGCCCCATAATCCGTTGGTGGCAGGAAGGCGCTGGGCGCGGCGTATGCTTTTCCGTTGTTCATCCCATTTATTGTCCTGACGGACCCTTTTATTTTTTCCTGAATCGACCCTCCAGGAAGTTGCCGACCATGGTTTTCACCATGATCCACATGGGGATCGGCTCATCATTGAACCAAGCAGCCAGAAACTTGTTTTCGTTTTGTAGACGGCCGATCAACTCATCCAAATCTGCGACAAAGGGCGTGACTGGACCGTAGTAGTCGACTTGCGGTCCAATCGGCACAAATTTGAATCCCATCTTTTCCAGCGAACGCGCAAGCGAGCGTTCCATGGCGGCATACCAGTAACGGATACCGTTCTGGCGGCTGTACCTGTAGAGCTCGCGATACATGCCGAGCAATAATAGCGGACTATTTCCGCGCTTGTCGCGCCGTACGGTTGGCCTCGGTTGAATCGACTTCGTGCTGCCTTTTTCCATGAAATCCGCCGAAATACCCTCCATCGAGTCGCCACGGCGCCGCCGATGCGTTTTCTTGACGACCAGACGGGAGATCTCGGCAGCATTGTCGCGCGCCGGGTAGACGAATTCCGGAAACGCCGCGCAATGCGTTTCGAAGGGGTAGATCTTGCCCGGCGCCGGCTGCACCAGACGGACCGTGCCGACGATATCGTTGCTCAGCGTGTAAGCGGCAAAATGGATCGAGCAATCGTCGTATTCGTCCATTTCCAGCTCTTCCTCGAAATCGCTGGCCTCCAGATAATGACGCTCGAGGCAATAGACGTCGTAACGCAGCCGGTAAATCTCTTTCAGAACATAGGATTCCATGTCCCCCTTTAATACCTTGCGGAAATTAAAGTAGGGGACCAGAACGTCGCTCTTGCCGAGAAAGCGCTCGGCGAACCGAGAGAAAAATCCGGTGGGTGCCTGTTCGTAGTCTTGTTCTTGCGTCATCGAAGTCATGGTGGGCTCATCCTGGAGGCCGTCATTGCGAAGCTGGGAAAAAGCCACCGGAGTGGCGCGCTTTACATCAAAGTTGTTTTAGCAGTGCTTTTGCATCGTCTTTGGCGGCAAAGCTTTGATCGCCAGCCAGCGATTGCTCGACTTCCTTGCGCGCACCGGCCTTGTCGCCACTTTTCGCCAGTCCAGCGGCAAGGTGGTAATGGATCTCCGAGGCTTTCGGTTCGGCGGCGACGGCTTTGCGCAGCAACTCGATGCCGCGTGCAGTATCGCCTTTCTGCACCAGGATCCAGCCCAGCGTGTCCATGATTGCCGCATTCTGTCCGGCCAGCTTGTATGCCTGCTCCGCCGTCGGCAGCGCGCGCGCATCGTTTTCCTGCTGATAGGCGAACGCCAGGTTGTTGAGCGCCGCCGCGTTCGACGGATTCACTTTCAGCGCCGCTTCCAGGCTGGCAATGGCCGGCTTGAATTGGCGCTTGGCCAGGTAGTTATCGGCAAGCAGCATGGCAATCATGTCGTTGGCCGGATAAGCCGTGTGGAACTTGACCAGTCGTGCCTCGGCCTCGGCGCCCTTGCCGGTGCGCGCCATGATTTGCGAGATCTTGGCCAGGATTTGCGGGGAATTGGTGGTCGCAAAGCCTTTTTCGTAAGCAGCCAGGGCAGGCGCAATCTTGTTCTGGCTCAGCATCAGGTCGCCTTCCAGTACATAACCGGTCGGCGCCTTGGGATTGTTTTTCTGAACCTGGCGCGCGGCTTCCAGTGCCTCATCCGGCTTGTTGCTGCGCATGGCGAGTTCCATCTGCGCGACAGAGGCTTGGGTAAAGTTCGGATCGATGCTCAGGGCGCGTTTCAAGTCCTGCGCGGCGGCGCTTTCGTTCTTGTTCAGCGCATGTGCCGCTGCCAGGCGTACCTGGGCTGCCGGCGATTTCGGCAGGGCCGCGGCCAGCTTGCTGAAGGTTTCGACCGCACCGTTGGCGTCCTTGGTGACGAGCTGGGCCTGGCCCATCAGGTCGAGCAGTTCGGGATTATCCGGATGGGCGACCAGCATCTTGCGCGTCAACACCACCGTTTTGTCAGCCTGTTTCGAACGCAGGTAATGGGTGCCCAGGGTCACCGCCGGACGGACCGCGTCGGGATTTTCCGATTGGGCTTTTTCCAGCCAGGTGGTAGCTTCGGCCGCGTGACCCTGCGACAGTTCGAGACCGGCCAGGGCGCTCATCGCTTCGACGTTTTTCTTGTCCTTGGCCAGCACGGCTTCGAAACGCTGCTTGGCGGCAGTGACGTTCTTGTCGGCCATGTCCAGTCGAGCAAGATTGGCAACGGACGGCATGAAGGTAGCGTCCAGGGACACGGCTTTCTCGAAGCTCGCGCGGGCATTCTTCGTGTCGTTCTTGCTCAGATATATCTGGCCCTTCATGTTTTGCACAGCGGGATTGGCTGGCTGCGCCTTTTCGAGGGCCTCTATGGCGTCCAGCGCCTTGTCGAACTGGCCGTGGCCCAGTTCGGCCTGGGCGAGGGCGAAACCTGCGCTGATCGATTTCGGGTCGAGGGTCGCTGCCTGTTGGAGTTCTTCGACGCCATTGTTCCAGTCGCCCTGGCCCAGCTTGGACATGCCCAATGCGGTACGGATGTCGGCGACGTTGGGCGCGAGGGTGCTAGCCTGCTTGAGGTAGGTCGAGGCCTTGGCGAAATCGCGCGTCTGCAGGTAGGCCTGGCCTGCCAGGGCGAGCAGCTGCGGATCCTTGACGTCGTCCTTGAGTGCCGGCGCCAGCGTGGTGACCGCGTCGGCTGCCCGGCCCTGCTTCATCAGGGTCTGCGCCAGGAGCTTACGGGCGTAGGTGTTGGTCGGGTTCGTTTTCACGTAGCCGTCCAGGATTTGTTCGGCCTGCTGCGTATTGCCCAGGTTGAGCTCGACGGCGCCGGACAACAACAGGCTGGGCATGTGTCCAGGCGCGACTTTCAGGATCTTCTGCAGCGAATCGCGTGCTTCTTTGTGTTTGCCGGTATTAAAGTCGAGCAGGGCCTGGACGTAGAAGGCATTCAGGTCGGCGGGATTGTACTTGCGCGCTGTATCGAGGTCGGTCTTGGCGGCGGCGAAATCCTTCTGGCCGATATGGATATAGGCTTTTTCGATATTCGCGGTGCGGTGCGCCGGATCGGCGGCGAGCGCCTTGTCGTAGGCGGCCAGGGCTTCCTTGTTCTTGCCCTCGATGCGCAGCAGGTTACCCATCACCATCCAGGTTTCGGGATTGTTCGGCGCGCGCGTGGACGCTTCCGTTGCAAAGCGCTGGGCGCCGGCGAAGTCCTTCGAGAATGCGGCGTGACGCGCCATGCCGACCAGGGCATCGCCCGAATTCGGATCAATCGCCAGCGCGGCCTTGTAGGCTTCGAGCGCCTGGTCCTTATCGGCAAGGCCGAGATAGGCATCGCCACGCCGCGCCAGCAGGATAGCGGAACCCTTGGCTTTCTCTTCTGAAATATCGTTCAGCAATACTTGGAACTTGTTTTGCGTCAACAAGCTGCGTGCCAGCGAGGGCAGTATTTTATCGGCCGACATGCCGAAGCCGACAGCCTTACGGAATTCTTTTTCAGCAGAAACTGCATCGCCAATTTTGAGATACTCGCCGCCCAGTTGCAGGCGCGCTTCGACATTCTCCGGATTGTTGGCCACGGCATTCTTGAGCTGGATAAGCGCTGCCTTATGATCGCCTTTTTGTTGATATTGTTTGGCGTCGGCAAGTAATTCTTCGGTAGTCTGCGTGCGTTTACAACCAATCATTCCTGTGCTGAGCAGGACAGCGCCGAGTACGACGGCTACTTTGGTTTTGGTGAGATTGCCCGGCATGATCGTTCCCTTTGATGAAGGCGCTTGCGAACTTGGGGACTGCAAGCAAAAGTTTCCCGAGTGTTAATAATACCCTATGGAATGGGAATAAAAAGCGCACGATTTCATCAGGCAACAACAATTTACTGCTGTCCGTTGCTATTCTGGGAAATAGCAGCAGACCAGTGTTGATTTGGGGAAAGATAACAGAAGTTCGCGCGGAAATGCCACGCCACGCGAGGGGGAATCAGGGCTTGCGCAGGCGGCTCAGCAGGGCTTCCACATTGTCGCCGGCAGGAATGCCGTGACGGCGCAACAGCTGCACGTGCAGCACCAGGTTTTCCAGCACCAGCTTGGCCGATACCGCGAGCAGGGTCATCAGACGGTCCTCGGTGCTGAAGTTTTCCATCGACGCCGCCATCTCGCACAGATGGCTGGCCACCAGCTCGCGCAAATCGTCTTCGGCGAAGGGCAGATCCGCGAAATCGATCGGGTCTTCCTGCTCGACCTCGCGCATCAGTGCGGCGAGTTGCTCGGGCTTGATCGGCATATATAGCTCCGTCGTGGCGTCGGAACCATTCTAAAGTACCGTCTCGTGCCATGCCCACGGGATTGATCAAACACAAACCGGGGTCAGAGCCCGAAATTTGGCAATGTCTTCAGTGATGTTTTCAAGAATCGGGCTCTGACCCCGGTTTGCGGTTTCGCAAATGAAAACGGCGCCCGGAGGCGCCGTCGTGGGCAGAAGCGGCCTGCTTACATATTGCGGCGATATTGACCGCCCACCTCGAACAGCGCGGTGGTGATCTGGCCCAGCGAGCACACGCGCACCGCGTCCATCAGGCGCGCGAACACGTTTTCGTTGTCGATCGCGGCCTGCTGCAGGGCGGCCAGGGCGGCCGGGGCGGCGTTGGCGTTGCGCTCGTGGAAAGCTTCCAGGCGCGTCAGCTGGGACTGCTTCTCATCGTCGGTGGAACGGGCCAACTCGATGGTGGCCGGCGCTTCGGCGCCCTTCGGGTTGCGGAAGGTGTTCACGCCGATGATCGGCAACGAGCCATCGTGCTTCTTGTGCTCGTACAGCATCGACTCTTCCTGGATCTTGCCGCGCTGGTAGCCGGTTTCCATCGCGCCCAGCACGCCGCCGCGCTCGGCGATGCGTTCGAACTCCTGCAGCACGGCTTCCTCGACCAGGTCGGTCAGCTCGTCCATGATGTAGGAACCCTGATTCGGGTTCTCGTTCTTCGCCAGGCCCCATTCGCGGTTGATGATCAGCTGGATCGCCAGCGCGCGCCGGACCGATTCGTCGGTCGGCGTGGTGATCGCCTCGTCATAGGCGTTGGTGTGCAGCGAGTTGCAGTTGTCGTAGATCGCGATCAGCGCCTGCAGCGTGGTGCGGATGTCGTTGAAGTCGATTTCCTGCGCGTGCAGCGAGCGGCCCGAGGTCTGGACGTGGTATTTGAGCTTTTGCGAACGGTCGTTGGCGCCGTACTTGTCGCGCATCGCCACCGCCCAGATGCGGCGCGCCACGCGGCCCAGCACCGTGTATTCCGGATCCATGCCATTCGAGAAGAAGAAGGACAGGTTGGGTGCGAAGTCGTCGATGTGCATGCCGCGCGCCAGGTAGGCTTCGACAAACGTAAAACCGTTCGACAGGGTAAACGCCAGCTGCGAGATCGGATTCGCGCCCGCTTCGGCGATGTGGTAGCCCGAGATCGACACCGAATAGAAATTGCGCACCTGGTGGTGAACGAAGTATTCCTGGATGTCGCCCATCACCTTCAGCGAGAACTCGGTCGAGAAGATGCAGGTGTTCTGGCCCTGGTCTTCCTTCAGGATGTCGGCCTGCACCGTGCCGCGCACGTTGGCCAGCACCCATTCCTTGATCTTTGCCGCTTCGTCGTCGGTCGGCTGGCGGCCGTTGTCCGCGACGAACTTGTCGATCTGCTGGTCGATGGCGGTGTTCATGAACATCGCCAGGATGGTCGGGGCCGGGCCGTTGATGGTCATCGACACCGAGGTCGACGGGCTGCACAAATCAAAACCGTCGTACAGCACCTTCATGTCGTCCAGGGTCGCGATCGACACGCCGGAGTTGCCGACCTTGCCGTAGATGTCGGGACGCAGGGCCGGATCGGCGCCGTACAGGGTGACGGAGTCGAAGGCGGTCGACAGGCGTTTCGCCTCCATGCCGGTCGACACCAGCTTGAAGCGGCGGTTGGTGCGGAAGGCGTCGCCTTCGCCGGCGAACATGCGGGTCGGGTCTTCGCCTTCGCGTTTAAAAGCGAACACGCCAGCCGTGAAAGGGAAGGAGCCCGGCACGTTTTCCAGCATCAGGAAGCGCAGCACTTCACCGTGGTCTTCGTACTTCGGCAGCGCGACCTTGCGGATCCTGGTGCCCGACAGGGTCGTCTGCACCAGCTTGGTACGAATTTCCTTGTCGCGGATCTTGACGACGTAATCGTCGCCGGCGTATGCCGCCTGCATGTCCGGCCACATGGCCAGCAGCTTGCGGGCGCCAGCATCCATGGCGCCGTCACGCTCGGTGATCAGGTCGTCGAGCACCACTTCACGGTTGGCGGCCGCCAGCATGCGCTTGGTCTCAAGCAGCTGCTGGCGCTCGCGCGCCAGTTTCACCTGCTTGCCGACGTTGCGGTGGTAGCCGCGCACGGTGTCGGCGATTTCGGCCAGGTAGCGCGTGCGCGCGGGCGGGACGATCACGTTCTTGCCGCTCGAGTACTTCTGCGAGGGCTGCGGCAGCTTCGGCGCTTCCGCCTTCAGGCCCAGATTGGCGAGGGCCGGCAGCAGGCCGTGGTACAGCGCGGTGACGCCGTCGTCGTTGAAGCGCGAGGCCTGGGTGCCGAACACCGGCATCTGGTCCGGCGACTGCGACCACAGTTCGCGGTTGCGCTGGTACTGTTTCGCCACGTCGCGCAGCGCGTCCTGGGCGCCCTTGCGGTCGAACTTGTTGATCGCGATGAAGTCTGCGAAGTCCAGCATGTCGATCTTCTCGAGCTGGGAGGCGGCGCCGAATTCCGGGGTCATCACGTACATCGACAGGTCGACGTGCGGCACGATGGCGGCGTCGCCCTGGCCGATGCCGGAGGTCTCGACGATCACCAGGTCGAAGCCGGCCACCTTGCAGGCGGCGATCACTTCCGGCAGCGCCTGCGAGATCTCGGAACCGGCTTCGCGGGTCGCCAGCGAGCGCATGAACACGCGGGATTGGCCGTTCCAGGGATTGATCGCATTCATGCGGATGCGGTCGCCCAGCAGGGCGCCGCCCGACTTGCGGCGCGACGGGTCGATCGAGATCACCGCGATGTTCAGGCGGTCGTTCTGGTCGAGGCGGATGCGGCGGATCAGTTCATCGGTCAGCGAGGATTTACCCGCGCCGCCAGTGCCGGTGATGCCGAGGACAGGCACTTGCAAACCTTCGGCGGCGTCGACGATCTGCTTGCGCAGATCAAAGGAGGCCTTGCCGTTTTCCAGCGCCGTGATCAGCTGGGCCAGCGGACGGTGGCGCTGCGCGATATCGCCGGTCTGCAGCGGCTCCAGCGAGGTGGGCGAATACGCCGACAAATCGATGTCGCAGGCTTCCAGCATCGAGCGGATCATGCCCACCAGGCCCATGCGCTGGCCGTCTTCCGGGCTGAAGATGCGGGTCACGCCATAGGCATGCAGCTCGTCGATTTCGCTCTGGACGATCACGCCGCCGCCGCCGCCGAAGACCTTGATGTGGGCGCCGCCGCGCTGGCGCAGCAGGTCGATCATGTATTTGAAATACTCGACGTGGCCGCCCTGGTAGCTGGAGATGGCGATGCCTTGCACGTCCTCGGCCAGGGCCGCGGTGACGACGTCGTCGACCGAACGGTTGTGGCCCAGGTGCACGACCTCGGCGCCGTTCGACTGCAGGATGCGGCGCATGATGTTGATCGAGGCGTCATGGCCGTCGAACAGCGAGGCGGCGGTCACGAAACGCACTTTATTGGCCAGCTTGGTCTGGTCCGGCAGCTCGAGCTTGGCGGCGGGGGTGATGTCGTTCATGGTGTTCCTTGAGATTGCGGAAGCGAACAGGAGTTCTTGGTACGGTATATGACGTTAACGTAAACGTCAAGAATCGACGTAGGGTGGGCACGGGGTGCCCACCCTACGATCAAGCAGCGCGCTTCTTGACGTTCCCGCTCAGCAGCTCAGCCTTGCGTGCACGGTACTCGGCAACCGCCTTTTCCTTCACGTGGCCGAAGCCGCGGATCTGTTCCGGCAGCGCAGCCAGCTCGACGGCAGTCGCGTGGGTCGACGCATCCAGCGAGCGCAGCACCTCCTCGATCATCGCACGGTATTCGCCGATGAGGGCGCGCTCCATCTTGCGCTCGGCCGTGTAGCCGAACAGGTCGAAGGCGCCGCCGCGCAGGCCTTTCAGCTTGGCCAGCAGCTTGAAGGCGCTCCACATCCACGAACCGAATTCCGCCTTGACCAGATGGCCTTTGGCGTCCTTCTTGGCGAACAGCGGCGGCGCCAGGTTGAATTTCACGCTGAACTTGCCTTCGAACTGGGTGGCAAGCTGTTCGACGAAGCGGCCATCGGTGTACAGGCGCGCGACTTCGTACTCGTCCTTATAAGACATCAGCTTGAACAGCGATTTCGCGACGGCCATGGTCAGCTTGCTGCCCATGCCCAATGCCGATTCGCGATCGCGCACCTGCGACACCAGGTCCGTGTACTGCGCCGCATAGGCGGCATTCTGGTAGCCGGTCAGGAACTCGACGCGCTTCTTGATCACCGAGTCCAGGCTCTGCGGCATCTGCACGACGATGGCTTGCGCCGGCGTTGCGGTCTTTTCGACGCGTTTGATGTCCACGGCGGCGCGGCGGCCCCACAGGAAGCTGCGTTTATTGGAACCGACGGCCACGCCATTCAGTTCGATCGCGCGCAGCAGCGAGGCTTCCGACAGCGGGATCAGGCCCTTCTGCCAGGCGTAACCCATCATGAACAGATTCGCGGCGATCGAGTCGCCCATCAGGCTCGTCGCCAGCTTGGTGGCATCGATGAAGTCGACGCCGGCTTCGCCGCCGACGGCTTCCGCGATCAGCGAGCGCACCTGCGCGGCCGGGAATTCCCAGTCGCGCTGCTGGGCGAAGGTGCCGGTCGGCTGCTCGTGCAGGTTGACCACGACGGTGGTGCGGCCCGGGCGCATCTTCGAGATCGCGTCCGAGGCGCCGGCGGTCAGCATGTCGCAGCCCAGCACCAGGTCGGCTTCGCCGGTGGCGATGCGCTGGGCGCGCAGGCGTTCCGGCGTTTCCGCAATCTTGACGTGCGAGGTGACGGAGCCGTTCTTCTGGCTCATGCCGGTCATGTCCAGCACCGAGGCGCCTTTGCCTTCCAGGTGGGCCGCCATGCCCATCAGCGCGCCGACAGTGATCACGCCGGTGCCGCCGATGCCGTTGATGAGGATGTTGTAGGGCGAAGCGATCGACGGCAGCATCGGCGCCGGCAGCGCGCCCCAGCCATCATCCGTGCCTTCCTTGGCGACGCCGGCCTTGTTCTTCTTCAGCGTGCCGCCTTCGACGGTGACGAAGCTCGGGCAGAAGCCCTTGGTGCACGAGTAATCCTTGTTGCAGGACGACTGGTCGATGGCGCGCTTGCGGCCGAATTCCGTTTCCTTCGGCAGGATGGAGACGCAGTTCGACTGCACGCCGCAATCGCCGCAGCCTTCGCACACGGCTTCGTTGATCACCATGCGCTTGTTCAGGTCGGGGAACTCGCCCTTCTTGCGGCGGCGGCGCTTCTCGGCGGCGCAGGTCTGGTCATAGATCAGGACCGTCACGCCCGGCAGTTCGCGCAGCTCGCGCTGGATGTCGTCCATGTGCTTGCGGTCGTGGATGGTGACCAGTTCCGGCAGGGCCGAGCGGTCTTCGTAGCGCGACAGGTCTTCGGTGACGAGGGCGATGCGCTTGATGCCTTCGGCCGCCATCTGCTGGGCGATCAGCGGCACCGAGGTGATGCCGTCGACCGGCTGGCCGCCGGTCATCGCGACCGCGTCGTTGTAGAGAATCTTGTAGGTGATGTTGACCTTGGCCGCAACGGCCGCGCGGATCGCCAGGTAACCCGAGTGGAAGTAGGTGCCGTCGCCCAGGTTCTGGAACACGTGCGGCACTTTCGAGAACGCGGCCTGGCCGATCCACGGGGTGCCTTCGCCGCCCATGTGGGTGGTCAGCTTGTTCATCTCCGGGTAGATCGAGGTCGCCATCACGTGGCAGCCGATGCCGGCCAGCGCGAAGGAGCCGTCCGGCACCTTGGTCGAGGTGTTGTGCGGGCAGCCGGAGCAGTAGAAGGCGGGGCGGAAGGGCGTCGTGACGGCCTTCATCAGCACCGCGTCCTTGGCTTCCAGGAAGGCCAGGCGCGCCTTGATCAGGTCGCGCGTGCGGTCTTCCAGGTTCAGGCGGGCGATGCGGCCGGCGATCACGCGCGCCACCTGGGCCACCGAGAAGTCTGCTTTAGGGGGCAGCAGCCATTCGCCGCGCGGCGAGACCCACTCGCCCTTGTCGTCGAACTTGCCGACGATGTGAGGGCGGACGTCGTCGCGCCAGTTGTACAGCTGTTCTTTCAATTGGTATTCGACGACCTGGCGCTTCTCTTCGACCACCAGGATCTCTTCCAGGCCCTGGGCGAATTCGCGCACGCCTTCCGGCTCCAGCGGCCAGATCATCGCAACCTTGTACAGGCGCAGGCCGACCTGGGCCGCCATCGCTTCGTCGATGCCCAGTTCTTCCAGCGCTTCCAGCACGTCCACATAGGATTTGCCGGAGGCGATGATGCCCAGCTTGGCGTCCGGGCTGTCGATGGTGACGCGATTCAGCTTGTTTTCACGTGCGTAGGCCAGGGCTGCATAGATTTTGTAGTCCTGCATCAGCGCTTCCTGGGTGCGCGCCTGCTGGCCCAGCGGGACCGAGGACAGGCGCGTATTCAGGCCGCCTTCCGGCATTGCGAAGTCCTGCGGCAGCTTCACCTCGACGCGGAACGGGTCGGCATCCACCGAGGCGCTCGATTCGACCGTGTCGGCCAGCGCCTTGAAGGCGACAGCCACGCCGGCGTAGCGCGACATCGCCCAGCCGTGCACGCCCAGGTCCAGGTATTCCTGCACGTTCGACGGATACAGCACCGGGATCATGCAGGCCGCGAAGATGTGGTCGGACTGGTGCGGCAGGGTCGAGGAATAGGCGCCGTGGTCATCGCCGGCCACCAGCAGCACGCCGCCGTTCTTGCTTGTTCCGGCATGGTTCATGTGCTTGAAGACGTCGCCGCAACGGTCCACGCCCGGACCCTTCGCATACCACATGGCGAACACGCCGTCGTGCTTGGCCGGGCCGATCAGGTCGACGGTCTGGGTGCCCCAGACGGCGGTCGCGGCCAGGTCTTCGTTCACGCCCGGCACGAACTGGATGCTCTTCGCTTCGAGGTGGCCCTTGGCCTTCCACAGGTTTTCATCCAGGCCGCCGAGCGGCGAACCGCGATAGCCCGACACGAAGCCGGCCGTGTTCAGGCCCGCCTGTTCGTCGCGGATCTTCTGGATCATCGGCAGGCGCACCAGCGCCTGGATCCCCGACAGGAAGATCTTGCCGGCGGTGGCGGTGTACTTGTCGTCGAGGCTGACGTCTTTCAGGCGGTCCGGCGTACCGGCAGGCGTGGCGGGAGCGGCAGGTGCGAGGGGCGCAGGCGCGCCCTGGCCCAGGATGGTGTCAGGCATGGTGTCTCCAAATGGTATTCAGGGGGGCTGGCGCCAGGCTTCGTGCCGGGTAAGCACTGGCTGGGGCGGGCCGGTTAACGCTTTTTTAGCTTTGGCCCGCAGTGTAGAGACAAGTTGACGTATACGGAAATACGGAATGGGGATGGGGCTATAAGAAAAAATGATGGCCCATCAAACAGGCTGGATCGCACTGGCGCCGATCCAGGCGCCGTTTGCGCACAGTTCCAGCGCCACCTGCGCCACCAGGCGGCTGACGGCGGCGGCGGCATTCGTCAGCGGGATGTTCTTGGAGGTGCACAGCACCACGGTGCGCGAAATCGCCGGACTGTGGATCGAAAGGGCGCGCATCGCACCGCGCTCGACTTCGTCCTGCACCGGCGCCACCGGCAGGATGGTCGCGCCCATGCCGGCCAGGATCGCCGATTTCAGGATCGCGATCGAATTGATCTCGATGACGCCGCGCGTATGCAGGCCGGCGGCGCGCGCCGTGCTTTCGATGCGCGGACGCACGCCATGCTGCAGGCCGGGCAGGATCAGGGTCGCGTCCAGCGCCTCCGCCAGGTTCAGGCCGTCGCGGCCTTCCGCCCACGGTGCGTCGGCGCGGCAGATGAAGCGCAGCTCTTCCTCGACCAGGGGGGTGGTGGCGAAGCTGGCCAGCTGGCCGTCGTCGAGCAGCACGGCCAGGTTGACGCGGCCCGCGCGCAGCTGCTCGGCCAGGTTGCCGGTCAGCTCTTCCGTCAGTTGCAGGGTGATTTCGGGATAGCGCTGGCGGATCGCGGTCAACAGGGGCAGGGCCAGCGCGCCCGAAATACTGTGCGGCAGGCCGAGGGTGACGCTGCCGGACGGCCGTTCGGCCGACTGGGTTACGGCGGCCTGGGCGTCGGCCACCTGTTTCAGGATCGCCAGTGCATGTTCGTAGAAGACTTTACCCGCATCGGTACTGACCACGCCCTGCGCCGAGCGGTGCAGCAGCTGGGCACCGAGTTCGTCTTCCAGCTGGCGCAACTGCTGGGTCAGCGCCGGCTGCGCCACATGCAGCACCAGCGCTGCGCGGGACAGCGAGCCGTGGTCGACGATGGCGACGAAATAGCGCAGCTGGCGGAGTTCCATAAATTAATGGATGTATGTTTAAGGATACAAAATGTAAAGAAAGTTAACCTGCGGCAATGAGGCAGCTCAACAGTTGCTATACTGAAAGCGCGTCGAAACGCGGCGAGATTAACACACCCGTTTGTATTGCCATGCTCAAGAAAATCGATTCTTCACAGCTTCGCGTGGGGATGGCCATCCACGACCTCGATTGCGGCTGGATGGAACATCCCTTCGTCCGTAACCGTTTCGTCATCACCAGCGAGGATGAAGTCCGCAAGGTGCTGAACGCCGGCATCCGCGGCGTGACCATCGATTGCAGCAAAGGGCTGGACGTCAGCGATGCGCCGACGGTCGAGGAAGCCGCTGCGGCGACCGAAGCGGAAGTGGCGGCGATCGCGGCCAAGCCGGTGACGCCGCTGCGCGCCACGCTGGCCGAGGAGTTCGACCGCGCCGTCGCGATCCGCCGCCAGGCCGCCGGCCTGGTGAAGACCGTGATGCAGGACGCGCGCCTGGGCAAGGCGATCGAGCTGGACAAGGTATCGCCGGTGGTCGAGAACATCACGGCGTCCATCCTGCGCAACCCCAGCGCTTTGCTCGGCCTTTCGTACATCAAGAACAAGGACGACTACACCTTCCTGCATTCGGTGAGCGTGTGCACGCTGCTGGTGGCGTTCTGCCGTTCGCGCAAGATGGACGATGAGACCACCTACCAGGCCGGCATCGGCGGCCTGCTGCACGATACCGGCAAGGCGCTGGTGCCGGACCATATCCTGAACAAGCCGGGCCGCCTGACCGACGAGGAGTTCGAGGTGGTGCGCCGCCATCCGCGCGACGGTTATGACATCCTGCGCCGTTCGCCGGAGATCGGCGCGATCCCGCTCGACATCACGCTGCATCACCATGAGCGCCGCGACGGCACCGGTTATCCGGACCGCCAGGGCGCGGAGCAGATCAGCGAGCTGGCGCAGATGGCGGCCATCGTCGACGTCTACGACGCGATCACGGCCGACCGCTGCTATCACAAGGGCATGCCGGCGGCCGAGGCCCTGCGCAAGATGTACGAGTGGAGCAAGTTCCACTTCAATCCGACGCTGACCCAGGAATTCATGCGCTGCGTCGGCATCTACCCGGTCGGTACCTTGGTGCTGCTGGAATCGGGGCGCCTGGGCGTGGTGGTCGAGCCGCACGAAACCAGCCTGCTGACGCCGAAGGTGAACGTGTTCTTCAGCACCAAAAGCCAGACCTATATCAAGCCGGAGACCATCGATTTGTCGCGTGGCCTCGGCTTCGGCGGCGGCGACAAGATCGTGCGCCATGAATCGCCCGAGAAGTGGAAGGTCGATCCGATGCGCTTCATGGCGCTGGCAGCCTGAGCTTATTTCAGAAGAATTCGGCGGTGTCGTTCGAGGCCACCGCCTGCAGCACGCCGTGCGAGACCAGGTCGTCGTAGTGGCATGCCTGGTTGCGGCCATTGCTCTTGGCGTAGTACAGGGCCTGGTCGGCGTGGCCCAAGGTCACCACCGGCGACTCGTAGGCGCTGATGCTCACGAAACCCACGCTGACCGTCACCTTGCCCACCTGCGGGAACTCGTGGTTTTCGACGTTGGTGCGGAAGCGTTCGATGATCTTCCAGGCGTTTTCCAGGGTCGTGGAACGCAGCAGCACCACGAATTCCTCGCCGCCGAAGCGGAACACGCGGTCCTGCACCCGGAACGACGATTGCAGCAGGTTGGCGATCAGGATCAGCACCTCGTCGCCGTACAGGTGGCCGAATTTGTCGTTGACGGCCTTGAAGTGGTCGACATCGACCACCGCCAACCACTGCTTTTCCGGCCCATGCATCTGGCGCCGTTCGGCCAGGCCGGGCAGGCGCGGGTCCTGCTCGTGGGCGCTGTGCAGCATGCGCGCCAACTGGTCGTCGAAGGTCTTGCGGTTGAGCAGGCCGGTCAGCGAGTCGCGCTCGCTGTAGTCCAGCAGGTTCTGGAAATTGCGGTAGACGCCGACGATGCCGCCGACGGTGTGAATGGTGGCGCTGCAGAAGGGTTTGTCGTTACGCAGCTCGAGGCAGGTGCTGGCCTTGTCGCCGAACCAGATCGGCAGCCACAGCGTGCGCCTGCCGTCGGCGCCGATTGCTTCGGCGCTGCTACGGTGTTCGATCAGGCAGCTCGCCAGTTCCGGACCCAGGGGCTCGCCGAGGGCGCCGTCCTGGATGTCTTCCAGGCGCGCTTCGCCGCTTGACAGGATCGTTGCACGGGAACGCAGGTACTGCTGTCCGGCCACGGTGGCAATGCTCAGGATGCGCGTCTGCGCGGCGCCGGCCAGTTCCTGCACCGCCGAAATCACGGAGAGGTCGAGCATTGCGTGATCGCGGTGACCGGTCATGTCCACCATGTGTTTCAGAAGCGAGTCCATGTCGTTCTCAGCAATGTAATCCACCGACCTGCGGGCCAAATCCAACCGCCGTTGCGTCCGCAGGTATCTGGCATGTCACAAAGAGCAAGCGAAACAGCATATAGCGTTTTTGTATTCTATGCAATTATGCAAAAGCAATTTTTTTCGCCCTCAAGGCATTTTCTCAAGAATCCTCGTGATGTAGATCCCCTAGTCAGGGGGTGACTGATTCTGCTCGACAAGAAAAGATGCCCTTGGGAAAACTTGCGTACAGTCAACTTGCCGTGTGGCATCACCTTTTATAGTGAACTCACTGACACGGAACGCGGAGCAGCCAGCCGCAAACGGCGCAACAGTCGTTTTGCAGTCGCAGTCGCAGTCAGCGCCTTCCGGTCAGGGTTGTCTTCATTAACCTACCATATGGGAGTTTCAAATGAGCACTTTCACCTCTGCAGTCAAAACCTTCATGGCTGATGAGAATGGTGTTACCGCAATCGAGTACGGGCTGATTGCCGCCTTGATCGGTGTGGCAGTTGCTGCAACTGCAAAAACGCTGGGAGGCGATCTGTCGAACCTCTTCACCAAGATCAGCGGGGAATTGCCTAAGTAAACGTCGCACCCTCCGGGCTCCGGCCCGGAGGGTTTTTTCGTTTTGGAGGACGCCATGCCAGTCAAACAGTATCTCGACGTCGCTCTGATTTTGCTGGTGAGTATTGCCGCAGTCAACGACCTGGCCACGCGCCGTATTCCGAATCGGCTGCTGCTGGCCGGGCTGGTTTGTGCCTTTTTTCTGCACGCGTATTCCGCCGATCCGGCGTCTTCCGTTCTGTCCGCGCTCGGCGGCATGGGCGTGGGATTCGTTGTGTTCCTGCCGTTTTATCTGCTGCACGGAATGGCCGCCGGCGACGTCAAGATGATAGCAACGGTAGGAGCGTTTATCGGGCCGGCCGAAGCATTCCACGTGGCCATGCTGAGCTGGTGCGTCGGTGGGTTGATGGCTTTGCTGATGGTGGCATGCCGAGGGCGTCTGAGTATGTTGTTGAGCAACGTCGGTCGCATGCTTGGCGGGGCGCTGATACCGGGCGTGGGCATCGCCGCGCCGGGACAGACGAGCGTGGGATCGATGCCGTATGGGGTAGCGATCGCCATCGGCACGATGACGGTCCTGGTGCGCGACTACAGTTGAGTCCGGCTTTTAGCGAAACGCAAGAGTCGGCCTGAGGGTGGTGGCTAGAATCGATTCCGATAGGTCTCGGAAAACATGCATGCTTAGGGGATTCCGATGTTTGACACAATTTCGACCGGAAGTACCGCGACGGCGCCGCGCGCCGCGCAACCGGCGCCTTCTTTGCCGGACGCCCCTGAGATCGCGCCCATCCTGCCGCGCCAGGCAAAGACGGTGCGCGACACGGGCCTGGAGCCGCGTTTCGTCACCGACCTGGTGCTGAAGTCGATCCAGGTCATCGGCAAGGCCCCGCTGGCGGTCCTCGCAGGCAAGCTGCGGCTGTCGATCAACGTGCTGCGCGAAGTGCTGAATCCCTTGATCGCCGAGCAGCAGGTGGAGGTGGCATGGTGCGGCGAGTCCGACATCGACATGCAGTACCAGCTGACCGCCATCGGCCAGCGCGCCGCCGCCGATGCCCTGGTGCGTTGCCGCTATGTCGGCCCGGCCCCGGTCACGCTCGCTTCCTACCGCGCCGTGGTCGAGCGCCAGGCGCTGCGCCATGACCAGGCCGAGCGCGTGACGCCGGCCCAGCTGGCCGCGGCGCTGGGCGAGGATGGCCTGGCGCCGGGCACCCGCGACATCCTCGGCGCTGCCCTGTATGCGCGCCGCTCGCTGCTGCTGCATGGTCCGTCCGGCAGCGGCAAGACCCAGCTGGCCGGCAAACTCGGGCGGCTGCTGCCGGGTTCGATCGCGGTGCCGTATGCGCTGATCGTCGGCCGCCAGGTGATCCGCCTGTACGATTCGGTGCTGCATGCGTCGCCGCCGCCGCTCGCGCGCCAGCAGGAAGAACGGCGCAGCTGCGATGCGCGTTGGACCGTCTGCCAGCGTCCGCTGGTGCACGTCGGCGCCGAGCTCGGACGCGAGATGCTCGACCTGCGCTACGACGCCGAGGAAGGCCTCTACCATGCGCCGCCCCACCTGCAGGCGAACAACGGCATGCTGGTGATCGACGACGTCGGCCGCCAGCGCATCGACGCCGCCGAACTCCTGAACCGCTTCATCGGCCCGCTCGACACCGGCATCGACCAGCTGACGCTGCAGGGTGGCCAGGCCGAGGCCGTGCCTTTCGACGCCGCCGTGGTGTTCGCCACCAACCTGGCGCCCGGCGCGATCCTCGACGACGCCGCCTTGCGCCGGATCGGCTACAAGGCCGAGATCGGGGCCTGGCCGGCCAGTGCCTACCGCGCCCTGCTGCGACGTCAGTGCCGGCTGCGCCGCATCGAGTACGACGACGCCGCGGCCGAGCACCTGATCGAGCGCCTGCACGTGCAGTCCAGGCGTGCGCTGCTGGCCTGCTATCCGGGCGAGCTTCTCGACCGCATCGCCGACTTTGCCGGCCTGGCCGGACAGGACGCGCGCCTGTCCACGGCCTCGGTCGAACAGGCCTGGCGCAGCATGTTCATTGCTTGCGAAGCGGAGGCATAAATGAAGAACAAGCGTGCCGTTGCGATGATGGCCATCGCAATCCTGTTCGGCCTCGCGGCCGTGGTGTTCGCCTCGCGCTGGCTGCTGAGCCAGCCGGGCTCCTCGTCCGGAAAGATCGCCGTCGCCGCCGTCGACATCAGCCTCGGCCAGCGCCTGACGCCGGAGATGTTCAAGCTGGCCGACTGGCCGGCGCACAGCGTACCGAAGGGCGCCTTCACCGATCCGCAGAAGCTCAATGGCCGCGTCCTCAAGAACAACCTGGTGATGGGCGAACCGGTCAGCGAAGCCAAGCTGGCGCCGGCGGGAACGCTGGGCGGACTGTCGGCCCTGATTACCGAGGGCAAGCGCGCCATCACCGTGCGCGTCAACGACGTGATCGGCGTAGCGGGCTTCGCGCTGCCGGGGAATTATGTGGACATCATCGTCAGCATGCAGAAGGACGTGCCGTCCGGCTCCAGCGTCCGCGAGCAGAGCATCTCGAAGATCGTGCTCGAGCGGATCCTGGTGCTGGCCGTGGCCCAGGAAGTCAACCGCGACGAGACCAAGCCGAAAGTCGTCAACGCGGTCACGCTCGAAGTCACGCCGGAGCAGGCCGAAAAGCTCGATTTGGCGCGCAGCGTAGGCACGCTGTCGCTGGCCCTGCGCAACCAGGTCGATCCGGAGTCGGCGACGACCGAAGGCGCCACCAAGCTGACGCTGTTACCGGCCGCAGCGCCGCCGCCGCCGGCCAAGCCTGCTCCCAAACCAGTGGTCGTCGTGCGCCAGGTGCCGGTGGTGGTCAAGACTGCGGCCAAGGCGGAGCGCGATTGCGTCACCGTGCTGAATGGCCTGCGCACGGCGCAGGAATGCTTCTGAACCTACTCCGGGGTGATGCCATGAACGGAAGTCCGATGCATACGCCGATCGTCCGTGTTCTCTTCGCCGGCCTGGTCCTGGCCGCGGCAGGGCCCGCGCTCGCCGCCGCCAAGACCGCGGCCAGGACCGCCGCGCAGGCGAACGACAACCCGCCCGCCGTGCGCGCCGATCCGGGGCCGCGCTGCCAGGGCGAAGCGGCGCGGCCGGCCCAGTTGACCTTGAACGTCGGCAAATCGCAGTTGATGCGCCTGCCGGAGGCGGTACAGCACCGCAGCGTCGGCAATCCGGGGGTCGTGCAGGCCATCCTGGTGGCGCCGGATACGCTGTATATCGCCGGGGTCGATGTCGGCACCACCAACATGATCGTGCAGGGCAAGAGCGGCGTCTGCAGCATGCTCGACATCACGGTGGCGATGGACCCGTCGGCGGTGCAGGCCACGCTGGCCGCCGCGCTGCCGGAAGAGCGCGACATCAAGGTGCTGGCCGCCGCCGACACCCTGATCCTGAGCGGCGCCGTCAGCGACGCCGGCGCCGTCGAGCGCGCGGTCGAACTGGCGACCACTTATGTGCGCCGGCCGCTGCGGCCGCTGGCGATGCCGGACAAGGATGATGCCGCGCCCGGCACGGTGGGCGGAGCGAATGCACAGAACCAGGCAAGCCAGCAGGCCACGCAGGGCGTGCGGGTGATCAACCTCCTGACGGTCCGCGCGCCCCAGCAGGTGCAGCTGGAAGTGAAGGTGGCAGAAGTGTCGAAGTCCCTGCTGGAACGCCTGGAAGCCGGCGCCGCCTGGCGCTTCGGCTCGGGCAGCTGGGGGGCGCAGCTGCTGTCGAACTTCATCACCGGCAATGCGCACGGTACGCTGCAGGGCACCAAGGTCAGCGGTGCCAGTGTGAAAGGCCTGACCGTCGATGCGGAAAAGCAGGACAGCCTGGTGCGTGTGCTGGCCGAGCCGAACGTGATGGCGATCAGCGGCCAGGAAGGCACCTTCCTCGCCGGCGGCAAGTTCTACGTGCCGGTGGCCCAGGATAACAACCGCGTTACGCTGGAAGAAAAGGAATTCGGCGTTGGCCTGCGCTTCACCCCCACCGTGCTTGGAGGAGGGCGCATCAACCTGCGGGTCGCGCCCGAAGTCTCGGAGCTGTCGCGCGAAGGCATCGGCATCTCGGCCACCGGCCTCAATGGCGCGGCGATCCTGCCGGTCGTGACCACGCGCCGCGCCAGCACCACCGTGCAGCTGTACGACGGCCAGAGTTTCGTGATTGGTGGCCTGGTCAAGAACAACCTGGTCACCAATCTGAAGGGCTTGCCGGTATTAGGCGAAGTACCCGTGCTGGGCGCGCTGTTCCGCAGCACCGATTATCAGCACGACCGCACCGAACTGGTGTTCGTGATCACGGCCCACCTGGTCAAGCCGCTGCAGGGTCCAGGCTACGAACTGCCGACCGATAAAGTGGGCGTGCCCTCGGTTGGTGCGGTCATGCTCGGCGGCCGCCTGGATGGCCCGGCGCCGGAAGTCAGCACCGCCGCTGCTTCGGCGCCGGCCCCGGTTCAGCGTCCGTCGCAGAGCGCGGGCGGCTTCGAACTGAAATAGGAGGAAGCGATGCTCATCACATGCAACCGTCTCGCGGCCGGCGCCGCGGCGCTCGCCGCCATGCTGCTGCAGGGCTGTAGCACGGCCCCGCGCTTTGACGACCATTTTGGCGATGCGGTGCGCGCCAACCTGGCGGCCCAGGTCATCGACCCGGCGGCAACGGCGAATGCCAACCCCGCCTCCGGCGTGGACGGCAAGACCGCTCTCGCGGCCCGCGAGCGCTACCAGCGTTCGTTCAAGGAACCCGATCCCAAGCCCGTGCAGTTCCTGATCAACGGGAGCGGCGCCAAATGATGCAGGGCCTGCCTGACTGGCTCCAGCGCGCACCGCCCCCCATCCGACATGGACCCGATCGATTGCCGTCCCGAGGAATCCAATGAAAGCCCTGCTGATCAGCCGCGACACCCAGCTTTACGCGGAGATCGCCTCCCAAGGCGCAGCGCGCGTGCCGCCGCTGAATGTCGCGGCCAGCCGCGCCAGCCTGCGCGACGCGCTCGACCGCCCGCTCGCCGAGGCGCCCAGCCTCGTCATCGTCGACACCAGCGAAGCCGATGTCGCCGATGGCGATCTGTTCGAGCGCCTGACCCGCCATTACGCGGTAGCGCATTTCATGCTGCTGACCGATAACCATCACCCCGAACTGCTGATCCGCGCCATGCGTGCGGGCGTGCGCGAGGTGCTGCAACTGCCGCTGGTGCACCGCGCGCTGCACGAAGCGATCGACCGCATCGCCGCCAGCGCCGGCGTGGCCTCGATGCGCGACGGTAAAGTCCTCGCCTTCATCGCCTGCAAGGGCGGCAGCGGCGCGACCTTCATCTCGACCAATTTCGGCTATGCGCTGGCCACGCTGGCCGACAAGAAGGTGCTGCTGATCGACCTGCACCGCCAGTTCGGCGACGCTACCCTGTACGTGTCCGACCAGAAGCCGGCGATGACGCTGTCGGACGTATGCCGGCAGATCGCACGCATCGACGGCCCCTTCCTCGAATCCTGCCTCGTGCATGTAACGCCCGGCTTCGGCGTATTGGCCGCGGCCGACGACCCGGGCCAGACCACCGAGGCGAAGCCCGAGCACATCGACACCATCCTGCGCGTGGCGCGCCAGCATTACGACTACATCCTGCTCGATGTCGGCCGCCAGATCGACGCCGTGTCGCTGCGCGCGCTCGACAGTACCGATGCGATCTACCCGGTGCTGCAGCTGGCGCTACCGGATATCCGCGACGCCCGGCGCCTGCTGGACATCTTCCGCTCGCTCGGCTACGTCACCGACCACATCCGTCTGATCGTGAACCGTTACGAGAAGGGCGGACGCCTGCGCCTGCAGGACCTGCATGCGGCGCTCGGCGCCGAGGTGCTGCATACCGTCCCCAACGACTACGTCGCCGTCACCGATTCGGTCAACCAGGGCATCCCGGTGCTGCAGCTGTCGCGCGGCAGCGCCGCCGCGCGCAGCCTCTCCGACCTGGTCGAAGTGGTGACTGCGCGTCGCGTGACCGAAACCAAGGGCCTGCTCGACCGCCTGTTCGGGCGCGGCGAAGGCGATGACTGAACTTTGAAGGAGCCGATCCCATGTCCCTGCGCGAGCGTTTGTCCGGAGCTGACGAGGAGCGCCAGCACCACACCCACCTGCCGGAAGTGGCGCAACAGGCTTACCAGGAATTGAAGAAGACCATGCACCAGATGATCCTCGACCGGATCGATCTGGAGCGCCTGAAGCGCCTGACCAGCGAGCAGTTCAAGCACGAGCTGGCGCTGCTGGTCCAGCGCATCATCGAGGAAGAGCGGATCGTGCTGAACCAGCAGGAGCGGCACCATCTGGTGCTCGACATCCAGCACGAAATGCTCGGCTTCGGTCCACTCGAGCCGCTGCTGAACGACCCGAGCATATCCGACATCCTGGTCAACACCTGCAACAAGGTCTATGTCGAGCGACGCGGACGGCTGGAACTCACCGAGGTGACCTTCCACGACAATGCCCACCTGATGAAGATCATCGAGAAGATCGTCTCGCGCGTGGGCCGCCGCGTCGATGAATCGAGCCCGATGGTCGACGCGCGCCTGCCGGACGGTTCGCGCGTCAACGCCATCATCCCGCCGCTCGCGGTCGATGGCCCGCTGGTGTCGATCCGCCGCTTCGGCGCGACGCCGCTGACGGTGCAGAATCTGCTCGACTACAAGAGCGTTACGCCGCCGATGATCAAGGTATTGGAAAGCCTCGGCCTGGCCAAGGTGAATATCCTGATCTCGGGCGGCACCGGCAGCGGCAAGACCACCCTGCTGAACCTGATCTCCGGCTTCATCCCCGGCAACGAGCGCATCGTCACCATCGAAGACGCCGCCGAGCTGCAATTGCGCCAGCCGCACGTGGTCCGCCTCGAGACCCGCCCGCCCAATATCGAAGGCAAGGGCGAGGTCACGCAGCGCGCCCTGGTGCGCAACGCGTTGCGGATGCGGCCCGACCGCATCATTCTCGGCGAGGTGCGCGGCGCGGAAGCGATGGACATGCTGCAGGCGATGAACACCGGCCACGAAGGATCGCTCGCGACGATCCACGCGAACACGCCGCGCGACGCCCTGGCGCGACTGGAGAACATGGTCGGCATGGCGGGCGTGAGCCTGACGCCGCGCGCGATCCGCCAGCAGATCTGCTCGGCCATCACCGTGGTCCTGCAGGCGTCGCGCCTGACCGACGGCACCCGCAAGGTGGTGAGCATGCAGGAAATCACCGGCATGGAAGGCGACATCATCTCGATGCAGGAGATCTTCCGTTTCGAGCAGACTGGCGTTGACGCCGACGGCAAGGTGCTGGGCCATTTCTGCGCCACCGGCGTGCGTCCGCGCTTCGCCGAGCGGCTCAGGATGTTCGGCGCGCCGGTCCCCGAAGACACCTTCGACCCCGACCGGATATTCACCTGAGCGCGCGGGGTCTCGCATGGACATTCTCTTCTATGCTTTCGTGGTGTTCCTGTTCGCTGCCATCATTCTCGGCATCGAAGGCTTCTACCTCTGGTGGGTCGGCGCGCATGGCGCAGCGGCGCAGCGCGTGGCGCGCCGTCTGCAGCTCATGTCCGGCGTCGCCGGCCGCACGGGCGAGCGCATCTCGATCCTGAAGCAGCGTCGCTTCAGCCGCAACGACCTGGCTGACCGGCTTCTGCACCGCGCCGCGTTCGCGCACCGCATCGACCAGCTGCTGGTGCAGTCCGGCGTGAAATGGTCAGTCGGGTCTTTCCTGACATGGTCGGGCGCCGCGTTGCTGGCGGGCGCCTTCCTGGTCACGCGATGGCCATCGCCGCTGGCGCTGCAGGCCGGCGTGGCGCTGCTGTTCGCGGTCGTGCCGCTGGTGCTGGTGCGGCGCGCCCGCGTGCGGCGCCTGGCGCGCATCGAAGAGCAACTGCCGGAAGCGGCCGATTTCATCGCCCGCGCCCTGCGCGCCGGCCATTCGTTCACCAACGTGTTGCAGATCGTCGGCAACGAGCTGCCCGAACCTCTCAGCGGCGAGTTCCGCATCGCGCGCGAAGAAATCAACTATGGCGTACCGATGAGCGAAGCGCTGCACAACCTGGCCGCGCGGATTCCGCTGACCGACCTGCGCTACCTGATCATCGCCATCCTGATCCAGCGCGAGACCGGCGGCAACCTGGCTGAAATCCTCGGCAATATCAGCCAGATCATCCGTGGCCGCCTGAAGCTGGCGGCCCAGGTGCGGGTGCTGTCCGCCGAAGGCAGGATGTCGGCCTGGGTACTCGGCCTGCTGCCATTCTGCGTGGCCGGCATGCTGGTGCTGATCAATCCCGATTACATCAGGCCGCTCTGGACGGATCCAAGTGGCATCAGGCTGCTCTGGTACGCGCTGGCGATGATCGTCTTCGGCGTGATATGGCTGCGCAAGATAATCCGTATCCGCATCTGAGGAGACATCGATGACGAGCGCACAACTGCTGTTCCTGCTGATCGTGTTCGCGATCGCTTGCGGCCTGATCTGGCTGGGCATGGTGCTGTTCTCTCCCGGTACACTGCGCGCGCGCCTGGCGGATTCCACTGCCCAATCGGACACCGAAGCTGCGGACCGCCGCCGCGGCTGGGTCGAACAAGTGGTGCGCGCCGTGCGCCCGTTGACCAAGCTGTCGGTGCCGGAAGAGGGGTGGGAGAAGTCGGCACTGCGCGCGCGCTTCATGAATGCCGGCTGGCGCAACCCGGCTGCGCCGGCCTTGTACTTCGCCGCGAAGACCGTGCTGGCGCTGGTCCTTCCCGCGCTGGCCGGCATCGTGATCGCCTTCGTGCCGGGCTCCCCGGGCGGCACCCGGGTGATGTTTTTCCTGCTGCTGGCGGCATCCTGCGGCTATTACCTGCCGAACGCGGTCCTGGCCCACGTCATCAAGCGCCGCAAGCGCGAGATCTTCGAGACCATCCCCGACGCGCTCGACCTGCTGACCGTCTGCGTCGAAGCGGGCCTGAGCCTCGAGCGCGCGCTGGTGAAAGTGGCGGCCGAAATCCACATCAAGAGCGTGACCCTGGCGCAGGAACTGCAACTGGTGCTGATGGAGATGCGGGCTGGCTTCACCAAGGAAAAGGCGCTGCGCAATTTCGCCCTGCGGATCGGCCTGGACGACGTCGATTCGCTGGTCGCGATGCTGATCCAGTCGGAGCGCTTCGGCACCAGCATCGGCGACGCCTTGCGCGTGTACTCGGAAAACCTGCGCAACAAGCGCCGCCTGATCGCCGAGGAAGCGGCCGCCAAGATCGGCCTGAAGCTGCTGTTCCCCCTCATCTTTTGCATCTTCCCGACCTTGCTGATGGTCCTGCTTGGACCCGCCATGATCCAGCTCACGCGCGTCTTCAGCAGTCTCCTCAGCAATTAATGATCAATCGCGGAGAGTGTCATGCGTACCCGAATCCTGATCCACACCTTGCCTCTGTTGTGCAGTGGCGCGCTGCTGGTGGCCTGCGGTAGTCCCTATCTGCGGCATGAAGCGCCGCAGGCCGCCGTCGCAGCCGCCGACGACCACTACCTGCGCGGCCGCAACCTGCACCTGGCGCGCCGCTACGAGGATGCGATCGCTGCCTACCAGCAGGCGCTGCAAGTAGATGCCAGCCACGTCAACGCGCGCAACGGCCTGGCGACCGCCTACGCCGAGCAACGCGATTTCGCCAAAGCGATCCCGATCTGGCGCGAGCTCACGCGCGGTGCCACGATGGCCTCGGGCGCCGGCACCGCCTTCCTGTTCGGGAACCTCGGCCATGCCTATTTCCTCAATGGCCAATACGATGAAGCCCTGGTCGCGCTGGAGAAAGCCTGCCTGCTCGACCCGCTCAACCATCGCACCTGGCAGCGCCTCGGCGAGACCCTGCAGCAGCTCGGCCAGGACGAGCGCGCGGGGCAGATGCTGCGCCAGGCGAGCGCCCTGCGTGAACACGATTTCCGCAGCGATTACGCCGCCGCCGATGGCGGCGCCAGGCTGCCGGCCATCGAACAGGCGGTCAAGGCGTCGCAGCGGCCGGACCAGGACTGGGCCTTCGTCGAAGTGACCACCCGGCCGAACGGCATGCTCGAACTGCGCCGCGTGGTCCCTTCGCGTGGCACGCCGCCGGCGCCGGCAACCAGGCCGCCCGCGCCGCAGCTGCCGAAAGAAAACCGGGATCCGGTCATCGTCGCCGCGCTCGAGATCAGCAACGGCAACGGGCGTCAGGGCCTGGCGCGGCTGATGTCGCGCCAGTTACGCGATGCCGACCTGAAGGTGGTGCGGCTGACCAACGAAAAGGGTTTCGCGGTGCGCCAGACCCGCGTCGAGTACCAGCCGGCCTTCCGCGGCGTGGCCGAGCGGCTGGCAGAGCGTTTCGGCGCCGGCAAGCCGGTCGAAGTCAGCAAGACCGGACGCGCCAGCCTGCGGCTGGTGATCGGCCGCGACCTGTCGGCCGGATTGATTGCCAGCCGCGCGAGCGCCGTGCCGGCAGGGCAGGCAAGCGTAGCGGGTGCGCCTTGAACAGGGGCGGTATCGTTTTCACAACAGTATCGAGCGCCGGCCCAGGCCGAAATTGGGAATAATAAAAATCTCAACCAATTCGGGAGAACTGCCATGGCTTTTACTCGTCGTTTCCAGATCGCTATTGCCCAATCTGTCATCGCTGGCGCCATGCTGGTATCGGTGGTCGCCTGCGCCCCGACTGCCACCCGCGAAGGCACCGGCGAATACATCGATGATTCGATGATTACCGGCAAGGTGAAGGCAGCCTTCGCCGCCGATCCGACAGTCAAGGCAACCCAGGTTCAGGTGGAAACGTTCAAGGGTACGGTCCAGCTGAGCGGCTTCGTCGACTCGCGCGAAAGCGCCCAGAAGGCTGTCGAACTGGCGCGCGGCGTGAAGGGCGTGAAATCCGTGAAGAACGACACGGTGATCCGCTAAGCGCCGCATCTGCAATACCGGCCGGTTCCGCCGGCCGGGATTCCTGGCTGATTACTGCCAGCTCACCTTCCCAAACCCATTCGTGGTCGCATTGCGCGTCGACGGCTTGCCGTAGACCGTGGCCGAGCCCATGCCGTTCAGGCTGACGTTGGCCGCGGTCTTCGCGAACACGCTGGCGCCGCCCAGGCCGGACATGTCGAGGTCGACCGAGTCGGCGCGCAGCTGCTGCGCATCGAGGCTGCCGACGCCGCCCAGGTGGGCGCGCAGCACCTTGGTATGGCCGCTCACGCTGATCTGGCCGGCGCCGCCCAGTTCCACCTCGATGCGGTCGGCCTGGCCGGTGGTATTCAGCGTCAGGCCGCCGACGCCGCCCAGGTGGGCATCGATGTCGCGGTACTGGCCGCTGACCTTGACGGCGCCCGCGCCATCCAGCGAGACGGTCAGCTTGTCGCCGCTGAAGCCCGATACCTCGCTCGAACCCACGCCCTCGGACACGAATTCCTGCAGGTTCGGCACCACCAGGTCGGCGCGCAGCTCGCCCGGATTATTGCGCCCGAAGTGCAGGTTGTTATTGTTCTCGGTGTCGATGGTCAGCGTGTCGCCGCGCTGGGTGGTGGTGATCTTCGCCACGTAGCGGCGGTCGCCCGACACCACCAGCGACGGCGTCGCACCCTGGCGCACGTTCAGGCGGATTACGCCGCCCAGGTGGATCTTCGAGACCCTGGCATCGACAGCGCGGTTTTCACGCACGATGTCGTCCGCCCAGGCGGCATGGGTGCCCATGGCGAAGGTGGTGGCCAGGAATGCGGTGCCGAGCAGTTTGTTCATGACTTGTCTCCAAAAGGTGTTCTGATGGATTCACTATATGCCTGCACATTCCGCCGGCTGCCCGGATTGCGACAGACTGCAGCATCGGCGGTATGAAGCGCAAAATCCCCTAACTTTGCAAGGCATCCCAGGACAGGCCGAAGCGCGCCAGGTATTTCTTCAGGCGGTCGGCGTCGTTCGGCTGGCGCTTGGCATTGCGCGAGACCGCGAACAGCCTGCGGCCCGCGTCCGATAGCGTCTTCGATTGCCGGCATACGCCCACCACCGCCGCCAGCTGCAGCGCGTCGAACTGGTCCAGCTCCGCAGCGGCGCCGGCGCCGAGCAACTGGCCCAGATCCATGTCGGCAGCGCCGCCGGCCGGCTCGCGGAAGGGCTGCCAGAGCCGCTTCAGACGGCCGTATTCCGCCTCGACGATCTCGTTGGTGATGCGGCCCGACTCGGCCAGCGTGGCCATGCGCATGACCGAGGCCGACAAGTCGCGGAAGTTGCCGGTCCAGCGCGCCGCATCCGACATCGCGAAGCGCATGTAGCGGTCGCGCGCCTCCTTGTTGAAGCGGACCATCTGGCCATGCTCGGCGCCGAACTCGCGCAGCAGGTAGTCGATGTTCGGTTCGATGTCCTCGGGGCGCTCGGCCAGGCCGGGCAGCTCGTAGGTCCACAGGTTGATGCGCGCGAACAGGTCGTCGCGGAAGCGCCCGCGCGCTACTTCGCGCGCCAGGTCGCGGTTGGTGCCGGCGATCAGCTGGAAGTCGCTGTGCACTTCATGGTCGCCGCCGACCGGCAGGAAGCGCTTCTCCTCGATCGCTTTCAGCAGCATCGCTTGCTCGTCGAGGCCCAGTTCGCCGATCTCGTCGAGGAACAGCAGGCCCTTGTTCGCCGTGCGCAGCAAGCCGGCGCGGTCGGAAGCGGCGCCCGTGAAAGCGCCCTTGATGTGGCCGAACAGGGTCGAGCCGGCGCCGTCGCCGTGCAGGGTCGCGCAGTTGATCTCGACGAAGGCGCCCTCGACCTGGCGCCGCGCCTTTTTCAGCGCGTAGAGGCGGCGCGCCAGGAAGGATTTGCCGGCGCCGGTGGGACCCATCAGCAGCATCGGCGCCTTCGACTTGATGGCGACGCGCTCGATTTCCTCGATCATCCCGTTGAAGCGGCCATTGCGCGTGGCGATGCCGGACTTCAGGAAAGCCACTCCTTCCTGCTGCTCGCGCGAGAAGCGCTGCGCGATCTGGTCGTATTTCGACAGGTCGAGGTCGATCAGCGCATAACTGCCCGGCACGCCCGGCTCGTGGCGCCGCGGCGGCGAGGTCTGGAGCAGGCGGCCAGGGAAGTAGTTCGCCTCCGTCATCAGGAACAGGCAGATCTGCACGACGTGGGTGCCGGTCGTGATGTGGACCCAGTACTCCTCCCTGTCCGGATCGAAGGGATAGGTCTTCGCAAAATCGAACAGGGCGCCATACACCTGCTCGAAGTCCCAGGGGTCGCCGATCTCGACATGGCGCGGCACCACCACGGTCTCGGGCGACACCGCGCCGATATCCTGGCTGACCTGTTCGACCAGCGCATGCATATTCCCGTTGAACAGCAACTCGATGCGGTCGACGACCACGTCTTCATGCTGGGTAAGCGCCACCGTCGGCCGCCATTTTTCCCAGCGCACGCTGCCCCTGCCGCTGTCGAGCTGGGCGCCGACGAAACCGATCACCACGATTTTCTTGTTTTTCATCGTATAAAAATTTATCTCAGAGGATAAATTTATCACATTTATGTCGATGAGGGGATTGCCTGAGTCACGCGTGAAAAAGCCGGGGTTGCCTTGTAAATCAAGTACTTGCCAATACCAGATACACAAGCCGCTTCGCCTGGCACGGCGCTTGCAAAAGAAGAGAGGCAAACGACAAGAAGGAAAAATAAAATGGCAAACGCAAGCCTGTTCCAGACCCTCAAGAGCAAGCTGCTCCCGGCAGCCGATGCGCTCGACTTCGAGGCAGCGCCGGCCTACCGTCTGGCGCCAAAGCACCGTCTGGCGCAGTACGCGGCCACCGGATGCCTGAACGACACCTGGTACGCCGGCGCCGAAAACCAGCTCGAGACCATCCTCGGGCTGGCCAGGGAAATCGACAGCCGCTTCATCGCCCAGACCGCGATCTACTGCCGTGAACGCGGCTACATGAAAGACATGCCGGCCTTGCTGGCGGCCCTGCTGGCGGCGCGCGGCGCGCCGGAACTGGTCCTGGTGTTCGGCCGGGTCATCGACAACGGCCGGATGCTGCGCAATTTCGTGCAGATCCTGCGCTCCGGCGCCACCGGCCGCAAGTCGCTGGGAACGCGTCCGAAGAAGCTGGTGCAGCAATGGCTGAACGGCGCCAGCGAACAGGCGCTGCTGGCGGCCGCGGTCGGCACGACGCCCTCGCTGGCCGATGTGGTCAAGATGGTGCATCCGAAGCCGGCGGAAGCCTGGCGCGAAGCCTTCTTTGCCTGGCTGATCGGCAAACCCTGCGCGGTGCAGGCGCTGCCGGCGAGCGTGCGCGCCTTCGAGGTCTGGAAGAAGGAACGCGGCGCCGAGCTGCCCGCGGTGCCGTTCCAGATGCTGACCGCGCTCGAGCTGCCGGCCGCTGCCTGGGCTCAGCTGGCGCTGCGCGGCGGCTGGCAGATGCTGCGCATGAACCTGAACACCTTCCAGCGCCATGGCGTGTTCGAACTGCCAGGCATGATCGGGGCCGTGGCAGCGCGTTTGCGCGACCCGCTTGAAATCGCCAGGGCGCGGGTCTTTCCCTACCAGCTGATGGCGGCCTGCCGCTCGGCGAACGCGGACCTGCCGGGCATGCTGCACGAAGCGCTGCGGGACGCGCTGGAGATCTCGCTGGCGAAGGTGCCGCGCATCGAGGGCCGGGTCGTGGTCTGTCCGGACGTGTCGGGCTCGATGTCCAGCCCCGTGTCGGGCTACCGCGGTTCGGCCACCACAAAGATGCGCTGCATCGACGTGGCGGCCCTGGTGGCGGCGGCGATGCTGCGCACGAACCCGCAGACCCGCGTGCTGCCCTTCGCGCAGGACGTGGTCGAGGTCGGGCTCGACGCAGGCGATCCGGTGATGGCCAACGCGGAACGGCTGGCGTCCGTCTGCGGCGGCGGCACCAACTGCAGCGCACCGCTGGCGCGGCTGAACCGGATGAAGGCGCGCGCCGACCTGGTGGTGTTCGTGTCGGACAACCAGTCGTGGATCGACGCGACGCGCAGCGGCGCCACCGCGACCATGCACGAATGGCGCCGCTTCAAGCAGCGCAACCCGCAGGCAAGGCTGGTGTGCATCGACATCACGCCCTACGGCACGGTGCAGGCGCAGGAGGCGGCGGATGTGCTGAACGTCGGCGGCTTTTCGGACGCGGTGTTCGACATCGCCGCCGCCTTTGCCGCGGGCCAGCTGCAATCGGATCACTGGGTGGGCGAGATCGAAGCGGTTGCCTTGTAGCGAAGGACAAAAGGTTTTCCCGAATGCAGACAGGACTACATCTGGTGATACCGGTTCGATTCCGGCCTGGCAGGCGCAGCGCGTCTGGCAGAACGTCTTGTCGACCCTTGTCGGGACTTAACAAGCAGTAAACCGTTTTGGCGAATGCCGGTGGAACTACATCGTTACAACCGAGGGTGTCGCGGGTTCGAATCCCGCCGCCAGCCGCAAGGCCGGCGTAGCTCAGCTGGTAGAGCACCGTTTCACCAATTTTGTCGCCACTTATTTATCATGCAGTAGAACGAAAAGAGAACGAACATGAAAAACGAACACTACGATGTCCTGAACGTGGAAGGCGGCCGTCCGGTCAAGATGTGGACCCGCGGCGTGCCGGTCGAGGAGGAAGCCAAGCGCCAGCTGGCCAACACGGCGCGCATGCCCTTCATCTACAAGCACATGGCGGCGATGCCCGACGTCCACCTCGGTAAGGGATCGACCATCGGCAGCGTGATCCCGACGCTGGGCGCGATCATCCCGGCCGCGGTCGGGGTCGACATCGGCTGCGGCATGATGGCGGCCAAGACCACCCTGGCTGCGTCGGACCTGCCGGACAACCTGGGGCCGCTGCGCAGCGCGATCGAGCGCTCGGTGCCGCACGGGATGTCGCCCAAGACGCGCGGCTTCAAGGGACGCGACAAGGGTTCGTGGGATTCGCCGCCGCAAGCCGTCGACACGGCCTGGATGGCGCTGAAGGACGAATTCGACGTCATCTGCCAGAAGACGCCGCGGCTGCGCAACACCAATAACTACAAGCACCTGGGAACGCTGGGGACGGGTAACCACTTCATCGAGATCTGCCTCGACGAGCAGGGCTTCGTCTGGTTCATGCTGCACTCGGGCTCGCGCGGCGTCGGCAATGCGATCGGCACCCACTTCATCGAGCAGGCCAAGCAGGACATGCGGACCCACTTCATCAACCTGCCGGACCAGGACCTGGCCTATCTGCCGGAAGGGACGCAGCACTATGACGACTACATCGAAGCGGTCGGCTGGGCCCAGAAGTTCGCCCGCATGAACCGCGAGGTGATGATGCGGAACCTGATCGCGGCGGTGCGCACGGTGATCACGAAACCCTTCGAGACCCACGTGGAAGCGGTGAACTGCCACCACAACTACGTGCAGAAGGAGCAGCACTTCGGCAAGGAAGTGCTGGTGACGCGCAAGGGCGCGGTGTCGGCGCGCGAAGGGGAGCTCGGCATCATCCCGGGTTCGATGGGCGCGAAGAGCTTTATCGTGCGCGGCAAGGGCAATCCGGAGAGCTTCAACAGCTGCAGCCACGGCGCCGGCCGCACCATGAGCCGCACCGAAGCCAAGCGCCGCTATTCGATCGACGACCATGTCAGGGCGACCGAAGGCGTCGAGTGCCGCAAGGACGAGGGCGTGATCGACGAGATCCCGATGGCGTACAAGGACATCGACGCGGTGATGCAGGCGCAGAGCGACCTGGTCGAAGTGGTGCATACGCTGAAGCAGGTCGTGTGCGTGAAGGGATAGGAGAAGAAGATGATCGAACTGGATGGATCGTCCGGCGAAGGCGGCGGCCAGATCCTGCGCACGGCGCTGACGCTGGCGATGATCACCGGGCGGCCTTTCCGGATCCGGCAGATCCGCGCCCGGCGCGCCAAGCCCGGCCTGATGCGCCAGCACCTGGTGGCGGTGCAGGCGGCCGCGCGCATCTGCGGCGCCGAGGCCGCGGGCGCCGTACTTGGCAGCCAGGAGCTGGAATTCAATCCGGGCAAGGTGCAGGGCGGCGACTACCACTTCGCGATCGGCACCGCCGGCAGCTGCACGCTGGTGCTGCAGACCGTGCTGCCGGCGCTGCTGACGGCCGACCGCCCGTCGACCCTGCGGCTGTCGGGCGGCACCCACAATCCGATGGCGCCGCCGGTCCAGTTCCTGCAGCGCGCCTTCCTGCCGCGCCTGGCCGAGATGGGCGCACACATCGAGCTGCACCTGGATCGTTTCGGTTTTTATCCGGCGGGCGGCGGCGAAGTGCTGGCCAGGGTCAGCCCCTGCGCAGCGCTGCGTCCGCGCAGCTGGATGGCGCGCGGCGAGCGCAAGGCGGCGTATGCCGAATGCTTCATCGCCGGCATCCCGGGACGGGTCGCGCAGCGCGAGCTGGAGTGCGTCGGCAAATCCATGAACTGGGGCGAGGACCAGCTGCTGAACCGCACCCTGCCGGCCGACCAGGGACCAGGCAACGCGCTGATGCTGACCCTGGAATACGAGCACGCGGCCGAGGTGTTCACGGCCTTCGGCGAGAAATCGGTGTCGGCGGAGACGGTGGCGCGCCATGCCGTCCAGCGCGCCCGCCAGTACCTGTGCACGCAGGCGGCGGTGGCTGAATACCTGGGCGACCAGCTGATGCTGCCGCTGGCGCTGGCGGGCGGCGGCGGCTTCACGGTGGACGAGGTGTCGATGCATGCGCGCACCAATGCCGAGGTCATCGAGCTGTTTCTGCCGGTGCGCTTCGCGTTCGGCAAACACGAGGGCGCCGACGCCATCAGCGTGCATCCACGCTGATCTTGCCAAGCCCTCCACCATCGCCTAGCTTGGTGAGAGGAGGGCATCATGAGACATCATCGCATCCTGCCGGCCCTGGCGAGCGCCGGCCTCGTTTCGCTGCTGGGTTTTATACCGTCGCAGGCCGGACCGGGCCAGCAGCGCCCCGCCTTCGACCCGCTGTTCGCTGGAGGCGCCAGCTGCACGCCGGCCCGGCCCGGACGCCCCGTGCTGCTGGCCAGCCTGCTGCAGGCCCGGCAAGCGCCGCTTCAGCAAAGCTACCCGACCGAAACGCGGCCCTTCCGGCCGGGCCAAGCTTTGCCGGCCGCCGGCGACAACGCGCCGCCGCCGCTGTACAAGGACCTCGGCAAGCTGCACATGCCGGTCACCACCAGCAGCCCGCAAGCCCAGGCCTATTTCGACCAGGGCCTGCGCCTGACTTTCGCCTTCAACCACGCCGAGGCCCAGCGCGCCTTCCGCGCCGCCGCCCGCATCGACCCCGACTGCGCGATGTGCCACTGGGGCGAAGCGCTGGCGCTCGGCCCCAACATCAACGCACCGATGTTCCCGGATGCGGCCGCCCCGGCCCACGCCGCGGCGCAGAAGGCCCTGCAGCTCTCGAGCCGCGCCAGACCGCGGGAGCAGGCGCTGATCCGCGCCGTCGCCCAGCGCTACGCCGACACGGCGGTGGAAGACCGCGCCCACCTCGACAAGGCCTATGCCGACGCCATGGCGGAAGCCGCGCGCGCCTATCCGGCCGACGATACCATCCAGGTGCTGTACGCCGAATCGCTGATGGACCTGGCGCCCTGAGATTACTGGGAGGCCGGCGGCACCCAGCCGAAGGGCCGCACGCCCGAGATGATCGCGGCGCTGGAGACTGTCCTCAAGCGCAATCCGAACCATCCCGGCGCCGAGCACTACTACATCCACGCGGTGGAAGCCTCGTCGACGCCGGAACGGGCCTTGCCGTATGCGCGCCTGCTGGCCCGTCAGATTCCCGGCGCCGGCCACATCGTGCACATGCCGTCCCACATCTATTACCGGCTCGGCATGTACAGGGAATCGCTGGCGGCGAACATCGCCGCGGTCGCTACCGACGAGCGCTACTTCGGCCGCTCGGGCAGCGACCCGGTTTATAAAGGCGCCTACTACCCGCACAACATCCACTTCGTGATGGTGTCTGCGCTGATGGGCGGCGACGGCAAGACCGCGCTTGAAGCCGCTCGCAAGCTGGACCAGGCATTGCCTCGTGAACTGGTGGCGAAATACCCGAGCATCCAGCCGGTGAAGGCGGCGCCGTATTTTTCGCAGGTCCAGTTCAGCGAGCCGGACACCCTGATCGCGCTGCCGGACCCGGGACCGGACCTGGTACTGGTGCAGGCCATGTGGCGTTACGCGCGCGCGGTCGGGTACGCGCGCAAGGGCATGGTCAAGGACAGCCGGCGCGAGATCGATGCACTGGCGGCGATCGAGCGCAACACGGACTTCAAACCCTTCGCCGCCTGGAACGTGCCGGCCCGGGACATCGTCAGGACCGCGAGATATGTCGCCACCGGCCGCCTGGCCGATGCGCAAGGAGATCACCCGGTGGCGCTGGCGGCCTACCGCGAGGCGGTTGCGGCACAGGACAGGCTGCCCTACATGGAGCCGCCTTACTGGTACTACCCGGCGCGGCAGTCGCTGGGCGTCGCCTTGTTGAAAGCCGGGAAGCTGGAGGATGCCGAGGATGTGTTCCGTGCGGCCCTGGCGCACACGCCCAGCAATGGCTGGGCGCTGCGGGGGCTGATGGAGGTGTATCGGCAGAAGGGGGATGCGGTGTCGCTGCGGCTGGTGCAGCAGCGGTTCAATACAACCTGGCTGGGCAAGGAGGGGATGCCGGCGCTGGCTGCTTTATAGGTGGCCCAGAAAGCAAAAAGCCCAACCGGTAAAGGCTGGGCTGGATGCATGTGTTTGGTGCCGGCTGCAGGACTCGAACCCGCCACCTGATGATTACAAATCACCACAAATCGGTATTCGTGAGTGTTGAGTGGTGTTGATTTTATGAGCCAAACTCCTTTTAAATCATTGGCTTATGATTATTCCACGACCGATTCCACATGGAAATGTGTTGATGAGTATGCTACCATTTGGGTTACATGGTGGTTACACAGGGCTTATTCATGGGTAGTAGTGAAAAAAATAAAGTTCACGGCTGGGAGGGTAGAGGAGTTCGCCTGCGAGAGTGGGAAGAGCCAATCCTTTCTTTGGGACACGGCTTCACCGGGCCTTGGCCTGCGAGTGACCGCGAACGGGGCAAAGTCCTATATTTTTCAGGGAAAGTTGAACGGCTCTACCATTCGACTCACGATTGGTGACCCACGTACCTGGGACATCGCCAAGGCCCAGGCAGAAGCCCGCCGTCTGAAGGTCCTGATTGATAACGGACAGGATCCGCGGAAAGTGAAGGCGGATGCGTTAGCGGCAGAGAAGGCGGCCCGCGATGCTCAGGAGGCCGCAATCGCGGCCGAACACGACAGACGGCTGCGCGAGTCCGTGACTTTGGGTGACGTCTGGTCCGAGTACATCGATGACCGTATAGCGACGCGAGAGAAGGGTTGGTCCGGCCATCACATTGCCGCGCATCGCAAGATTATCCAGGAAGGTGGGCAACCCCGGAAGCGCAGTCCGAAACCGACCAAGGCAGGGCCGCTCTGGTCCTTGTCGAAGCTGCGACTCATCGATCTGACGACGGAGCGTATCGAGGCCTGGGCGAAGGAAGAGGCAAAGATCCGCCCATCGAGCGCACGCTTGGCTTGGCGGCTGCTCAAGGCGTTCATGAATTGGTGTGCTTCGCATAAAACGTACTCGAGCCTGGTGAACACTAATCCAACGAAGAGCGCGCGAACCCGCGAGAGTCTGGGGAAAGAGAAACGACGCCACGACGTCCTTCAGCGCGAGATGTTGCAGTCGTGGTTCGACGCCGTGCGCAAGATCGGAAACCCTGTCATAGCCGCTTACCTCCAAGTCCTGCTGCTCACCGGTGCCAGGCGCGAGGAACTAGCGGCATTGAAGTGGACCGACGTGAATTTCCAGTGGGGCAGCATCAAGCTTTCCGACAAGGTCGAGGATTTTCGGATGGTCCCACTTACCCCGTTTGTGGCGCAGCTACTAACCAAGCTGCCGCGTCGTAACGACTACGTGTTTTCGAGCCCGACGTCCAAGTCCGGTCGCATCGCGGAGCCGCGAATTGCGCATAATGAGGCAGTCGCAGCGGCTGGATTGCCGAAACTTACTCTGCACGGGTTGCGGCGCTCGTTCGCCACACTGAGCGAGTGGATCGAAACGCCGAAAGGTATCGCCGCGCAGATACAAGGGCACGCGCCGCAAGGTGTGCGCGAGCAAAACTACATTCGTCGGCCGCTTGATCTGCTGAGGGTCTGGCACGTGAAGATCGAGGCGTGGATACTTGAGCAGGCCCAGGTTGACATACCACCGTTGGCAGCCCCCTTGCGCGTTGTGGCTGGCTGAGGTGGCGGTACTTTTAGCGGTCAGCTCATACTGGCGTGATCAATTTGCGCCGCATTCGGTTACGTCTCCGTCGTAGGCATACGGCTTGCCTTCATGGTGCGCCCCCGCGCCATCAGGCTTGATCCCAATGTTACCCTTGCACCTCGGGCACTACGTCATGTCATCTTGGAGTGCTGCGACCACGCCCATTACGGTTGTGCCCGAGGATGCACTGATGACTTGGCCGCCGTGACCGGGTTTATCGTTGAGGCGAATTACGCCGCGTCCTTGATGCTTCTTTGTTGGTCCTGTTTGTTGATCAGCAGAGAGAGCGATTCGAACGTCACTAGCTTGCGGCTGCAGTGCCGGCTTTATCTGGGGGGGAAGTACCAGCCTTCAGGTGCGCCAGGCACTTTGACCCTGAACTTCAGCCCCGAGAGAGCTCGTCCCAAAATGCAACAGCTTCGTCGTCGCTTACCGATGTCTTCTTCGCTGCGCCGACCATATTGTCTGTAACCTTGATGAACATGGCGGCGTGAAAATCGGATGGGTTAGCGACGTCTCTCGGGGTACCGACGAAAGCCCACTCGAAGTCGTGGGTACCGTCCGGCCTGGGGATGAGCGATCCCGTTGGATCGGTGGGCTGCGCGAGCGTGTTTCGGTCGCTGAGCCAGAGCGTGTGCCCGTCGGCCCGGTGCTCGTACCAGTGGTGCGGCTCGAGCTTCTCTAAGCGGCGGTACAGATGGTTGTAGTCGGTCTCTCCGTACTAGTTCGCGCAGGTCAGCCACGGATAGGCGCCAACGATCGCCGTATGCCAGTCGCCCTGACGGTAATGGGCCAACGTGAGCTCGGTCAGTTCGATGACGCTCTTGCCGTGGAACGACACGTTGTCCTTGCGTAGCTTGGCGGTGAGTTGGCGGGACAGTTATCGGGCCCGTTCAGCCCACGCTGGCCCGGTGCGTGCCAATTAACTTGCATCCACATTCCGTGACACAGCCTTCCACGGCTACCGCAATACCTCCCACAGTCACGCTGGAGTGGCCGGTAATGATCTTGTTGACTCCGTGTGGTTTACCGCCCGGGTAGTGCTGGGGGCAATCCACCTGGTCGCCAAGCCGCGCGATGGGCTTCCCGTCTACGTCGTGCTGTGGCGAGCCGCTGATCACCTTGCCGCCGTGATCGGTAGAATCGCCCACGACGATGATTTTCATTGACATGCTTCGTACTCTCTTCGCAGCGGTTTCATTATTTCGACCACGCCCCAGGCTCAATTCCGGAAGCGCAGGCCGCTAAGAAGTTTGTCCCATAAGGCCACGGCCTCATCATCTGAGAGTGAGCCCCTTGTCGCAAATTTCGTGTCGGCAGCAACCCCGGTGTCCAGATGGATGTTAACGCTGGCTGGCTTGGCCCCGTCCCCGGTTTTGCCCACGAATGCCCATAAGAACTCGTGCGCAATTGCCCCTTCCTCCCCATTGTGCCGAAGCAATACCTCTTCACCATCCCAGGAATTCACCATGTGCCTGCCCATTCGCAACCTCGCCAAGTCCGCGACTACGGGGAAAACAATGCCTTGAGCTGTCATTGCGCCCTTATGGCGTTCAATAAGACCGACACCATTCGGCCCCTCGGTACTCGCATTCTTGTTCGACCTGATCGAGAATCTCACATCGGGGATGCTTGGCAGCGAGATTCCCGCGCCGAAGATCTCCTGATCGTTGCTAGTGTTGTCGGCAATAAATCCTTCGTCAATGCATACTCCGGGCTCTTTCGGGACCTCTGCGTTGTCGCGGACACGAAGATTACGGGCAATCTCAGCCATGCGCTTTATGATTTGGTCCGCTGACTCCTCTTCGCCTGAACCCCAACCATATTCAAAGACATGATCGCCGATTTGATTGAAGTTCCTAATCCCTTGGGCACCTTCCTGCTTTAAGAAGGCACTAGCAAAAAAGCGAATTTGGACGCTTGAAGGGATTGCTCCGGGACCCAGGTACGTCACCTCTGCGTCATTTCGCTCCTTTTTTAACTCGACAATGAATGCGTCAGCTAAATGTTTTGCTTGTCCTGCTGCATTCTTGTGAGTAGTAATTTCAGCCGGAAATTCCTGATAGCCAAAAACAAGACGCGCTTCGGCTGGCACGGTCAATACATAACGGCCGAAACAAACATCTTTAGTTTTAGAAAAAAGTTCGCTCAGCTTGCGAGATGGTTCAATTCTATTTGGCACGCCCCGCTCCTTATACGAATACTTCTGGCAATTGAACAAAAATAGCAGAATTAAGAAGGCGATAAATGTGATCACTGCGATACGAGTACCCGCTTTTCCAGAATCTCGTCTATTGACTATAGCCATTTGGTTTGATGAGAATAAAAATGTTCGCAAACATAATGGGAGGCGCGCAGTTTGCCGGGCACGTAGCGGCTTAATGCAGACTATGCTATTTTTTTCAACCCTCCGCTGTGTTGGCAATTTTGACCACAGAATACAGCATTGACGCTAACACAAAGTCGTTGTGATAGCTGCCTTGGTGATCATAACCAGTTTGTTTGAAGTGTATCTTGGCCTTAACTTTTGCGGCTGAGTAATCGGCTGGAACTGTTCCGTCTCCAGGATCTCTTGGAGATAGTAACTTGAGCTTGAATTTTCGCTTTTCCGCCGACATAACAATTAAATCGCCTTTTCCATCTTCGCTGATGATTTTCCAGGTCGATGGCGCGCCACGTCCTGGCGATATGGAGGACGCAATATCGTTGAAGTCGTTCGATAGCGAATCCACTTTATATATGACGTTTCCATGGGTCAGGTTCTTGTCAGTGGCGTCCGTACCATAGCTCGCATAAGTATTTGCATGAAATGTATGCTTGATCTTATCGTGAAAATCTTGCGAGTCAATAATCCGTTGTCTCACCATTTCCCAAGCCGAGCTGTTTTTGTACTTCTTGCCGGCCGGATTGGTCCACTCCGGGTTAATCAAACGCCACCAGTTGCCGCTCTTTTGAAGGTAGATATCCTTGAGCGGCGTGCCATCCGTTTGCAGTGCATTTGACGTTCCTGGTTGGCTACCGACGTCCTTGGCGTTTGTTGGCCATTGTGCAAGTACTCTGTCATTCTGATCGACTACCTTCAGCCAGCCTTGGCCATATGCAGAAGTTGGCAGCAGCTCGAGAGGACCCGGTGCATTGGCAAAAACGGCCGTAACGTCCTGGCCCGTATTGCCAATGACGAGCGCAGTTGGCAAATGACCCGTAACGCCGCTGCGAACGCGCTTGTAAGCGGCACCTGCGCCATGCACGGGCTGAACGCTGTGATAAATTCCCAGTACGGCGTCGTTCAGCCCACCCATTTCCGGATGAATAATTGCACGCGCCAGTATTCCTCCCATCGAATGCGTAACCAATATGACTTTATCGCATTTTTGTCCATGATCTTGATATGACTTGATTAATGCCCTGATCCGCGCCGCCGTTTTTCGAGCCGATACTGCATTGCTCTGCAGCCAGTTGTACCCCATCGCATGGACAGGGTAGAGGCAATTCGCTATGCGCAAAACTTCGGTCTCTTCCAATGCTTTGCCAGCAGGAGCGCCCCACTTTGCCAGATTGACACCCGTGACCGATCTGCCATAATCTTTTCCGGACACCCAGACTTCATGCAAAGGATTATGTGAAACCTGCGCATAATAGGGGTCCGTGATGTGATAGAGCCGGCCTTCTAGGATTTCAAGTGCGTCACGGTAGTCGTTAAATCCGATTTCGCTCCAGCCACGCCAGCGTGCTTTTTGTGCTGCAGTAGCCGCGCCTGCGCTTTTCTTTGTACTATCGGCGCCCCATGCAGCGCGGTCGGTCGTCAACATACCGACGTTCCGGAGAGAATCGGGAATATTACTGTGCCGATTATCCGACGTTTGGGTTTGATCGCCGCTTGGGTCGAATCTTCCCTCATTTTCGGTAAATCGGTAATAGTCAACCTCGGTCTCATCTGGGTCGAGTTTTAATTGGCGTTCTTCGGGTGTCAAAAGCGAGGCTGTCGTGACTTTGGTGAATAGTGTCGTTGCTCCCAGCGTATCCGGCCGCCATGCAATATCGTTTTCGTCACCAACCTTTGCAGTGCGAGCCCTGCTCATGCGAAGGTTACTCCCCATAACCCCCGGCAAGAAAATAATTGGAATCACTCTGCTCGGCGGCATCATGAATATGGTTTCGCGCTGCTCGGTGTGACTTGGTGTCAGGTCAAATTCACCCTCCATCGCCCCACCTACGCTTTGTGTCATCTTTTTAACATCGTTCGTACTGTCGGTCATATTAGTCGCTCAATATCCGTAATTTTGCTGTCGCCATCGAAATGCCTTTTTGCACCGGCATACGACCCTCGGCATCGGTGACGCCCCTGATGATCGTTCCATCTTCGCGGGTCAGCTCGAACTTGCGATTTGCTAGCGGTCCGTCGAGATCGCGCAAGATTGGGGTCTGATCGAAGTGGCCCTTTTCCATTTCGTTCGAGGCCAGCGCGAGGCTCTTTGGATCGATGAAGCTATGGGAGGCGGCATGGGCCACAAATGTGCCGGTTGTACCGTGCTCAATCCCGGCCTTACTGAATTTGACGTAGCTACCACCGCCGTTGATGACGATGTCTTCCTTGGCATTGATAACAATTCGGTTCCCCGTCTGTGTGATGTTCAATTTGGCGAGCAAATTGATACTGTCCGAGAGGGTCTGCACGTCGATATCGCCTGCCGCTGCAATCAGCTTCATGCCAGCTCGTTGAACGAACAGGCGGAGCGTAGTGACGACACTTGCGAACAAACCGTCGCCGGCCGCGATCGCGACGCTTTTTCCCGTTGTGATCGCGGTGTCCACGTCGCTAGCGATGTGCGTAGACTGAGCCGTGGTAGTGGCAATTCCAGCGGAGCTCGCTAGTATCAAATGAGGCTCGGAGAGTTCCGGGAAGCTGCGTTTTGCGGAACTGGCGCCAGCACCCCGAACCGCGTCGTTTTGCGCCTTGAGCGAGGCCGCTACGCGTGATTGCTGGCCGCTTTCCTGTGCCCGGTTTTTCTCCGCTACTTCCGCATGGTCCTTTTGTTTTTGTTGGGCGGAGGCGAGACGTTGAATGGTCTCGCCCATGTCCTTGACTTGGGAGCTCGCGTTGGGGCGCGCCTCAGTGGTGATCAGCAGGCCTTTTCCGGCCCGGGCGACGCCCCAGGCATCGGTAGCGATTTCCCAGCCTTCACCTCGTTCGTCCTGGCGCCCTTGGTGATCTTCGATGCGGGAGATATGCCCGAGTGACAGCTGGCTGCACTGATGATCGCTCTTCAACTGCGCCTGGATCTTGCCTGGGGTATCGTCCAGCACCAGGTGATTGCCACGCCCGCTCGCTTCGCCCGCCTGCAGTTCGCGGCTGCGCAGTCCCGTCAAAGCCTGCTGCTCCGGCAGCTGCCACGGCGGCATATGGGTGTGGTTATACAGCGCGCCCAGAATGACCGGGTGGTCGATGTTCCCGTTGAGGAAGACCACTCCCACTTCCTCACCGACCCTCGGGAGGCGGATATTCCCGAATTCGACCCCGGCCCCAGGTGACATCACGCGCACCCAGGCCGAGCTGTTCTCGTCGTAGTTGTCCAGCCTGTTCCAATGAAATTGCACCTTGACCCGCCCGTAACCATCGGTGTGGATCTCGGCGCCGGCCGGCCCGACCACGATGGCGGTCTGGATACCGGGGTAGCTGCAGGGCTGGCTGTTGTAGTGGCGTCCCGGGCGCCACTGGATGTCCCTGCGCACGCAGCGGAACGTGTTTTCGTAGTGCGATGGCGCGCCCGGTCCGGCCTGGTAGTTGTTGCTGGCTTCGTGGTCGACCGAGAGGATCAGGTAGTCGCGGTTGCGGATGCTGGGCTTGGCCGGCTCGCCGCGCTTGGGCACGCGCAGCTCGGCGCTGAAGTGGCCGCCGAGCTTGAAGCACCGGCCCGGCTGGGCGGTACGAGCGTTGCCGCGCGCTTCGAAGGTTTGCGTGTTGGCGTCGCGCTCGCCCATGCGCTGCTGCGCGAGCTTTTCGCCCTCGTCGTGGGTGCGGAAACCGTACGAGCCGGTGTTTTCGTAGATTTCATGGGGATAGACGTCGCCCTGGTTATTCAGGGACTCGGCGCTTGCCCGTTGCACCACCGGGTTCTTGTAGTCGAAGCTGGCCAGGGTCGTCCGGCCGGAGCCGAGGCGGCGCACGGGGCTCCATTCGCGGATGCCGTCGTCTTCGAGGGAGCCCGCTTTGTCGCGGAACGGGATCTCGCCGGAATCGTCGATCCTGGTCGGATCGATCGGTTGCGCCAGCGTGCTCCTGTCGTAGAGCCAGAGCGTGTGCCCGTCGGCCCGATGCTCGTACGAATACATCAGGCCGAGCGCCTCCCAGCGGCGGTGCAGGTGGTTATAGTCGGTTTCGCCGTACTGGTTCGCGCAGGTCAAGCGCGGGTCGTCGTCGATGATGTGCGTGCGCCAGTCGGCCTGGCGGTAATGGGCAAACGTGAGTTCGGTCAGTTCGATGACGCTCTTGCCATGGAAGGACACGTTGTCCTTGCGCAGCTTCGTAAATGCCAGCCAGGGTTCGAGGACCATGCGGTAGAAAGCGAAACCGCCATCGGTGCGAAGGAAACGGAATTCGGTGACATAGCCGTTGAAGTAGCGCAGCGAGCCGTCTTCGCGTACCACGGAGATCGTGACCATCTTGGCCATTATCGCCTTCAGGGGAATCCGCGCGTCGTCCGACAGGACTTCGAGCTCGTAGAGATAGCACCGCGAGACTTCCTCATGCGCCTTCAAACGGTTAGGCAGGAGGATGCGATCCGGGCCGTCGCCGCGGGGGAAGTCCATGCGCATCAGGCGGTTGTGCTGCGCACCGTAACTGAACGCCGATAGCGCAGCTCCCGCCGCGATCGCTTGGCTTTCGCCCATGTGTTGCCTCCGATGGTTTACCAGGTATCAGATTTTCCATCAGTTAACGTAACCAACAGGTCTTCGGGGAACTTGATCAAAATCAAAAGCCGGGCTCAGCATTTGTTTTGATGGTGGCAGAATGACAACGGTTGTCCGTTGCATGTGCCGATCTAGCTGAGCTTGATTAATCTCAAGGCGAGCCGGCGGGCGGGTTCTACATTTTTCCCTTGGTTGCCAGAAAGCAGCGCAAAACAAGGGAGAGAGTATGCGCAAGCACGTATCCACCGGAAGGCCCATGGGGATGGAGATCGTTCTCAGGCCCGCCAGCAGCGGGAACGGGGATGCACTCATCGTGGAACGCATCGAGGTCGGCCCGGCCTTGAAGAAGAGCCGCGTCGGCAAGCTCCATGGCCGGCCGTACCCGGTCCAGGTCCGGAACCAGGGTGCATTCGATGCTTGGAAACAGGCGCTCGGCAGCGGCCAGGAATGGACGCGGTGGGCGGACCCGGAGGCGACGTGCTGGAGCATCCGCCAGGAGATCCAGCAGCAGCTCAACGACATGCGTGCGGGTAAGCATGGCAGCATGGAAGCCGAAGCACAGGCGCAGGTCGACGCGCGCCTGCAGGCCATATCGATCAGCGCGAACCTGAAGTACGAACTGCAGAAGGGAGCCGTCATCGAAGCGACGCCGGCGCTCGAGACCTTGCTCCTCAATTCGGACATGGACCTGGAGCTGCCGATGAAGATGGTTGCGCCTCCCTATCCTGCGCAATATCTCAAGTTCGGTCCGGAGGCGGCTCGCCACCTGAAGGTGCCGGATTCGGATCTGCCGGACCGTCAGTTCGATGGCGTGTTCTGCTTTTTCACGCCGCCATCGAGCTGCGAGGGCGATGGAATCAAGTGGACGCTCGAGCTCATTTTCATCAGCCAGCGCCAGGACTGCTTTAGCGGCCATGTGTCCCTGCTGGGAGACACGGAGCGTGACGATAAGCCCTTGGGCGAATGGCTCAATCGGGTTCTTGATACGGCGAAGGGACGGTCGGCCGAGACCTTCTACAAGCCCATGTACGCGGCGGTGAGCTATGTGGTCAAGGTCTTCCTCTACATGGCGCTCAGGCAGGCACGGAGCATCGAGCATCGCGAATTCGATGAAGCGATGCGGCGCATCGCCGGACTCGGGGTCAAGAAGCGGGCTCGATTGCTTCAACGCGCCGAATCCCTCTACAACGGCATCCGCGTTGGCCCGGATGACCTGCCTCAGGAGAGCGCCGCTCATGAGGGTGGCGGTACCGTGGCGCCGCATTGGCGCCGCGGGCACTTCCGAATGCAGGCTTGTGGAGTCGGGAAAGTCGAACGCAAGCTGATATTCGTCGCCCCCATGCTGATCCACGCGTCACAGCTGCAGGGAGACATTCCAGCCCCTAAGCCGTATCGTGCCGGCGGCACGCGGGGTTCTGAGCGTCCGATTGGCTTATAGGTGAATGCGATTACAGCCGAATCGCAGGCGTTTGTTCCGCCCGATTCTGCTGTCCGGTCGGTCCCTTCGCCGTCAGACGGAGAACAGAACGTATCTCAGGCCGGCTCGCTTTCCCCGCACTGACGGTCAGGAAGGAATTCAGGCCGAGACGTTTGCGATCCGGCCCTTTGGTCGCCAGGGTCAATGGCTTGAGACACGGCTTGTCCAGTAAGAGCCTGACTTCGTACTGCACGGAAGGCACTGCAAACAGGCTGACGATTTCCTTCAATGCGGCATGGGATCGGCCATTCGGCAGGAAGGCTTTTGCCGTCTCATCATCTAGTGGACCAATATGCAGACGGACCCGCAAGTCGTTGCGCCATGTGCGCGTACCAAGGGCGGCGCCGAAGCCGAGGGTGGGATCGGTAACGCCAAGCGTGCTGCGCATCTTCGCCGGCAAGGGATCCCAGGCGCCGACGAATTCCTCGACACGAACAGGCACACCGAAATACTCGCCCAGCACCCGCTCCACGGTCGAGGCGGCGATTGGACGCGTCCTGAGCAAGCCGGCATAGTAGCCGGCGACTTCTGCCGGAATCGACGCATACGACCTGGCTGCCCCGAAGCTGGCCGGCCGCAGACCGCCCAATGCACTCAGCAGCGGGAGCAGATCATCCTGGCCTCGCGTGTCCAGGCCGTGCTCGACGCGGTATTTTCCCCAGGCCTCGTAGAACAAGCCGATAACGCGATTCGAGAACAGGTCCACGAATGGCTTCCAGCTCTCGTCCCCGCCAAGACCCGCCCTGGCGGCCGCGCGCTCGGTGTCGTGCAGGGGCAGGGTACCGCTTGCGCCAAGCAGCCCAATGAATGCCGGCGTGATGTGAATGCGCGGCATACCGCCGCCGTCCTCCGCTTCGACCTGCATGCTTTCGATCTCGCTGGCCGGAAAAGCCAGCGACAGACTATTACGAAAGCGCAGCACTCGGCTGAAGGCTTGGGTATACGGGATGCCCTGTTGCCGCAGCATCCGCACCAGGATGTTCAGCAGTTGTGCGAACCGGTACCGGTATGGCGCTGCGCGCAGAGGCTCGATCATGACAGCGGCATGCTGCCGCTTCTCGGTGTGCATCGGAACAGCTCCTCTCCGGACTGGTGTGACAGGATCACGAGCTCGATAAAACTGTTCGTTTGGACGTACAGCGCAAAGAACTGGTCGATGACCTGGACGAACACGTGCAGGCCGGCGCCAACGAAGGCCTCTTCGTCGATCGTCAGGCGCACTTCGGTGCCGTGCGCCAGGGATGCCCCGCGCTTGTGCCTCAGCCACGCGGTGGCCTCCGCATGTTCCAGCCCGACGATGCCGGCGATTTGCCGCCGCGATACCGCCGATCCGTTGAAGTCGTACAAGGCCAGCATCTCGCGCAGGCCGTCCGCGCCTCCGGTGGCGAGCGAGTGATGGTTGAGCGTCAGGTGCGAGATGAGGCGCCAGTGGGCGCCATGGCCATTTGCCAGGCGATGGGGGCGCGTGGGCCTGCGAAGAATGCGGGCCGCCGTTCCCTTGGTGGCGCCCGGAATGGACAGGTCGCCACCGGCCGCTCCGGTTTTCAACAGGCAGGGCAGGTCGCGGTTCGTGCAGGTGAGGTCGATCGACAGCGTTGCTTGCTCGATCTCGAGCGGCGCACCGTCGACGTCGACGAGCGAGATGACTTTTTCATGGCCCGGACTGGTAGCTGCCAGCGTGTCGTCATGGCGCAGGATCCAGTAGCGCCCCTTGCGCGCATCGCTGTCGCCGTGCCGGAGCGCATAGAAGGGGCGGAATTCGACCGGCGCGATGTCCTTGCCCCGCTGCCGCACCATGTGAACGCGGTCGACCGAGTAGACTTCGTACGCCGGTGTATGCGTGGCATGCGCCAGCACCGAATACTCGGCCGTTTGCTGGCTGTAGTCGATCGGGACACCCGGCTGCCTGAACAGGTTGACGACCGGGGTGCAGCCGGGGAGCAGGCTTTGCGCCGACAGCCCGCCGAGCATCCTTGCCTGGTCCGAGCCTGGCGGCATCCCCGCCAGCCCCAGATGCAGCGTGAAGCGGGTGCAATCCGCAGGGAGACGAGCGCGGAGTGCGGCCAGGTCGATGTCAACAAAACTAAACTTTTCTGGAAAGGCGAAGTACTCCGCAAGTACCCGGTAGGCGCGGTGGGAGCGGGCGTCGAACGGGATCAGGGCGTCCTCGTCGACAAAGCCAGCTGGCGCGATCGGTATCGAGGCGACCGGAACCCATGCCGTCTCGCCTGCCGCCTGGACGTACGCAACTGACGTGCGCATGAACAGCGTATCGCGCAGCGCTGCGCAAAACGACGAGTCGCCGTCGAGGTAGACCCGCAAGGGTGTCGTCACTGCAAGGACGGGGGCTGCGACTTCGAACTCGATGCCGATCGACGCCGCCACGCCCGGCGGCAGCCTGGCAGAGGAAGGCGCGCGGATGACCGCATCGAACCAGGCCGAGGCAATGGCGGCCGGGGACGGCGTGACATCGTATGCGGTCTGGAACTTGCAGTTCACGCCGCGAACCGGCGCCGACTCCAGCAAGGTTCCCCGCGGGACGGTTCCGGTGCTACCGCCGGCGCTGCGGGCGGCCGGGGGAAAGCGCACGATCGCGCACGAGGGAAACGGCCTCAGATAGTGCGGAAACAGGAGGTTGAGCAGCGCCTCCGTGAATTCTGGATAGGAGTCGTCCAGGCGCTTCGATACCCTGGCGCACAGCAGGGCGACGGACTGGATCAGGCGCTCGACATGCGGATCGTCGCAGGCGTCGCCGCCGATCTGCAGTTTGGCCGCGACCTTCGGATAGCGGTCGGCGTACTCGCGGCAAAGCTGCCGCATCGTGACGAGCTCGCGTTCGTACTGCGCAAACAGTTCGTCCATGGTGGCTCTGCCTAAGGAGCGCTGCGTACGCTCTGGACCGAATAGCGCTGCAGCGACGGCTGGAACACGGCGTTGAATTGCATCGGTTCAGCTACCTGTGCGTTTTTCAATTCGGCGGTGATCACGAAGTCGACCCGGTTTATGGCCCCTTTTCGGGGCTGTAGCGTGGCCATCACCTTGTGCAGCCGCGGTTCGTGCCGCTCGATCGCCTTCTGGACCGCGGTGCAGATGCGCTGCTGGTCCGTGTCGCTCGTCATGCACATGCCGGCGAAGTCGATCAGGCCGTAGTTCACGATGGACCCGCCGACTTCGGGGTAACCGTCCAGTGCATCAGGAAGGAGGGCGGAACGGGTATTCAAGAGCGCCTCCAGGTCGCGAGTGATACTTTCCTTCCATTCGTCGGCCTTTTTGGTCGGTGCTCGGAATTCGCCCTGCGGGGCGTCGTCATCGGCATCCAAACGGTCGAACAAGCCTGGCACGAAACTCTGCATATTGTTCCCCTAAAGCCGTCCTGCAGCGGAAGAAGCGCCATTATTCCCTTCTGGCAAAATATAAAGTTGCGCCCCATCAACAGCCCTATTTAGCAGACGAAATTTAAGGTTGATGCGCCAGATCAACAATTTTTACGCGATGCCGGCCATGCTTTGTGGAATCTGAACAATGCGGATTTGGGTCGAGGAGAAATCGATGAGCATGGGAGCGAAAATCTTGTGGTCCGAAGGGCTGACGCTGGGCCCCCAGCATTTCCAGCGGCAGGACCTGTACCACGAGACGCGACTGCTCAGGATGGTTTCCGCGCTCAATCCCAACTTCTGGGGTGTCCGGCTTTTGCAGTGGAACATGGAAGGACTCGGCCATAACATGCTCGAGGCGCAGGCGATGTCGCTGATCTTCCAGGATGGAGAGGTCTACGACGCACCGGCGACGGACCTGTTGCCGCTTCCGGTCGACCTGACCCAGCTGCCGCAGGAAATCAACACCTTCACCATCTACGCGGCCCTTCCGACCATCCGGCCGCATGGCGCCAATGCGGAGGAGGGCGGGCGCTATGCGCTGGCGGAGGCTGAAACGTCCGACCTGTTCAGCGATGCGGTGCCGATCGACGTGCCATTCCTGAAGAAGCGGCTCCGGCTGATGTCCCACGCCGAGCCGTGCGATGGCCATGTCAGCTTTCCCGTACTGCGCATCCATCGCGCCCCGCGCGGTGGCTTCGAGGCCGATCCGACCTTCGTCCCGCCATGCGTGGCGATCAGTGCAGCTCGTCCGCTCCAGCAACTGCTCGACGGCTTGATGAGCGCGCTCTCGGCCAAGATCGTGTCGCTGCACAATTCGCACCGGAAGACGAATGCGTCTACCTTCGAGGTGCATGCTGGCGACATCACGTCCTAGTGGATGCTGAACATCATCAGCACGGCGAACGCATCCCTGCAGCACTGCGCCCGTTCACGGGTGCAGCATCCCGAGGACCTGTACGAGAAGCTGCTTGCCCTTGCCGGCGGCTTGATGACATTTTCGGACAGGTACACGACGTCGGATCTGCCGGCCTACGTTCACGCCGATCCCGGCGTCACGTTTGCGCAGCTCGACGCAGTGATCCGCGACTTGGTCGATACCGTCATCTCGGCCAAGTACTTCACCATTCCGCTCATCGCCGAGGACAATCGCCGCACCCATTACAGGGGGACGCTCGATGCGTCGAAACTGACCCAGGAAACGCAGCTCTGTCTTGCGGTAAGTGCGGACATGCCGGCGCTCGAGCTGGTGGCGGCGGTACCGCTCCGGTTCAAGATCGGCTCGCCCGACGACATCGAGCGCATCGTGGTATCGGCACTTCCTGGCATCACGCTGACGCACATGCCACAGGTGCCGACCGCGGTGCCTGTTCGTCCGGACACCTATTACTTCCTGCTGTCGACCAAGAACGGGCTCTACGAGAACGCGCTGAAAGCGCAGGCGATTGCGATCTATGCGCCGGACGGCATGCGTGAGTTGAAAATGGAGCTGATCGCGTTCACGCAGTGAGCTTGATGACGACGCGCCATGCGTTTCTTGCTATTGCTGGCTGCGCTACTCTGCACCGATTGGTCAATGCCGTTGAGTAGCGCTGACTACAATCTCCAAGCATTTCGTCACAGGCTGCTGGGCCCCTAACGTCTTGTCGGCCATTGCATAACATAGATTCGCCAAGGCGACCAAGCCTCTTGCCCGTGCTTCCGGCTTGAGCTCCCGGAGAGTGGTACTCACCAGTATTACTAACCGTTCCTCGGTCAAATCATCTCCTGGATTCAGGCCGCTTATCTTTTGCAACCATTCATCAAAAACATCATCGCTCATATCGATCAAATCCAGTGACATAAAGATTCTTTCTGAAGTAGATAATGCTTTGATTGTAGATTGACATCTTCATGGGGCAAGTTGCCCTTTCGGTCCAGATGGTATCGCCGCTGACATTTTCGATGAGAGCACAAATTGGCTAGTGAGCAAGAAGCTGCTGCGGAGCGCGCCGCGCTGATCCTGAAGAGATACGCGTCAGCCAATTCAAGGCTGCGTGCACAATTTTGGGCATGTATATTGCCGGCCGTCGCGATCAGTTTCCTTACCGGACCTGCACTTGCAGCGGATATTCCCAGTATTTGCCATGGCAGACCTGCCGCAGGGAGAATAGAACACGCGGTACAACTCCCGCTTCGTGGTCCGAACTTCGAAGCGTACAGCCAATTAGGAATACAGCTAGGCCGAACATACGTACATTCGACTGTGCGTGACATCGTGCTACAGACGTATGCAGAAATGCAGAAAAGTCGGCCGCAGGTAGAGCTCGTGTATGGTGAGACAGGACTGAAAGAGGGCGGGCCGATGCTGCCGCATCGAACTCATCAAGCAGGCACGTCCCTCGACTTTCTCGTTCCGGTGAAGGATCGGAATGGGCAGCCCGCATTACTGCCTCGTAGTCCGAACAATCGCTTCGGCTATGGTCTCGAATTCGACATGAATGGCAAATTCGGGCCACTGCGTATCGATTTTGAGACGATTGCAGAGCATCTTTATCAGCTGGACCAGGTCGCACGCCGTAATGGTGTCCGCATTGGTCTGGTGATTTTCGATCCGGTGCTGACCAAGCAGCTAATGAGGACTGCGCGCGGCCCGCAAATTCGAGGGCTGCCCTACATGAAAGGCGAAGCCTGGATCCGCCACGATGAGCATTATCACGTCGACTTCGCTATACCGTGTGCCCCGTAGTCGGTCATGCTGAGGGAGGCAGACAAAGTTCGCTGTCGGCCCCCCTGAGCTTCAGTCCGGTTGGCTAGACCTGAAGCCATCGATTAATGGATGAAGCCGACCCAGTCGCACTTTCGGAAACCGGATCACTTTGCGCTGACGTGGGCGTTGTGGTGTCGTGAGCCGGACGGGGCACCTCAGTACAGATTGTGCGATCAGCCTGGGGGCGGTGGGCGACAGGTAGCGCTGTCTCCGCATGCACAGTTCGAGACCTCAGCCACGTCGAAATGGCATGGATCTGCTGTTCGACGTCTCCAGCAGGATGATCCGTCTCCGCGATGTACCGTTCAAGTGCCAGGCGCACCAGCTTTCCACGTTCACGCACCGGCGTCATTGCCAGCAAAGTGTGAACGTCCGGGGCCTCCTGAAAAGTCAGGCTGATTCGCACGGTGATCTCGGTACCGATTTTCGGCGGTTTTTCCGTTTGTGCCGACATAGGAAGTTCCAGCGTCAGGACTGAAGCAGGGACAGCAAGCCGAGACGGCAGAAGCCTTCCGCCACCATCATCCGCGGCTCGTCGCTGCAAACAGCATTGGGGTATCGTTGTTTCAGGCCGTCTAGGAGCAGCTCGGCGCCGCCACCGCCAACGATGATCCCGTCCAGAACTGCAGCCTTCTGGCCAAACACTCGGTTGGCCTCATCCATCACTACCGCTTCAAAGCCAGCTCTCGCTTGCCGCAGCAGATGCGACACATCGACCCGCTCGCCGAAGTGCTTGATGCTACCGCTGCGCACCGCTTCGTCCACGACGTCGAGGGACGTCGGCAGCTTGGACTGCGCCAGTGCACTCGACATGCCGTCGTAGACCAGATGCATTCCTGCGCATGACACGGCCGCGTATTCCATCATTGCGCCTCGGTCGGACAGGGCGAAGTCGGTGGTGTAATGCCCGATCTCGATCACACCCCAGGCTTCGTTGTCGAGGTCTCGCTGCGGGTGCGGGCTACCGTTGCTTTGGATCGAGAGCCACTGCAGCGGTGCGTCCGCCTGGCTCTGGGCCATCACCCTGAGTGTTTGACCTGGCAAGAGCCGCGGCGTGAGCAAGGCCGCGATGCGGCTGCGAAGCGTGTCACGCTGCGGCCCAACGAATTTCGCCGGCAAGCCCATCACCAGATGAACCCGGGCGGGTGGATTGCTGAACGCCTGCATGGCCTTGCGCCATGCGCCCAGTACCAGCGCGTCGTGCTGGGGGCTTTCGATCCAGTCCGCGTTTTGCCCCGTATAGACTTCGGAGCGTCCCTGCCGCAGTGCGGTCTCACCAAAGAAGTATCGGCGGCCGTCCAGCTCGACAGTCTCAAGATCGGCTTTCTGCCGGGTCTGCTCGTTCGTCAGCGCGATTGCCGGCATCACGACGGTCGGGATCTGGAAAGAGAAGCGCTTGTCGGGCGAGGCCAGAGAGGCTGCGCGTACTTTGAACATTGAATGGCCGCCGTCAATTGCGATCGAGAGGTTTTCCACTGATGACTCCAGATATGAGTTAAAGATTTAAAGGTAACGGGGAAGTCGGCGTACGCAAGTCAGGTCTGGCTTTGCGACACCGAGCTGCAATCGAAACCTGGATTCCGTCCGTGTCGGAAAATCAGGTTCGAAATTGCGCTGTCACTACCTATCGCCACCGGCGGAAATCTTGGCAACTCATGCGCGGCTGTTGTCTCTTGACGCGTAGTTGCCGCTGGGATGCATTGCGCCATGTAGGTCTCCCGCAATGCCTGAAGTCTCGTCACGGGTCTTCACAGACAGGTACAGAGTGATCCCGAAAGCGTGTCGCCGTCGGTGTTCTAGCGAAATGGCAGGGAAAACTCGATCACAGATTGAATTCCCTAGCTCAGCCGTTAGCGCCTTCGGTGCGTCTCGGCTCGTCATTCGAGTGCGCCACGTCCAATCTCAACTGCAACCATCGTGATCGGGTTAGTTACCCCTTGAGATAGCCCCCTGATTCACCAGACACGGTCGGTGCGGTATCCTTACGGATAGGAATACGACTGTGA
>NZ_JBHSMZ010000027.1:0-725 GCF_042656905.1 Massilia aerilata
AATGGAAGCGTGCGGCAGTGCGCATTACTGGGCTCGGCGGCTGACTGAGCTGGGGCATACCGTGAAGCTAATGGCGCCACAGTTCGTCAAACCGTACGTGAAGACGAATAAGCATGACATGGCCGATGCCGAGGCGATCTGTGAAGCGATAGCCCGTCCAACCATGCGCTTTGTTCCGATCAAGACAATCGATCAGCAAGCGATCCTGGCGGTGCATCGTGTCCGGCAAGGCCTGGTCAAGGCGCGTACTGCACAGGCCAACCAGATCCGTGGGCTGCTGGCAGAAATGGGGTTGGTCGTGCCGAAGGGTATCAAGCAACTGTACTGCCTGGTGCCGCCGCTGCTCGATGAAGCAAAGGACGTGTTGCCGGCCAGCTTCCGGCAACTGATCGAGCGGCTGCTGATCCAGTTGAAAGAACTGAAGCGACAAGTTGACGAGCTGGAGTTGGAGATCCTGCACTGGCATCGCCAGAACGAAGCATCGCGCAACCTTGAAACCATTCCTGGTGTCGGGCCGATTACGGCCAGTGCCCTGGTCGCCTCAGTTGGCGATGCGCGCAACTTCAAAAATGGCCGACAGTTGGCAGCTTGGCTTGGACTGGTACCAAAGCAGCACTCGACGGGCGGGAAGGCTCGATTGCAAGGTATCAGCAAGCGTGGCGACTGCTATCTGCGCACCTTGCTGATTCATGGCGCACGTGCCGTCACAAAACAGGCCGAGCGGC
>NZ_JBHSMZ010000028.1:0-1153 GCF_042656905.1 Massilia aerilata
CAGCTAACAATCGGAGCGTGCAATGCCTTGGAAGGAGAGTTCCCGAATGTCTTCCCGTCTCGAATTTGCGCGCTTGGCGGTTGCGTCTGATGTGAACATGAGCGCCCTGTGCCAGTCTTTCGGCGTCAGCCGTAAGACTGGCTACAAGTGGCGTGAGTTGTACCTTCAGCATGGAGAGCAAGGGCTGGAGGAATTGCCGCGTCGCCCGCATTCGTCGCCTAGGCGCAGTGCTGACGCATTGGAATCGGCGGTTGTGGCACTGCATGATGCGCATCCCTGTTGGGGAGCGCGCAAGCTCAAGGCGCTGCTGCCTGAACAATTCGGCACACCGCACCCCAATACGATTTCAGCTATTTTGCGTCGTCACGGCAGGCAGCTCGTGCCGCATGCCGACAGGATCAATCCAGCCAAGGGGCGTTTCGAACACGAGGCGCCAAACCAGCTCTGGCAAATGGATTTCAAGGGACATTTTCCCCTGACTGACGAGAAAGCCGGACGCTGTCATCCGCTGACGATCCTGGATGATCACTCGCGATACTCTATCTGTTTGACTGCTTGCAAAGGGGAGGACGGCCGGACGGTAAAGGACGTGCTGACGCAAACGTTTCGCACCTACGGCATGCCGGAGCGGATTACTTGCGATAACGGTACACCTTGGGGAACGGGCGGTCATGGGACCTTGTCCCGGTTGGAGGCCTGGCTCATTCGCTTAGGCATTCGCGTTAGCCACAGCACGCCATATCATCCGCAAACCCAAGGCAAAGCAGAGCGGTTTCATCGAACGCTTAAACGTGAACTCATCAATCGCTTCGGCTTCACTTCGATCAGCGCGTGCCAGGAAGCCTTCGACCGCTGGCGCGACCAATACAACCTTATTCGACCGCATGAAGCGTTAGAACAAAAGGCGCCTGCCACCCGCTACGCCCACAGTGGGCGCCTCTTTCCCTCAGAACTACCGCCTGTCGAGTACGACGAAGGCGATATCGTACGCACCGTACGTCGACACGGCCAGATCAGTTATAAGGGCGGTGTGTACTTTGTCGGTGAAGGGCTGCATGAAGAAACCGTCGCTATACGGCCGACAGAAAACGATGGCGTACTAAGCATCGTTTTCTGTCATAAAGAAGTCGGCCAAATCGACCTCACCGCCGCT
>NZ_JBHSMZ010000029.1:0-576 GCF_042656905.1 Massilia aerilata
GCACTTCCACACCCAGCCTATCAACGTCCTGGTCTCGAACGACCCTTCAAGGAGCTCAAGGCTCCGGGAAATCTCATCTCAAGGCGAGTTTCCCGCTTAGATGCTTTCAGCGGTTATCTCTTCCGAACTTAGCTACCCGGCAATGCCACTGGCGTGACAACCGGTACACCAGAGGTTCGTCCACTCCGGTCCTCTCGTACTAGGAGCAGCCCCCTTCAAATTTCCAACGCCCACGGCAGATAGGGACCAAACTGTCTCACGACGTTTTAAACCCAGCTCACGTACCACTTTAAATGGCGAACAGCCATACCCTTGGGACCGGCTACAGCCCCAGGATGTGATGAGCCGACATCGAGGTGCCAAACTCCCCCGTCGATATGAACTCTTGGGAGGAATCAGCCTGTTATCCCCAGAGTACCTTTTATCCGTTGAGCGATGGCCCTTCCATACAGAACCACCGGATCACTATGTCCTACTTTCGTACCTGCTCGACTTGTCGGTCTCGCAGTTAAGCACGCTTATGCCATTGCACTATTAGCACGATGTCCGACCGTACCTAGCGTACCTTCGAACTCC
>NZ_JBHSMZ010000030.1:0-1232 GCF_042656905.1 Massilia aerilata
AATATGACTAGGAACAACCAAACGATCGAAGTAGTGACGGTGTCCGAAGAGCGACGCCGCCGCTGGTCAGTGCAGGAGAAAGCTGCGCTGGTCAAGGAGACGTACGAACCGGGCATGAGCGTATCGCTGGTGGCCCGCAAACATGGCATCAGTGCAAGCCAGCTGTTCAACTGGCGTAAGCTCGAGCGCGAAGGCGCCCTGGTGGCAGTACAGTCTGGCGAATCCGTGGTGCCGGCAAGCGAGCTGGCTGCTGCGCGCGCCCAGATCGCCCAACTGCAGCGCATGCTCGGCAAGAAGACGATGGAAGCGGAAATCCTGCGCGAAGCGGTTGAGGTAGCCCGCGAAAAAAAGTGGATTGCGCGCTCACCCTTATTGGACAAGGACGGCCAGTGAAGCCAGTCTGCGCTGTCCTTGGTGTAGCGCGCTCGAACGTGATTGATCGCCTTGCGCGTCCTGCGGATTGGATCGACGGACGTGCGTTGGCCAGGCTTGACCCGGTCGCTGACGCGATGATTGCCGAGGCCGTGCGTGCCGAGATCACGGCATTGCCGACGTACGGCTATCGCCGCGCCGGCGCCCTGGTGAACCGTACTCGCAGCCTGATAGGCCTGCGTCCCGTCAATCACAAGCGCATGTACCGCGTGATGAAGGCAGAAGGTTTGCTGCTGCCAAAGTCGCCCAAGCGCCGGGATAGCGGCCGCGCCCATGATGGGAAGGTAGCTGTCGAGGAATCGAACCAGCGCTGGTGCTCGGACGGTTTCGAGATCGCCTGTGATAACGGCGATGTCGTAACGGGCGTATTCATGAAGGACTGCTGTGACCGCGAGATCATCGCCTGGCGTGCGTGGATCGGCCGTGGCCTGCCAGGCGAACCGGTGCGCGACATGATGATTGAAGCGGTAGAAGCACGCTTTGGCAGCACGGACGAGCGGGCGATTACGCTTGAATTCTTGAGCGATAATGGCGGCGCTTTCCGGGCAATCGAGACGCACGCCTTGGCCCATGAGCTGGGCATCAAGCCGGTGCATACGCCAGTGAACAGCCCGCAATCGAACGGCATGGCAGAGAGCTTCGTGAACACGTTTAAACGCGATTACGTCGGCGGCATGGACCGCAGCGACGGCGCTATAGTGCTTGCCCAGCTGCCTGACGCCTTCAAGCATTTCAACGAGGTGCATCCTCACTCGGCGCTGGGCTATAAATCGCCACGGATGTTTAGAAAAGAGCTACCG
>NZ_JBHSMZ010000031.1:0-520 GCF_042656905.1 Massilia aerilata
GTCCCCGCTTCAAAGCCTCCCACCTATCCTACACAGATTGATTCAAAGTCCAATGCAAAGCTACAGTAAAGGTTCATGGGGTCTTTCCGTCTAGCCGCGGGTAGATTGCATCATCACAAACATTTCAACTTCGCTGAGTCTCGGGAGGAGACAGTGTGGCCATCGTTACGCCATTCGTGCAGGTCGGAACTTACCCGACAAGGAATTTCGCTACCTTAGGACCGTTATAGTTACGGCCGCCGTTTACTGGGACTTCAATCAAGAGCTTGCACCCCATCATTTAATCTTCCAGCACCGGGCAGGCGTCACACCCTATACGTCCACTTTCGTGTTTGCAGAGTGCTGTGTTTTTATTAAACAGTCGCAGCCACCAGTTTATTGCAACCCTTTCACCCTCATGGAGTAAACCAATCAAGCTACCGGGGCGTACCTTATCCCGAAGTTACGGTACCAATTTGCCGAGTTCCTTCTCCCGAGTTCTCTCAAGCGCCTTAGAATACTCATCTCGCCCACCTGTGTC
>NZ_JBHSMZ010000033.1:0-782 GCF_042656905.1 Massilia aerilata
TCAGGTTGTCCGAACCGTCGCCGAAGAAGATGCCGCCGTCGCTCGGCGTGGTCATGCCGACCGTGCCGCTGTTGCTGACAGTCGTGTTGGTCACCTTGGCGCCGACGATCGAATACCAGCCGTCGATGCCGTTGCGGCGCGAGTTGGTCACGCTGCTCTGGTCGACCGTCAAGCCGGTGCTGCCGCTGGCCCAGATACCGTCCATTTCGCTGTTGACGATGTCGGTATTGAGCACCTTCAAGGTTTTCGCAGTGTTGGCGCTGATGCCGTTGTTGGCGGCGAAGATCTTGATGTTGTTCACCGTGATCCCGCTCGAGTTATCGGCATTGATGCCGTTGGCGCTCGGCGAGGCCCAGGCGCGGCCCTCGGGGCTCTGGCCGTCGGCGGTCCAGATATACAGGCGGCCGTTCTGCACCGCCCATTCGCTGGCGGTGTCGAGCATCCACAGCTTGCCTTCGACGTAGAAGGGCTTTGCGCTGCTGACGCTGTTGCTGGTGAGCGCCTGCATCTTGGCGACCGACTGGTTGTCCAGGTAGACCATGTTGGCGCCGCTCAGGTCGCTGCTCGGCATGCCCGAGGTCGAGGTGGCCCAGCCCGAGTTCGGCCAGTGGGCCTTGCTCATCGGTGCGCCGCTGATGGCGACCTGGACCGGGGTGAAGGCGATCGGCGCACTCCAGATGTTGCCGCTGTACTTGGTCCAACCGGTCACCGCGTTACCCGGCGAGATGGTCGCCTTGCCGCAGGTGCCGGCCGTGGTGACGGTGACGTTCGACTTGCCATTC